>CAUTMI010000003.1:0-6492 GCA_963539465.1 uncultured Candidatus Saccharibacteria bacterium | reverse complement strand
TTTCGAGGAGAACCAGCTATCTCCGAGTTCGATTGGCATTTCACCGCTAACCACATGTCATCCAAGCACTTTACTGCGTGCCCTGGTTCGGTCCTCCACTGCGTGTTACCGCAGCTTCAACCTGCACATGGTTAGGTCACCCGGTTTCGGGTCTAATACTGCCGACTGTTCGCCCTGTTAAGGCTCGCTTTCACTGTGGCTCCATCATTTGACTTAGCCTCGCCGACAACATTAACTCGCTGGATCGTTCTACAAAAAGCACGCCGTCACAGCCGAAGCTGCTCCGACACCTTGTAGGCACTAAGTTTCAGGTTCTATTTCACTCCCCTCCCGGGGTTCTTTTCACCTTTCCATCACTGTACTAGTTCGCTATCGATCAATCAATATATTTAGCCTTGGCAGGTGGTCCTGCCGGATTCAAACAGGGTTTCTCGTGCCCCGTCCTACTTGAAAAAAGATATATAATGCCTAAGACCATTTCGCGTACAGGACTCTCACCTTCTTTGGTGTGCCATTCAAGCACTTCTGCTATGATCTAAAGGATTTTATCATTATCCACTCATTTAACGATGTTGGTTTTTATGTATAACCGTCGGATTGTTGTCTACTCACTATTTCGGAGGCGCTCAAGGCCGCTTGGCCAGGCATATACTCCTTAACAGTGAGTAGACAACAGTTAGTCGACCGCTATACATAAAAATTATCTAATTTCTCAACCCCTTTCATAACTCTGGCCGTTAAACCGTATGGTTATGTTAAGGTTTGGGCTGTTCCAATTTCGCTCGCCACTACTTTCGGAATCATTGTTTATTCTCTTTTCCTCAACCTACTAAGATGATTCAGTTCGGCTGGTTCCCGTCTAATTACTCTATGTGTTCAAGTAATTGCAATACGACATGACTCGTATTAGGTTGCCCCATTCGGAGATTCCTGGATCAAAGCTTGCTCTCAGCTCCCCAAGACTTATCGCAGAGTTCTACGTCCTTCATCGGTATTGATTGTCAAGGCATCCACTATTAGTGCCCTTATTTACCTTTTTATGCATTGACTTAACTAGTAATCGAAGTTCAATTACTAATTCTGTATCTATCTTCCTAAACCCGAGAAGGGATTTATTTGGATAAATACGATGCAAGTCTATTTTATTTTCATCGTTGTCCAAATTGTTAATTGAAACTCTGCAATGAACGGATTATCAATTCGATAACCTTTAGAAATCTTCGCTTGGATTTTTCCAAGGAGATTACCTCGCAGTTTTCTCTTCATGGCAGTGGTCAACTTGTTGACTTGCTGAACTTGTTTAGTATTGTAGTACAGCTTTTGAAAGTTTGCAAGGGTTTTTTGAAAGATTTTTTAAGATTTTTTAATTTTCTTCAAATTTCTCAGATTTTTCGACTTTCCCTTGACCGATTTTTTAATATTCACCCCTGTTAGTCGTGATTTTCAATGTTTTTCTAGATTTCTGGCATTATTTACGTATTATCTATGCATCATTTATGCATTATTTATATATTTGCCGCACTTCTAACGCCAGATTTAATGATATTTAAAATCCTATAATATATATGATTTTAATTACAGATATATATGAATTCATTTACAAAATTTCAGACAATTTACTATATATATTACTAGATTCTCGCTCTTTCCAGTTCAAGGTTAGATCGATGCCAAATTCAGCTATTTTGATCGCGCGTGCCACGGCTGGATCATTTTCTATCCCCTTACAAAATGCCTTGAATTCTTTGGCCTCATCTTCGGTGGATATCCTAGCTCCAACAACGCGTATATAATCGTCGATAGATTTACCATCAGTGATTTCCTTAATGTAGTCCCAGTGGCTGTAGAACCAGTTTAAGGCTGCCCGCTTGGACCAGAAATTTGATAGGAGGCTAGCCAGGAGAGATATATGATCTTGCAGGCGCACAATATCCTGCTTTTCAAGTAATGCGATAAGCTTTCCGATGTGCTTTTGCTCGCGACTATCTGTGATTGTGTCAAGAATTATGGATTTATAATTTGGGTTAGACTCAGTTTGGTATCGCGCGAGAAGCTCAGAAAAACTCTCTTCTCTGCCAAATCTAAACTTGGCGTTCACAATTACGTCGACAAGTTCTGGTGAGACCATTGAAAAATCTTGTTTTACACCAATCTTCTGATTATAAAGATCAGCCAGCTGCCTTATGATTTCTGAATTATCTGCATAGATAGCAAAGTTCAAGATGAGAGGACGAAGTTTAAGATCGTCAGTCGTATCATTTTCTGCAGGAGAAAGCCCCAACCTTTGAAGATTATTTTCCGCCAGCTGCATTACGTATTGCTGGAATTTGGCATAGTGTGGAGAATCTGGGGAGAAGAAAATCTTGAGGTTCGCAATCAAAGTCACCACTAGTTGCCAGATCGATTCTAGCTTCTCATTCTTAAATTCAGGAAGAAGATCGAGAATACTACTGGTATTAATATATGGAGTACGCATCATAAGGCTGCGATCGATCAGAAGTCGGAGCTTTTGTTCAAAGCTGAGATTCTTGAAATTAGCAATTTTTGACTTGAATTCTGCATCGGAAAGCTGGATTAAATAGTGGCCAGACATATCATCGGTGATTTTTGGTAAAAGCCAAGTGGTTTCATCGGTTGAACCATCCGCTAGGAAGCGTTGCTGTTTTTTGCCATTAATCATTGGGAAACCTGGTTGCAAAATCCAGGAATCCATCATCTTTTTTACGTCAAAGTCAGCATATTTTTGTAAGCAAGCCCAGAGATCGTCTCCGGTGGTATTCTGATATTGATATTTTTTAAAATAGTCCTTTAAGCCCTTAAAGAATTGCTCCTCAGACATTAGACGCATCAACATAAACATTAGATGTGAGCCCTTTGCGTAAACAATGGCTCCATCAAAAAGCGTATCAATCTCAGCGGGATCAGAAACTGGCTGCTGAACTGCCTGAACGTTTTTCAAGGAATCGCGTCGTAGGGCATAGAGACAGTCTTCCGTAAAATAGTCTTGCCAAATTTGCCAATCCGGTCGGAGATGATCAACTGAGTAAAATTGCATCATATTGGCAAAACTCTCGTTAAGCCAGAGGTTATCCCACCACTTCATGGTCACGAGATTACCAAACCACTGATGTGAGAGCTCATGGGTGACCACTGTGGCGATATATTCTTTGGTGGTTTTTGGAGTATTCTCATCCGCAAGAAGACAAGATTCACGATAGGTAACAAGACCCCAGTTTTCCATAGCACCAGCATCAAAATCCGGGATAGCAACCTGGTCTAGTTTTGGTAGAGGATATGAGAAACTAAAGAGCTGGTCATAAAAATCAAGAGATTCCATAGCGATTTGATTAGAAAACTCGAGACGCTCTTTTGGTTGATTGAGTGCCGCATAGGTTGTTACTTCAATGCCGTGCTGATTTTTTCCAGAAACTTTGTTAAATTTACCGATACAAATAGCTAAAAGATAAGTTGACATCTTCGGCGTGGTCTTGAAGGTAACGATTTTACGCGAAACCTGTGTATTGAGATTTAAAGCGTTTGCATCATCTTTAGGATTAAGGTCTGCATTAACAGAGGTATAAGTTAAGACTCGTTCTGTATCTACTGGCATATTGCTAAGGATCGTATCTTCAATATCGGTATCAATGACCTTAACATCAAAAGTGGCCTTAGCTTCTGGCTCATCGACACACGGAAACATCATTCTAGCGTAATGCGACTCGAACTGAGTGGAAACAATACGCTCTTCTTTTCCTTGATGCTGATAAGTCGAGAGATACATGCCGATCATGCTATGGCTGAGCTTGAAGCTATAGCGAATATCTATGGAGATTTGACTAGGATTATCTATGGGGATTTGGCTAGGATTTGCATTTTTGGAATTATTCTCCTCGGGAACGGTAGAATCCGAAACAGATTTTTTGGAACTTCTTGCAGTTAGGATTTTCTCCGAATCAAGTAGAAGTAATTGATTTTCCTGATCGAGATGGAAACCGACTGGCTGGTCGTTAATTGTAACCTTCGCGATTTTTAATTCCCTGGCATGCAATTTGAGGTTTGGTTTAACCGCCTGCCCTTTTATAACTACACGCCCTTGCACTTCTTCAGTTTGTTTATTAACACGTAGTTCAAGTTGATAATTTTCAGGAATAAGATATTCAATTAGTCGTTCCATATGCCTCCACTTCAGTTTTAATTATTTATTCTAAGACAGCCTTGATGCGGCGAATGCCAGCGGCGGAAGATTCTTCTTTCTTGATTTTGAATTTACCGAGCAAACCGGTATGCTCAACGTGTGGGCCGCCACAGATTTCACGCGAGACTGGCTGATTGAAATTACCAATTGTATAGACTTTGACCTTTTCTGGATATTTTTCCCAGAACTGACCGTGAGCTTTTAGGGTATTTTTTGCGTATTCCTTATCATATTCAGCGAATACCACTGGATGATCTTCTGAAATCCAGAGATTAACCTGATCTTCAAGGGATTTAATTTCCTCTGGAGTTAGCTTGCGGTCAAGGTTAAAGTCGAAACGCAGACGTTCGGAGGTGATATTGGAGCCAGACTGGCCAATATTTTTATCGATGAGCTTCTGCAAAGCGGCTAGGAGTAGGTGTGTTGCGGTGTGATATTTGGTAGACATTTCACTATGGTCTTCAAGGCCGCCCTTAAACATACCTTCGGAAGCCGTCTTAGAGCGTGCACGTTGCTCGGCAAGGCACTGCTCGAATTCTGCCTGCCAGTTTTCGCTAAGTTGAATATTTTCTCGCTGAGCTTCCTCTACGGATAATTCAAGCGGAAAACCATAGGTATCCTGCAGCATAAATAATTCCTTGCCAGTCAAGCCAGAAGCTTTCATCTTGTTGAGTTCTTTAAGTCCACGATTTAAGGTTCTACGGAAGGCCTGCTCTTCACGAATAAGAACAGCGAGAGCATCTTTTCTGTTGTCAAGAATTTCATCAGAGAGGTCAGCATAATTCGCTTCAATTAACGGGATCATCTGAGCAAGAAAATCCTGCTCAATACCAAGATTGAGAGCCTTAAGAATAGCACGACGAATTAGGCGACGCATAGCGTAACCTTGTTTACGATTGCTTGGGGTAAGCCCCTGAGCAGCCAGGAGATAAGCGCCGCGTAAATGGTCGGCGATAATGCGCATATCAGATGTATTTTCTTTGTAGGTTTTGCCAGAAATTTCTTCAAGTTTTTTGATTAGAGGACGTAAGAGCGAGGTTTCAAAAACATCGAAGGAGTCGATAGCAGCCGCTGCGATACGTTCAAGTCCGCCACCAAAGTCAATATTCTTGTGCTTAAGTTCAGAGAAGCTACCATCCTCATTACGCTTATATTGCATAAAGACCTGATTGCCGATTTCCATGAAGCGTGCACCATCAGAGGCTGGATGAGACTTACTATACTTTACAATATCCTGTTTATCTTCACCAAAATCATAGAAGACCTCAGAATCTGGACCACATGGATCACCAATTGGTGTAGTTTCTACACCACCGCCACGACTCCACCAGTTTTCATGGTCGTCATAAAAGAAAATATGCTCACCGTCAAAAATTCCACGCTCTGCTCCATTTTCTGCACTACCGATTTCGGCAATTTTAGCATCAACACCCGCCTCTTTGAAAACCTGTTGCCAAATCTCAGCGGCTTCCGTGTCTTTTGGAATACCATATTTTTCACTACCAATAAAGCAAGTGACATAAATTTTATGTGGGTCAAGTCCAACCACTTCGGTCAAAAATTTGAAGAAGGCCGGAATTTGCTGCTGCTTGAAGTAATCCCCAAGCGACCAGTTACCAAGCATTTCAAAAACCGTGGTGTGTCTTGGGTCACCCACATCTTCGATATCCTGCAGGCGCAAGCATGGTTGAGAATCAGAAAGTCGCTTGCCAGCTGGGTGCGGCTCGCCAAGTAAGAAAGGTAAAAGCGGCTGCATACCAGAACCTGTGAACAGGGTGGTGGGGTCATTTTCCAGCACTAACCTAGCCGGAGCAATTACCTGGTGGCCGAGTTTTTGCTGATATTCAAGAAATTTTTGACGGATTTCACTTGCATTCATAGCAAATATTATACCACGCGAGGGGAGAACTTTCTGGAATTCAAGAGAGTAGAGAGTGGGGCGAGGAGCAGTGCTGCGACAATAATAACGAGAATATCAGAACTAACACCATACCAAAAAACTTGCGGAACATCTTTCAAGCTAAAGGCTAGTGCGGCTTGAATATTAATTAACTGACCACGAAATAGATGAAAGAGAATGAGGATGAACGAAGCAACAAAATAGGCAAAGATGAGCGCACTGATGATTAAGATGAAGAAATAAATACCGTAAAATATTTTTAGCTGAGACTTTGTGGCACCGAGACTACGATAGAGTACAATTTCTTCTTCATCTTGTGCAATTAACCTGGTATTTGTGGAGAGAATAACGACTGTAGCGACAATAAATAACATGAAAGAGATGATTCTGATTATAA
>CAUTMI010000002.1:0-175467 GCA_963539465.1 uncultured Candidatus Saccharibacteria bacterium | reverse complement strand
TGATTATAATCTGGAAAAAATTGAATATAAAGGTAATTTCTGGAGATAAACCGAGTATCACATTTGCATTATAGCTTCTGTCGTCTAGTGTAACCATTCGGAAGCTAGCTTTCCCCTGTTCGAGATAATGGCGGGCGTCTTTTTGATTGTCAAAGACCGCATAAACCATTTCGTATTCAACATTTTGCCCAGTCTGCCAGAAGTCTTGATTGCCATTGTCGACTGCAATTGGTTCAAAACCCTGCAGAGGAATATCATCAAGTAACTCATTTAAGAGTGTTGTATCTACATTTCGTTCTAATGCATAAAATGAATAGTTGGTCAGATGGTAGCTACCTGGCAATAATCCAACAACAAAAAACTTTGCACCATTATCAGTTTCAAAAGTTTTCCCTAGCACTTTTTCTCGATAATCCTGATATTTGGAGAGATATTCGACGGCAGTGAGTTTATTTTTTTTATTATCGTATTGACCCAATAGTAATTCACCAAAGGATGTGGTAGTAAGAATCGGAATGGCATCTTTTGGTGCATTCGACGGATCAACTTCGATTAGATTCTGGACAGAGGATTTTGGCAGAACTGGAATATTATTTCTAGTGACGGACCGAGTGTTTTTGAGAATCTTCCCACCAAATTTTTCAATATCTTGAACCATCTCGTTTTTAGCAACTTCTTCTAGCTTTTTTAGATCAGTATATGAATTGGGGCTAGTTGCGGAAATTATAACTTGGTCACCAACTTTTGACTGCGAAAATTTAATGTAAGAATTCCTAAGTCCAGTAAAAAAGAGATTTATTGTAAAAATGAGACAAAATAATATAGACATGGCAACGACAAGTTTATAACTGCGACGAAATTGCCTGATAAATTTCCGAAAACTTAATTTTAAAACATCAGTAAAATACATTTATGCTCCTTTTATGCGCTGCGAAATTTTCTTGGTGAAGAATTGATCAATACACAGAAGAAACGATAGAAAAGACGAGGCAAAAAGAGAAATAAATAAGTATATGAAATCTTCATTGAACCCAAAAGTACTAACTTTGGGATTAGTGCCGCCAGGAAAATATGACAAAAGCCAGTCTGTAAAGTAGGATCCAATCCAAATTTTCGACAAACCTGCCATGATGCCTCCGACAACGAGCATCATAACTATGATATAGAAGCAGATTTCTTGTATGTAACTAAAATAGATAAAAAAGATCTGTTTTTTGGTGGCACCGAGTGAACGATACATGAAAATTATCTTGTCATCACTAGAAATTATATGCGAGATGATGAATACAAAAATCAACATCGAGGCGATGATTAAGATGATAATAATAGGAATAATCTTTTCTTTTTTCGTATTTTCCAGTGTTTGTTTGGCACTAATTTTCTGACTAAACAACTCCGTTATGTGATACTCGTCACTAGCATAACCAAATTCCCTAGTATCCTTACAGTTATAATATTGTTCAGCCTGCGCGATATTTATAAACTTTAAAATAATTGCAGAGTCATTCATGGTAATTCCATATCTATCTAACTGGGACTTGGATAATTCAATCTTTTCGCCATGATATTTTTTGGCTCGTCTTTCTATCAAATCATCATCTTCCCCTTCATATTCTGTGAGTAGATAAACCTCACCATCATTGATTTCATTGGAATAGTTCTTAAGTGTTTGCGCAAGACCATTCGTAATAAAAATCAGTGCGGCAATCACAGAATAGAGAATGCCGATCGAAACAATTGTAGTAAGACTTTTAGTCAGATTGGAGACAAATAGTCGATGAGAGATTCTAGTGAGCTCACTGAACATAGATGGTTCCATTTTCAACAGTGACAAGCTGAGTAGCAAACCTAGCCACAAGTTGACTATGGCTTGAAACTATCACGGTGATCCCGCGCTGCAATCTAATATTATTTAGTAGCTGTAAAATAATATTGGCATTTTTTTCGTCAAGATTGCTAGTTGGCTCGTCTGCCAAAATTATTTTTGGATTTAATAGCAATGCGCGTGCAATGCAAGCTCGTTCGGCCTGTCCGCCAGAAACTTGACTCGGTAGACTACTCAATACTTCTGAAATACCTAGATTTCTAGCTAATTCTCTAACACGCTGATCGCGTTCCGCTCTAGGCATTTTAGTAAAAACACCCGGTAAACTTATATTTTCAAGAAGAGTAAGTTGAGGCTGCAAATATGAACCCTGAAAAATTAGGCCAACTTCATGACGATAAAAATCTGTTCGCTGTCGTGCATTAAAATTTTTAATATTTTGCTGTTCAATAATTACTTCGCCAGAAGTTTGAGGTTCTAACCCGCCTATGATATTCAATAAGGTAGTTTTACCTGAACCACTTTCACCCATCAATACCGTAAATGAACTGCTTGGGATAGTGAGATTGACATCACTAAAAATAACCTTATCTTTATATTTTTTAGTAATGTTTTTTAACTGTATAATTTCCATTTGATCTATATTCCTTATGTTATACATAATTATTTTAATTGTCAATCAAGTATCAAATGGCTTCAGTAAAATATAGACATAACCATAATTGTATGGTATGTTGGGACTAGTTTATAGCGACTGGCGAGTCTTCACAATTATAAATATCCGTAAATCAAAGGAGAAAAATGAGAAAATTAATAACCCTATTTATAATTGGAGTACTCGGCATAATTGCGATTTTAATGCTGAAAAAGGCTCTTACGGGCGATGGATCAATTAGTCTTATTTGCAAAAATGGAGAGGGTACAATTACCTTAAAATTTGACCCGACTAGTGACACGGCAATTTCCGCTAAACGTCAGGATGGTTCGGATTACGTAGTGGAGGGGATAGATGAAAAAATCGAGAAAGTGGGCGTAATGCGCTTTATTGAAGATTTTACCCACGATTTTGAAATCCACAAGGGCGGGACCTGCTTCAAGAGATAGGGTTTTACTTTAACTTTAACTTCTACTTTTACTTTTTAGTTTTACTTTTCTTTTACTTTGTAATTTTACTTTGTAGTTTTTTATGTTAGTGACTTTTTCTGATGGAATTATTCAATAATACCACCACCCACACAGATGTCCCCAACATAGAATACTGCAGATTGGCCGGCGGCGGGACGCTTGAATTCAGTGTCAAAGACAAGGATGGCAGTTTTAGTTGTATGGTCAATTTTTAGTAGAGCGGTTTGCAAGCTGGCGCGATGACGAATACGTACATCGACGTGGCTTGGCAAATTGACTATCTTTCCGGACTGATCAAAGAGTGGACGCAAAAATACATCTTTAAGCTTTAGTTCTTTGGTCCAGAGGTCTGGATTATTGATATTGCGCGAAACATAGACGATGTTTTTATCCATATCTTTATCGACAATATAATATGGCAGACCACCACTAATACTTAAGCCATGCCTCTGACCAATTGTATAGAAAATTGCACCTTCATGAGTGCCAACCACTTCCTGTGTTTCACGGTCTACGATTTCGCCAGGATTAACTTCAAAATATTCCTTGAGAAAGTCGCGAATCCCTACCTCACCAACGAAACAGACCCCCATCGATTCTTTTTTATAAGCATTGTCTAGGCCGGCCGCGGCAGCCATTTTTTTGACATCTGGTTTAAGAAAATTTCCTAATGGAAAGATAGTATGTTGCACAGCGTCCTCAGATATGCGATAGAGAAAGTAGGTCTGATCTTTGTTTTGATCAACAGCCTTCAGAAGGTTTTTCGAATCGGTGCGAGCATAATGTCCAGTTGCAATAAGATCGGCTCCCTGTTCCTTGGCAACCTCATAAAACAATTTAAACTTGATCTCCTGATTACACATAATGTCAGGATTTGGAGTGTTACCTTTTTTAAATTCAGAAAGCATATAGTCTACAACTTTTTGGTGGTATTCTTCCTCAAAATCGAAGATACGGAAGTCGAGATCAAGCTTAGTAGCCACCCGTTTAGCATCAGCTAAATCCTCCGCCCACGGACATTTCATACCAGGAAGGTTACGCGACCAGTTTTTCATATAAACCCCAACCACATTGAAGCCAGCATTTTTGAGAAGAAGGGCTGAAACAGAGGAATCTACACCGCCAGACATACCAACAAAGACCGTCTTTTTGGCATTCTCCTGTTTTTCGGCTTCAGTATATTCCTGCATACTTTCCTTTCTTAATTTTTATCCATTTTTAGGTTTTAAATATTCACTTTTAATCTATTAGTTTAAGGCGTCTTGCTTCCAAGTTGACAACTTCAGCAAGATTATTGGCTGCCGTTTCAATATCTTCAAGGGTAGTATCTTTACCAAGAGTAATGCGGAGAGAACCAGCGATTTCTGAATCCGACAGTCCAATGGCTGAAAGGACGTGAGATTTTTGTCCCTTAGAGGCAGCACAGGCGGCACCGGTGGAAACATAAATGCCGCGGTCCTCTAATTTAAAAATTAAACGCTCAGCATCAAGTCCATCAAAGCAGACTGGAATGAAGTTTGCCAGTTGGTGTTTCGGATTCCCCAGCCAAAGTGGAGTAATTTTGGATTTTTGTTCAATAATTTCACGAAAAGTTTTAGCTAAGGTTTGATACTGTTTACGACTACTTATGAGATGCTTTTTTGCGAGTTCGCTGGCGACGGAGAAGCCGACGAGATTGGGTACGTTCTCAGTACCAGAACGTAGCCCCATTTCCTGTCCACCGCCAAAAGTGATAGGAGAGAGTCTAATTCCACGCGCGACATAGAGCGCTCCGATTCCCTTTGGCCCATAAACCTTTGCGGCATTGATTGTTAACAGATCAACGCCGAGCCTAGCAACGGAGAGATCAATTAAGTTCATTGCTTGAGAGGCGTCGGAGTGAAGATAGATCGGGGTGAGATTTTTAGTTTTTAGACGCTGGTCGCGAACCTCTTGCAAAATGCGGCTAATGTCCGAGAGTGGCTGGATGGTGCCCAGTTCATTATTGGCAAGGGCGATAGAGACGAGAACGGTATTTTCTTTAATTTTTGACTTGAAGTCTTCTAAATCGATTAGACCAAACCGATCAACTTTTATTTTCTCGTAGTCACTTGAGAGATTTTTGGCAGATTCACGCACGGCCGCATGCTCGGTCTCAAGAATTAGACAATGAGCGGACTGAAAATTCCGCAAAACCGTGAAGGCAAGATTAATTGACTCCGTGGCGCCGGCAGTAATGACTAAATCTGGAGATTTGGCACCGATGGAATTAGCTAGGACGGCTTTTCTCGCTTCATATTCTTCCCTAATATGTTTGGCTGGAAGATAGGAGGCGGAAGGATTATAGAACTTTTCCGTAAAATAAGGCTGCATAGCGGAAAGTACCCGCGCATCGACTGGGGTGGCGGCAGCATAATCAAGATAGATTTGCTTTATTTGTTTGGGAGTATTTTCTAAGCCTAATTCCATACTGTTTTCCATTTTTCCATTTTTCATCTTCCTAACTATTTAGATACCGAACAAGGCCTCCGTGTTGGCTGAGGTGATTTTGGCAACTTCAGCTTGAGGAAGATTTATTTTTTCCGCTAGCCAGTTTGCAATGTCTTTAATATGACTAGGATCATTAGTTTCGCCACGGAATGGAACCGGTGCTAAAAATGGGGCGTCAGTTTCGAGTAGGATACGGTCTAGCGGAGGCATCGGAAGGGTGGAATAAGTTGCGATACCATTCACGCCAATATAGAAACCGCGATCGAGAGATTTTTTTAAATTCTTTTTATTATCGGTAAATGAGTGAACTACACCACGAATTTCCTGGTTGCTGAAGTTATCTAAAATAGCAAAAAAGTCATCAAAGGCTTCGCGCACATGAAAAATTAATGGAAGATGGGAGCGATTTGCGAGATCGAGCATTTCTTCAAGTAATTTAATTTGAGCGTCGCGTGCATCCCGTCCGTAATGATAATCCAGACCGACTTCACCAATGGCAATTGGTGGTTTTTCTAGCTTTGAAAAATCTACAACTGGCCTTGCTTTTTCACATTCGGATGGATGGATACCATAGGACCAGAAGAGCTGGTAGTTTGGATTTTGCAATACAAACTCTGCGGCATTTAGGGAATCCTGGTGGTCAGTGCCGATACAGACAATCTTCTGCACCTGATTTTCGACAGCTTTCTTGAGAAGCTCGGTCTGCTTTTCTGGTGCAAAAAAGTCTTGGTCATGTAGGTGACAGTGTGAATCGATAAGATATGCCTGCTCCACCACGGTTTTTCCTAGTTAGATTTAGCTTCGCGTTTTCGCTTAATTGGGTCAAGCTGGCGTTTCCTTAAACGTAGGCTCTTTGGAGTAACTTCAAGCAGTTCATCGTCAAGAAGGAAGTCAAGACATTGCTCGAGGCTGAGATTGGTGTAAGGAGTGAGCTGAATGGCGCCATCGGAAGCGTGGGTGCGCATATTGGTGAGCTGTTTTTCACGACAAACATTGAGGTCGATGTCATCTTTTTTATTAGAAAGTCCAACAATCATTCCCTGATAGACTGGGACCTGTGGAGGAATAAAGAGAATACCACGAGCCTGCGCCATATCGAGGGCATAGGCAGTGGAAGTGCCAGATTCAAAAGAAATCAACACACCATTACGTTCTGGTTTATATTTACTTTCAATCTCGCGATAGCCTTTTGGAATAGAAGACATCAAGACGGTTCCCTTGGTGGCGGTCATCAACTGGTTGCGAAGGCCAATCAGGGCGGCGGTGGAGATTTCATAAGTGAAGCGAGTGGCACCAGTAGAAGTAAGCTCCTGGCTGATTAATTCTGCTTTGCGAATTCCTAATTCCTGAGAAACAGCGCCCACGTATTCTGGAGAGACTTCGATCGTAAGATCTTCAAATGGTTCACATTTTTTACCATCAATTTCTTTATAGACTACTTCTGGACGACCAGCTTCGAGTTCGTAACCTTCACGACGCATAGTTTCAATCAAAACTGAAAGGTGCAACTCGCCGCGACCGGAGACCTTATAGCCAAGACCGTCCTGAGCAATTTTAAGCGCAATATTGGTCTCAAGTTCTTTGTGGAGACGGTCGGAAATTTGCCTGGAGGTGGTAAATTCACCTTCCTTACCCTTGAGTGGGCTAGTATTAGGGCCGATATAAATACTGAGGGTTGGTGGTTCAAGCTCGATGGTTGGGAGAGCTTCTGGGTTGTCGCCAGTAGCAATAGTATCTCCAATATTGGCATCCGCAATACCAGTTACAGCAACGATGTCGCCGGCAAAGGCCTCCTGAACCTCTTCCTTACCAAGACCACGATAGACATAGAGGCGGTCAATTTTAGCATTTTCAGAAGTGACTTTTGGTTCACCATTTTCAAAGGTAGTCTTCATCACTTTGACGGACTGACCGTGTTTGATTTTGCCGCGATGAATTTTACCGATGGCGTATTTACCGAGATAATTATCGGCAGCAAGAGAGGCAACAAGAAGTTGCAAGCCTTTGCTCTCGTCGTCATCGATTTTTGGAGATGGCATATCATTGATAATGGAGTCGAAGATGACATGGAGATTATCATCAAGATCGGTAGTTTTTCCAGCTTTACCATCACGAGCAACGGCGTAATAGATTGGGTAGTTAAGCTGAGACTCATCTGTGGCGAGCTCCAAGAAGAGATCAGAAATCTCGTCCTTAACTTCCTCAATGCGAGCAGCTGGTTTATCAATTTTATTAATGATAACAACTGGCTTTAATTTGAGATCGAGCGCTTTTTTTAGAACGAATTTAGTCTGTGGCATTGGACCTTCCTGAGCATCAACTATAAGAAGCACGCCGTCCGCCATATTGAGAGTACGTTCGACTTCACCAGAAAAGTCGGCGTGACCTGGGGTATCGATAATATTGATTTTATAGCCATTATAGTGCACGGAAGTCTGCTTGGCGGTAATAGTAATACCGCGCTCGTGTTCCTGATCGCCAGAGTCCATAATGAGGGTCTGGTTCATTTCCGCCTGATTATCGCGGAAGGTGTTTGATTGTTTTAGTAAAGCATCAACTAGTGTTGTTTTACCGTGATCAACGTGCGCAATAATCGCAACGTTGCGAATTTGTTCCTTATTCTCCATAGATTCGCCTTTTTATTACCACAAAATATCAACTTAAATTTCAGTTTGTGATAAGAATATTAATATTAAATTTGCTTTATCATAGCATATTTTGCGGTTTTTCGATAGGATAAGCGGAATTTAGAGCAAAAAACAGCCTCGCGGCTGTAATTTTTCAAATTCTGGTGAGTCGGGAGGGGCTCGAACCCTCGACACCGGGCTTAAAAGGCCCGTGCTCTAACCAACTGAGCTACCGACCCAGAAGTCTTTTGTATTATATCGCCATTTTCCGGTTTTGGCAATATTTTTTATTTTTTCTTCTTATCTTCAACAATTTCAGCTTCTTTAATATCCTCTGTCAGATATCGCTTGGCAGCCTTCATGTTTTTAGCAAAATCCTTAACATGCTTCTTTAAGATAAAAACATTAATCAGATCAGACACACCATAGACTACCAGCATAATACCGACGATCATGATAGCAACTGCAGTGGAAGTGATTGGCTGAAAGATAATCACACAACCCGAAACCACCGAAATAAGGTTCATTAAAATCGAAGCCGTGAAGGCGGAGTTGGAGATTTCACGCAAGGCAAGAGTCATGCGGATTTTAATCAAGCTGGAGATGACAACATAAAAGCCGATGGCGATCGGAATAATACTAAGCACACCTGGGTTGGTCAAAATAATCAAACCAAGCAAGATAATAAACGAGCCGAAGACGGTTCCGGAAAGGAGGCCAGTTTGACGCTTGCCGGCGAGATCGGCACTAATCATGCTAATGCCAGACGAGACGAGTGCAATAATAAAAATCCAACGCGTAATTTCAAGACTGAGAGTTGGAAAGAGGGCAAGAAAAGATCCGACGCAAATCATCAGGACGGTAGTACTGATTGCTGCATTGAGAAAACCATTAATTTTATTAGTTAGATTTTGCATAAATGCTCCAAATTACTTTAGATAAGTATACCATAATTATTTTTGAGTAAAGTAGCCTGGAGTACCCGCAATATCAATAACTGCATATGCTTTAGTTGTTGGATTGGAATCTGAATATGCGGTACCATTACCACCAACAAGGTTATCATTGCCACCAAAGAGCTCTTCATGTTCATCAATATGGCTCGTATTAAAGGCGCTTGAAGCATAAATAGTTTTGACCTTGGAGTTTAGGAACATATTCTTCATACCTTCATTGCTACCTGGGTTAATACCAACATTGGAGGTATTAAAGCTTGAAAGATCGAGTATTGCGTTATCGGCGAGAGCTCCTTCAAACATGGAGTTCATATTTTTCACATTGGATGTGTCAAAACTAGAGAGATCAAGACCAGTGAGACCGCTTGTATTCATAAACATATCATTCATATATTCAACACTACTAGTATTGAAGTGTGAGAGATTAAGGGTTGTCAAGCTTTCATTATCCTGGAACATGCCGCTCATATCAGAAACTTGAGAAGTATCAAAGTTACTTATGTCGAGGGTGGCGAGATCGCGCATGCCAGCAAACATGGTACTCATATTAGTGGCTGAAGAAGTATGAAAACTTGAAAGATTAAGAGTTGTCAATCTTTCATCATCCTGAAACATACCACTCATTTCAGAAACTTGCGACACGTCAAAACTGGAGAGATCAAGGCTTGTGAGATTACTCATTCCAGAGAACATACTAGACATATCAGTAACATTACTGGTGATAAAATGCGATAAATCCAGTGTCTCGATGCCTGAAGCACCACTAAACATACCTGACATCGTTTCTACAGATGAAGTATCGAAGTTAGCTAGATTCAGATTCGTAAGACTTGTTGAATATGAGAACATGTAGGACATATCAGTCACCGATGGTGTATCAAGCGATGAGAGATCAAGGTCAGTTATACTAGCCATGTTAGAGAACATACTGGACATATTGGTAACCTTTGAGGTGTCGAGTCCTGAAAAGTTAATATGGACTAGTGAGTTAGACCCGCTAAACATACTACTCATGTCTTCCACATTTGCAGTATCGAGTTCAGTGAGGTCGAGATCGGTTATACTGTCCATACTGGAGAACATACTTGACATATTGGTAACCTTCGAAGTATCGAGCCCTGAAAAGTTAATATTGGTTAACATACTACAGCCTGAGAATATACTGTTCATATCTTCCACATTGCTTGTATTAAAGTGTGAGAGATCGAGACTAGTAATCTTGCCAAGTCCAGAGAGCATGCTAGACATATTAGTAACCTTCGAGGTATCTAGATGAAAAAGATCAAGATCTGTTAATTCTGATAGACCACTAAACATGGAGCTCATATTAGTAACCTTCGAGGTGTTAAGTGATGAAATATTCAAATCAGTTAGACTTGTCATACGGTCAAAAAGGTTCGACATATCAGTTACATTCCTGGTGTCAAGAGGCGTTAGATCAAGAGAGGCAATACTAGTCATACCTTGGAACATACCAGAGATATCAGTGGCGGCACTAGTATCTAGACCGGTTAAATTTATTGCCGTGAGATTTGATTCGGCGAACATTCTACTGAAATTGGTTACTCTACTAGTATTGAATTTGGTAAGGTCAACTGCTGTGGAATCAGGATTGACGAATTTAGTACCATAGAACATATTGCTAAGATTTTCAGCACTCTCTAAATTAAAGTCTCCAAGGTTTAAATGGTTAATTTTCGTTCTTGCAAAAAAGTCTGAAAGATCTTTCGCCTTGCTCAGATTAATGCCTGTCAGGTCGATATCAATAGGATCTCGATCCTCGGTTACTTCTTTGAACATAGCTTTTGCGTTTTCATTAACATAAATTTCATCTGCATCGCTGTAGATATAGATATTCTGAGTGGTCCTATCATACCAGGCGATTGTCTCAATTGGTTCACCAGGTGGGGATAGCGGAAATTTTGCCTCAAAAAGTCCAGCATCAAATCCCGCTGGCGGAGCCTGATAACCACGCTTAATTGCTTTAACAGGATGATTTGACCTACTTATCCACTGCATACGATATGCAGTTTGTTGGCCCACGTCAATATGGCTGACGGTCTTTATTGAATTAGTGATTGCGGTGAAAACGATCTCCTTCTGATAGGTACCTTCATAAAGATCTGGAGTGACCTTAACACCAAAATTAACCGAGGCGACCGTGGCGGCGTTTGCGGGGAGTTGCGATTCGGCGATTTTCTCCATGGTGCTGAGTTTTGGGATTAGTTTGAAATTAGTATTGTCGAGCGAGTATCCCCAAGATGCGGCAGTAAAAGCGGTCTCACTGAGGCCGGTAGAAATCGATGGAATATGGTTAAAGGTGCCATTATCGAGCGAAGTGTTTTCATCGACGCTTGAGATATATAAGGTATAGCCTTGTGGATTATCAGTTGTAACTGTGGCGTTTATTGCAGTGGTCTTTTTAAATTCAGAATTATGCATCTCGGTTGCAGAAAAATCGAGCTGAGTAGAGGGAGCGGAAAGAGTCAGACTAATTGAAGACGGAGCGGCGAATGCGGAATTTTGGAAGACTGTGAATGTTAAGAGGAAGATACTATAGAGAACAACAGCAACGGGCTTAAAAAATGGCGCAATAAGCGTCGATCTAGAAGCCCGCAAAATTTCAGATTGTTTTATTATTTCCCCTGTTTTCATAATTCCCACACTAAGTTTGTTTAATTATAACATAAGGCTTTTCGGTCTTGCCGTCTTGATATGTTGACGATTTATGTGGTAGTAGTTTTGGATTCCTAAATATCTGAGCTACTATTTTTAGTAACTATTTCAGAGAAACAAAAAACATCCTGTCGGATGTTCTATACTGGTGGACGATAGAGGACTCGAACCTCTGACCTCGTCTACGTCAAAGACGCGCTCTAGCCAACTGAGCTAATCGTCCAGCAATATTATCTTAGCATGATTTTTTAAAATATACAAGAAAATAGGTTTTGGAGTAAAAAAGGTTTTGGAGTAGAAAAAACAACACACTAGATTTGGTTCTTAAACATAAAAAATAGACCCATCTGAGTCTATTTTTTGAGCTTTTGCTCTAGTAGCGCGTGTTTTATTCTCTTGATGCTTTTAGCGGCGCTTTGCTTTGCGGTTGCGCTTTAATACCATAAGCGCGAAGAATGCTGCGACAAAGAAGACGGCGAGTGAAGTTGAGATATAATCTGCGTTAGTAAAGTTTGTACCAGCGAAGATTGATCCACCAGTATCTGGCACGAGCGGAGCTTTCTTTGAAGTGTAATCGAAGCAGTACTTGGCGTTACGATCGAGAATATTGCCGAGATTATCATAAGCGGTAAAGACAACACAGTAGTGACCATCTTTAAGATTGTTCTCTGTTACAGGCACAGTCCAGTTGGTTGAACCACCATGTCCACCAGTGGTGTCAGTGGTTGGCACATTGATTGGAGCTGGGAGAACTGGGTTGCCATTCTGATCATAAATCTGGACATTGACATGATCGACATTTGGACCGTGATCAATAATTACCTGAGGATTATTGTTATTTGGATCGGTTCCGTTGTCTTTGATTTTTAGCGCACGATATTCAAAGGTCACAACATCTTCGGTTGATGGCTTGTTGTTAATCATTGAAATGATTTTATATGAACCATATTTTCCACCGTTTAATGCGGTAAGGTCAACTTGGTCTTCGTGAGTACCAGAAGTGGCATTACCGTGTGGATCAGCTACGGAGATCTGAGGCATTGGATAGGTTGTCTCCGTGCCTGCATCATCTTTATAGACAATGCGCCACTCTATATCCTTAGCTTCAGCATACTGTTGCCTGACGGTCACCTTATCTGAGGTAAAGGCATTTCCATCTGTTGGGAGCTCAATCTGGAGAGCTTCACCACTTGGAAGCACCGTTAGCTGGACGGTAACATTAGTACTATTTGCTGCATAGGTAGGTAATGCAGCCTGAATGGTTAATCCGGCCATAGCCAAGGAGGCTATACCGAATAGACCGATTATTCCTTTTTTCTTCATTTTTCACACTCGCTTTTTTATTTTTATTTTGAACGCTTGACGACTCGCATCGTCCCCTTCTTCTTAACTTTTTATCCTCGCGATTAGATAATAAGCTTCGATTTCTGGGCTTGTCGCTTTCTGTAGAGAATTATAAACCAGGCAATTGTGATTGTCAATAGCATAAGCAGGATTACAATCATAAAGATCGGGATAATGAGGACAATTTTCGTGGTGCTACTCGACTGGTCCAGTACATTCATACTAGAAGTAATACGATAAATACCGAAGGCTGGAGTATCTTCCCATAGCATTTCAATGGTTCGAGTGGTTTCAGGCAAGACGTCATACCCCTTGCTGTCTTCATAAACAACACCGCCAAAGATTTTTTCAACCTTAATTTTAAAGATAGCGTTAAAGTCAGCATTACCATTGTTTTTAACGGATCCAGTCATCTTTACTTTGCCAGATGTATAAAAACTATCCATATTGTGATTTAAAATTTCGGCAGACTCCTTCGTTTCTCCATTCGTGCGACCAAAGACACGATAACCAAGTCTTGAGATAGTACGGATACCGCCAGTATTGTTGTCGGTCTTTGGAATAGCTTCGACGAAGATCATAGCGTACTGACCGCCACCTGGAATATCATCTGGAACCACAATACGATAATGAACTTCCTTACGCTGCCCAGGTTGAACGGTATAGGTATTTTCCTTTACATATTCACCAGCTTCGTTTTTAAAATCAATCCAACGACGAAGCATAGTATGACTGGTTTCATTTGAGAAATTCGGACTATACTTCTCATTAGTTACAGAGTACGGTGTGACATAAACTTTAAAATCATAGGGTTCAGTACCAGTATTATCAACGTTGAATGAATATTCAGTGGTTTCGCCCTTATTGAGTGAAACACGGTTGTCGGTCGGAGAAACTTGAATACGCATGGCAGGTTTTTCAGTTTCTTCAGCATGGACAGTTGGAGTTTTTGGATAAAATACGGCGCCCGTAGCAACTCCAACAGCAAGAAGAAATGCAGATGCGGTTTTTATTAAGAAGTTAACATGATTCTTTTGAGCTGAAGAAATTTTAGATTTGAGTGACATATTTTATCCCGGTTTTCCTATTGATTTTAAGCACGTGAGTTGGTTTTACGCTCGCGATTTCTTGCGACGAGCCAGAAGATGATTGAAAGAATAAAGAGAACGATAAGGACGATAAGCCAGACTGGACAAACAATGACGAGTTTACGTTCAGTCTTGGTTTCTGAGCCATATTTAATGACTTGTTCAACATTAAAAATACCAATTGCTGGAGAATTAGCCCAAAGTTCCTTATGGTAGCGCTTTGTGGCTGGCAGCGTGTTAAGAGTAGTTGGTTTTTCTTCATTAGTATAGATTTCCTCGTTTGAGAAGAATGGGAAGACCTTGAGGCTAACACTAAGCTCTGCGTCAACGTTACCACAGTTCTCAACACGGGTTTCACCAAAGATTGGAGGATTGAAGAGGAATGATGGAAGCTTATTCTCTAGAATCCTAGTACAACGATTAATTTCACCATTGATATGAGAATAGATTACCATACCGACGCGAGAAATTGCCTGAATATTTGACTTATCATCATTCTCCTTGACGGTTTCAACCATGATGGCGCCATACTGACCACCACCTGGAGCGTTCTTCGGAACACGAATTGTGTAGTTAATAGTTACCTCAGTATCCGACTCAAGATGGCCAGTATCTTGGCTGAATGTGAACCAATTGGCGATTTTGAGACCATCCTTAGAACCATCGAAGACTGGGTCATAATTCTCACCTTTGACTTCGTAAGAAGAGGCATAGACTTTAAAATCAAAAGCACCGGTTCCGATATTTTGAACCTTGAAGCTTCCCTCCCTTACCTCACCTGGTTCAAGACCACCGAGTTGTTGTTTTGATGGAGAGACCTGTAAAAATGTCTTTTGACGCTCAACTGCAAAGGTTTGGTTCGAGGAAAGCAGTAGTGTACAGATTGAGAATAGCGCACACGCAAAAATCTCCATTAAAATATTATGTTTTTTAGTCATTAACCTCCTTTTTATCTAGATAATATTATACACAAGCAAAATCAAAATGACAAGCAAAAACCGCCCTAATTCGGGCGGCTTTTGACTCCTAATTCGAGGTCACAAATTAGAGAGTGGTTGCGGTATAAACGATCGTATCCATGTAGGTACCTTGAGCCTGCGCAGTACCAGTTGCAACACCATAGGTCATCTGAATTTCTTCCTGAATACCAGTATGTGCGGTATTTGGATTGGTTTTAACTACCTGGTCGGTTGTAGCAATTGCAACCTTAGTTAGGTCACCACCAGAGAGGTTCCAGCCTGCAGTACCAGCAACGAGGTTGCCTGCTTGAGCTGGGATGGTTTCAGTAGTATCACCAGAAGTCATAGCAGTAGTTGAATCGGCGTCTTTAACGGTGAGCTTGTAACCGTTTTTGCTGTTGGTAGCAACGGTTAATTTGGTTTTTAGAGTAGTAGTGTCGAGGGCGCTTGGAGTCATGGTGACTTCAGTTGAAAGGTTGTCAGCTGAAAGTGCAATGACAGAACTAACGTTTACCTTGACGGCAACACTTTGGCTACTGGTTGCAGCAAAAGTTGCTACTGGAAGTGAAGCGATACCGAGGGCGGTGGTTAAACCTAATCCCAACACGACGCTTTTAATCTTGGACATAAGTCTCCTTTTTTTGTTTTATTGATATAACCTTTTGTGCTTATATTATAGCTTAAGCACGATACATGTGTCAATCATTTTTGTAATGATTATGGTTAATATTATGGTCGACGTTGTGGCTAACGTTGCGGTTGATTTTTAGTGATTCTTAATCACATATTTTATTTTTTGATGCCTCAAATTGTATTAGTATTCGATAAAAATAGCCGCTTATTGCGGCTATTTCTTGTCTTTTATGCTCTATTATTTAGCGACAACAGTGTAGACGATAGTGTCTTGGTAGGTGCCAGGAAGCTGAGAAGCACCAGTTGCGATGTTGTAGGTCATATTAAGAGAAGTATTAACAGGGCCAGTGGATTCTGCAACTTTGAGAGCGGTTTGACTTTGCTTTACCATAGCGGTGTCGGCAGTAAGGAGGCCGCCTTTGATGCTCCAGTTACCAGAACCAGCGGTTGCACCAGAAGTACCAGCAGCAATGACATCAGTACCAGCAACAGTACCAGTGTGACCAGCAGTCATATTGGTATCCTCATCGGCGTCTTTGACGTTGACAACCATACCATTAGCAGCGTTGGTTGCATAAGAAATGCCTGAAGTAGCATTCTTTGCCTGGTTTGGAGCTGCGTTACCACCATTAGCGACACCATTGTCAGCTGAAACAGCAACAGCGTCACCAACAGTAAGCTGAACTACAACGTTCTGGGTTGCTGGGACTGAACCATCAAGAGCGATTGGGGCAGCGAAGGTTGCGACTGGGAGAGAAGCAATACCTAAACCAGTGATAACACCGAGAGTTGCTACGATTTTTGCATATTTTGACATAAATTTCCTTTACTTTTATGTTTTTTATTTTTTTTGTTAACCTGAATTTTGTATGACCTCAAGTTGATATAAGTATATTAAACAAAAGCAGTTTAGTCAACACATTTTTACTAAATTGTTTATGTTTTTCATAGTAATATTTACTATGATTTTACCCCTGTTATTTTTTAGTCTAACCTCATATCACATAATACATACAGTGTCATTATTGATACACTGTAATATATATTAGAATTTAGAATATTTTTAATTTTAATTTTTTGTCCACTTTTTTAAAATTCCAGCATTGATTCAGCGCGGTTTTGTGGTATAATTCAGGTATGCACCTGTGGTGAAATTGGTATACACGCTACCTTGAGGTGGTAGTGCCTTCGGGTGTGCTAGTTCGAGTCTAGTCAGGTGCACCAACTAAAGAAGTCTACCTTGCGTAGACTTTTTTAGTTGGTATTCAGATTAGACGAGAACGCAGTTCGACTGTACGACGAAGCGAGTAATAAATAAAATTTGTATACAATTTTATTTATTTGAGCGAGGAGATACAGAAGGATTTTTCTTTGAAAAATCCTAGTCTAGTCAGGTGCACCATATAAAATTAACTCCTAACGGAGTTCTTTTTTTACGCACCTGGAGCGTCCCAAGGGGCAAACAGGTGCACCATATAATACTGATATCTTCCTTTATATCCTGTTTTTTATAAGATCACACAAGAATGTCCGTCAAAGAATAGGACATCGTCATCGGTCAAATGGTGTACCTTATAGCCCTTAGATTCCAATCTTTCGGTTGCCTTTCTTATGCGGTCAAAATATTTTTCTTTCTGTGCATGTGGAATTATTACGTCTTTAAAAACTCCCATCCCATCAAAATTGTTCAATCCTTTTGCCAGATTTGGATTATCAAATTCTTCTGCCCCCTCGATAGTTGGACAACAAATAATAGATCCTGCACTTGAGCCAATATAAATACCGTTCTTTTCTATAAAATCTTTTATAACTTTATCAGCACCGCTCTCTTTTAATTTCTCCATCAGATAGAAAGTATCCCCGCCCGCAACCAAGACAATATCGGCACCAATAATAGCTTTTCGAATTTCTTCTTCATTTTTATTTTTTATATCCATCTCGACAATATCAAGGCCATATTTCTCGAGCGCAATTCTGTCAGCCTCAACAAAATCCTTGTTATCATATGGGTCACCGGCGGTTGGAATAAAAATTGCTTTCTTTCCGGCAAAATCACGCCCCTCATGCTTGATGATTTTTGCCATAGAAACCATGGCGTATGATGCAAGATATAATTTCATTACTACGGTGTGCGGTTTTTGACGGTCTTCTTGGTGGCCCAGTTTTCGATATCGACAAAACGATCGGTGGATGTAACTAAGCGGTTTTCCTGAGAAAAGGCGCGTACGTTGCGGTTGACGAAATATGGCAAGGTAGTCTGATATAGACCGATGGCTGGCACGTCATCCACCCAGCGCTCGAGGAATTTTTGATACTTAGCAGCACGCAGTCCGGCATCCATGTTTGAACGGGCGCTAAGCAGAAGGTCATTCACCACAGAGTTTTTATAATTACTAAGGTTATGGCCGTTTTCACTAGCCTCGAGGCTATGATAATAAGCAATAACATCTGGATCTGGACCGAGACCGATTTCATAAATTAATAAATCATAGGCACGAGGACGCAAAATATTAAGCCTAAAGTCCTGGTTGGAATCATAAACTGAAACAGTGGCACCAAGGCCGAGACTTTCCAGCTGAGAAGCGATGCGATTAGCAAATTCTTCAAGATAATTATCACCTTTGATGGTAATAATTTTGATCTTCTCAGTTGTAAGTGCAGAGTTTGCAGCCTTTAGTTTTTCGATTTCAGCCTTGGCCGTGGTGACATCAGTTTTTGGAATACTTGGAAAAGTAATCGATTCGATTTGAGATTCCAAGATCGGATAGTCAAGTGGCAATTCCCCACTGAGACCAGTACGGAGATTGTTTAAATTGAGACCTAGACGAATAGCCTGACGTAAAGCCTTGTCTTTTAGAAGGTTACTCTCGGTATTAAAGAAGGCAAACACACCATAATTCACGGAACTTTGATACTCATTGACATTACTCGAACTTACCTCGGTGGCAAATTTTGATGGCAGATCAGCTGTAGCGGTAACCGTACCATTCTTAACGGCGTTCTTGATATCCGTCAGGTTTAGGAATGCATGAATAGAAAAACTGTCGAGTAGCGGTTTATTTTTATAATATTTTGGATTGGCTGTGAGGTAGACAATTTTCTCACCTTCATTACCAATATTCTGGGTTGCGTTCACAGTAAAGGCGCCAGAAGTGACTGGACGGCTGGAGAATTTATTTTCGAGTAGGAGCTCAGGTGCCACATCACCGAGAATATGCGACGGAAGGATTGGTAGATCAAGTGAGCTCTCAAAGAAGGCGTTTGGAGAAGTGAGAGTAAAGACAATTTCCCCCTGTTCATTTTCTGCAGCCGTAACACCGACAAGCTTGGAGGCAAAATTAGTCTTAATACGAGGACTCTGGATGGTTTTAATGGTATATAAAATATCCTTATTAGTGATCGGTTCACCATCAGACCACTTAAGATTTTTACGGAGTTTAACGGTCCAAACATCACCAGTATCGTTTGCATGGATGGACTCGGCTAGCCCCAATCCGGTGTGTCCAGAATAATCCGTAGCACTGAGAGTAGCAAAAAGGAGACGTGAGAGGGTTTCCTCGGAGCTAGTAGAAGTAAAAAGTGGATTGAAGGAATTGATTTTCCCTAGAGTCGCCTCAGTGTAAGTGCCACCACTAGTATAAGTCTCTACAGCAAAAGTATTTAGATACCAATACGCCTGAGCGATAGAGAGTAGTATTACCACAGAGACCATCAGAAGCCACTCGACAATATAAAGTCGGACATTTTTGATATGCGAAATATGGCCAATCAGATTTTCTTTAATGTGTTCACGGCCATCCTCATTAACCTTTTTAGAAAAAAGGGAGATTTTCTTTGCTATTTTGCGCCCACTCTTTTTGAAAATTTTATTCATGATACAAAATTATGATGGAATCAAAAGTAGTCCTAGGATTGAGAATACGAAGACCAATGAGAAAAAGATTGTAACGTTAAAGAGAGAGCGGTCAAGGCCACGGCGAGTAGTATAGAGTTCACCGGAAGCACCAAAGCCAGCCCCTAGAGAAGCGCCACGTTGTTGTAAAAGAATCAATAAAATACAAAGTACAGCAGAAACGAGTGTCGAGGTTTCTAAAAGATTTCCAATATTCATAGATTAATTATATGATGGGACTAGAAAATTCACAAGACTATTTATCCCGCTCATCAGAAGCCAAGATAGAATTACCCCTATTGTTCCCATGTGGACGTGTGGGACGAGCCAGACGACTAGGGCGATCATTAGGATATTCAGGATGAGCGTAAAAATTCCCATGGAGAAGATAATTAGGGGGAGACTAAGGAGAGTGGCAATTGGCTTAACCACGGCATTGACTAGAGACATTACAAGCCCAGCCGAGAGGTAGAGCCAAAGACTATTAGCGCCTTGATCAATACTGCCGAAGGCATTAATACAGAGCCACATACCAGCAGAAGAAACTAGCCAACGGAAGAGAAAGACGGAAAGTTGTTTTTTAATCATAATCGAATTATAGCACAAACTTAACGTTTGAATAGGTCTTTACTGCGGAGCTGACGATGGTAAGTGATGGCAAAACGGTGGGATTCTTCATCGATTCTGGTAATGAGTTTGGCAAGATGCGAATCATTTGAATAAAGTTTTGACTCGAAACGAAACTCACCGCTTGGTTCCCTGATGGGGATAATCAAGTTAACATCAGCGTTTCTCGTATGGTCACCAGATTTATTCCGCCCAAGTACCGGGATATTGGCGGCGGACAGGAGTGGGAGAACCGCATTTAATTGCTGAGTGCTTCCATCAAGCAGGATTAGATCCGGGAACGGCCATTCTGGATGTTTGAGGCGGCGAAAAATCACCTCATACATGCTGGCGGTATCATCATTTTTACTACTTCTAATCTTAAACTTGCGGTAGGCAGTACGATCCGAAGCGCCATTTTGAAAAACTACCATACTGGCAACGGTATTGGTGCCGGAAATATGTGAGATATCATAACCCTCGATGCGACGTGGTGGTTCTTTGAGACTGAGAAGCTTCTGAAGTTCAGAAAGTGCCTTATCCGAGGATAAATCCATAAACTCCTTGTCAGAAAAAATAATTTTGCGCTTTAATCCCTTCAAGCCAAAATATTCATCACGTAATTTTGCGGCCTCCTCAAAATCGCCCAGAGAAGCCGCAGTTTTCATCTGTTTTTCAAGGTCTAAAATTAGTTTTTCGCGGTCGCCATTGAGATATCTGATAAGAAACCGCAAGTTCTTTTTATAATCTTTCGGCGTAGTTCTGCCAACTTCAATACCAGGAGTGAGCCCAAGGTCGGTATTCAAATTTTTCTTGCCATCATAAGGCTTTTCATAGAATGGGAAAATTTTACGAAGTACCCGGAGGGCTTTGATAATTGTATTTTTAGCATAAAACGGACCGACATAGACGGCCCCATCGTCAAGTGGGTTACGAGTGGTTGTGACATATGGCACCTCACTTTTCATATCGATACGAACATAACTAACGGTTTTGTCGTCTCTTAGCAGAATATTCCATTGCGGCATGTAGCGCTTGATCATTTCCGATTCAAGGAAGAGTGCATCCATCTCAGTATCAACCACAATCCAGTCGGTGTCAAAAATTTCGGAAACTAGCGCCTCGGTTTTGGGATCTTTTTCGGTATTTTGAAAATACTGACGTACGCGATTCTTTAAAACCGCCGCTTTCCCAACATAAATAACCTCGCCCTGCTGGTTTTTATGGAAATATACTCCAGGTGCAGAGGGCAAGGTTTTTAGTTTGGCTTTAAGTTCTTCTGAAATCACGCAATAATTGTAGCACTAAAGCTGATTTGTAGCATCCTCGGCATCAGTACCGAAGTTACCAAAGAGCTCTGATTGCTCTTTAGTAATTCCATGAAGAAGATTATCAATATCTTGGCCAAGATCTTTCGTCAAATCATTCACAAGGTCGGTGATTGGTCGCGAATTACTTGGGGCGTTGAAGGCGAAGGCCTTGTTTTGATCAAAGCTAATCGCACCACTGAACTCATAGCTTTTATCAGAATTATAGATGAAGAAGCTCTTTAACTGGTGAGTGAAGAAATCAACACCAAGGTAGACATTTTTCAAGCTCTCTGCAAGTTTCTTAACTTCTTCTTCATTATGCTTATGATCTTCTTTTGTTTTATCTGAGTCTCTAGAATCGTCAAGTGATGGATCCTCGTTCTGACTATTCTCCTCTTCAAAACAGCTAGAGATGCCACTTTTTTCAGCAAGTTGTTTTTTGTCTCGTATGAACTCAAGCAATTTATTAGAATCAATGCTGGCTTGATAGAGCATACCGGTTTCCTTGACGCGGTTTGCGGTACTGTTATTTTTAAGATCATCTGCGTTTGCTGGCTTGACGGCAAGGAACGGGGACCTGAGATAACTGTCAGCTACTTTATCCGTCTGCTCGAGATCCTTCTTGATTTCGCGAACAAAACAGTTATATCTTGAGACAACCTTTTCCTTCTCTTTTTGATCCATTTTTTGCTCGTTATCACCAACTGCATTAACAGTTTCGTTGACATTAATGCGCCACCATTTCCCCTCTATGGTACCGATAGCCTTTTGCATGAGCCCAAGAATTGACGGAGTCCCATTTTGTCCATCTGGAACGATTGGCATGAAGCTTGTGGCTTTATTAAAAGCATCTTTTAGTTTGTCGACGTTGAGATAGATAACGCCATTCTCCTGGACAAAGGCGTTGAGGCCGAAGTTAATGTTCTGGCCGCCCTGCATAGCCAGATTAAAATTCACGCTGACATTGTTATTAAAGTGATTCGTGTCGGACTTAAAATCAAGACGGACACTTTGAAGAAGACTGGCAGACTCGTTATTCTGATGTGGTTTAATCTCTATGCTACCAGACATGTGCATTTGCTTATTTGCCTGTTTGATGTAGCCAGTAATAGCATCAGCAGCAACTTTTTCTGGCAAACTATAAAAATAGGCAGCGACACCACAGCCAGCAACCACAGTTAAAGCTATAGCTCCAAAAATAATCCTTTTTTTACTCTTTGGCTTTTTCGATTGAGCTTTTTTATCTTCCTGAACTGTTGTAGCCTCCAGCAAAACAGTTTCCGTTTCAGCTGGCTCTTCAAGAAGTTTAGGATCGACTACTACATCAGCTGGCTCTTCGAGAAGTTTAGGGTAGGCTACTACTTCAGCCACCTCATCTACTACCACTACTTCAGGAACTACGTTATCTTCTAATTCTGGCTCTTCATCAGAAGTTACTGGCGCTTCCTGAGAGGTTGTTATTTTTGAATCCAAATCCTCATCTAGTTGAGTTTCAATTGGATTCACATCTATGTCGCCATATTTTTCTTCTGGCATCATACACCTTTCGTTATTAGAAATTTCTTTAATACATCATACCATAAGTGATTTAATAAATGCTATAATGAGCCTATGGATAATCTAACAATCAAAGAAATTAAAGCAAGACAAATTCTAGATAGCCGCGGCAATCCAACCGTCGAGGCAGACGTTTTTCTGTCTGACGGTAGTGTTGGTCGCGCAATGGTTCCTTCTGGTGCTTCGACTGGTTCAGGTGAGGCCTTGGAACTTCGCGATGGTGATTCTAATTACTATAACGGTAAAGGTGTTTTGAAGGCGGTTCATAATATTAATCACCAGATTCATGATCACCTAGTTGGCAATACAGCTGAGCAAAATACCGTTGATCAGATGATGATTGACCTTGATGGCACCGAAAATAAATCAAATCTTGGTGCGAACGCAATTCTCGCAGTCTCGATGGCAACCGCAAAGGCGATGGCTCGCGCAAAACGTATCCATTTTTATGAATATGTAGCAAGTCTCGCTGGTACACAAGAAATTATGTCACTACCAATGCCAATGATGAACGTCATGAATGGTGGCGCACACGCGGACTGGAGTACTGATTTTCAGGAATATATGCTCATGCCACTTGGCGCAACCAATATTTTTGACGCAGTACGTATGGGTGCAGAAACTTTCCATGCCTTAAAAAAGGTATTAAAAGAACGCGGTTATGTTACTACGGTTGGTGATGAAGGCGGTTATGCTCCACGCGTAAAAGACGGCAATAATGAGCCACTTGAATGTATTAAACTCGCTATTGAAACTGCTGGTTACAAACCTGGTGAAGATATTGCAATTGCGATGGATATTGCTTCTTCCGAGTTCTACAAAGATGGTCGTTACCAGATTAAGACTTCAAATGAAACTAAAACTTCTGAAGAAATGATCGATTGGTATGGCTGGATTCTCGATAATTATCCAGTAGTCTCAATCGAGGATGGTCTCGCCGAAAACGACTGGGAAGGCTGGAAACTTCTAACTAAGAAGTTGGGCGACCGCGTACAATTAGTTGGTGATGATCTTTTTGTCACAAATACTAAACTTTTGCGCCGTGGCATTGAAGAAAAAGCTGGCAACGCAATTTTGATTAAGCCAAACCAGATTGGTTCACTTTCTGAAACAATTGACGCTGTTATGATGGCTAAGAAAAATGGATTTAATACAATCATTTCTCACCGCTCCGGTGAAACTGAAGACAACTCAATCGCTCACCTTGCAGTAGGTCTTGGCGCTGGTCAGATTAAGACTGGTTCCCTTTCACGCTCAGAGCGCATCGCTAAATATAATGAATTGATGCGCATTGCAGAGGAAAACCCAGATCTCAGCCTTGCAAATCCGTTTAATAACTAGAACTTCCAATAACTAAGATTTGGAGTTCTAACATAAAAAGTCACCCTGCTGGGTGACTTTTTTTAATAACCCTTTGATCTTTAAGTTAAATTTTTTAAATTAAATCTTAGGATACTTTTTAGACCAAGATAACTAGCTAATTTTAAGATGCTTTTTAGATCAAGATACTTAGTTAATTTCCGATCAATTCCAAGAATCCCTCTTCTTGCAAGACCGGGATGCCTAATTTTTCCGCCTTGGTGGTTTTACTGGCGCCTGGTTTTTCCCCAACAATAAGAGCGGTAGTGGTTTTTGTGACCGAGCCAGTGACTGTGGCACCGAGAGCGCGCAGTTTCTCCTCCGCCTCCTCGCGCCCCATTGAAGAAAGTGTGCCAGAAACAACATAACTTTTACCAGCGAGTGGTTGGCCAGTTTTATCTTCAAAATATGGTTTCACACCTAATTCTTGCATCATTTTGAGCTGCGCGAGATTATCCTCATCAGCAAAATAAGCCAGAATGGACTCTGCAACCACTTGACCAATGTCTGGAATCGAAAGTAAGTCATCGGCCGTAGCGTCAACTAATGCATCTAGGGTCTTGAAATAATTGGCGAGCGAAATTGAGGTCTGCACCCCAACATGACGAATGCCAAGGGCGGTAATAAATTTACTCAGTGGCATTGATTTTGATTTTTCAATTGCATCTATCAGCTTTTTTGCGGAAAGCTCGCCAAAACGATCGAGTTTAGCGATTTGTGTGACGCCAAGACGGTAAAGATCAGAGAGATTATTTACTAATTTAGAATCAACAAGAAGATTGACGTTTTTCTCACCCAACCCTTCAATATTGAGGGCTGGCTTACTGGCGTAATATTCAATGGAGCGTTTCAAAATTAGATTTGAATCAAGCCCTTTCACTCGATAAACCACCTCTCCAGCTGGGCGTTCAAATTCTAATTCTGGGTATTGTGATTTTAGGGCCTCTTCGTAATTAAATTCTACTGAATCCTCACTGCGAAGCATAGTGAGAACTTCTTTAATCTGAGGAATAATGTCACCAGCTTTATAGATAATAACGGTATCACCGATGCGAAGACCGAGTCGGTCAATTTCGTCGGCATTATGGAGAGTGGCATGACGGACTATACTTCCAGCCACTTCAACTGGATCAAAGATGGCGACTGGAGTTGCGGCGCCAGTGCGACCGATCGAAATAACGATGTCACGAACCTTGGCGGTGGCTTCTTCGGCTGGATATTTATAAGCGACCGCTGCGCGTGGGGTCTTGCCGATAATGCCGAGGTCTTGATAGATTTTGCGATCATTGATTTTAATCACCATACCATCGGTACCAAATGGCAGACTAGTACGAATTTCGCCGAGATGATGGATTTCGGCAATCACTTGATCAAGCGAATCAAAGGTGCGATCCTGCATTGAAGTTTGGAAGCCGAATTTACGAATGGTCTGGTATGCTAGCTGATTGGTGGCAAGGTTAGGAGTGACCAGGTCATAAGCCATAAAACGCAAGGGTCTTGAGGCAGCCACTTTTGGATCAAGCTGGCGAATCGAGCCGGCAGCAAGGTTTCTCGGATTGGCGAAAGTTTTCTCCTTTTTTTCGATTTGGCGCTGATTAATTTTGGCAAAATCGTCTTTAAAAATAATCACCTCGCCACGCACTTCGACCTCTTCTGGTATTTCCTTCGGGTCTCCTTTTAACTTAAGTGGAACATTGGCAATCGTACGGACATTCATCGTGACATCCTCGCCAACCAGACCGTCTCCCCGAGTAACCGCCTGTTCTAAAATTCCGTGGCGATAATGCAGAGACATGGCCAAACCATCCATCTTAATGTCAGTGAAATAAGTAAACTTGGTGTCTGGACTAACTAGTTTATAATTTCTCGCCACCCAGTCGCGCACTTCAGACTCAGAGAATACGTCGGCCAGAGAAATCATCCTAGACTGATGAGTAACTTTTTGAAATTTATCAAGTGGCTTGCCGGCGACGCGCTGAGTTGGTGAATCCGGGGTAATTAATTCCGGAAAAGCTTCCTCGAGCAAAGTTAGTTCATGCTTGAGGGAGTCGGCAGCGGATTCCGACATGATAGACTGGTCGAGGACGTGATAGTGGTAGCGATAGTCATTGATAAGTTCGCGGAGCTTTTCAATGCGCTCCTTGGCTTCAGTTTTATTCAAATGGGCTTTATGTAGAGCTGGGGCGCGATGCTCGGTTTGATTTTCTTCATGTACTTCGGATTGGTTAGTATTATTCATTTTTTGACGCCTTCTTTTTAAACCTAAATTTCTTCAAACTAAATTTTAGCTTCTTGGAATCTGATTCTGGTTCGACTTTATTCTGGTCAGCTTCTGTTTTAGTTTTCTTTTGTTTTAACTCTGATTCGATCTTCTTTTGATTATTCTTTGACTCGATCTTCGCTGGATAAAAATCATCTTTATAATCAAGGAGTTGGCGATAGAAAAGATAGAAATAGATTGAGATGAAGACAAAGAGAAAAACGGTGACAACAAGAAGGACAAACGGAACAAATGGAATGTTGAGATCTTTGAGAACTGGGAAGGCACCCTTGATTAGAATGTCGAGTAAAATAGCAGGAAGAACGATAACTACATACCAGAACGCAAGGCAGAAAATGAGATAAACGATACGGATGAGGAAGCGAATTCGGCGACCGGCTACTAGATTTCTGGCGGTTTCAATGGCAGTGAGCGGATAGAGCCCCGGAGCGGAGACTGCAATTAGACCCATAATAGAGCTAGAGGCAAGATAGACGCTGAGCAAAGTCATGAGGCTGGCGAAAATAAAATAGACCAGTGCATAAAATGGAGTTTTGAGAAACTCGGTTGAGATGGCAGCTTGATAAGTGATAATAACGAGCATAATTGGAATAAGCTCGATAAAGACAATCAGACCGACGAAGAAAGTGGAGACTAGTGGTGACAAGGCGTTATAGAGACCATCGCGCATTTTTGGCTTATGGCCAGCGAGAAGATGGCGAGTGAGATAGATGGAAACTAGCCAGGTGATGAGAAAGAGGAGGATGGCGAAGATTTTCTGAGCATCGTTCATGTTTGTTAGCCCACCAGTAGTGACAGTACCTATGAGAGTGAGGCCAGCACGACCGAGATTACCAAGACGACCTTTGACGAGTTCTTTATTGGTGGTTTCAACAGACTCTTTAAACTCAACAAAGGTGGACTCAGCCATCAAACCAACCAGGATAATGTAGAGTAAGACCACTAGACCGATGAGTGGTAAAAAGATTTTCCAGTTTTTACGGATAATCCTCAGAGCGGCCGCGGCATGCGCCATTAGTCCTGGAGTTTCAGTTTTTCGCTCATAATCTTCGCGATATGAACGTCTGAACGAACGGTGTAATTTGATGCGCCCAGAATTTTTCTCCGTTTTATTATTTTTTACCACTTTTACCTCCACTTTTGATTTTAGAAATTATTAGAAACTATATTTTGCGTGCTCGAGACGTTCGATTCTCTTTTCGATTGGCGGATGGGTACTAAAGAGATTGACAGCTTGTTTTTTGAGCGGTGAATTAATAAACATTGCCTCTGTGGCGGCGTTTTGTCTAGTCATCGGCCTTGAATGTTCCTCTAACTTTTTAAGGGCGGAAATCATCCCTTCCGGAAAACGGGTCAGCTCAACTGCGCTAATGTCAGCAAGATATTCACGCTCACGTGAGACAGCCATCTGTGCAATACTGGCGACAAGGGGAGCAAAAACGGAACCTAAAATAATCATTAAAAGTCCAACTGGGCTATTTTCTTCGTCATTTTTCCTTGTGTATCGCGTCATACGAATACCAACATCAGAGAGAAATCCGATAATACAGACGAGAGAAAAAGCAATAGCAGATACGCGGATATCATAATTACGGACGTGAGATAATTCATGAGCCATAACAGCGGTCAATTCCTTATCATCCATGATATCGATTAGGCCAGTAGTGGCAGCGACAATAGCATGATCTGGGTCGCGTCCAGTAGCGAAGGCATTTGGCGCCGGATCATTAATAATATAAACCTCAGGCATTGGCATGCCAGCGGTGATGGTTAGGTTTTCAACAATATTATATAGACGACGATGATCGCGACGATTAGCCTTTTTTGCGCCGGTCATCATAATTGCCAGCTGGGTCGAGAAAAAATATTGCACCGCGGCATAAATTAAAGCAACAATAGTTGTCGTGATGGCGATGGTTGGATCATTATTTAAGTAGGCGATGCCACCACCAAGAAATGAAATTAAAATAATAAAGCCTAAAAAGATTAGAACTGTGTTGCGTTTATTTTCGTCAATCTGTTTATACATAGTTGATTTGAAGAAAAGAGAGGAATTAATCCCCTCTTTTCTATATCCTTTAAGTATTGATTAGAACTCGACTTTTGGAGCCTTATCCAATTTCTTCATCTCTTCTTCATCTACAGTGAAGTAGGTATATTTCTCAAAACGAGAACCGAAGAGAATATTGACTGGGAACTGAATAATACGGGTATTAAAGTCCCTTGCGCCTGCATTATAGAAACGGCGGGAAGCTTGAAGTTTTTCCTCAGTGTCAACGAGCTGATCTTGAAGTTTCAAGAAGTTTTCGTTAGCCTTGAGCTCTGGGTAAGCCTCAGCGATGGCAAAGACCTTGCTAAGAGCGCCCTGAAGGGATTTTTCAGCAGCAGCGGTTTCATCTACAGTCTTAGCAGACATCACGGCACTACGAGCCTTGGTGACTTCCTCAAAAGTTTCTTTCTCGTGTTTAGCGTAACCCTGAACGGTGGCAACAAGGTTTGGGATCAGGTCACCACGAAGTTTCAAGATGACAGTAATACCAGACCAAGCTTCTTTTACGCGCTCATTGAGACGAATGAGGGAGTTATAGGTCGAGATAAGATAAATAATCAATACTACCACGAGACCTAAACAGATCATTCCGATTGTAAATAGATTTGGCATTGTTTCTCCTTTTTATATAACTCTATTATAAGAGTCTATGGTTTTTTCTGCAATACTCTAAGAGCAAAAATTCCCCACTGAAAGGGGGGTTTCAGTGGGGAATTCCTACCACAATCTTTTATATAGATTATGATAATGGTGCGAGCTAAGAGACTCTAACTCTCGACCTCTTCCTTGGCAAGGAAGCGCTCTAAACAACTGAGCTAAGCTCGCAAGCCGTGTGCGATATGCACTGAATTTATTTTATCCCAGTGTAAAATAAATGTCAAGAAAATCCAATAAATAACCCCGCAATAATTGCGGGGTTTGTTGGAGCGAAACAGAAAATGTTACTCAGTTGGATCAAAATACCCCCAACCACGTCGCCTTGCAGGAAAATAGCGAATGTGTAACTTCCTTGAGTCAATAAAGGCGTCAAATTCGAAGCCCCATCCAGTTTCATCCACAGTCAGTGAATTAATTTGAACCTTGATTTCGTCGTAACAGTTCGAACGAAAAACGCAAGCTTTACGCCGCTTGCTCTCAAGTCGAGCAATAAAATTCTCAAGCATTTCTTCCCTACTTGGTCCTGCGATAACCTCTATCGTACCAGACGGAAGCTCTCCGGTGAAGACTGGGCTAGACTTACAATAGTTCTTATATATCTGATAATAGTAGAAGTCTTGGCTCACATTGGTTTTTGCATAGCCCTGTTCTAAATGATACCTACAATCAAGTGTGTGGCCAGATTCAAGACGCGCGCTAAAGCTGATAATCTTATTACTACACCGAGAGACGCTAATGCTTGTAATCGTGACTCTGAGCGGAACATGCTGCGCAGAAAACGTCAGTGCGTAATCTTCACCCTTTATATAGGCAATGAAGCTCTCCTCAAAATCCGCTAGACTATATTTCCCTCTCAAGTATAATCGAACCATATTTTCACCCCCTTTCAATCATACTTAAGCTTTAGTTAATGCCAGGAAGTCGGTGTTCTGGCCTCAATCCAGCCAGTCTGATGCTCAACGTCATAGCTACCGCAAAGCTTCATCTCATTGAACTCGCCGGTAAACCAATAAACTTCACCAAAGCAATTATCATCTTCAATCGAGGAGATGTTCCCCGAAAGAAAGTGATCATCCTCAGTGGTGAAGGTAACACGGTGTTCATCGTTGGTGCCACGATCATAGAGACTCTGGAAGAAGTCATCCTTGCTAGGGCCTTTCTTGATGATCCAGGTCGATGTAGCTTGTTTCTTCATGTTTTCCTCCTAAGGTACTCGCATATAGCGGTGTTGTCAGCCCTGTTGCTGATAAGTAACATTATGCAATGTATTATTTATTTTGTCAAATGAAAACCCACACCATTTGGTGTGGGGTAAAGCGGTGGAACTGGTTGAAACTGATTGATGGAAGCTGGTTTAGTAATTGACGAATCTGATTTCGCCGTAGCTCTGATCAATCTTGAAGAATCCCTGAACTCTCACGCCTTCGATGGTGCGTCCATCAAAGTTGATGTGAGTGCCGGTGGTATCCTCGTGATCGAGCGAGTCGATTGCCAGCTTCACTGTCTGCTCGTCTTCGGTGATGAATTTCACCTTGGTCTCGTTGATGGCGTGTCTGGTGGCAAATGCCTTCACAAACTCTTCCATGGACGGGCCCTTTTTGACAGAAACAGTTCTCATTGTTTATTCCTCCTTTGTGCGTGCTCTTTTCGAGCAATGTAGTTGTTAACACTATGCTAACTTGTTTATTATAACATAAGTAGTATGTATTGTCAATGGCTAGGATTTCCAGATAAAAATCCTCCGATTACTCAGAGGATTTAGCTTCGATTTGGTGCCCGAAATGGGACTTGAACCCATATGGATTTCTCCATTCGATTTTAAGTCGAACGCGTATACCAATTCCGCCATTCGGGCATAGCTGTATTATAGTACAGTTGCCAAGGTTTTACCATATAATACGTGGTAAAATGAGCATATGGGAACTCGTAAATCAGAAAATATGGTAAAAAAAGATACCTTAGAAAAAGATATATTGTCCTTAAAGAGTCTAGGAGTAAAGCTTGGCGCGCTATTTGAGAAGCACTTCTTACTCCTGGTTGTTGGATTTGCGCTAATTTTTGCGGTAATTTCTCTATCGATTGGCATGAGTCAAAGTGTTTGGTTTGATGAGGCCTATTCAATCACTCTAGCAAAAAGACCTATTGGCGAGTTAGTTCATCTAACAGCAATCGACGTACATCCGCCAGTCTATTATTTGTTCCTACATTTTTGGGGTGGATTATTCGGGTTCGGCGAGTTAAGCCTCAGGTTATCCAGCGTAATTCCTATGTTTTTTGCAATTATTCTGATGGCAATGCTCCTAAAACATTTATTTGATAAACCTTTTGCTGGGTTTGCAACCTTATTACTCTGTCTTTCCCCAATGTTAATCCGCTACGGCTTTGAAATCAGAATGTACGCCATAGCAACCATGTTGGCGGTACTTGCAACCATCGTTCTAGTCCTAATTGAGGCCGAGAAAAACGCAAAGCGACGCCATTTATTGCAATTTGCTTATGCAGCACTCGTGGCGCTGGGGATGCTGACCTTATATTATACAATTGTGATTTGGCTGACGCATTTTGCATATCTAATTTGGCAGACAGTAAAGAACAAGAAGCCGATCCTGCGCCAAGAATTTTGGTTAATGTACATCCTTGCCGTTCTATTATTTACACCATGGCTGTTTGTCGCGATAAAGCAATTTACCAACGGTGCGCTAGCGCAAATTTCAGAACCAATGACGATAAATAACCTACTTGGGGTCTTCTCTTTTAATTTACTATATAAACCGATTTGGCAGCTTGACCAGATTTTTGGACTACTAATTCTGGGCTTCATCACCCTGTTTGGAGTATTGCTCGCTAAAAAAATAAAAAACAAACAGAAAAACACCAGCTTCTTAATTTTTATGGCAGCGGGGCCACTGCTCGTGGAGATTTTGATCTGCCTAGTTAAGCCGATGTATGTTGAGAGGTATCTGGTTTATTCGGCACCGTTTTTGATTGCCTTGATTGCTTATCTTGTATTCGAAGCGCAATCTAAGCAACGCTATTTCTCGATGGTCTACCTGTTTGCGCTGGTGGGATTTGGAATCTTTAACCTTCAACAGGCCGGTAACTTTAATTTTCAGAGGATGCAGAAGCCAGACATTCGTGAAATGGCGACAAGGATTTCTGCTACCGATAAAAAAGAAGATAAGAGTAACCAGGCTAGGACAACAGAGCTGCCAATTCTGACAGATTCACCATATGAGGCAATTGAGCTCGGGTATTATTTACCTAATAATAAAATCTATTTCTATGCACCATATGAGGAGCTAGGTGGTGGCTACGCGCCACTTAATAAGAGTGAGTTTAAGATTTTCAACGAGCAGGATTTGAAGAAATTTAAGTGCGTGCGCTATGTCTATTATGATGCAAAAATGACAACAGTATTAGAAGACGCTGGTTTTTCTAAGACAAAAAATCAGGACACTGAGCATGCCCTGAAATATAGCGACTTCTGCCGAAGATAACCGGCTATTTCTAGCTATGAATCTTTAGAGTCTTGGTCTTTAGGGTCTTGATCTTTAGGACCTTGATCTTTGGAACCTTGATCTTCAGGACCTTTATAACGCCCCTGTAGTTTGGCTTTGCGGATTTTTAAAATATCCTTGAACATGCGCCAGGAATCCTTGACAATATTGACGCGGTCGGTGGCGAAATGCTGCCAGCGGATTGGCACTTCTTTTGCCTTAAGTCCGAGTTGTTTTGCAATCACAAATAATTCGACATCAAAAGCCCCCGTGAAAGCACCAGCCTCGTTGGTTCGCTCTGGGTTATAGACATAAAGTTGATCAAAAATCACGCTTGCTTTTTCATTGAAGAGCTTGAAACCACATTGAGTATCCCGAATCTTAAGACCGGTGAGAGAGCGGGTAATTAGATTAAAAGTATCGCCGATAAATTTGCGGTACCACTTAGCGTGGACTGATTTAGTATCGATTTTGCGCGAGCCAAAGATAATATCAAAGGAATCCTGGTATTTTAGTAGCTTCCTGACCTCAGAAATTGGCGTACTCTGATCAAAGTCGGTAAAGAGTCGCCAGGCTCCGCGCGCTTGCTTCATGCCAGCACAAACCGTGGCTGCCTTGCCACCATGCTGATTTTTCAATACGATTAATTCCCCATTCTGGAGGCATGATTGCCAGGCATCACGATAATCGGATAGCAATTTCACAGTCTCATCAGTGGAGCCGTCGTCAGAAAAAATGACCTCATACGCGTATCCTTGTTGTTCAAGAAACGGTAGGAGGTCTTTTAGGCAGCCACGTTGAAAATTTTTAGCTTCATTGTATGAAGGAATAATAACAGATAAGAAGATTTTGTTGTGGCCGTTCTTCACGTTTTAATAAAATACTTGTTTAAGTTGATGCGTTTGAGTTTTGGAGGCACCGACCGGAATTGAACCGGTGTACACGGTTTTGCAGACCGCTGCGTAACCACTCCGCCACAGTGCCATGGTTTAATTTTAGCATAGAAAGAAATAAAAAAATACACCTTGCGGGTGTATTTTTAATTACTCTGTAATTTTGGGTAGAATTTCTTATTCCTAGATCTGCAGTAAAGATGCAAGCAATCTAGCCAAATTACTTCACACTCCACCCTTTGAACTTCGGCGTCTCTCAACTTCGCCCAAGTTCTATATATAGTTTAGCATGAGTGGATTATTCGTCAACCTTGTTTTTAATGAATATTATGTCTTAATAGTTGTATTTTATAAGTTGCAATATTTGTGTTTAATGTTTTGATATTTAGAGTAGTTTGTTCGGATTTTGAAAATAGTGTTCGGTTTTGGATTTTTGTTCGGTTTTACAGAGGTAGTATTTGGAATGTCTATAGAGTAGACACACAAAAAAAGATGGTCTTGGCCATCCTTTTATTTAAAATTTTATTATTTTTATCGATCGAGATCTTGTTTTTATGCCTATCCTTAATTTTTTGTAATCCTGAGCAGTTTTAAATCATGCTCAGGATTATAATTTTTTAGGCAAACTGAATAGTTTCTTTTTCGCCGGTAACTAGCTGCTTAAATTCAACACTACGGCTTTCAGCCTCGTTTTCGCCGATAACACCGACATACTTTGCGTTTTTGCTAGCATATTTCATCTTGTCCCCCAGCTTTTTGTCAGAATAAAGAATATCGACGCTTTTTCCTTCCTTACGGAGGGTCTCTGCGACCTGGCTAGTGAAACCATATTCCGCATCAGAGAGTGGAATGAGTACATAGTCGACTGAAGTAGACTGAAATTCACCAAGCATTTGATTACTCTCGAGAATATAGAATAGACGAGTGAGGCCGATCGAGATCCCGACACCCGGGAAGGACTGGTCGGTATAGTTGCTGGCGAGATTTTCATAACGGCCGCCAGAACAGATTGAACCAATACCTTTATATTCAGGAAGAATGGTTTCAAATACCGTACCGGTGTAATAATCAAGCCCGCGGATAATCAACATGTCGGCAATGGCAACTCCGGCGAGGCCATGCTGTTCAAGGGTTTTAAGTACAAAGTCGATTTCTGCTACACCAGCTTCAAACTGGACGTTTTTAATCTCAAGTGCGCGGAGGGCCGCGACGGCTGTCTCACGTTCACCATTGATTTTGATAAAATCAAGAATCTTGGCGATTTTGTCGGCAGAGATCTTCAACGCTTCTAGGGCTGATTTGGTCTGCTCTGCTGTCACCTTTTCAGCGTGATCAATTACATCAAAAATGTCTTTCGAAATCCCCGCAAGGTCGAGAGCCTCAAGGAATCCGGAAAGAATTTTGCGGTTGCTGATGCGGATAAGCATCTTTGGTTTGATGAAAGTCTTTAGAGCAGCATAAGCCGTCTCTACGACATCAGCATCGTAGGCGATAGATAAGGTATTGCGACCGATCACGTCAACGTCAAGCTGGTAGAATTCACGGAAACGTCCTTTTTGAGAACGTTCACCGCGGAAATTGCGGCCAATTTGGGTGACCTTGAATGGAAAAGTTAGGTCACTTTCGTGTTCAACTACATAGCGAGCGAGAGGCACAGTGTGATCAAAACGTAATGCCTGGTCAGCCTCGTCAGCGGTCTCGGCAGTTTTTACCACCTTGTAGATCTGTTTTTCAGTATCGCCACCAGCTTTCGCCAAAAGAATATCCGTACGCTCGATGGTTGGAGTCTCAATATACTGATAGCCGTGGAGATGATACATCCTAGCAATCTGGTCTTTGATAGTATTGAAGATAACCTGGGTATTCGGAAGAAGTTCCTGCATCCCAGAAATTGCGGATGTATTAATTCTTTTCATAATACTTTTATTATAGCACATGTTGTGCTATACTCTTTTAAAGTGGTTCTGTAGCTCAGTTGGTAGAGCAGAGGCCTGAAGAGCCTTGTGTCACTGGTTCAAGTCCAGTCGGAACCACCATTGAAGAACGTGTTCGAACTACTCGAGTTTTTGATATATTGAATCAATCTTAGGATTGGTTCTTTTTTTACTTTAAAGTTCCAATCTTAATAAGGGTTGGTGTTTTAATGATAAGATTCATAAAGCAAGAAATAAAAATTGAAGAAGCATTAGCGTCTATTGACTTTTAAGGAGAAAGTTATAACATATAAACCAATAAATGACGAGCAGTACCCGTCTTTTATTAGAAAGCGACGTACAACTATAATCAAAAACATATTTAAAGCTATATTTACTTTGACAAATAGAATATATTACTCAAGAGGAGTCAAAGGTATTAGTTAAATACTAGTGCTTTTTGGCTCTTCTTTTTATAGAAGAGATTGAAAGAATGAGGGAGATAAAGGAACTTATAGACAAGTATCTTAGTAAGAATAGTAATGCTATTGTATATTACAATTTAGAACAGGATAAATTTAATAAAGTTATTGAAAATATTGGTGGTTATGAAAAGCCTGATATTTTATCTATATTTGATAATGAAGTTGTTGCAATAGAACATTTTGAATTTGATAGTTATAAACGCAGCCGTAAAGGAAGTGATTTCAAAATTCAACATAATAATATGGAAAAAGATTTTAACAAAAAAATTAATGAAAAATTAAAGACACAAAAAGAAGTTATTGTACATGGACAAATACAATCTTCAGCATCTGCACATAATTATTTTAATAATTTTAAGACTATTTTTTTGTCGCACTATAAAAAGATTGATAGTTATACAGAGCATATCAAGAAAGATTTCCCAGATATAAATAAATTAACATATTGTTTTTTCGCAGAAGATGTCACTCCACTAGGAAACTATTTTATGGATAGAAAAACTAGTAATAATCCATATTTATTAAATCCATTGTGTTCTGATGAAATAATTGAAATTTTGAAGCAATCACCAAAAGTTAAATATTTAATAGTTGGCTGCTATGCCTTGAGTGAATATAAATTAATGATATTTGAAAATAAATTAGAAGCACTTGAAATATATAAAAAAGAAAGACCAAATTTTAATATTGAAAATTATTTGTGCTTTGCACCTAAAATAGCTGGTTTTACTATATTGGTACCAAATGAAGAAAGAGAAAAGAAGATAAAAGATGAATGATAATACATGTAGTGTTTTAAGAATAGATGAGAATGATAGAAACATTGAAATTTTTGATGGATTTGGTGAATTAGCATTTTTCTATAAAATTTAAAAATGAAAATAGTTCATATAGAATAACCAATAACTCATATTTTGAATTAAAAAAACAAATATAACAGGCTACTATATTATTGGCACCAGGGTGGTAAGAAGTTTTTCTATTTTTCGAAATTTCAAGGGAAAAATACTTGATGATATAATATAAATATAGTTATGGCAAATATTAATGACTACCTAAAAGAGCAGGGAGGACGAAAAATTTCGAAAGAGGCACCTTTTTCAGAGGTAGACCAATTAATTTTGGCGCGTTTTTCATATTTGCCTTTCCCTAAAATCAAAATGGGGACCTTTGAGACGATTGGTTCGATTGCCAAAAAGATGAGCTGTTTATCTAGTGAGGACTTCTGTTGGCCGAATGATGAAGAATACATTAAACTACTTAGACATTCAAAACGTTTTGCAAAAATGCGGGTCAGTCATTTTATACGCAATGACGACAAAGATCTTGAAAAGCAGTTCTCCGCCATCACCATCCACATGAATTTCCAGCGAGCATATCTATCATTTTTTGGTACCGATAGTTCGATTACTGGCTGGAAAGAGGATTTTAATATGGCCATTTTGGATAAAATCCCAGCCCAGATTGAGGCTCTAGAATATTTAAAAAGGATTAGCCGCAGCTTCTTCTGGAAGAAATTGTACCTCGGCGGACACTCCAAGGGTGGAAACATTGCGATTTTTGCAGCCATCCATGCTTCTGATGGGGTCCAGGAAAAAATCCAGGCAGTCTACAATTACGACGGTCCGGGAATACGTAAGGATCTAGTTGAACAGGATACAGGATCTGTGCAGGTACTTGAAAAAATCCATAGTTTTGTTCCTCAAGAATCAGTGATTGGGCGCCTTTTTGAACACCGAGAGGGATTGACAATAGTTCTTAGTAATGCGAAAAACCTATATCAGCATGACATCTATTCCTGGCAGGTGAACGGAAATAAGTTCATCCGCTCAAAAACTACAAAACGCAGTGATATGATTAATCGCACAATTAATAAATGGATGCAAACTGCCAGTCAGGACGAGATTAAGATTTTTATCAATGGAATGTTTGAGATCTTTGCGTCGGTGAATTTAAATAACCCGATTGAATTGATGCATGAATGGAAACATTTTGGCCCAAAGATTTTAAGGGGATTCATGAATACACCAAAGGAAAAGAAGAAGGCGATTTCTGACGTTTGGAGAAAACTTGGCGAGTCTTTAATCCGCTCACAGATTGAGCAGAACGAGTTGCTAGTAAAATTTAATAAAACTTTTAGAGAGAAGAAAAAGTGAGACGATGCGTAATTTCCGTTTAGACCAGAATTTTCTAAGGAGTCCGAAGCTTGCATTGTTCCTGATTGGACATTCAAACATTAAAAAACGTGACCTGGTGATCGATATTGGCGCCGGATCAGGAGTGATCACCTCTGCACTAGCGAGGCGCTGCAAAAAAGTGATTGCGGTTGAAAAAGACGCGACAACCGCAAAAAGACTACGAGAAAATCTCGCAAGACAAAATATTACCAATGTTGAGGTATTCGAAGGTGATTTTCGTGAAATGAAGCTTCCGGATGAGCCATATAAGATTTTTGCCAACCCGCCTTTTTCCCTCTCCGCTGAAGTTTTCTATAAGCTACTTAGCCTAGAAAATTTGGATGGAAAGATTTGCAAAAAAGAAGGGGAGACGACGCGCCGTCCAGAGGCAATTTATTTGATCTTGCAAAAACAACTGGCACTAAAATTGATTATTACCGAAAGGCATTATACTAGCCAGCTAGGACGGTTGCTTGCGGAAGATTACGCGACAAGGATTCGTTTGCCTCTGAAGCCGACAGATTTTACGCCACCACCAAAAGTGCCAACCGTTTTGTTTGAAGCAAAAAAGATTATTAGCTAGAAGCTTACAAAAAATACCGACTAGATGCTTATTTTTTATTTTTATCAAGGCCGGCGGCGAGGTAGCGCTCGACGTAGCTATAGTCCCAGTTAGTATCAAATCCTGAGGTGGTAAAATTATTGAATTTGAAGCTTGGCATACCGCCAAGATTATGACGTAGCATCAAAGTCGTGGCGTCTGCAGTATTTTTCTTGATGGTTTCGAGCATTTTATGTTCAGAAAGACAATATTTAAAAGAGCTATCAAGCTTCACATCATTCGCAATGCTCTCCCAGTAAGCGGGAGTGAGATCTTTGATGGCGGGAGCATTTTTTGAAGAGCCGATTCCTTTACTGTGATAATCTTGCCAGAGGCGGCGGATGGCCTGATGATAGTAGTCCCAGAAACGATTTTGGTCGGTAGCGCAGGCGATGGCTTCGGCGCCCATTCTTGAAAATCCACGCTTATCCATATTGTTTTCGTATAAATAGTCCGTGACGCGAACCTCAAACACAATGTCATGATCTTTTAGGTATTTATCAAATTTTTCCTGATTTTCCATGGCAAGGCGAGAAAAAACATCACAGTATGGACACATGATGTCAGTCATCATGATGTAATGATTTTTAGCTTTTTTATCACCCAAAATGGTGCGCTCATCACGAACTCCACTCAGATCTTGGTTTTTGGGAGCAAAGGTAAGAGCGATCGAAAAAAAGAGGACGACAATAATAAAAACTACAGCGAATCGGATGAAGCGGCTAAAGAGACTTCTATTCGAGCCAACTGCATAGTCATCAGGTTTGGTATTATTGTCAGGTTCGGTAAAATCAGTCTTGATTGAGTTATTCATTTGCCTCCTTACTAGGTTTTATTTTTTGGGATTTTGTGCGGTATTTTTCATCTTCAATAATAATATAAGCCTCGTAGCCAATTTTTTGAAAAACGAAAAAAGCAAGAACAAGTGAGATTGAATTTAAAACCGCGGAAATAGTGCCAATAAGAGCAAGACCGGAAGAGCCGAGAATAGAAATGATGACAGGAGCCAGCAAAGCGGTACCACAGGTTGGACAGCCGGAACTTAAGAGAAAGAAGCTGGCGACAATACCGGTGCACTGGAGTTCATCTGGGAGGGACTGTTTACGGAAATTTAAGATAAAGAATAGAAGACCAACGAGGATGGATTGTACGAGATTAAGACTAGTGAGATAGAGAAAATCTGGCCAAGTGCGACCGATGCCAACTACAGATAGAAATGTATCGATCACGAGGACTAGCTTGCCACGAAGATTGGAAAGTTGAAATAACTGCCAGTTTGCCGTTCCGGAAGCAAAGAAGTTGAGGAGAAAACCGAAGATGAAGAAACATAATAAGAATGGTACTAAAAAATGTCGCCTCGTAAATAGTTTTGGCAAAACATGCAGAGCACAGAAAAACTGTTGCTTAGTGCGCTTAAGTTTTTTCTGAGCCTGCTTCTTTATTTTGATAACATAGCTTAGAGTTTTTTCCATCAAATCCGCCATCTTATAAATCAGCGATTTTCACACGAACCTGTTCTAAGGTATCACGATTTCGGACAGTCACCGTGTCATTTTCGAGTGTATCAAAATCGATAACTACACATTTTGGAGTACCAATTTCATCCTGCTTGCGATAACGTTTACCGATATTACCAGAGTCATCCCAAGTAACATTGCCATACTTCTTGCGCAAGGTTTGGTATACCTGCTGAGCCTTCTCAACTAATTCTGGTTTGTTCTTTAGGAGTGGTGAAACACAGAAGCGGAATGGCGCGAAATCCTCAGGAAGTTTTAAGAAGACACGCTTTTCGCCATTCACTTTATCTTCATGATAGGCGGCAGAAAGAACCGCCATCACCAAGCGTTCAACACCAAAAGATGGCTCGATGACATGCGGTACAAAACTTTCACCGGTTTTCTTATCGCGGTATTCCATGTTTTTACCAGAGGCGCGAGCGACATTTTGAAGATCAAAATCAGTGCGATAAGCAAGCCCCATCAACTCCTCGGATCCGATTGGAAAATCAAATTCGACATCAACTGTGCGCTTTGAATAGTGTGCGCGATCCTCGGCTGGGACCTCGTATTCATGGATCATGTGTTCAGGAAGCTGCATCACCTTTTCAAGAAATACATGAATATCTTTAAGTAGATCTTCAAAGATACGTTCCCAGTCGTTTGGATGGACAAAGTATTCGATCTCCATTTGTTCAAGTTCACGACAACGGAAGATAAAATCACGTGGAGAGATCTCATTGCGGAAAGCCTTTCCCTGCTGGGCGAGACCAAAAGGTAGGTCTGGATAGATATTGTCGACTACATTTTTATAATTAGTGAAGATTCCCTGGGCAGTCTCAGGACGGAGGTAGGCCACAGAGGTCTCATCGGAGACTGCACCGACATGAGTTTCAAACATCATATTGAATTGTTTAACCTCACCCCAGTTAATTTTGCCACAGGTCGGACACTTAATGCCGGCCTTCATTAATTCATCACGCGTAATATTGGTCGAAAGATCGTGACCTTCGGCGGTTTTAGCCAGTTTATCTGCACGAAAACGCCCATGACACTCATTACATTCGACTAGTGGGTCAGAAAAAGTTGCAGTATGTCCGGAAGCAACCCAAGTTTTTGGATTCATAATAATGGCAGCATCAACACCGAGCATATCTTCACGATCATCAACCCAGTATTTCCACCAAGTTTGCATAATTTTGCGCTTAAGAGCGACACCAAGTGGACCAAAATCCCAAGTACCTGCCATACCACCATAAACATCGGAGCCCTGAAAAATAAATCCGCGACGTTTACATAGACTAACGATATCTTCGAGTTTTGCCATATTTTGCTCCTGTTATTTCTGTCTATTATAGCATTTCAGGCAGCAATATGGGATAGCATCGGAAGAAAAGGTGTAAGGTTCTTGATTTTGAGAACGACACCAAGATTAGCGCTAAGAATGAGTCGCAGAATTTTAATGACATTTTGGTCAATACTGCCGGATTGGTCCGGGCGCTTGACAAAGACTTTTTCAAAATCATCCCAGTCATATGTGGCAGTTGGCTCAAGTTTTTGATTATTGCTATCATAAAATACATTGATTTCTTCCCCGCTGATTTTGGCGAGATTTAGTTTAAAATAAATCGAAATGAGTTGGCGTCTATTTTGATCGAGGTAGAATTGATTGAGGTAATAGAGAGTTTGGCGGGTGAGTGAAAAAAGTTCGCTAGAGCTGATGTGGTGAGTGATTCGACTGATTTGCTTGAGAAAATTTGAGGCAAGCTCTAAGGTTTCCAGATCAGAGATGATGTTTTGATAAAATTCTATCGCTTTGGCAGAAGTGAGGACGCCAAACTGCTCAGCCTCGGATTCGGTCTTTTTCGTATCGCGCTGATGGACCACGATTTTTGATAAACAAAACATTTCAATACCACCAGCTAATTTTGATTTTTCTCGACGCGCCCCCTTAGCAATACCAGAAACGCGACCGTCTGGCGTTAAAAAAGTCACAATGCGATCACCTTCATTGTAATTAACTCGCTTCAGAACGATAGCCTCAGTTTTGATATCTGCCATTTTTATTTTCCTTTTTCTTGATTGAGCTTTTGGGAACCCTTCTTGGCGCAGCCGGCTGTGCGGTTTTTCGCGAGGTTGATCTTTTGGCCGTTAGTAATCTTAACAGAGAGGATTTCTGAAATTGCTGCCGGTAAATCCTGTGGCGTCATAGTGGCCTTATTTAGAATCTTCTTTACATTATAACTTTCAAGAGTTTGCATGGGAAAATTTAGTGACGAAACGATGATAATTGGAATACACGAAAGGTCCGAATAAGAAGCGATTTCATTTAGAAAAGTGAAGCCGTCCGGACCGGTCAGAAGGACGTCGAGAATAATAACAGAGGGCGGCGTGCAACCATCTGGCAATGCGTTGATAGCATCAATGGCGTCTTCGAAGGTACTAACAGTAGAATCCGGGAAGGCTCGGTGGAGACTTTTTGAGAAGAGTCTGGCAAAGATTGGGTCATCTTCGAGAATAAAAAATTCAAGTGATTCGCTTTTAGTTTCTGGCTGGGATTTGAGGAAGGATTCAATCTGCATAATAATCTCGTATTAAAAACTGAAGGCAACTTGACGGGAGGCTGGGATGCGGATTTTAAAACTTGTGCCATCACGATGGCGCACGGCAAGCATTTCTGCTTGCATGTATTTAGAGAATTTCGAGGCAATATAGAGGCCGAGTCCAGAGCTTCCTGGACGCATACTAATGTTGGTTGGCTGATTCAGTCCGTCCCGAATTTCTTGCCAAATCTTCGTTGGGAGAGCCGGGCCAAAATCACGTACCGCCACCTCGACCATCTCACCGCAATCAGAAATTGAAAGTTTTGATTCAGTCTCGGGGGTGGAATAATGCACGGCATTGGTGCAAAAATTGTAAATAATACTAAATAATAGATCCGAATTAGCAATAACTAAGTCAGTCCGGCTTTTATAAACTGCTTGGAGATTACGCTGGTTGCTTGCAAAATATGGACGAAGCTCAGTGAGGACATGATCACAGACGTGACGCACCGAGACAGGCTCCATGGAGAAAAGTCCATCCTCGAGTCTAGCGACCTTAGTGAGATCATTTACCTGACGAAGGGCACGCTCAGAGATTGTTACAAGTTCATCACGAGTCTGCTCAAGTTCAAGGCGCGAATCCTCAGAAAAGTCCATTGAGAGAGCAAGTTGGCGCATCACAGCAAGAGGGCTTTTCAGCTCATGCGCAGCAATAGCTAAACCTCCGACCTCACTTAACATAATTAAATTATAGCAGAGAAGTCGGAGTTTTAATATTTTGTGCCTAGAATTTCGCTATTGCAGCCTAGATGATATAGGTTAGCTATTGAAGCGGATGGTTGAGAGAATTTTCTCGAAGTTTTCACGGAAGACGTTGCTGGAATCGGTACGTAAGATAGCGGTTTTATCACGGATTTTGAAGATACAGACAATTCCCTGATAGTCGTTGTCGAGTTTCCCGGTGAAGACATTAACGTTAATCTTATTAACCACCTTAGACGCGACGGTCATTTCACCATCTTGTACTTTACGGTTGTAATCCTCAAGTACACTATCAATTTGTTCAGTGCGGATGGAGACTCGGAGGGCCATGATTGTAGTATCGGAAACGACGTTAACCTGACCAGGATTGAGATAAGCATTAAATTCACCACCACGGCTGGCATCATCAGGAATATAAACACTCCAGTTTTTTGGATATTCGAAAGTAAGTGAACCAAAGTCGGCAGGACCAGAAAAAGTCAGGAATGGATATTGTTCTTTTTCAGCAAACTCATTCTCAAGTTTTGCCTGCAATTGATTCTTCGCTTCTGCTACTGCAACATCAATTTTCCCCTGGACGTTAGTGCTAGCCTCACTCCATTTGAGAGTCATCCAAATGAAGAGACCGATGAAGAGGACGGCAAGGAGAGAAACGACGATAAGACCGATGGTTTTTAAGAGATCGACACGGTTCTTGGCGCGCGCAATGCGCTCAGCTTCCTTCTTCTCCTCGTCGGTCATCATATTAAAATCTTTATTCAAGAGATTATTTGTGCTGGCGCTGGCTGAAGACTGGAAATTATTAATTGGAGCAGTTTGGAAACTATTTGATTGTGCTAATGACTGAAAATTTTGAGTCTGAAAATTCTGAGGCTGAAAATTCTGAGGTTGAAAAGCTTGAGATTGTGAAGTTTGATATTGTAAGGATTGAGATTGTAAGGCTTCTTGGGACTGATAACCCTGCGCCTGGGGCCCCTGTGGTTGTGTGCTTTGAAACTGAAAACCTTGAGACTGAGTTCCCGGATTTGGGTTCCAAAAATTCGCGTCGTGCGCAACCCCACCTTGATTATTATTAAAATTATTTGAACCCTGATTATCCATATATCTCTATTTTACTTATGATTATTTTTTTGTAAAGTTTTTACAGCAAAGACCTTTATTCCTTACTAAAATCGCGATCAATGATTTCAATCTGATTCTTGATTTCACTAAGATCAGATTCAATTTCCTTGGCGGCAGTAGCTGCGGCTTGGTATTTCTCGGCGGCCTGTTCTAGAGAAAAATCTTCTCCATAAAACCACTCAATCTGCTGATCAAGTTGCTCAAGTTTCTGATTAATGGTTAGTTTTTCTGTGCTAGTCTTTTCCTTTTTCATATCTTCCTCACTTTATGGTTCTTTGATATCTTTAGATTCTTTAATATTTTTAGATTCTGTACTTCTTGCTTTTTCAGTAATTTTTAGAATTTTTGCTTCCACATTTTCTGACTTAGTTTCAATATTAATTATCGAATCTGGCTTGATATTGCCGCGAATTATAGCATAACCACGTTTTAAAATGATGGCTGGATTGAGATTCTCAATAACTTGAGTTTTTTGTCTAATTTTCTGGAGTTCAAGCTCAATCATGTTATTTAATTTGGTGCGAACGGAAACTAACTGTTCCCTTAGTCCTTGCTCTTTTAGCTGAATTTTATTCTTAATTTGCTGATTGATGCGATTGATTTGGAGTTTAAGCGAATGAATTTCGGCCTGACGGTCACGAGTCAAAAACTGGGCAGCATTACTTGGAGTAGAAGCAGCAAAATCTGCGGCAAGATCAGCTAGGGATTCGTCGATCTCATGTCCGATTCCCGTGATGATTGGAATGCGACTAGCCGCAACGGCGCGGACGAGTTTTTCATCGTTAAAAATTGCAAGATCATCCTTAGAACCACCACCACGAATCAGTGCGATAACCTGGCAATCTGTGAACTGGTTTATATATTCTATGGCGCGAATAATCTGATCTACCGCCGGCAATCCCTGCACCTGAGTGTGGGCGACCTGAATCTTTAATTCTCCCCAACGCTCGTTAATAATTTTAATAAAATCAGCATAGCCGGCAGCCTGAGTGGAAGAAATTACGCCAATGCGCTCAAAAGTTCGCAAGATTGGACGCTTTTTCGCCTGATCGAAAAGACCCTCTTTCTGCAATTTGGCCTTAAGTAATTCGAAAGCTTTTTTGAGACTACCTTCACCAAGTGGATGGAAACGTTTGACAGTTAAACTGAATTTTCCGAAGTTGGTTAACTTTGGGGTAGCCTGAATGGCGATTTTCATGCCATCCTCGAGGGGAAAATTTCCTAGCTGATAGACGGTCATGAAACATCCGACCGACGACTCGGCGTCTTTAAGATCGAAGAAAATCCACTTACCCTGGTTTATTTTAAAACTACTAACTTCGCCATAAACCACCACATCACCGAGGCCAGTTTCTAGCACCTGGTTGGTGACGGCAACAAACTGGCTAACGGTGAATTTTGGAGCTTCTGACATTATTTCTCTTCTTTGGTGGCAGCTTCAAAAACTTTTTGCTTGTCAGCTTTACCAATTTTGGAGATGGCGTTTTGATAGAAGCCATAACCTGAAACAATAGTATTGAGCAGCACAATCACACGTGTGACGATGACCACGGTACTGGCAACTGCAAGGTTAGTACCAAGAACGCACATAACGGTGATCATTGAACCCTCATATCCACCAACACCACCAGGGGTAGGGAGAACAGCGCCGATTAGGGAGCCGAGTGCTTCGGCGACCATGATCTGTGGGAAGATTTCGCCATGGCCAAGAGAAAGCGCGACGATCTCATATGTAGCAATCTCAAGGAAGTTATAAAGGAAGCCCCAAATTAAAGGCTGGACAAGTAGTTTTTTGTCCTTTTTGGCAGTAATAAAGTCATCATGAAGATCGAGGAAGTACTGATTGACCTTATCAAAATCAAGCACTTTCTCTTTTTTGCCGAAGGTGACACGCTTAACAACGCCATTCGTAATTGAGGTAATTTTCTTGGCAGCCCACTTGATCATTTTCTTGCTTGAAACGATGGCGGTTAGAATGGCCATGGCGGCAATAATACCAACACTCATAGCACCGACGGCCCAGACCATCCAGTGCGCACCATTTGGCACGCTGCCAGTGACTAGAAGGAAAATGATTGCAAGAATCGTCTGAGTCTGATTTGCGAGGATGGTGATGAAGTAGCGTAAAAGATACATGAAACTCACCTGACCAGCGGTAGCACCATAGTTTTTTAGACGCCAAGTGATGTAGCCTAGGCCAGAAACACCGCCGGATGGAATGGCATGATTGACGAAGTTGAGCTCAAAAGAGATACGAGCCAGCTCCCAAGTTGAGATTTTCTGGACTTCTTTTTCCCTCTTTTTACCTTCAGCTTTCTGTTTGCCAGCCATGTAGGCAAAGAAGATCTTACCAGCACAGTAGTACATGAAGAGTTGTTCTGGGATGAGCAGAACGACGATTAAAAGATTGATACTAAACTCGCCGCCTTCAATACAGTGTCCTCCAAAAATACAGTTGGCAGCAGCAGTAATTTGGTCCCAGGCGCCCCAGACAACAAAAGCCACGAGAGCGAGAGTGATTAGACTAAGAATTTTTTTAAACATATCCCTAATATTATAGCATACGATTTTGCGACACAAGTGTTTTATTGGATAGTGGTTTGTTTGATATAATTGATATATGAAATATGTAGCAATTGCAGGACGTCAACCTTTAATTTCCCTGGCCGAAATCCAGGCACTTTACGACAAAGGGGCGAGACTAGTCGGCAAGAAGCTAGTTTTCTTTGAAATTAACGAAGATGGTGAAGAAAACATATCGCCGGACATCAATCGTCTCGGTGGTAGTTTGAAACTTGGTAGGTTATTTGATACAGATTTTAGTAAATTAGCTAAATTTTTAGCTACCGCGCATCCGGAAGGTAAAATTACTTTAGGCATTTCAGATTTTTCTAAGCAGAAAAAGTCCGGACTAGCCAAACAAAAAAGTATGGAGCTAAAACGTAGTTTAGCTAGAGTGGGGCGGAGTGTAAGGGTAATCACGAGTAATGAACCGGAGATTTCTTCTGCAACCGCACATCACAATCAGTTAGGTGAAAAGGCTGGGTGTTTTGAAATTTTCTTAATCGACCACGAGATATACCTGAGCCTCGGTACACAAAATATCACTGCCTACACCGAGCGCGATCAGGCGCGACCAGCCAGAGACGCCAAAGTTGGGATGTTGCCACCGAAACTTGCTCAGATCTTAATTAATCTATGTGGTAAATTGCCGGAAGGAGCAAGAGTGCTTGATCCATTTTGTGGAACTGGCGTGGTATTACAAGAGGCCGCTATCATGGGATATGTACCATATGGTACAGACCTAAATGAGCGTATGGTGGAGTATTCGAAAAAGAACCTGAGCTGGCTTTTCAATGAACGCAATCAGAAACGTTTTAAGATTCTTCCAGATCTTATTCAGAAAAAGGACCAGATACTTAATGCGATTTCAGTGGGAGATGCCACTAGTTTTGCCTGGGATGGCGAGATTGACGCCGTAGCTTTTGAAGGCTATCTCGGTGCACCAATGTCTAAGCCGCCAGTCGATATAAAATTCAAGACTGAAAAAGCAAAGTGTAGAGAGATTGCGATGGGATTTTTGAAAAATATCACCCCGCAAATAAAATCAGGAACACCAGTAGTGATGGCGCTTCCAGCTTGGCTGAGAGAGAATGGCAAATACGCCGGACTAAACATTCTTGACGAAATTCAAGAGATGGGATATAATTTTGAAAAGTTTCAAGACTTGAGTCAATCGGATTTACTCTACTATCGGGAAGGTCAGATTGTGGCTCGAGAAATAATAGTAATAAGGAAAAGATAGGCTAAAATATGTCACATGTTAAAGCTGGTGGAACCGCGAAGAATGTCCACAATAACGCTGGCCAACGCCTTGGTGTAAAACGCTTTGGTGGTCAAAAAGTACGCTGTGGTGAGGTTTTGGTTCGCCAAACCGGTAGCACTAAAATCGCCGGTGAAGGTACTTACATCTCCCGCAACTTCACTATTCACGCTGCAAAAGATGGTGTAGTCACTTTTGTGAAGACTAAGAAAACTCATTTCTCTGGTCGTTCATTACCACGTGTTCGCGTAGAAGTTCGCTAAGAAGTTAAGTAAAATAGGTCCCGCGAAGGACCTATTTTTTATGCTAAAATGAGTCTATGAATATATTGATCGTGGGCAATATAATTAAAGATATTTACCTTGATTTTGAAGCAAATTTATTTGAAACGGACCGCAACCAGCAAAAAGTTTTGGAAACCACGCTTGATGAGGAATCACTTTTCTATAAAAACCACATGACAGTGCGAAGCGGGGCAAGTATTGCGGAAGAGGTTTTTCGGAACTTTAGAATTCAAACTGAATTCGCCGGAGATGTGGCCGATACTCGATATATTATAAAGAGCGGAAGGTCGGTCAAATATCTAACGTCTAAATATGCTAAACCTAGTGTATTTTTAAAGCCTGAGACTACACCAGATTGGCTATTTATTGACCGCTCAGCCAGATTAAATACGTCAAACTTAAAACAAATATTAGCCTGGCTAAAAATAAATCCTAGCGTTAAGGTGGCGATTTTTACGGGGGTTCAATTCGAGAAGCTTCTAACTAGACGTGACGATTTTAGCGCCCATCAACTACTCGGCGAATTAGTACAACGTGCAAATATTTTATTCTTTAGTGGACAAACACTTGATGAATTGAAAGTGCCGGGAAGAATAAGGCCAGAGCTCGTGGTTCGGGTGACACCTGAATTAATTGAGGCGGAGGTGCTCAATCCACTAGATGAAAATATCTTGAAATTTGGGAGAGACAAATCTCAGGTTATGAGACTCGAGATAAGTCAGAAACATTTTTTCACACACTTATCGATTTATTCCGGAGCGGTGGCCACAATTTTAGCCGCGCTTTCCACTGGTTGGAATCTTGAACGAGCAATGCGTTTTGCAAAACTGAATCTCCAGTATGCTAGTTTAGGAAAAACCTTGAATCTCGACCAATTATATAAGAAATTGCAGAGATCCCTGAGAAAAGAAGACGAATTAGCGTTACTTGCAAAATCGTTATCGGCTGATGGACGAGGAATCTTAGCGATTGACGAATCGAAAAAGACCATGCGGAAGAAACTTCTAAAGTTAGATCTTCCTGATTCAATGGCGACGAGCGAAAAATATCGTGAAATTTTAGTAACAACTCCAAATTTGGCAAAGTTTTTGAACGGGGTAATCTTGTCACAAGAAACCATCCTGCAGAAGCTACCGAACGGACAGACTATCCCGAAATTCTTAGCTACGCAGGGGGTATTACCTGGGGTGAAGGCCGACCTTGGACTTATTGAAATTCCTGATTTTAAGAATCAATTTAGTACGCGTGGACTTGATGACTTAGACTGTAGGGCAAAAAGTTATTTCGAGCAGGGATTGCGTTTTACAAAATGGCGTACGATTTTTCAGACAAATAACGGCGAAGAAGTACCGGATGCAGTGGTTGAACAAAACACAAGTGATTTAGTGAAGTATGCCGAAATTATATTAGACCACAGAATGATCCCGATTGTGGAGCCAGAAGTTTTATTTAATGAAGATACAAAAATATCACAGTATTTTTTGAATACCAAGAAGGTCTTAGTGGCATTATTTTCTAAATTAGAAAAATCAGGTATTGATGTTAAAAATGTGATTCTGAAAATCAACATGATTTATGATAAAACAAACTTGCCTTCTGAAACTGCAAAATATACGATGCAACTTTTGAGGGAGGCTGTGCCGGCAGAAATTGGTGGAGTAGTATTTCTTTCTGGTGGACAAACGCCAAAGCAGGCCACAGAAAATTTACGCGAAATCATGAGATTAAATCATGGACAATTTCACCTATCGTTCTCTTTTGGGCGAGCACTGGCAGACCCAGCACTAATAGCGTGGAAGTGTGACGATAAAAATATTCAGGCCGCCAAGGCAATGCTTGATTCGAGATTACAAGAAACTTGTGAAGCAATGAAATAGAAAATTATTCAAAGTAGAACTAGGAGTTCTCAAGAAGTCAAGAGTTCTTAAGAAGTTAAGAATTCTTAAGAGCCTCGCGGAGGAATTTGCCAGTTGGCGTATCGTCGCGCTTAGCTAGTTGTTCTGGCGTACCCTCGGCGATCACTAAACCACCGTGCTGACCACCTTCTGGACCCATGTCAATTACCCAGTCGGCAGACTTAATCACATGAAGATTGTGTTCGATAATAATCATAGTATTACCACCGTCAACTAGACGGCTAAGAATTTGCAAGAGACGTTTAACGTCATCAGTGTGCAGACCAGTGGTTGGCTCATCGAGGATATAGAGAGTCTTACCAGTGCTGCGACGAGAGAGCTCGGTAGCAATTTTAATGCGCTGTGCCTCACCACCAGAGAAGGTAGTAGCGGACTGACCAAGACGAATGTAACCTAGGCCGACCTCCTGGATGGTTTTTAATTTATTCACGATGGCTGGAATATTTTCAAAAAACTCGACCGCCTCATCAATGGTCATATTGAGAACATCAGAGATATCCTTACCTTTATATTTGACCTCTAGTGCTTCACGATTGTAGCGCTTACCATGACAGGTTGGACAGGTAACATAAACATCCGGTAGAAAATGCATCTCGATTTTATTGACACCATCACCCTGACAGGTCTCACAGCGCCCGCCTTTGACATTAAAACTAAAACGGCCAGCTTTATAGCCGCGAATTTCAGCCTCAGGTTGGGCGGCAAAAAGTTCACGGATGGCAGTGAAGACACCAGTATAGGTGGCTGGGTTTGAGCGAGGGGTGCGACCGATTGGACTCTGGTCGATTACAATGCATTTATCCAGATTTTCAATACCATCAATGCGGGTATGTTCACCTGGTACAGTCTGCGCGCGATGGAGTCTGGCAAGTAATTCATTGGCGAGAATTTCATTTACGAGAGTAGATTTACCAGAACCGGAAACTCCGGAAACTACAGTCATCACGCCAAGTGGAAAATACACATCAATATTTTTAAGGTTATTTTCCCTAGCACCAACCACGACGAGTTCCTTGCCGACTTTTGGTTGACGGCGTTTTTTCGGTACACTAATTTTCTTTTTACCACTGAGATACTGGCCGGTCAAAGAGTTTTGATCCTGCATGATCTCCTCTGGTGTACCAGCCGCAACAACATTACCGCCACGTGAACCAGCGCCTGGACCAATATCGATGAGATAATCGGAATTTAACATTGTGTCCTCGTCATGCTCAACAACCAAAACGGTGTTTTTAAGATCACGAAGATGTTTTAAGGTGGCAATTAATTTATCATTGTCACGCTGATGAAGACCGATCGATGGCTCATCCAGCACATATAAAACACCCTGTAAGCCGGAACCGATTTGGGTGGCCAGACGGATGCGCTGCGCTTCACCACCGGAAAGTGTATTGGCGGAACGACCAAGCTCGAGATAGCCAAGACCGACATCCTGCATGAATTTGACACGCTCTTTGATGACCTTAAGGATTGGTTTCGCGATGAGAGCTTCAGCTTCGGAAAAACCGAGATCCTGAGAGAGCACCTCAATAGTCGAGTCAACGTCGAGATTACACATATCAACAATATTCAAGCCGTGAATCGTGATGGCGAGTACTACTGGTTTTAATCTAGCACCATGACAGGTTTGACATTCACGCACACGCATAAAACGTTCAATGTCTTTGCGCATAAAATCAGAGTCCGTTTCGCGATGACGGCGTTCAAGAGTCGGAATCACACCTTCATACACTGATTCATAAGTTGCACCTTCCTGCCACTTGCCGGAACCAGATATTTTAATCTGGTATTTTTCGTCTCCTGTGCCATAGAGAATGAGATGTTTCTGGGCTTCAGTGAGTTCGCCAATCGGAGTATGAACAGAGAAACCGTGACGATTGGCAACGGCAGTGAGGCGTTTTAGCCACCATGAATCACTCTGAACGCGATTGAAAGGACGGATGCCTCCCTCGGCGATCGTGAGATTATTATTAAAAACGAGATTTGGATCAATTTCCATACGAGTACCAAGACCAGTACAAGTTGGACAGGCGCCCTGCGGAGCGTTGAAGGAAAATAGTCTTGGTTCAAGCTCTGGAATAAGTTCATCTGGATGGACTGGACAGGCGTAACGCTGAGAGTAGGTGAGGACTTCCGTGTTTTGAGTGCCTAGAGATTTACCTTCAATGGTTGAGCTATTGTCGTTGATCTTGAGAAGCTGAATAATTCCCTGGCCAAGATCTAGGGCCTGCTCAATCGAGCTGGAAATACGAGAATAAAGTTCAGTACTAAGAATAAAACGGTCGACGACGAGTTCAATGTTGTGACGCTCCTGTTTTTCAAGTTCTGGAAATTCATCAAGCGCATAGACAATGCCATCAACACGCACACGAGAAAAGCCTTTTTGGAGATATTGCTCAGAAATATGTTGGAACTCACCTTTTTTCTGCTGGACTAGGGGAGCGAGTAGCATTAATTTGGAGCCAAGTGGCAGCTTCATGACCTCGTTGACAATATCCTCAACCGAACGGCGAGAAACTTCGCGGTGACAGATTGGACAATGTGGTACACCAACACGCGCAAAGAGTAGACGAAGATAATCGTAAACTTCAGTGACGGTGGCGACGGTGGAACGAGGGTTTCTTGAGGTGGATTTTTGGTCGATCGAAATAGCTGGAGAGAGGCCGGTGATGGTGTCAAAATCTGGTTTATCCATCACGCCAAGAAACATCCTAGCATAAGAGGAGAGAGACTCGACATAACGCCTTTGTCCTTCGGCATAGATGGTATCAAAAGCGAGGCTGGATTTACCAGAACCGGAAAGGCCGGTGATGACGACAAGTTTGTCGCGTGGGATGTCGAGGTCGATATTTTTAAGGTTATGCTGCCTGGCACCGCGCACCTTAATACAATTATCGGCGGATCCGCCCTGCATTTTGATTCCCCCTTCAGACAATAAACCCTTATGCTCTTCGTTCATCATTTCCCTTTCTAAAATTAGCCTCTCTCAAAGTTTTTCTTGAAGTTATTATTTCAAAGTTAATATCTCAAAGTTGGTATATTCTAGCATATTTTGGCCAAAAAAGCCAGCGGATTAGAGGGGAGGATGTTAGCTTGGCACAATTTAAGATCGGCATAGCCGACACTAGTACGGCCGACACTGCGAGGCTAAAAAGAGCATTTTAAATACCAAAAGGCTCTCCGAAGAGAGCCTCTGATTCTAGTACTAGTCCTTAGTTGAAGTCTGCATCCTTGAACGGATCCTTTTTCAGTGAGATCTTTTCGAGATCCAAATACGGAACTACCGTCTTCTTGAATTCAGAGTCGAAGGAAAGCGGCAGAAAGAGCGGGTTGCTGTTGAAGAAATAGAATGCCTGGTTTTTATAATCCAGAAGGAACGGGAAATATTCATTGCCCGAACCGCCCTTGGCCAGATATTTCTCATTGGCATCCCCAGGTATATTATGATAGTCAAACGTCCTTGACCATCTCGCCAGATTCTTTGTCTTCGAGCTTGAAGCATTTTTTAATGCGTCGTAACTCGTAAACTTGTAATCCGGCTTACCTGTAGTGACAACCACTTCAGTAAGTTCATAAGCATCGTCCGAAATTCCAGGCTGACGACTGAAGGACAGACCGACAATGGTGTCGTTTAGGAATCTGAGACCAAAACAAATGTTCTGCTCATCATTATTGAAGATCTGAACCTCGCGCACTCCATAATCGTTGAGATAGCCTTGAAGCGAGAGCTTGTATCTCGTAGAGCCATCATTCGAGCTATACGGAGTGACATAATCGTCCAGCCTGACTCCTGACTCTTTTCTGGCAGCTTTACTACTACCAAAAGGTGCCGGCAAGTCCACACGACTCTCAGATGTAGCGTCGTCGGTGTTCCCTGTGGTGATATTACCACAGCCGGTTGCAAGTGTTGCAGCGAGCGCCATTGTCACAAGTGCCAAATACAGTTTCTTCATGAAGTTACCCCCTTACAAGAATAGGACTAGAATTAAAAAGTACTCTAGTCGTTTGATTAGTTATATATATTATAACATAATTATTTAATTATACAAGTATGACGCCTGAATTAACATCTCAAGTGCAACACTGGTCTTTAAGGATCCGACTGCGTATTCTTTATTTTATAAGCTAATTTTAAAATCTACATATTTGTCAACAAATGCTTCTTCGATTGTCTTGCCGGTTTTTTCAAGGTACTTCTTGACGAGATAGAAGCCAAGAGAGTAGCCAGACCAACGCGGCAGCTTGTTGTTGCCAGTGAAGAAGATCACATTGTAATCGTATTCGTTGGAGTCTAGTCTATCACGAAGCTGATCTAAGATTTTTTCGTTTTCTTCATCGGGACGCCTAAGGATTGTTTGAATGAATACCGTTCTCTCGTTTCTATTTTTTATGAATTCCGCCTCAAAGTAGGTCGCGATACCTTCGCTAATTATACCGTCAAATAGTGAGGTTATCCGTTCATTATTTTTGCCCCAGCGCGCCGCATGACAGAGTTCATGGACTAACATTTCGGAAATTAGATATTCAGTGGCCTTTTCTTGATTCACGGCAAACTCAATGAAATCAGCGGTTATTGTAAGTCCGCCCACGCCATCTTCTGGAATTAGAAGATCATATAGTCGGTTGGTAATCAAAACATCAATATCCCAGTCTATTTTAAGTTTCGGGAAAACATATTCCTCGGCTACTTTTACTGCTTTTTCTATCATCTCTTTCTTATTGGAGAGATTTCCGTTGGCTCCGGTGAGTAATATATTTATCTTATTCATTGCAATTATTATAATATATTTTATTCAAAATTCTGCCTACCTTGGATATCACTAAATGATATTGGATTTGTGCTTTTCAGGTAATTACAATTATCTATGAGATTGTAAATCCCATAATTTCTTATACTGCCCATCTTTTAGCTTGAGCAGTTCATCATGAGAGCCTTGCTCAATAATCTTGCCGTTATCTAACACCACGATGCGGTCAAGACTGGAGATAGTGGAGAGACGGTGCGCTACCACGATGGAAGTGCGGCCGTGCATCAGGCGGAGGAGAACTTCTTGGATAAGAGCTTCAGATTCAGAATCGAGGGCGGAAGTGGCTTCATCAAGGACTAAGATTGGAGCGTCTTTTAAGATGGCTCTCGCAATGGCGATGCGTTGGCGCTGGCCACCGGAAAGTTTAATACCACGTTCACCAACCATGGTTTCATAACCATTAGGGAGTTTTTCAATGAATTCAGCGGCGTTGGCAAGTTTTGCAGCATGTTTAATTTCTTCCATTGTGGCATCTGGTTTAGCATAAGCAATATTTTCAGCAATAGTGCGGTGGAAGAGTGAAGCTTCCTGAGGAACATAGGCAATATTTTTTCTGAGGCTATGCTGGGTAACTTTTCTGATATTTTGGTCGTCTATTTTGATGGCGCCGGCGTCGACATCGGCAAAGCGTAAGAGGAGTTTGGTGAGGGTGGTTTTGCCGGAACCAGAAAGACCAGCTAGTCCGACGCGTTCACCTGGTTTGATTTTAAGATCGAAATCGTTAAAAATGTCCTCTTTAGCGTCCGCGTGTTTGAAGTTGATGTGATCGAAATGAATGGAGCCTTTATCTACGATCAGTTTTTTGGCGCCTTTTTCATCGACGACGGTATCGACGGTGTCGAGAATCACGGTCATCTCATGGGCGTCACCGAAGACACGCATGAAACTTCGAAAAATACCACTAATATTCCAGAGCTTACCTTGAATAGTTTGCGTATATTGGAAGATTAATAGAATAGTGGAGATCGAAAGAGAGAAAAGTGGTACACCAAAGATAATAAACCAAAGCATCAAGATATTGATTGATAAAATAAAGCCATGAAAAACCAGGTTACGTTCGACAACGCTTAGCGTAGCTTGTCTACCAGTGGTGAAAATTTTTTCTTGATATTCGTTATAACGTTTGCGCTCATATTTCTCCTGAGAATAAGATTTAACTGTCATGATATTAGTAACAGAATCGGCAAATTGTCCTTCTCGGTCACTGATAGCCTTTGACCAGGCCTTATTGTATTCAGCGATTTTATCCATTTTACGAGATGAAATAAAAGTAAAGAAAATTAGGATAGCAAGAAGTATACCTGCAAAGATTGGGGTTCGCATAAATAGAACCGCAAAGATGGAGACTAGGGAGATTATGAGTGGCAAAATATTCATAATCGTGCTATTCATGAATCGTTCGTAAGCATTAGCGAATCTAGAAACCTGAGAAGCGAGCGATCCTGAAAAACGCTCGGAATGAAATTGCATAGATTGATTATTAATCACATCAAAACATTTCGAAGTGAGATCGTTTGTGGCAAGTAGCTCCATTTTCCAGATTAGATACATTTGCAAATTACCTAAAATTATCGGACCGATGATTTCGAGCGCGAGGATTAGGAGGCCTTGAGGGAGAATTTTTTGAACAATTGGTATCTGGAGTAGGTTGCCTGAATTAATAAAATCTTCCGCACGAGAAGTCGAAAGTACTTCAACAATATTAGCGATAATGAGTGGCGCGATTGTAGATTTTATTAAAGTAATGATAGGAACTAAAGCCAAAATGGCAAGATTATACCACTTGTATTTTTTATTTACCTCAAAAAAATAGTGCAAACTCCGTTTTATTGTGGCTTGATATTCCGGAGTCTTCTTGGTTTTGCGCATACGATCCTCTCTATTTATTTTCGGCATTTTAAATTTAATGCCGATCTGATAATTGAATAATAGCATAGTTTTGGATATTTTATTTATTGCTATAATAGAGTCATGAATTCACGTTTTGATCCGGACCAGGCAGCATACTATCAGGCAAGTGGTGGGAGGAGGTCTGATCTTGACAGAGAAAGTGAGCCGGATTTTTTCTTTTATGACCTCGAGACGTCGGGGATTAGTCCGCGGGAAGATCGGATTATGCAATTTGCTGGACAGCGCACAAATTTCGACCTGGAACCAGTTGGCGAGCCTGTGAATCTTTTGATTAAATTAAACGATGATACTTTACCTAGTCCAGATGCGATTATGGTGACTCATATTTTGCCACAGGAGACGGTCGCTTCGGGACTTTCTGAGGCGGAATTTTGCAAAGTAGTCTCAGAGGAGATTTTTACACCAAACACGATTGTTTGCGGTTACAACTCAGTGCGCTTTGACGATGAACATATGCGATATTTATTCTGGCGGAATTTCTATGATCCATACGAGTGGCAGTGGAAGGATGGGCGTAGCCGTTGGGACCTTCTCGACGTAGTGAGGATGGTGCGGGCTTTGAGACCGGAAGGTATTGTTTGGCCAGTTAAGGTTGATCCTGAAACTGGGATAAAAAAGGCAGCAAATAAGCTAGAGCTCCTCTCAAAATTAAATAAAATTACGCACGAAAAGGCTCACGATGCGCTCTCGGATGTGGAGGCCCTAATTTCACTCGCGCGCTTACTCCGTGATAAGCAGCCGCAGATCTTTAATTATCTTTTGAAGATGCGCGATAAAAAAGCAGTACAGAAGTTAGTGAATCTGCAAAACCCTGAGCCATTTGTTTATACCTCTGGCCGATATAGTTCAGATTTTTTGAATACTTCCGTGGCTTTTCCCCTAGCACCCAGTAAGAACGGTAATATTTTGGTCTTTAATTTAAGATATAATCTCGAGAAATTGCTGGAGGCAGAAAAGAATTTTGTGCCAGAGACTAAAATCAGTCGCGCCGGTAAGGAATATCAGACCTGGTTTGATTTCGGTGAGGCGGTGAAGGAATTGTGCTTTAATAAATGCCCAGCGGTAGCCCCGACCTCTGTCCTTGACGCAGTGTCGGAGGAGGCGTCAAGCGATCCAGTGGCGCCGCACCCTCGGGGGACTTCCGGTTGGGAGAAAATTGGCTTAACACGTGAACTGATCCAAAAGAATCTACAGACCTTGCTGAATCATCCTGATTTTGTCGAGCGGATGCGCAGTTTATATGAGAAGAAGAGTGATTTTCCGAAGTCTCTTGACGTGGAAGCGGGATTATACGATGGCTTTTTACCGGATGGAGATAGACGAATTTGCCGCAAGATTCAAGCGTCTGATATGAATGGCCTAAGTGATCTTCATCCCGAGTTTGTCGATGAGCGACTACCGAAACTATTTTTACATTATAAAGGCCGCAATTTTAAGGAATCATTGTCGGCTGCAGAACTTTCACTCTGGGAAGCCGACCGCCTGGAGCGGATTAAAAATCAAAGTGGACGCTTCTTTGCTAGTTTGAATAATCTGGAAACCTTGGCGAAAGAAGGACAAAAAACGGCCGATGGAAGGCCGATCGATCCGGAGATTTTAGAGAAACTACGCGAATGGTATAGGATAATTAGCGACAAGACGAGCGTATAAAAAGGTGAAGCCCCACCGAAGTGGGGCTTTTGTGAAGAGAGAAAATTACTTTGCTTCACGGTCTGAAGTGTGACGTCCAGTCTTTCTAGACTGAATATCTACGACATTAGATCCTTCACCTTTTTCGACTTTTCTGCACTTACGTACTTTTCTTCCAAGATATTCATCTATCGGAAGAATAATGTAGGTACCAGTTCTGTCGATCTTATAGTGATGCTTGTTGAACTTTGCGAATCTCTCCATAATGAACATCTTCAAAGATGATCCATAGAGATATAACTGCCCCATTATGTAACGAGTCAGAAACGCAACTAAGAGGACCAGAAAGATCCACACACAAACCACGGACCAGCCTAAGGACATAACAGACGGTATTCTGTATGCGTCCCAGTATCTCATCCAACCGAGTATTGCGATGACGGTGTTTGCCAGCAAGACTGCATGGTCAAAACGTCTGCGCAATGCCTGCGGGAAGCGCGCTCTGTATCTCATCTCAAGTCTTCTCGGCTCTCCCACGATGACCGGTTTACCAGTGCAATCAAAGAAGCCAAAAAGGAACGGAAGCAGAAGCAACCAAATAGCAACAAACTTGTTAAAACTAGAAGCAAACATAATTTTTCCCCCTTTGTTTGAGAATAACACTTCCTATGAGCACTCGTCACAGGACATTTTTATTATATAATACTTCTGGTTTTTTGTCAATAGGCTTATGTTAAAAAATACTCCTGGGTCCTCCAGGAGTATTTATTCTAAGCGCCGAGGCCGTTAATTTCGGCTTGAATTTTCTGATATTTATTATAGAGTTTACTGTATTCAGAGTTTAGAGTTTTGTATTCATCGGTTACGCTGATTGGAAGAATGATGAATTTAAGTGGAGAGTTCTTGGCGCCACAGATTTCACGATCATTACCATAAGCGAGCGCACCTGGAATGTCGACTTCACGTACTGCGCCGATTTTCATACCCTTAATTCCCTCTGACCAACCAGCGATGAGGCTGGCTGGATTAGTGACGGCAAGAGGTTCTTTGAGTGCGGTCGGCTTCTTTGGGTCATCAAAAGATGAGTCAAAGACAGATTCGTCTGGGCACCAACCAATGTAGTAAGCATAGTAAGACTTGGTGGCGTCGGTGATCTCAGCACCGTCGCTGGACTTGAGATCATAAGCCTTAAGGCCGGCGTTTTGGACGGATTCAGCATTATAAGCTTTGACTTTGCTTCTGAAAGAGTTGAGAGTATTAAAATACTGCTTTGACATCTTCTCGGAAGCGGTTTTTAATTGTTTTTGCTTTTCAGTCAATTCCTTAGTCACGGCGGCAAGCTCTTCTTTTTTAACGGAGCTAGTGGCCTTATTTTTCTCGCCATTTAATACGATTAGGGCATAGATGGCGATGGTCGAAGCGAAGAGTAATACGGCGATAATACCGATAATGATGCGCTGGCTTAGGCTGGTTTTAAGTTCTTTTTCTTGCATATACCTCCTTGGAAAAAGTCTGGACGTAGGATTAGATGATCTCTGCGCCAAGTTCTGTAATATTTTGTGCGATTTGCTTCATTATATCAGAGATTTCGTCCGCACTCATAGTTTTTACGGTGCTGGCGAAGCTGAGATGGAAACTACAGTTTCTGGTTTCACTATTTTCCGTCTGACGATAAATAGAAACTGGCTCAATTTCGTAGACAAAATTGTCACGCTTCAAGGCTTTTTCGATTGTCTGATTTAGAGTTGCAAACGAAACTTGATCTGGTGTTTTTACGGTAAGATCACGGGTAACAGATGGGAAGCGACTAATTTTTTGTGCTCCACGAAGAGTTGGAGTGATAGAGAGTAATGGGACGAGATTAATTTCGAGGGCGGCGATATTTTTTAACTTCATACCCTTTAAGACAGTGTGCTTTATTTCACCAAGAGCACCAATCACAGTTTGGCCGACTTTAATATCGACAGAGTGGAGCGGTTCGAAATATGGATATTGGGCGGATTTAAACTCAGTAAATTTAAAATCGAAGCCGAGGCGGCGACCGAGAGTTTCACAAATCTGTTTGATTTGGTAATAATCACCTTCAAGACAGATGGCGAGGTGTGATTCTAGACTTGGCGTCTGGTCAGACTGCATGCCAAAGCTCTTCTTGGCGACCTGATTCATCTCATAGAGTACAAAATCCTTAAAGCCGGCTTTCTGATTTTCATAGGTTTTTTCAAGCAGGCTTGGGATGATGGACTGACGGAAACACTGGAGTTCTGGCGAAATTGAGTTAACAATTTCATAACTGTCTTCGATATTTTCACCGACTTTTTGCTGAAGCGCCTTGGAGACAAAACTATAGGTTAGGAGCTCACTTCCACCAATGACATCAGATAGGATATTGCGGATCTCGGACTTGAGCGCGAAAAGTGGATTTTTTGGACTACCCTTGAATGATCGAGTTGGCAAGGTTTTTGGGATATTATCAAAACCAGTGAGGCGACCCATCTCTTCATAAATGTCTTCCTTAATATGAATATCGGTGCGCCAGAGTGGAGCCTGAACAACAAGTTGTTCGGCGTTGGTGTCGACGATAAATCCGACATTCTCGAGTGTCTGTTTTACTTCGGTGACGGTGAAATTTGCACCGAGAGTTTGGTTGAGATCAGAAAGGGAGATGACGATGAGAGACTTATCGGAATTAGGCTGATTTTCGACCGAGTTTTGGTCCGCAAAAGCGACTTGGTCCAGATTTTTAACTCCGAGCTTTTCAAGACAAAGCTCAAGAGCTGGGACGGTACCAAAAGCTGGCTGTCCCTTCGTGAAGCGTGTGATAGCCTCAGAAAAAATGCCGTGAGCCATCTGGGTTTTGCGAAGATTATAGAGACTAAAGGTAGCTGACTCAAGCAAAATACGCTTTGTATTCTCGTCAATCTCAGTATTTTTGCCACCCATAGCGCCAGCAAGCGCAACCGGAATATCGTTTGAGGTGATTACAATATCATTTTCATTTAGATCGACGACCGTGTCATCAAGGAGAGTGAGTTTTTCACCTTCCTTAGCACGGCGAACTAGAATTTTTGGCTGGTCACTGCCACCGACGGCAATGAATTTATCGTAGTCGAAAGCATGAAGCGGCTGGCCAGTTTCAAGCATGGCTAGATTAGTGGCGTCAACGATTTGGGAGACTGGACGCATGCCCGCTTTGTAGAGGAAAATACCATCTTTGGTGAGTGGGCGATTATCTGGGACCTCTGGGGTAGGTTCTTTAATAAAATCTGATTGCTCTAAAACAACACAGGAATAGCGTGGGCAGAGTTTTGGGTCAGCAATTTCGATAGACAACTCGTTATTTTTGCGGGTAAAGACCTCTGTTTGGGACCTAAAGTCACCTTGATAGATCGTTGGCTCGTCAAATTTCTGGCCGAGAATACCGGCAACTTCCCTAGCAAAACCAATAATACCAAAGGTGTCAGGGCGATGAGTAAGAGATTTATTTTCAATATCAATAATTAAATCGTCGATACCAAAGACATTAGCGAAGGCGTCGCCAGGGTTAGCAAGATCTGGTGCGATTTCGGCAATATATTTATGTTCGTTACCAAATCCCAATTCGTCAGGACCGGCGATCATGCCGTAGCTTTCATAGCCACGAAGTTTGCGCACAGAGAGCTGAAAGTTCTCAGTGCCAAAAGTGGACGGAACGATGGCGCCAGGAGCAAGCCAGGCCACCAGAATGCCGGCACGTACATTTGGTGCACCACAGACGACCTGAATCAGACCGCTTTCCAGCGTACTAAACTCAGTGTTACGGATGCCGGCGTCGATTTCACAGAGATGAAGATGAGTGCCTTCAATGTCGGTGCATTTAACTACTTTTGCGATGTAGATATTTTGGTATTTTTCTGCCAGTGATTCGGTACCTTCAACTTCGACCAGGCGAGAGCCAATCAACTTTATGAGGTCGGAATTTGAGAGTGAATCTGGGATATTGACATAGCGTTTAATGGCGTTTAGCGAAATAAGCATTAGAATTCCTCCAAGAAATTAAGTTTACCAGATTCAAAGAAGCGAATATCATCAAGCTGATACTTGAGGATGACTAGACGGTCAATACCACCACCCCAGGCAAAACCCTTATAGATGGTTGGGTCGACACCGGCAGTCTTGAGAACATTAGGATGAATCATGCCGCAGCCCATCATCTCAAGCCAGCCATCACCTTTGCCGCCCAAGGCTTTTGGTTTTTCGATTTGAAACTCAAGAGAGGGCTCAGTGAATGGAAAATAACCTGGCTGAGTTTTTGTGTTAAGAGATTGGCCATAATAGGTCTCAAAGAAATTCTTGAGCACACCGAGCATCTGTCCCATTGTGGCAGTTTTTGAAACAAAGACACCCTCACACTGATAGAAAGTATGCTCATGGGTGGCGTCGACATCTTCGTTGCGGAAGACACGCCCAGGGATCACCACCGCAATTTGGCCGTCCTGTTCGAGCTGGTCAAGACGAGAGGTGAGGGCGCGATATTGCATTGTGGAGGTATGAGCTGGAGGAATGAAGCCTTCCTTGGTGCGGAAGGTATCATAGCCGTCACGGGCTGGGTGTCCTTCAGGGAAGTTGAGTGACTCAAACATATGAAATTCATCGTCAAGCTGAGTGGACTCCATGACCTCGAATCCCATATTAGAATATATATCTATTACTTTGTCAAGCTCAACCATGAGTGGGTGCTTGCTGCCATGCCTTTTTGGTTTAACCTCGATATTCTCTGCCATTGGGGCCGTGAGATCAATCGGTTTAATGTCGACTGCTTCAAGTCTGGCCTCTTCTGCCTCGATTTCAGCAAGGATGGCCAGTTTTTTGCGGTTAATTTCCTGACCAAAAGCCTTACGCTCCTCTTGTGGGAGGTCTTTGATTTTACTGTATTCAAGGCTTAGGTCTTTTAATGCCTGTTTTAAGTCTGTAAGTTTCATATTCCCTTCTATTATAACCTGTTTTACGGGAATCAGAGTAAAAAACTAGCTAGACTAGATGACAACAATGAGGATGAGCGAGAGGATGGCAAGACCAATCAGGACAAGCCAAAACCAGCCATAGCGACCAGTGGTCTTGGACCCTTTTAGATAATCAGAATCGTTCACGAGATCTGGATCGGAACCCTTGGCCGTTTGCTCCGCCTTAATTTTTAAGTCTGCAGCAATGCGACGACTTAATTCTGTATTTCTTTCCTGTTCTTTATGAACGATGACTCCCATCCTATACCTTTCATTTTGATTTAAACTTTAAGTATTTTACCACAGATGTGATATAATTTTCTCAATATTATTTAAGGAGGTATAATGGCAACAAGTAAGTCCAAGAAGGCTAAAAAGTCTGCTGACAAGCCAAAAAATACTAACAAGAAGGCTGAAGTTACCGTCGTCGAAGAAGTAGTGACCGTAGCTGAAAATGCCGAACCAGAAACAACTGTAATTGAAGAAGTCAAGACTGAAGAAGTCAAAACCTTCGGAGCCAAAGAATGCAAGAGCTGCAAGAATGGTAAATGCATTTTTGCTGGTTTCTTTACTAAGAAAGGTGACCCAAACGAAAATATCTTAACTATTTTTAAATCACCAAAGATCTGGGGCGCTGTAGCCGGTGAATTACTCGGAACCATGTTCCTCACCATGTTACTTTTGACTCTTGGTATTTATCAACCACTTTATGTGCTCTTTGGCGTGATTGGTGTGACTCTTGCAGTTTTCTCACTTTCAGGCGCACAACTTAACCCTGCTATCACTGCTGGTATGATGGCAACTCGTCGCATTTCAGCTATCCGTGGTGTACTTTATATGGTCGCTCAGGTGATTGGTGCATGGCTCGGCCTTATCATCATCAATGCCTTCCGCATGGCTGGTGAAACTAAGGTTGACCTACCTGCATTGAACCCTGTTGAGGCAAGCGCAATGTGGTCACTTGCTGCCATTGAGTTCCTTGGTGTATTCACCTTTGCTTTCTTCTTCAACCGTGCACAGGAATACAAAACCCGCCGCAACGCATTCACCTACGCTGCAATCATCGGTGGTGGTATGACCCTTGCAGTTCTCTTTGCAATCGTCATTTCAAGCAACTTCCTCAAGATTTCCAACAACTTTATCTTGAACCCAGCTATTGCAATTATGTACCAGATTTTCCCAACTTCTGCTGAGAACTTTGGTGCTTTGATTAGCAAGGTTGGTCTTGAAATTCTCGTCTACATTCTCACCCCAGTAATTGCTGGTATTCTAGCATTCTTCCTCGGTGATGTTGCAACTGCATTGTCTGATGATAATGAAGCTTGCTGCGACGATAATTGCTACAAGGACGACTGTTGCTGCAAAGACTACTGCGACACTAAGTGCTGCAAATAAGCAAAACTAACTTCATGAAAAATAGCCCCGCGGGGCTATTTTTCTATAAGCTATTTTTATAAATATTAGTCTTTTGGAAAGAGTGGAGTTTTTGGTGGAAGGATCTCGCCACTACCAGCAAAGATCTGCTCAACCGTTTCGGCGATTGGGAGAAATGGCTTAAGATGGTGGTTAGCAATTAAAAGCTCTTCGACGAGATTAGTTAGAACAACTTTAGCTTCTGCCTTATCGGTCTTGGCGATTTGCCATGGTTTCTGCTCTTCGATGTGACGATTAACGTCTTGCACTATGCTCCAAGCAAAGTTAATGGCATTAGTGAACTCAAACTGATCCATCAGATCCACGTAAGCGCCATTTAGGTTAGGGTGAAAATCGATTTTTGGGGCACCATTTTTCTGGCAGAGCACCGAAAGACGCTGGACAAGGTTGCCATAATCATTGGCAAGCTCATTGCGATAGGCGTTCTCAAATTTCTCCCAGGTGAAATCGGCATCGAGGAAGGTATCTACGTGTTTTGAGAAATAATAACGGAAGGCATCAATACCGTGTTTTTCGAGAACCTCGACTGGATCGATGACATTGCCGAGAGACTTACTAATTTTTTGACCATCAGTCAGAATAAAGCCATGAGAGAGGATAGTTTTCGGAAGTGGAAGACCGAGGCCTAGCAAGATGGCAGGCCATAAAATCGCGTGGAAACGCAAAATATCTTTACCAACGACCTGGAGATCAGCTGGCCAAAAATCAGAGATGTCCTGATCAGGGTAACCAAGCACTGTAATATAGTTCGTGAGAGCGTCCATCCAGACATACATGACCTGTGATTCATCACCTGGAACTGGAATTCCCCAAGTGAGATGAGCGACTGGACGTGAGATTGAGACATCGGGAGTATCTTCAAGCAGTCTCAAAATCTCGTTTTTACGAAATTCCGGTAAAATTTGCATCTCATTATTTTCGATAGCCTCGCGGATCTGGTCCTTAAAGTCCGAAACACGGAAATAATAATTAGATTCTGTGAGGTGTTGATATGGAGTCTGATGATCTGGGCATGAACCCTGATTTTCGTCATATTCTTTTTGAGTGACAAATCTTTCACAACCTTCACAATACCAACCGTTGTAGCTGGCAGAGTAAATATGTTTTTCTAGACGTTGCCAGATCGCCTGGACGCGCTTGATATGATCTTCATCGGTTGTACGAATAAAATCAGTGTAGCCGATATTGAATTTGGCGAGAAAGTCGCGGAACTTCTGTGAATTCTGGTCAACATATTGCTTAATGTCGATATTAGAGCTTTGGGCCTTCTTTTCAATCTTATTACCATGCTCGTCTGTGCCGGCCTGAAAGCGAACTTTCGCACCTTGCATGGTTTTATAGCGAGCAAAAATATCAGCCAGTAGATAATCTTCCGCATGTCCGATATGTGGCGCGCCGTTGACATACGGAATGGCAGTCGTGATATAAGTTTTTTGAGACATGCGATTCCTTTATTTTTACCAATAATCAGAATTATTATACTACAAAAGAGTCGCTAAGGTGAGGCTGGCGTTTATTCAACCGTCGAGCAAGAGAGCCCAGTTTGATTCTCGGCGATAAGGAGACTATTTAGATCATGTCCCGTAGCAGAATTTAGCTCAGCTATACCCTTAATGTAAGAATCAAGATTTTCGGTGGCAATTTTAGTGGTTTTCTTTAACTGATTGATATTAACAACGGTGGTCGTGTTGGCATTAGAGTTATTTGAATCAATAGATGTTTTTGCAGCAGTGGCAGCTTCGGCACTATTGAATTGATAGACATAATTTTCACTGATTGATTCTAGACTGTCATTTTTAAATTCAAATTGACGTTCAAAGTTTCCGTAAGCGGCGCCAATCTCTGCAGTTTCATTGGTCGAAAGTGGACGGACACAAGTGAGGGATTTTGATTCAGCCTGAGCAACTTTATTTTTCCCAGAGGCTTCAGCGGGAGCCTTCTTTGGTGAGCTGAGCATAATAATAGCAAAGATGATGCCGGTAATAACAAAGAGACCACCGACGATAATCGCAAGGATGGCAGTGCTGGAGAGTTTAATTTTTGGCTTATTCTGATTCTTAGCTTGTTTAGCGGCTTCTTCGGCCTGTTTCTTCTCAACATCAGCATAAGAAACAGCGCTTCCGATTGAGCCTGGAACTGGAGCGGCAGCAGTGAGTGGCTTATCCTCATCCTCTTCTTCATCCGACTCGGTTGCTTCTTGCGTTGGAGTAGCTGAGGTTTGTGTGGCAGGAGCCTGAGTGAATGAGCTGTCGGTTAAACTTGTGGTATTCAAATCTGAACCTTGCATGGAGGCAGAAACCGTGGCGGTTTGTGTAAGGTTTTCAGACGGAGAAAATTGTGGACGATCAGAAGTATTAGAGTCGGAAGAGGTGCTAGAAGTACCAGAAGTTGAAGCATTAGCAGGGACACCTGTCGAATCAAGTGTAGTATCATTTTCTGGTCGATAATTATTTAGCTCGCTCATGAGGCTATCAAGTTCAGAGCCACCCATCGCTGAATCATTAGAGGCGGTTGGAGCGGTTGGGTCAGCTGTGGCGGTTGGGATAGTTGAGCCAGTAGTTGAGGTGGTTGGAGCGGTTGAGGTAGTCGGAGTGACTGGGGTAGCTGGACTAGCTGAAGTGGCTGAGGTATCGAGGCCTACTTCATTTGGTGTGTCATTTTGATTTTGAGGCTGAAAAGTTGGATCCATTTTTTTCCTTATAATTAGTTCTTTTTGCAAAAATTTTGTACGCTAAAAATTAGCATTGCGCTTATGTTTATCTTAACATAATTAGAGCAAATCATAAAGATTCTGCCAGTCGAAAAGATTGAGGTCGGCTGGACGAAAATTCTCATCAAAATTGAGCTTACGATAAATTTCCTTAATCTCATCGCGAGATTGATTAGTAATCAGGGGCAGACAGGTAATGAGTTTTTTTCTAGGGTTGGCAAAACATTGCTTAATAAATTTAAGGACTTTTTCATCGACAATTGGTTTTTTGCGTGGCACTAGTATAACTGAGGCTGAATCAACTTTTGGAGGTGGAGTGAAGAGGCTTCGGTCAACATAAATTCCTGGAAAAACGTTAGCAAAATTCAGGACGGCAAGTGTCAGATAGGTATATTTTCCCTGACCAAGCAAAAGACGATCCGCTACTTCTTTCTGCATTAGTAAGACAATGCGTCTTGGTGCGTTTTTGGCGGAAATTAAACGCTGAATAATCGGACTAGTGATGTAGTATGGAATATTACCAGCGACAACGTAGGGTTCTTTAATGGTATCGAGGTCAAATTGCAAAAAATCCTGGTGCTTAACTTCCAGGTTTTTGCCAGGAAATGAATTCGGCAGATTTTTAGCTAGTTTTTCATCATACTCAATAGCGAGGACTTTTGGGAAACGTCGCAGGAGCGAGCTGGTTAGCGTACCAAGGCCCGGACCAATTTCGAGGCAGAGTGGCTGAGATTGGTCATCAAGTGGCAACATGGCACTTTCTGCAAGCTCTTCTAGAATTGGACGGTTCTTCAACCAGTTCTGACCTAATGACTTTTTATTCTGCAACATTTTAATCTTATCCGAATTCTTTATTAATATGTGTTATTTAGTCTTTTGCCCTAAGGTTTTAATATTAATATGGGTCTTATTTTAATATCGGTCCTATTTTAATGTGGGTCTTATTTAATATGAATCTTATTTAATACCAGTGACGGGTTTGCCAGAAATTCCAAGCTTGGCTCCAACCACCATAGCGGCCAGTCACGTAGCCAATCATCCAACGAATCTGAGTAACTGGGTTGGTTTGCCAGTCCGCACCAGCGCTGGCCATTTTTGAACCAGGAAGGGCCTGCGGAATACCATAGGCACCGCTGCCGGCATTAGTAGCGTCAAAACGACAGCCAGACTCACGATAGATAAGGGTGAGGGCAACATAAATATCCGCTTCAGAGACGCCGGCGGCGCGAGCGTAAGAAGCACAGGTCTCCCATTCTGGTGGGACAGATTTTTTCATACCTACAGCGGTGATGCGATCGACTGGATTTTTAATAATATTGGTACTAATAAGTTCACGGGAGACCTCTTTGCCATCTACAAAGTTAACCTGGTAGACGGAAGACTTACGACCGAGTTCACCAACTTGACGCAGATTGGTCTGGCCAGTTGGTAAAGACGTATCGCTGACGGATTTATCGTTAAACGGAATATCTTCTTCGACGGTAATAGTGCGGCCGCCATTTCGGGTTAGTTGATAAACGGTGGCAACTCCCGATTCCAAAATATTCTGATTAGAAACTAGAGATAGCTCGTCGCCATCGTAGATTGTGATACCGGCAGCCTGAGCAATCTCTTTAGGGTCGACACTGGCGGTCATAACAAACTTGCTAATTGAGCCGTTCTTAATAATCACTGGGCGCGCACGATAGATATTGATGTGGAAATTGTCGGAATTTATTGACTCCGTGAGGGCTGGTTCGACATGATCAGAGGTGTGATATTGTATTTTGGCACGCTCAAGAGCTTCTGCTACGGTTTTTGCGGTAGTTTTGATCGTAAGAGATTTTGTATCATCATGAAAAGTTACAAAATGCGCATCAGAAACTACGCCATTATCGGAATCTTTGGACTCGGCGTAGGTTGGGCGCATACTAAAAAATACACCGAAGAGGAGTGTTAGAACAAATATACTGGCGCTGAACCCACAGAAAAGCCTGTAGAAAAGCGGTGATTTGATTTTCATCCTAGGTATTATAGCATAACTGCGTTCTTTTATGAAGAGGGGTCATTATTCATAGTAAATTTCGGTATCGTCCTGAAAGGGGTCTGGATTATCTTCAAACGGGTCAACATCGTCATATTCAATATCATCATTGAAGGGGTCAAAACTACGACGAGGTTTTTGAGATTGAGAGTTGAAGCCAAAATTATTACTGGAACTATTATTTAGATTAGTAGAGCCATAGGGATCGTAGCCGAGCTCCATGAGAAAACGAGACGGCATATTGTAACTTCTTTGGCCATTCGAAAAACGTGAGCCGGCATAGGTGAGAATGAGGAGTTTTCTAGCCCTGGTCATACCGACATAGGCGAGACGGCGCTCCTCCTCGATTGAGTCTTCATCGTCGGAACGAGAGCTTGGAAAGAGACCTTCTTCAAGCCCCACAAGAAAGACGGATGGAAATTCTAGACCTTTAGCAGCGTGAATGGTTATGAGGGTAACGAAGTTGGTTGAAGTTTGCTCATCAGCAGAAGACATTAGGGTAGCCTCAGCAAGAAAATCATCAAGAGACTCGAACTCGGCAGCATTGCCGATCATGGTATTCAGGTTTTCCGCTCGCTCATCACCACTAGGGGTGCCGTCCTGAACCAACTCAGCTAGGCCAAAATAATGAATTACTTTTTCGATGATTTCGGCAGGCTTTAAAGTCATATCGAGATCACGTAAGAAATTCTGCAATCTAGCAAAATTATTCTTGGCCTTACCAGAAAGCGCGTCGAGTAGTCCAGCATCCAGGAGTGCGTTCCGTCTTCCCTGCGCCGTGGCGTCATAATTTTCAGACTGATTAAGGAAGGTATGCACTTTTTCGAGGCTGGCTGGACCAATACCAGAAAGCACATTGCGACAGATGCGATCCAGGCTGATGCGGTCATGAAAATTAACAATTAGTTTGAGAATGGCGAGGACGTCCTTGACCTCTTTGCGATCATAGAAGCGTACGCCGCCGATGATTTTATATGGGATTTGGTGAGAAATAAACGCCTTTTCAATTGCGTATGATTGCGCGTTAGTACGATAGAGGACAGCAAAATCCGAGTAGCTCGTAAAATCCTTAACCAGCTCACCGTTTTGCATGACGGCCTTTGAGTTAGCTAGGAGATTGATGATTTTCATAGCGACAAAACTGGCTTCGGCGGTTTCATCCATTAACGACTGAATTTCGATTGGCTCACCTTCACCAGAGGTGGTGAATAATTCCTTATCGGTGCGAGTTTTGTTTTGATTAATGATTTTTTGACTGGCGGTCAGGATGTTGCCGGTGCTTCGATAATTCTGCTCCAGCTTAATCGTTTTGGCGCCAGGAAAATCGCGTTCAAAATTTAAAATATTCGTAAAGTCGGCACCACGCCATGAATAGATCGACTGCCAGTCGTCACCAACCACACAGATATTGCGATCTTGATTGACTAGAGCCTTAACTAGGCGATACTGGATATGGTTAGTATCCTGATACTCATCAATCAAAATATGCTCAAAACGATTCTGCCATTTCTCGCGAATTGTCTTATTATTTTCAAATAGTTTGGTCACTTCAAGTAGGAGATCATCAAAATCGAGGGCAAAAGATTCCCGCTTGAGCTTTTCATAGCGAGCAAAAATTTTGGCAGTTTTCACCTGATTTGGATAATAAGCTTCTTCCTCATATTCCTCTGGAGTTTGACCGGTGTTTTTACAATGAGAAATAGTACTTTGCACCGATTTTGGACGGAGAGTTTTGTCGTCAATCTTCAGGTCCTTCATGGCTTGTTTGATTAGAGAAATTTGATCATCAGTATCATAAATCACAAAATTACGATCAAGCCCAGCGGCCTGATATTCGATGCGTAAGATCCGCACACAAATGCCGTGGAAGGTACCCATGTAAGGCATAAAATTACGAGGAGGATTAGTAAAGCCATCACTATCGATGTCGCGACCCGGTGTGCCGTCAGTAGCAAGCATGGCGGCATTATCGGCGAAAACATCATCCTTAAAACTCGGGGTAAGACGAGCGTCGGAGCGAGCCTGCTGCAATAAACGCCAAAGACGATCGCGCATCTCTTTTGCTGCCTTATTGGTAAAGGTCACGGCCAACATCCGATCGCCAGGAATTCCATGAGCGATAAGATTAGCGATGCGATGAGTTAAAGTTTTGGTTTTACCAGAGCCAGCCCCAGCTAAAATCAAAACTGGTCCAGCCAATGTTTCCACTGCTTCTTTTTGAGCAGGGTTGAGTCCCTCCGTAAAAATTTCCATGTGTTAATTATAGCACTAATCCGCAAAGAGACTGAGCTGGTTGTAGGTGAGATCGATGTTGTGGTTTGAAGCAGGCGCCTGAAGATTGAAGGCGACAAAAAAGAGGGAGAGGACGAGACAGAAAATCGCGAGACGACCGCCAATACTGGTATAGAAAAAATAGCCAAAAATAAGCATGACGAGAAGGATGAGAATCGGCAGATTAATGATCAGAAAACGTACGACAGGATTATTTTGGCGGCCACTGGCTTTTGAAAAACTGATCGTAATGAGCTGATTGTAATAAACATCGACAAGTGGAGTGAGAAAGGCTTCAAGAATGGCGGGGTCGATGGTGAGACGTTCGGCAATCATGAGCTGATCGATTTTGGCTGCAGCGGTGTTTAGGATCTGAGTTTTGGAACTTGCAAATGCAGCTTGCGTTTCAAGATTAGAATCGAGGTTAGAGCTAGAGTTAAGACTAGAGTTAGAGCCAGCTCTAGATTTAGTTTCGAGGTTAGACTCAGCGGCAAATCTGAGGTCAAGAAATCGATTGAGTTGACTTTCGGTGGTTTCCTGACTAATGGTTTGATCGAGAATTTCTGAAAAATAATCGTTGAGATATTTGAGCTGCATAAAAACAACACCTTCTTTCAGGTTGTGTCTGGGATTTTGACTCAGGATAGATTGAAAAGAATTTTTGAAGGATTCTGAAAAGTCTTCAGCTTTACTGGAGCTGCCATAGTATTTTTCAGTGGCGGCGCGACGCATATTTGAGACTAAGTTACTATAATAACCTTTTTTGCTAGCTAGATATTTTTTGACATAGGCAGCGTTCTGCTCGGTCTGATTAATTTGACATGAGATGCCAGCAAAAATTGCCATAATCAGCATAATACAGGTAAAAACAACTTTGGAAATTTTGATATCAGAGACGACTTCGTCAAAATTCTTGGTTTTTAGAAACTGTAGCATATGCTGATTATAGCATAAGTAATTAGATGCCTGAGAGTGGACGAATGTCGGCACCGAGGTGGTTGAGACGCTTGGCAAAATTCTGATAGCCACGATTGATGGAGTAGACGTTGCGCAAGATAGAAACGCCGGGAGCGGCTAGCATGGCGATTAGTACAACCACGGCAGGACGCAAAGCTGGAGGAGCAACGAGTTCTGCAGAATGCCAGTTGGTTGGCCCCTCAACGTAAACTCGATGCGCGTCAAGTAACTCGATTTTCGCATTGAGATTTGAGAGATAAGTTGAGTAGATTGCTCGATTTTCGAACACCCAGTCGTGAATCAAGGTGCGTCCAGTTGCAGTGGCGGCGATCACACTGAAGAATGGGAGATTGTCGATATTGAGGCCTGGAAAAGGCATCGGGTGAATCTTGTCAGTTGGTGCAACGAGATCGGCGCGATGGATTGTGAGGTCAACTAACCTAGTTTCGCCGTTATAAGATTTATACTCTTCAGAGCGGTCAATTTTGGCGTGCATAGAGTGAAGCACTTCGAGTTCAATTTCAAGGAATTCGATCGGAGCACGGCTAATAGTGATTTCGGATTTGGTGACGAGAGCGGCCGCAATAAATGACATTGCCTCGATTGGGTCTTCACTTGGGTAATATTCAACATCTTCGTCAATCTTCTCAAGACCTTCAATCTCAAGAGTAGTGGAGCCGATGCCGTTGATTTTGACGCCAAGTTTTTGTAGGAAGAAGCAAACATCCTGGACCATGTAGTTTGGTGAGGCGCCAATGATGGTGGTCTTGCCTGGGAAGAGAGCAGCAGCCATTAAGACGTTTTCAGTTACGGTGTCTCCGCGTTCGATTAAAACGATACGCTTATTGTCTTGGCTTTTTAATTCGGCCTGATTAACACTAGCTTCATAAAATCCTGCATTACATTTTGCATCGACTTCCAACCCAAAGGCGGAGAGAGCTTTGAGATGCGGATCAACCGTGCGGGTACCGAGAGAGCAACCGCCAGCGTATGGAAGTTTGAAATTTTCATAGCGATGAAGGAGTGGACCGAGGAACATGATGATGGAGCGAGTTTTTCTGGCAGCCTCAAGGTCAAGTTCATCCATTTTTAATTCGCGTGGTGTGATAATTTCAAGATCTTTACGGCGATTAAACCAACGACATTTTACACCAATCGACTCTAGGACTTCAATAATGCGGAAGACCTCCTCGATACGTGCTACATGATGCAAGACAGTGCGACCGCGATTTAAGAGACTAGCGCAGAGCAGACCAACAGCAGCGTTTTTTGAGGTATTGATGGTGATGGTGCCGCTCAAAGTGCGGCCGCCATTGACACGAAAAGACTGTGAGGAGGAGTCATTAATAGAGAGGATTTGACCACCAAGCGCGGTGGAGACTTTTTTGATCATTTCAAGCGAAGTGTTTTGATCGCCCTTCTCAATACGATGAATCGCGGACTGTGAAGTACCAAGCATATTTGCAAGCTGGGCCTGAGTGAGTCCTTTTTCTTTGCGCATTGTCGCAACAACGGAGCCAATTTCCTCCTGATAGGTGCGTGTTTTTGCCATAATCCTCCTTATTTTTTATTCATCTGATGATATATTCAAACGAAATATCTTAATAACAAAAAGTGTGATCTGCTCTAGATTATTTAGCTTTTTTGTAGCTTGTAACGACGTTATTGGCGTGCACCCAACCTTCAACGGACCCACCATCCAGGTATTCACCGGTAGTTGGAGCAACACGCATCACGCCACCCTCGTTGATGTATTCATCGATTGGATCGGTGACGAGATATTCTTGATCAAGTGGGCCAAAGTCGTGGGACTTAACGTAATTAACAATGCGACGGAGTAGGTCTTTTGACATAATGTATTTGCTAACATTAATCATGTTGGATGGAGCTTCTTCTACGCTTGGTTTTTCGACTACACCGGTTAATTTGCCGTCTTTGATACTAAGAACACCATATTTATCGACTTTTTCCTTTGGAATTTCGACACCTAAAATAGCAGATTCGTCGGCATTTTGTAGAGAGTGGATTAGAGATTCTGCGGCGGATTCACCATCTGGATTCCAGACAAAATCATCGCCCATAAAGACTAAGACTGGTTCGTCAATATTATATTCTTCGACCACAAGAGCAATTGGCACTGCGGTACCATAACGACCGGCTGGGTCCTGAGTGGTGTAATGAATTTTGACGTGATCTGGCAAAGTTTTGGCGAGTGCGAGACGATCAGCTTTACCGCGCTCGACTAGATAATCGTTAAGAGCGTGATTATCACGATAGAACTCCTGTACCTGGCAAGGCTCGACGTTGCTAATGACCATATAGATATCGGTGATACCGGCCTTAATTAACTCTTGTACCGAATAATCAACAAGCGGACGATTGCCGACAGGAAGCATTGATTTTTCAATAATTTTCGTAATTGGAAGGCGACGAGTGCCCCAACCAGCTACTGGAATGATTGCTTTCGTAATCTTTTGCATAATAGCTCCTTTATTTCCCACCAAAAAAATTGTCATTTTTCTACACAGATTATATCACAGGTGGTATATTTTTCTAGACGTTTTTTGAAGAAACATCTCTGATTTTTTACTAAATTAGTGGTTGACGCCAGGATTCTGGAAGATCTGAAATACCGAATAATTTAGCGATAGTTGGGGCGACATTGGAAAGACCGGCATCCTCTAGCTGTTTAGGCTGGTAGAGTGCGGCATTTTTCGTATTGTCATAGAACCAACAAGGAACAGGGTTGGTAGTGTGGGAAGTTTTTGGCTTCTTAGTAACCGGATCTGACACCTCTTCGGCATTACCGTGATCTGCTGTGATAATCATCATACCACCAAGCTCGTCGGTCTTCTTGGCTAGGCGCGCCAGCTGAATATCAATGGCCTCCATAGCGGTAATGGTTGGTTCAAGCTCACCAAAATGTCCGACCATATCACCACCTGCATAATTTATGCGAATAAATTGATACTTTGGCTTGCCAGCTTCGTCTACTTCGGACATCTTTTCAAGAACAGCGTCAGTAATTTCCGCAGCCTTCATCCATGGACGTTCATTAAACGGCTGAGTATCAGATTTAATTTCAATAAAATCCTCACCTTCCGCCTTGTCATAACTATTACCATTAAAATAGTAGGTAATATGACCAAACTTTACAGTTTCGGCAACCGCAAGTTGGTTGATACGATGTGCTGCTAGAAGTTGATTGAGTGGATTTTTGATAGTGATTGGGGTGACGAGACAGTGTTCTGGAATATGCAGATCGGAATCATATTCGGTCATGCCAGCAAAAAAGACACTGAGTGGACGATTGTTTTCAGTACCACGATCGAAGCCATGGAAATCTTGCTCGGTGAAAGCTTTGGCGGTTTCGATGGCACGATCAGCGCGGAAACTGTAAAAGATAAAACTATCGCCATCTTGAACAAGACCAACTGGGCGAGTAGGATCAGCCTGACCATTGCTACCAGACTCAGTGATCACAAAACTTGGAAAATACTGATCTTGCAAACCTGGGTTGCGCTTTCGATTTTCTTCAATAGCCTGCATAGCAGAGGTGAAATATTGATCGGCCTTGCCATAAACCATGGCATTCCAGCCAGTTTTGACAATATTCCAATCAGCTTCGTAACGATCTGCAAGAAAGAGCATACGACCACCACCACAAGCGATGCGATAATCAAGCGGAAATTCTGCCTGTTTTTTGAGCTCATCAATTTTATCTTCGAGAAGCTTGACAAAAGTGTCGGCAGATTGAGGCGGAACATCGCGACCATCTAGGATAAGGTGAATACGGATTTTTGTAATTCCCTCATTCTTGGCCTGTTCGAGCATTTTAAGTAATTGATCAAGAGAACTATGTACGCCACCATCAGAGAAGATGCCGGAAAAATGTAAGGTGGAGTTATGATTTTTGACATTTTCGATGGCACCGCGCCAAGCCTCAGTTTGCCAGATTGCGCCAGTCTTAAAGTCGTCTTCGATTTTGGCGATACCCTGTTTAATGATTTGCCCAGCACCGAGCGCATTATGTCCAACCTCAGAGTTCCCCATCTGTCCATTTAAAATGCCTACTGCCTCCCCTGAGGCCTTTAGAGATACCCATGGGTATTTTTCAAAAAGTTGATCAATAAATTCGGAATGTGATTGTAAAACGGCGTTACCATATTCATCATCCCTGAGGCCGACGCCATCAAGCACAACGAGAGTAATTGGACCGTCATAGTGTAGATTATTCATGAATTTAGTATAGCATAAGAGAGTTACAGTAAAAGATTCTGAACGATGCAAGAGTCAATAATAGTTTGTCGAAATGACTAGAATTTCAGAATTTTAGAATTTCATAATTTCACAATTATTGACATCAATGCCGATATTCCGATAAAGGCTAGCAAAGTCAGTTGAGATAACATCTTGTGGCTTAAAGCCGAGCTTACTAGTGATCTCATAAATATCCTCTTCTTTTTCAACCTCTATTTCTAGTAAGTAGCCGAGCTTTGGCCAGTGATCAATGGAGAGCTTGGCGCCATGATATTCATATTCATCACGGGTATTTTCTTGATAAGAACGGTGCTTAATACCTGTATTTTCTAAGATCTTTAAAGTAGTTTCAAAATCTGAGACTTCGACTTCCCACTCCTCAGTACCGGAGAAAGAATCATTGCTAATTTCTTTGAAGGTGAGGGTAGTCTTATTGCCATCAGTGCGCAGTCGCAGCCAACGATGAGGGGCGCCGATGGCTGGATCAAAAACGTAACGTCGAAAATTGTAGAAGCCAAGTGGTTTAGCACCGATGGCAAGAAGTATAGCTTTTACCTCTTCCGGATTAATATTTGGGATTCTACCTTCAATTTCAATGGCCATATTTTCCTCTTTCATTTACAATGCTATTCTAATTTTACTCTATTTTTATTTTATTTATGATTCTTTCATCTTATAAAATAAACGCTGTGAAAGAGTGTGATAAAATATCTCTCAATCCATGCGGTGTGCTATAATCTGTACAGGCCCGAGTGGCGAAACTGGCAGACGCGCTAGCTTCAGGTGCTAGTCTAGTTCCTAGGTGCAGGTTCAAGTCCTGTCTCGGGCACCAAAATCTTTAGACAAATTAAACTAGGTTTTGTGATAAAATATATTTAGCGGCAAGGTCTATGGTCGCAGACAAAGTTTTATAGGAGAACACGCGTGTGTTCTTTTTTCATATATCCGTACGAGGTAAAAGGAGGTTGAATGAGCGAAGGTCGAGCGGAAGGAGATAATTTAGGGGCACTAGAAAATATAAGGTGCAAGCTGGACTATAAAAAAGTTGAAGGATATAGTCTAGACGAGCAGCAAGTTTCTTGTATTGAGAATGACACCATAAACACACTTGTAGTGGCCGGAGCAGGGACCGGAAAAACCACCACGATTATTGGGAAGATCAAGTGGATTTTAAAAAACTGGTTTTTAAAACGACAGCTAGCTCAAAAGTCAGCGGAGTCGCCGCCAAAAGTGCTAGTAGTATCATTCACGCACGCCTCAAAAGATGAGCTTGAGCGGCGGATTCTGTCGGAAATTTTACAGGACGATTTGGTGTTTAAAATATATCACCCTGGTGATTTTGTTGAGGTAGAAACTTTTCATAGTCTAGCCCTGCGGATGGTCAAGGGCCTGAATTTTGAAAATTTTAAGCTAGAAGTATCGGGATTTGAAGGATTCTTAAAAAATGTTATGGCATCAACGACTGCGACCGACGCACCGGATCTGATCTTAACAGAGGAAAAGGCTGAAAGATTTTCACATTTATATTCCCTACTTCAGAATTATAACGTGAGTATTTCTTCTTTACAAAGGTTAGCCCGAGAGAAATTTCACTATTTTTGGCAACAGGATGAATTGCAAAAATTACAAGCCTCCCTGCTGGAGCTGGAAAAATATACGCGTGAATATCAGGAGTTGTTAAAAAGTACTGTAAGTGTTGACTTTGCTGGCTTATTAGAGATAGCAAAAACATCTTTAGATACTAATTTTTCCTATGATTATGTGATAATTGATGAATATCAAGATATATCACCACTCGAATATTTATTAATAAAGAAATTGCGTGAGATTCACTATTTTAAGCTGTTTTGCGTGGGGGATGACTGGCAGACAATTTACCAGTTCGCGGGGAGTGAGATTAGCTTAATTTTAAATTTTGAAAAATGCTGGGGAGAGACTAAAGTTTTCAAAATCGAAAGAACTTATCGTTTTCCGGAAAGGCTGGCGGAATTATCAGGGAGTTTTATTATGCAAAACAGCGCGCAACTGGTGAAGCAAATTCGTGGAAAAAGACTAGACGAGCCAGACCAGATTGTCGAGATTAACGGACCATCCGAAAGAACTGATCTTAATGCCCTATATTACTTTCTTTTGAATTTGCCAGAGCGTGCAAAAATCTTCTTGATCGGCAGATATAATTTTGATATCCGAAAAATATCACACTGTGAATATTTAACCTTTACGAAACATGAGGACAAACTCCAGATTATCATGCGTGAGCGACCAGATCTAGAGATTAGTTTCTTAAGCGCGCATAAATCTAAGGGATTGCAAGCAGATTATGTATTTATCATTAATTGCCGAGATGCAACACTAGGGTTTCCGAGCCGAGTAGAAGAAGATAAATTGGCGGAGCTCGTACGTGAGCTAGCTATACATAATCTTTCTCAAGATAAAAATCCAAAAAAGAGGTCTCGATTTTTTAGTGATTTCTTGCTAGAGAAAAAGCCTAGCGACTCAGACTTTGCATTTTCAGAAGAAAGGAGGTTATTTTATGTAGCAATGACACGTGCACGGAAGAAAGTTTTATTTCTCACAGTAAAGGACAAAGAGTCGCCATTCATTTTAGAGCTACGCGAGAATAGTGATTTAAAGACCTATTTTTTGGATTAACAAATAAATGAGTAAATGAATAAGTGAATTATTTATCACTAGAATCTTTAGGACCAAAAGTATTCTGGACGCGACGCTTAGCTTCTTTTTGAGCTTTCTCAACCTGAGAAAGTGCGGAACGCGCAATCTTGCGGCTGAGGCGTGAGGCTTTCTTGTAATAATTAATACTGAATTTTTTGATTTCAGCTGTTAAGTCAATTGTGCCACCGGTCATGCGATCGGTGACATTGGCGATGGCGATGGTGGAGAAGACGATATCCGCAACGAAGATAATAGCTAGGATGATGGCGACAATGAGAAGAGTAAGAGGAGAAAAATATGCGAGAAAGTTAGTAAAAATTGGCTGAACGAGATGAAGAATAGCAATACCACCAACCCCAAACCCGATGGAAGTCTCAAGCGAAATACGGCCGTTTAGGTGCAGAAGTGAACCGGTAGTATAATCCCACCAGCGAACGTGGTAGATTTTCTCAAGCACAACCGAGGTGATATATTCTATAACATCACAGAGGATGACCATCGTGAAAAATGTAGCTGGCCAGGACAAATTGAGTGGTGCGAGAAAAAGAACACAAAGTAATGAACCGACACCATAGATTGGACAGATTGGGCCAAAAAGGAAGCCGCGGTTCTCTAGTCGGCGCTTAGTGATTAAAGTCCAGATACATTCAACAATCCAGCCGCCAAATGAATATAGCATGAAGAGGAGAAAAAGATAGGCAAGGAGTTCGGGGAGTGGACGTTCGGCGACGATGCCTAAGGATTTAAAAAACATTAGGCTTATTATACTCTAAACTATGCTTCGAGTACATACCTGTGCTTCGAGTACGGACAAAAAAATAAGCTCCTGGCGGAGCTTATTGGTAGCCTGGATATTGCTAAAAATACTGGACCTTATTGAAGATCTGGATGTTGTTAGTAAAAACTCTAAACCTTATTGATGACCGGGATAACGATTGGAGTATGGCCAGTAGCGTCAAAGAGAATACGAGTAATATCTTCTTTGATTTCATCTTTTAAGACCTTTAGTTCTGGGTCGGAAGAGATGGACTTTTCAGTTTTCACGCGGAGATAGTGGCGAATTTTACCGATTAATTCTTCAGAGTTATCAAGATAAATGAAGGCACGGGAAACAATATCTGGGGTCTTAATGAGGCGACCGGTTTTCTTACTGAGGGTTAGAACGATCATAAAGATACCTTCGCGAGAGATATGAATACGGTCTTTTACAACAGCTTCATGAACCGGCTTATCGGCATCATCGTAAAGTTTATTACCAACATGGATGCGGCCGTTTTTGCGAATAGTGTGATCTGACATTAGCTCAACAACGTCACCATCGTCGGCAATGAGAATATTCTCGTGTGGAATACCAACCACATTTTCTGCCATCTCGGCATTATGCTCCATCATGAAGAACTCACCGTGGTATGGCATATAATTCTTTGGCTGCAGGCGAGTGACAAAATCGACGTGATCTTCGTAATATGCGTGGCCTGAAAGGTGAAGTGGACCGATGTTAGTGAGATGAGTCTTACCGTTTTGAATTACCTGAGCACCCTCACGCAAGAGTCCGTCAACAGTATTAACGACATGTGGCTCGTTACCTGGGATTGGGTTTGAACTGAAGACGATAGTGTCGGAGGCCTTAATCTTGATGTACTTATGTGCACCACTGACCATGCGATTAAGCACGGCGTTGAGTTCGCCCTGAGAACCGGTACAAACGATAGTGATTTTATCGTCAGGAAGCTTAATAATATCTTCCATCTTCATCACAGTATCTTTTGGCACCTTGATACATTTAGCGCGGAGGGCGACCTCGATATTATTAATCATCGAGAAACCAGCAAAGGCAACTTTGCGTCCACGCTGGTAGGCCTGCTCGAGAATCATGCCAATACGGTTAATTTGTGAAGAGAAGCAGGAGATGATCACGCGGCCATTAGCGTAATGATCCATTACCTTACCGATATTGTCACCAACGTCATATTCAGAGTGAGGATGGTGACCTGGAGAGTCGATGTTGGTAGACTCGTTGAGCATCAAGGTGATTCCCTCATTTTTGACGATTTCATCAATGCGCTCGAAGTCGGTCTGTTTTTCGATTGGGTTAGCTTCGGCGCGCCAGTCACCTGAGAAGTAAATGACGCCATTTGGAGTGCGGATGATGATGGCACAGTTACCTGGAATGGAGTGAAGAGTGTGAATAAACTCAACGCTTAGGTGTTCAGAAACCTGGAGTTTTTCGTGCTTGAATGGATCAACAACCTGGTAGTTCATTTCTGGAACATCTTCAAGCTCACTCATCTGTTTCTTGATCATGCCAATAGTGAAATCAGTGGCGTAGATCGGGGTGAGTGGATTGAATTTTGGAAGTAGATGGCGGCAGGCACCGATGTGGTCAAGGTGGGCATGTGTAAAGAGAATCGCCTTTACCTTATCCATATTGTCTTCGAGATATTTAATATCTGGAACCATGTAGTTAACGCCGGGGTAATCTTCACTGGCAAAAAGTACACCCATATCGATAACGATAATTTCACCTTTATACTCGATGGCGGTCATGTTTTTACCAATACCGAACTCACCAACACCACCGATTGGGATAATGCGGACGGCTTCGTGGTCAGGGCGAGCCGATTTGAGCTGTGCGTTGGTGACCTGGGCACCGTTATAACCATTGAAACGGGATTTATTAACTGGGATACCGATGATGTGCTGGGTAGCCTGAGCATTTACGTCCTGAGAAAGCATACGCTGGTGATGAACCATGTCGCCACGTCTAGTAGAGACGGAAAGATTAACCTTGCGCTCTTCGGCTTCAGTGCTTTTTACGTTTTTGGCAGCTTTTGGAGCTTTGGCTTTAGGGGCTTTTTTATTCTTGGACTGATCGGCAGTTTTATTTGCGCGAGCATCGGAATTGTCGCCAGAGAAGTTATTTTTTCTCTTTGAACGAGCCGCATAGTCCTTGCCGCCTGGCTTGAAGTTACTGTTGAAATTACGCTTCTGAGCCTGTTCAAAAATTACTGCTGCACCAGTCTCAACAGGAGCAGGAGTTTCAGCAAGTTTCGCACGATTCTGATTTTCTTCGAAACGGCGTTTGATTTCTGGCAAGCGCTCAGCCTGCATCTTCATGAGTCTGGCACGTCTTTCTTGTTCTTGTTTATTCATGATTTCCTTTTTTAAATAATAAGATCTACAAAGTTTGCAAACAAAAAGATTTTCGCTTGAATTCTGTTCTGTTTGAAAATAAGTAAGATTAACTGATTAGTATTATAGCAAATTATGAATACTTTGACAAGAATATGCCAGTGTATCACCTGTTTTTATGAGACATTATGGCCAATTTAAGAAAATAAAATCGCTCAAGATTACCATTTTTGCCAGCAAGGATATTATCGCGTTTATTCACGATCAAGAAGCCGTTATTTTTGAGCCAAGCTTCAAAATCTTTGATGATGTCACGACGAATAGTTTCGTTTTTGACGACACCATTCTTCAGTTGAAATGGTCTGGCTTCAAATTGAGGCTTTAGCATGACAAGAAAATCTGTCTGAGGGGTGGCAAGCTGTTTTTTAGCATGAAGTAGCACCTGTTTTAAGGAGATGAAGGAGACGTCAGCAAGAATAGTGTCGATTCTTATATCTGTCTTAGATTCATTTTCATTAGTTTCATCTTGATCCCTCGACAACGAGTTACGAGTCACGGAAAAAATATCCGTCTTTTCTCGTAGGTCGATACGCGGATCAAAACGAAGGGGTACTTTCATCTGTTTAGTACCTTTTTCAACAGCAATGACTTTCTTGGCACCACGAAGAAGAGCGTATTCGGTAAAGCCGCCAGTACTGGAGCCTATATCGAGCACGGTTTTACAACGAAAATCATAAGAAAAAGCCTGCGCCGCCCCCGCAAGCTTATTCTCAGCACGTGATACTGGCATACCAACACGCGTAGTCTGCATGTTGGCATGCGATTTTAGATCACGATCATGATTACGATCACGATCATAATCACGCAATGAACGCATCTTATTTTTGACGTTCACGGTAGGCATAAGTTTCCGTATCAACAGAAATTACATCACCAGTCTTAATGAAGGCTGGGACCTTAACTACGACACCAGTTTCAAGGGTGGCGTCTTTCATGACTGAAGTAGAAGTATCACCCTTAACAGCGTTTTCAGTATAGGTAACCTCAAGCCAAAGGTTCTTTGGAAGAGTGAGGTTGATGGCGGAACCGTTGTAGAACTGGATCTCCATCTCATCACCATCTTTCATAAAGTCTTTGGAATCACCGACAAGGTCGTTTGATAGTTCATACTGCTCAAAAGTTGAAGGGTCCATAAAATAGAACTTATCTTCGTCCTTGTAGAGATACTGAACTTTTTTGGTGGTAACTTCGGCTGGTTCGATTTTTTCCTGACCTTTGAAAGTCTTTGGAATTAATGCACCTGTGATTAAATTTTTGACACGTACGTTGACGATAGAGCCACCACGTCCCATAACTTTTTGGGAATATTCAATAACTTTGTATGGCTGGCCATCTAAGGTGATTAGTACGTTTTTCTTTAAATCGGTTGGACCGTACATGGTTTTTTCTCCTAAATTAGTTGGCAGACACAAATGGAAGCAATGCAAGATGACGTGCACGCTTGATAGCGACAGCTAATTGTCTTTGCTGTTTAGCAGAAAGACCAGTTTTTGAAATTGGTTCAATGCGACCATAAACGTCAATATAACGTTGCATAGTCTTTACATCGCGATAGTCGAAGTAAAGATTTGGATCATTTTTAATTCTTTTCATTTCTCTCAAAACTCTCTCTTAATTATTGTTTAGAATGGAACCTCACTGAGGTCGATAGGCTCATCTGGAATATCATCTGGGATGATATCAGCAGATTCATCATTACTGGAACTGGCGAAGCTTCTCGAAGAAGATCCCTCGCTGGCACCGCCGAGGAAGTTGAAATCTTCAACGACGATTTCAGTAGCTGAGCGCTTTGCGCCGGTCTTATCTTCAAAAGCACGCTGTGAAAGACGTCCGGAAACGAGAATGCCAGTGCCTTTTTTGGCGTACTGAGCAATTACTTCGCCGGCCTTGCCCCATGCAGAACAGTTGATGTAAGAAACTTGTTCTTTTTTCTCACCGTTTTGTACGTAATTGTAATTTACTGCTACAGAGAAGGAACAGACCTGAGTGCCACCAGAAGTAGCTCTGAGTTCAGGATCGCGAACGACGTTCCCTGTAATGATTGCCTTACTAAATCCCCGCGCCATAAAACCTCCTAAATTATTTATTCTGCTGATTCTTCAGTATTCTTAGTTTTTTCTGCACGAGCTTTACGCTTAGCTTCAAATTTAGCTTTGCGTTCGTCGACAGTGACCAAGAGATAACGTAGAACCTCATCGGTAATATTTAAAGTAGAAGAGATCTTTGCTGGGGCCTGAGCAGGAAGCTCGAGCTCGTAGAAGTAATAAACAGCGTAGTCCTGCTTGTTGATAGTGTAAGCAAGGCGCTTTTTACCTTCGTTGGTCTCTTTTACGATTTTACCGTCTTGTGACTCAATTAATTTCTTAATTTTGTCTAGGGCTGGTGTTAGATTCATTTCCAAATCAGGATGAATCAACACAGTAAGTTCATACTGTTTCACTTTGCACTCCTTTGGTTAAAGCAAGCACACCTCATCGTCGCTTGCTGAGCTAATAATGCTGTGATTATAGCAGACTGTGGAAAAAATCTCAAGCAGGGCGCGATGGGTTATGGCTTTTGAGTGAAGTATCCTGGAGTACCTGGGGCATCGATTCGGGCATAGGTTTTATCTCTAGGATTGCTTGGAGAATAAGTTGTACCGTTACCACCGACAAGATTAGTAGCATTACGGAACATATCAGTCGAGGCACTAATAGAAGTATTGGTAAGGGATGGTGAAACATAGATTGTTTTTACTTTTGCCGCACTGAACATATTAATACTATTATTAAGGCTTTGGGTGTTGAAACTTGAAAGATCCAAAATTCCGTTTGCTACATCTCTCATAATATAGCTAAACATATATTTCATATTTGTGACATTTCTAGTATCGAAAGATGACAAATTTAGATTTTCAATTTTATACATATCAGCAAACATAGTTGCCATCGTGGTGACTTTTGAAGTATCAAATGACGAGAGATTTAAATTCTTAATAGACCTCATACTAGCGAACATTTGAGCCATATCTTCCACATTACTCGTATCAAAACCGAGTAAATCTAAATTAGTAATACTAGTCATCCCGCTGAACATATAGGACATATTCTTAACCTGTCCAGTAGTAAAACCTGCTAAATTCAATGAACTAAGAGATATGTCATTCTGAAACATTCCAGACATATTAGTAACTAGATTATTCCTAAAACTAGATAAATCCAGGGTGGATATGGCTTGACAACTAAAAAACATTCTTGCCATACTTGTTACTTTCTTGGTATCAAAATTATCAACATTAATGGTTAATGTTCTATGATTAGATGAAAACATCCCGTCCATATTCGTCACGTTGCTTGTGTCAAAGGTCGATACGTCAATATGATAGAAGTTTGAACCGTCGAACATATGTTCCATATTGGTGACCTTGCTAGTATCAAAGGTACTAAAATCAGGTGAATTAGACTGATCGCCTAAATAATTATTCATTGAGAACATGTAGCTCATATCCGTCACGTTACTTGTGTTGAACCCGTCAGTTTTTACACCTTGTAGACCAAGACCACCAGGTTTGTCATAGTAAAATAGATGGCTCATGTTTGTAGTTTTACTGGTATCAATGCCACTCGCATCTACTTCCTTATTAATATAATACGCGCCATAATTAACATGAGAAAACATATAGGAAGCATCTTCATTCATATAAACAACATCAGCGGCACTCCACCAATAAATTGTCTTATCCGTAGCTTCATACCATAGATAAATCGGATGTTCTGATCCAGCCGCTGAAACGATTTGAGCAGTGGCAAGGTTAGCTGGTGCCGTAGGCGAATGTTTAAAATAATCAGTATAATTGTTTGAACTTAATCCCGTGAGAATAGCATTAAAAGCAGGACCAGGTAAAAATTTCGTATAGGTTTGTACGTAATTTGTAGTGGTGGTGAATAAAATCTGCTTGGAGTAAGTTCCAGAAGATAGATCCGGAGAGACTTTAACCCCAAAGTCGATATCGAGATTATTTGAAGCTGGAGTGGCGGAGGTGGTATTTAAAATCTCAGCAGGAGTGCTAGCTTTTGGGATTGGATTAAAAGCCGTGGTGGCGAGAGAGCCAACGCGGTAGCCCCATGTTTTGCCAGTGAAGGCGGTCGAGAGGAGTGGGGAGGAGATGGAGGCAATACTATCGGAAACACCAGAGTCGGAATGAACTAGACTGGTAGCCTCATCGATGCTCGAAATATAGGTGGTAGCACCAGTGGCGTTATCAGTCTGAATATTGACAGTGACATTATTTGTTTTGAAGGCGAAAGAAGAGAGTTCGGACTGGTTGAACTGAAAATCGACATTCGGGGTGGAGGTGGAGATATTGAGGTAGGTGGCTGGAGTGCGGAGGAAACTTGCGAAGTTAGGATTCTGTAAGAAGCATAGAGAAAGACTTGACGCAAAAAATGCGAACACTGTAGTGATTATTCTTGCGCGTTTTGTACTAAGGAGATTTTTGAGGCGCGCAAAACCTAAGCATATTGAAATTTTGCAGGCGAAATTGCCTGAGTTTTGTGTTTGTTTCATGATATGTACCTTGTTAGTGTGTTTATTTTAACATAAACGGAATAAAAAATATAGTCTTTTCAGACTATATTTTTATCTATCCACCAGCGAGCTGGTCGAATTCGTCTAGGTTTTTAATCATCACGTCGCGTGGCTTATTGCCATTTGCCGGGCCGATGACGCCAATCTCTTCCAGCCAGATAGCGAGACCAGATACGAAACCGTGACCTTTGCCGAGATAAGTCTGCAGCATGGCGGTAGAGAATTTACCTTTGGTGAGAGTAATTTCGATGGCCTTTCTGACAACTGGATCATGTGGATCATATTTACGACCGAGGTCGCCAAAGCCGCCACCATCAGTTGGGCCAATACCCTTGATTTGAACGGCTTGAGAAATTACTTCGTTATTATATTCAGGAGCACGCTGCTCACGGAGGAAGTTGGTGAGTTTTTCAACATCACTATCGGAAGCATAAGCACCCTGAATACGGCGAGGCTTACCCATCATCTCGGTAGTCAGCATCAACATATCACCTTTACCAAGCAACTTCTCGGCACCACCCATATCGAGCATAATGCGAGAGTCGGTATTATTATTCACAGCGAAGGCAATACGGCCTGGAACATTGGCCTTGATCAGACCGGTAATCACCTTAACCTCAGGACGCTGGGTTGCGAGTACGAGATGAATACCAGAGGCACGACCTTTCTGTGCGATACGAACAATGAGTTGCTCGAGGTCTTTCCCTGCCTGCATCATCAAGTCAGCCATCTCATCGATCACAATGACGATGTATGGCATCTTGCCGCCATTATGCTGCTGCTCGTTATTATCTTCATCGGCGATGGTGGCAGATTTTTTATGAAGCTTTTCGTTGTAGTCTTCAATTTTCTTAACCTTCTCTTCAGCCATAAGAGTATATCGGCGCTCCATCTCATTAACAGCCCACTTCATGGCGGAAAGCGATTTTTCAGTGGAGTTGATAATTGGAGTTAAGAGATGCGGAATGTCATTATATTGCACCATTTCTACCTGCTTCGGGTCGACAATGATTAGTTTCATGTCGCTTGGGGCATTGCGATAAAGCAATGAGGAGATGAGAGTATTAGTCATGACGGACTTACCAGAACCAGTAGTACCAGCGATCAGGAGGTGTGGCATTTTGGCAAGATTGGCAATGACTGGGTTACCAGAAATATCTTTACCCACGGCAAAGCAGAGCGGATTAGTTTCCTTCTTCCATTCGTTGCTCTCGAGAATTGAACGGAGGGTTACATCGGCTGGACGAACGTTTGGAATCTCGATACCAACCAGACGAGTACCAGGAATCGGAGCTTCGATACGGACCTTATCGACGGCAAGATTAAGCGCAAGCTCCTTGTCACGAGCGGCGATTTTCGATAGCACCACACCGGTTGGCGGCTGAATTGTGTACTGAGTAACACGCGGGCCGACGTTTGCACCATCAAGTTTTACCTCAATACCGAAGTCGGCAAAAGTGGAGTTGATAATGAAGGCATTCTGCTGAATATTGCCACCGTCTGGCGGATTTTGTTTTTTCGAAAGCAGGTCTGTTGAAGGCATTTTCCAGTTTGGATCAGAAACAGCAATCAGGGCGCGTTCAGGTTCAGTCTCAACAGGGGCGGCAGCAACCGGCTTTTTAACCTCAATTTTTGGTGCGGCTTTTAATTCTTCGGCAGTAACCTCAACACCATTAGCTTTGATCTTGAGAGGACCCAGAGCTCCAGCGTTAACCGCATCCTCAGCCTGAGCGCGGCGAGCAATACGAGCATTTTCAGCATCTTCATCACGCTTGGTGGTTTTGAAAATGTTGGCAATATCACGAAAGACGGCGGCTGGAGAAAGCTGGAGGATGAAAATTGCAGTAATAAAGATCAAAACAAGATAGATAAAGGCGGCGACACTTGGGTTGAGAATTTGTGTGACCATACTATTTAACCAAACCCCAAGGATGCCACCAGTTTGTGTGGCAGAGTTGCCATAAGTCGGTAGGCCAAAGAGTCCAGAGAGCCAAAAAATCATCAAAAACGAAACAACCCAGATGACGGCAGGAAGTCGATTATCTGTGGTGCGGAAGATTTTCACGGCAAGATAAACCAGGATCACTGGGATAGCAAAAGTAGCATAACCAATCAGCCAGAGGCCGAATTTATGAAAATCATTGAGAAGAGTGCCGCCACTACCAAACCAAGTCATCACGAGAACGATAGAGATGGCAATCATAAGAACTGCTGAGACTTGACGCCAAAAGCCGCCTGGCAATTCGTGTTCTGGAACTACCTCACGGGAAGATTTGCGTCGACCTTTTTTTCGTTTAACCATAGACAGATTATAACATAATAATTATAGATATAGCGAGGGACTAGCGGAAAAAATTGTTTATGCTATAGTTGATTAAAGGAGATATATGGATCGAAACGATACAGATAATATTATAAATATCAGTAGTGAAAAGCGAGATTTTCGAGCAGGCCGTAGCAATAAAAAGATAGCTGCGGTTTTTTGTTTAATAATTCTTGCCTGTCTTGGCGGTTTGGTTTATACCACGATCAGGGTTAACGACCAGAAAAACAAACTGGAAGGCGAGGTGAAGAATTCAAAGGAGGCTCTCGTTAAGGCAAACGAGGTGATTTCAAAATATGAGCTCGCCACTGGGACGAAGGCGGTAGAGAATGTCGAGAATGCAAAAGTAACTGAGATTGTTAAGCCAATGGCTATGGATACTCGGATCGGCGATCTTATGAATTTTATTAAGGTTAGGACTCAAAAGATGTCTGGCAAGAATGATGAAGGTTTTGAGATTAAAGATAGCTGGCCAATCGTAAGCTTGACTAAACTTTACACTAACAAGGACGCAACCTATCTATTTGCAGTGGCAAGCGAACATATGAATTACGAAGTAATAACCAATCCAACAACAGGTGCGACCCGTGTCGAAGGTGGCGGTGGTGGTCATCTTGCAATGTATTACCGTGCATTACCAAATGGTGAATGGAAATTTGCAACTGCCGGACAGGCTCCAGACCTTTGCGAGAACCTTTCTCCTGAGGTGAAGGAAGTTTACCGCGGAGTGAAAGATCCAAATGGTAATCCAGCCATGACTTGCCGCGATGAAAAGGTTAAAGAAAATAACGGCTTCGTTGACTTATAGACTAAAATAGGTCTTATCCTAACTTATCCTAACCTGACTTAATTTGACTTAAAATTAAGGTTTTAACATAATAAAAAGATTGGCCATATGACCAATCTTTTTTATTAAAGCGGTAAAGCGGCGCATGGAACGCCGCTTATCGCGATCTATTGCTCGACGCGACGCATGCTAAGGGAGAGACGTCCCTTGTCATCAATCGAGTCAAGGCGTACGTTCACTTCATCGCCGAGGTGGAGCGCATCTTCAACCTTATCAAGACGTTTTTCAGAAATTTGAGAGATGTGAAGCATACCGTCGATGCCTGGAAGAATATTCACGAAGGCACCGAAATCTTTAATATTTACTACTTTGCCGCGATAGATTTTTCCGACTTCAGGTTCTTCAACGAGACTGCGAATCCAGTCGATGGCGCGCTTGATTTTTTCGGCGTCAGTACCAGAAACAGTGATGAGGCCAGAGTCGTCAATGTCAACTTCAGCGCCAGTTTCAGAGGTGATTTTATTAATCATCTCGCCACCTTTACCTATCACGGCACCAATTTTCTCAGGTTTAACCATGAGTTTTTCGATGCGTGGAGCGTATGGTGAGAGCTCAGCACGTGGAGCAGAAAGTACGGAAAGCATGTGGCCAAGAATAAACATACGACCTTCGTGAGATTGCTGAATGGCTTTTTCGAGAATGTCGACTGGAAGGCCGTGAACCTTCATATCCATCTGGAGGGCAGTGATACCGTTCTTAGTACCAGTAACCTTGAAGTCCATGTCACCAGCAAAATCCTCGGCATCCATGAGGTCGGTTAGAACGTGTGGAGTTTCGCCATCAAGCATCAAACCCATAGCAACACCAGAGACAGGCTCCTTAAGTGGAACACCGGCGTCCATAAGGGCAAGACAAGATGAACAAGTGGCAGCCATTGAGGTGGAACCGTTTTGAGACATGATTTCGGTGACAGAGCGGATGGCGTATGGAAAGTCTTCCTTGGATGGAAGAACTGGGAGAAGGGCGCGCTCGGCAAGATAGCCGTGGCCGATTTCACGACGACCTGGAGAGCCGATGCGACCAGTTTCACCAACAGTGTAGCTAGGTGCATTATAGTGGTGCATATAGCGACGTTCACCATCGGTGACTTCCATGGTGTCAACAATCTGAGCATATGAAAGAGGAGCGAGGGTGACGATGTTCATAGCCTGAGTGAGACCACGAGTGAAGAGCGAGGAGCCATGTACGCGTGGCAAGATAGCAACCTGAGAACTGAGCGGACGAACCTCATTAAGTTTACGGCCGTCAGGACGGACATTATCTTCAACGATGGCGCGACGAACTTCATGATGGATAGCTAATTCATAAGCATTGTGATATTCATCTTTCAAGCGAGCGTCATAATCTGCAATTTTCTCTTCGTCGGTTTCACCTTCGCCAAGTTCAAGCGCAAATTCCGCGTCCATCTGGTCTCTTAATTCATCAGCGATGCGCTTACGATCAAGTACGTTACCGCGGATTTTAGTGCCAGTCTTGCTGTCTTCGCCTTTAAAGTGTTCACGGGTCCAGTTTTCAACTTTTTCAGCAACTGCTGCGTCTGGGAGACTGAGTTCATATGGTTTTTCAACCACATTGAGCTTTTCCTTCAATTCCCTCTGAAGAGTGAGGGCAGGTTGTGCCATTTCAACGGCCCAACGCATGGCATCAATGATGACCTGTTCTGGAACCTCATTAGCACCAGCTTCAACCATGACAACCTTTTGGTCTTTTACAGCAACCACTAGGTCGAGATCGGAAGCTTCACGTTCTTCCTTGGTGAGGAAGGCCTTAAATTCACCGTTCACACGACCAATACGGAGGCCAGCGACTGGGCCGTCAAATGGTACGCCAGCGTTTAAAAGAGCTGAGGAAGCGGCAATCATCGCCACAACATCAGGACGGAAGCTTGGGTCCATCGAGAGGACGGTAGTGACAACCTGGACTTCCTGACGGTAGCCTTTAGGGAAAAGTGGACGAATTGGACGATCGATGAGGCGACCAATCAACACTGCTTCATCGGCAGGTTTACCTTCACGTTTGATGAATTTTGAGCCAGAAATTTTGCCAGCAGCATAGAATTTTTCTTCATAGTCGATTGAGAGTGGGAAGAAATCCTGTACGACAGGTTTTTCGCTAACAACGACTGAACCGAGAACGACGGTGTCGCCATAAGTAACTAAAACAGATGAAGTGGTGCGAAAACCAACGCGATTGACTTCAAGTTTCAATTCACGACCACAAAAATCGGTTGACACACTGAAGGTGTGCTTGCCGGTTGGATTGATTATTTCCATTGATTCCTTTCTTGGGAAAACACCAGATAACTACTCTAGAAAAGCTGGGTCTAGAAGACTTATCCGCCGTCTTCCCCTTTATTGTTATGGATTAATTGTATCATGAAACTCTTTTTATTGGTTAGTGTTGCACTTGAGATGTTAACTCAGGCGTTTGTTTTACAGATTATGGTTTTCATGTTATAATATAAGATGTTCTAAGATGTATATTATTGAAGACCGAAAGGAGGGGAGCGGCCTTAGAACAAGTTGAACTGATAATTCACGCACATTAAGAAAGGACCATTAATATGGAACAGCAGATACAGAGAGACAATCATTTTCTTTTGATCAAGATGGATGGTTTCACGGGTGAGGATGAGACCGAGATTCAGAAGGCGCGAGATCTGTTTCGCAATAGACTTATTGAGGAGAAGCTGGTGCCACTCAGAAAACAGATTCGCCTCGATTTGAACATCGACTACGTGTTCTTCTACGTCGAGCAGGACGGGGGGAACTTCTTGAGGTTTTCGTTAGTGCAGAACATGGCGGAAGATTATTTCTTCCATGAAGATGTCATGCTCTATCAGGCGATTGAGCGCAGAGAGGGGGCAGTAGGCGATATCTACGACATTTTACAAGATGTATCTAAGGTGAGAATGAGATATTTACATCGACCGGATTACGACAAATGCCGCGCGAAGATTTCCACCAGATGGAGCACAGAAAGTCTCGCTGATCCGGCAAAGATCCGCACTTTCTACCGCAAGGTCAGAAAACCGACCCCGCATGAAATTCAGGTAAGCATCGCACTGGCAGCAACTCGATACAGAGACGAGATCGATGCCTTCAGTGAAGAATACTTTAATGGCGAGAGCGAAAGACCGCGAGTGGTTGAAATACTCGGAATGCTGGTCGAAGACTTTGACAAACTGTTCTAATGGAACCTGAGACCCTACAATTGTAGGGTCTTTTGTAATTCTAAATACCTTTAGACCTTTGAGTTTTTAACTCTGATGATTTCTTAACTTATGATTTTTGTGCACTAAAAATCCCCACTTGCGCGGGGATTTCGTGATTATTTCCTAAGTCCGAGTTTTGCGACTGTACCTTTGTAGAGTTCGAAGTCGGTTTTCTCAAGATACTTTAGAAGACGTTTGCGGCGACCAACCATCTGCATAAGTCCACGGCGAGCCATGAAATCGTGCTTGTTAGCCTTAACGTGTTCAGTCACTTCTTTGATGCGCTCAGTTAAAATAGAAACCTGAACCTCTGGAGAACCGACGTCCTTTTTATCACGGGCAGTAGCAGCAATTGCCTTAGCTTTATTCTCTTTTGTAATCATATTGGAGAGATTATACCACGGAGTAGGAGTTTCTACAAGAGCTCATGTTTGATGAATTTCTTCTGCACTCATAAAATCCGCGAGCTTAGTGGCGGCAGCAATATCGAAGTCGCCGATTTTAGTGCGACGAAGGGCGGTAAGATAGGCGCCGGTATTCAAGGCTTTGCCAATATCTTCACCAAGGGTGCGGATGTAGGTGCCACTAGAGACATGTGTGCGAATCACGAGATCTGGATAATGGTAGCCTAGGATTTCGATGGCGTAAATTTCGACGGTGCGGGTTGGCATCTCTACGGTTTCACCACGACGGGCAAGTTGATAGGCGCGCTGGCCGTTGATTTTGACGGCAGAAAAACTCGGAACAGTTTGCTGAATCTGGCCGATAAATTTTTCAATCACCTTCTCAATTTCGGCGCGATCCGGGAGATTTTCTCTTGGAGTTTCAGGTACAAAATCAGTGATTTCACCTTCGGGATCACCTGTAGTGCTAACCTTACCGAGATGGATTGTGGCTTCATACCACTTATCGAGCTTAAGAAATTGATTGGAGAGCTTGGTTGCCTTGTTGGCGAGCAAAATCAGAAGACCAGTAGCAAAGGGGTCGAGTGTACCAGTATGACCGACTTTAACTTTTTTGCCAGCTTTTTTAGAAAGCACACGACGAACGCGAGCGACCACACCAAAGGAACTGAGGCCATCTGGCTTATCAATCAAAATGATGTCGCTTGGGCTGACTTCGGCTTCAATTTTAGCCATTTCTTCATGACTGACCACTGAATTTGGGATTTTGGGATTATTTTCTGTCATTTCCTACCATCATAGTGGATTTTTCTGCAATGTCAAAACTAGTAGCTGCCTGGGATATGAAAAGCAGATGGATCGGCCTTGACTGGATTGGCGGCCGGATCGGCTGGGGTCTGCGGCTGAGTTGGCTGTGGGGTTGGCTGGACTGGAGTTTGCATTTGTGGTTGAGCTGGAGCTGGGATAGGCTGAGCTGGAACCTGCATTTGTGGTTGAGCTGGCTGGACTGGCTGAGGAGCAGGCTGTGAGATAGGCTGTGAGATAGGCTGTGAGATAGGCTGTGGGGCAGGCATAGCTGGTGGCATGAATGGAGGCGCGGCCTGATCGATAATTACTGGGGCTGGAGCTGGCGGCAGGAATGATTCGGGCTGAAGAAAATCCGGGATTGGCGTGCTGGTGGCTGGTGGAGTGGCCTGAATGTAGCTATCCATTGACTGCTGTGACTGAATTGGCTCTGGGGCAGGCTGAGTTGGAACCTGCATTTGTGGTTGAGCTGGCTGGACTGGCTGAGGAGCAGGCTGTGGGATAGGCTGTGGAGTAGGTTGAACTGGTTGTGGAGCCGGCTGTGATGGATCCTCAGGGAGAACCGGCATAGCTGGAGTTTGGTACTCTGGAACCACATTTGAGTATTCAGGATTTGGGTAGGCCTGATTTTGTGGCATTTGTGGCAAGGCAGGCGCGGAAAGCGTTGCAAGATTTTGGCCCTGCTGGTAATTTGTAACCGGTTGCTGACCAACAGCAAGCGGATAATTTGGCGTAGTATTTTGATTAAGAGACTGATTAATGTAGTTGGATTGATTAATCATTCCCTGGTAACCGATTGGATTCTGGATTGGAGAAGGCTCAGCGAGGGCTTCATCCATCAGACGACTCATGTCTTCACCGGAATCTATGACCGGTTCGGCGATGGTGTGACCATAAATTTCAGGGTTTGAAGCTGGTTGAGGACGGAAGGCTGGCTGGGCTGGCTGAGGAGCAGGCTGAATTGGTTGTGTAGCAGGCTGAACAAATTGAGGAGTTGGCTGATATTCGGCCTGCATTTGAGGCATCGGCTGAATCTGTTCTGGTTGAGGTTGCACAGGCTGATATTGCTGTGGTTGCGGCTGTACTGATTGATATTGCATCGGCTGCGGTTGAATATACTGAGGCTGCGCTGGGGATGCTGGAATAGTTGGTTTTTCTGGTGCGACAGGGATATTTGGAGCAGGAGAATTTTCTGGCGCGACTGGAATATTTTCCGGTGCGACAGGAATAGTTGGAGTCGCCGCTGGTACTTCTGGGGCTGCTGGGATATTTTCTGGTACCGCTGGAATATTTGGAGCTATAGGCTCAACGGGAGCAGCTGGAGTAACATTTGGTGCTGCTGGAGACTCTGCGCTCAACATTGAGTCAGTGAGGCGAGCTAAGTCGTCCATTACGTTCGAGGCGGCAACCATAGAGTTTCCAGGGAGTGAGCTACCTGAAGTAGGGGCCTGAGACTGGGAAGCCTGATTCTGTTCAAACATACGTTCAAGTTCTTGTTCGGGAGTGAGTTGTGGTGTCTCAGCGGAATCCTGCGAAACGGCTGGGACTTCTGGAGTGGCTGCTGAAGCTGCTGGGGATGCCTGAGCAGCTGGAGCTGCTGATGCTTCTGGAGTTTCTTGAATGGTTGGAGTCGCTGGAGCCTCTTGTGTCTCTTGAGTTACTGGAGCCCCTTGTGCTTCTGGGGTAGCTGGAGCTGCTGGTGTTTCATTCTTGATTGGGGATTGGGTAGCAAAAGGGTTTTCGGCAGCTGCAGCTGCAGTCTCTGCTTTTAAGATATTGGAGGAGATTAGCTGCTGGTCGGCGCCGGCTTCCATGAGTTTTGAGGCGACCGCCATTGTAGTTGGCTTAGTGCGATTATTGGAAAAGCGTTCGGTGGCAGAGAGAATACCAGTAAGAAGCGCAGTGGCAACTTCTTGTGGAGTATTGTCAATTTCAAGCTCACCAAGTAAGTCATAGACCATTTCACAAACGGAAGATTTTGATGGATCACTCCATTCAAGATCTGCAAAGCGACCCGGCACACTGGAGGTAATATTAATCGCCATAGCATCATGCATGATACGCCCATATTCAGAGAGGGCGGAGTCGATTTCGCTGCCAGAATTAACATTAAAGACAATCACGAGGTCAACATTGTAGTCACTATAGGAGTATTCTAGATCCTCTTTTTTGATTTGACCCTTGTATGGGGTGATAAGGATTTTGACATAATCACCTTCAACCTGATAGATAAGATGGTCGGCCTTCGACTTATTGAGGGCGATGATAAAATCTTGCAAGCCACTAATGTCTTTTTGGAAGGTTTCTTCAGGGCGCAAAAATTCAAGCGCGTTTGGAGTCTGGCCGGAATAGATAGCAGTAACGTGCTTCTTTTGCTGGTCTAGAACAAAGGCTAGAGCGATGGCGGCAGAAATCTCATCAACATTAGGGTCTTTAGAGAGGGCGATCAAGATATTGGTGGCATGTTGGATTTTATCAGCAACCTTTGAGACGGCGTCTTCTGGATTCAGACCAAAATCAGAGTCACCGCCCGGATGTGGTGCCTTCATGGCAGCGTCTACCGTGCTTGAAGCAGGTGTTTTTGGTTGATTATTTTGCATTCCAGAATCCATTTTTGTGTTGACCTATTTTATATAAATTTAGCATAAGAGTTTTGTTTTGACAAGCTGACGTGGAAGGGGGCTACTTATATTAAAGTTGACGAGGACGAGACTACTTATTTTAGTATCGTGGTGCAAGTTCGCGCTGATAGACGACTTCCGCAATACCCGAGCGTTGAGCCTGTCCCATACCCCAGTAGTAGGCGTCTGAACGAAGGTTGAAGATTTCACCTGGTGCGACTGAGCCATCATTGGCCGTGAAGTAATAGGTATCGCCTGGAAGATGCCTGAAGGAGGTGCCAAGTTCACGAGAGCCTGCGTTGTCACGAGTTGCAATACCGCCACCATGGTTGGCGCCGCCGGTACGTCTTAAGGTGAGACTCTTGGCAAAGACAGGACCATTAAAGACGAGAGTTTTCGAGCAGACGAGAGCTGAAGGTTCGGCATAGGTTGAACAAGTATTAAGATTGTTTGATGCATTATCTTCATCGAGAATGAGCCAGGCATCAATACGAGTCACCTGATCTGACACGTTAATTTGTTTGGCAAAAATGAGGATTTGAGGGAGCTTAGTGATGGAGTTTGTGGCAATATCAGCATAATTATTCTGTATGGTGGAAGAGGTGCCTTCGCAGTAATATCCAGAGGTGGCATAGCAGATATTCTGGTCAATATTGAGGGTACCGTCGACATAGAGAACGAGAGTGTTATTCTTTGAATCGTCGGCGGAAAGAGTTTTGTAGAGACTATTTTTCATAACGCCAAGTGTGCTGGCGGCGTTTGGATTATAATCTGGAAGACTAATTTGCGAGAGATTGACATCACCTTTGATATAAGCATTCTGTAAGCCAGTGTCGTGTGTGGTGATTTTGAGGCGACTGATTTTTTCAATATTATCACGGTATCTTGCCTTGAGGCGGGCTAAGAGGCTTGATGGAAGACCTGGGACGCCGGAATAGCCGGTGCGGCCGCGACTTGCGACAGTGAGATTATTGCGACTGTCATTAAGATTGGCGCCGCCAGTTGGAACATCAAAGCGATAGCCCCTTTCATAACCAAGGGAGGCACCAGAGCCAAAGCCGGAAACATTGCTGCCAGCAATTACGTGATATTCATCCCATGAGCCGAAAATCTTTTCAGTGCCATTTGGATAAGGATTGAAGCCGCTGCCTGGCACTTTTTTACTGACGGAAGTTTCAACACTGCCGTTGGTGTACATACCGCCACCCCAAACTTGGAAGTTTGGCTTCTTGGCGATAGTGATACAGGAAAGATCCGAAACATTGTATTTGCTTTCGTCACCACCATTCATGGCTGGGCCGCTGATGTTTTCATCAACTGTATTGGTGGTACCGACATGAGAGGAGGCTGGCCAGATCGAGGTGGCAGTACAATATTTGAAGCCAACATATTCTTCATTGTCTGGGATAGTACGGGAGTAGGTGCCTGTATTTTTACTTTCACCACTGTAGTTACCACTGGCGTTCATTGGACCATTGATAGTATTAACGAGATTACAGTTGGAAATACCGTAGTACTGACAGACGTCTTGAGCAGAGCGTTCGTTGCCAGAGAAGGTATTTGGAGTAGCATAGATTGGGAGAATCATTTCATAAATGCGGAAGGTTTCCTTGCTGGAAGTAACAGTTGCATAGGCGTTCTTTGCGACAACATCGTTTTGCCTTGGCAGAATATGATAGGAGCCACCAATATCAACCTGCTCACCAGCGAAAGCGATATCTTCGGCATCGATGAAGCTAGTGACATAGGTATTGAAATTATATGGGACATAGACCTTGGATTCAGTTTCTTTGGTGCCGCGATTTTCAGTAGTAAGCGGAAATTCATATGTATAGGTTGGCTTGTATCTTGTGTCTTCCCCTTTATGGCAGGTACCACTGGCGCGACAAGAGACGTAGTTTTGGCCCCATTCGGTCCTTGGACTACTTGAGGTACCGGCGGTATCATATGAAGTCTGCTTAAAATGATTCTCATATGCCTCATCGCGGTCACAGCCACAGTTAGCGACAGACTGAGTGGTGTAGGAAACCCAGGTGCGGATATCGTCGTAGCGCAGACCTTGTGAAATTACACTACCAACTTCAGAGTTGTTAGTGGTGCGGCTGGCGGAATTACAATTAGTAATGCCCGTAGCGAAGCCTGGAATCTGGAAACCATTCTGCACGCCGCGGTTATTATTGATTGTGAAAATTGGTGAATTACAGAGATAATCTGGGTTTGGGTTACCAGTTGGAGATTCCGTAGTGAAGCCGTAGTCAGCAGAAACAATACCGTTACCACGGATTTGGTGCTGAGTGTGGGCATGGACAGTATGCTGATTGCCGTCAAGTAGTTCAGATTGGCCGAAGAGATAACGACTATCCTCGCTGCCGTTGCGTTTTGCATAAATTTGGAAATGATTTTCTTTGTCTGGAGTTGGGCGACCTTGCAGGTTGCGGCCAACCGCTTGTGCGGTATAACACATGGAGTGTTTGAAACGGACTGAGTCTCCCGGCCGAGCCAGGACAAAATTCTTCCCCTTTGTGGTGTTTTGCCAGTTACGAAAATCTAGGGTACCGGTATAGGAGAGATTAATGACGCCGGATTCGGCAACGGTGTTGCCTTTGTATGGTGAAGTGGAGACGCCAGGAAGATCACGGCCACAGTTGAGACTGCCAGCCGTTGGGGTTGGTGGGATAATTTTATCATTACAGGTCGGGTCGTTCGGGTCGCAATCAGGTTTCTTCTCTGCATCCCAGGAGCAGAACCAGGAGAATTGACCCTCTTGCCACCTTTTTTCAGCAGCCTCCTCATTATCGGTCTGATTAGTACGCTTTAGGTATTTAAAATATTCGCTTTTTGCTTCATTATAATCAGCGTGATATTTGTCAGCTCGATTAACATACCCCTTTTCAGGTGGAACGTTTTTATTTCCATACCAGAAATAATAAAATTTATGTGGGCCATAACCTTCGTTTTTTGCTTGGTATGGTGGTTGGTTTTGGAATATATGGCCGATAAATACATATATATTATCAGCATCACCGCAACCAGTAATAACCTGGGGATCACCCTTCCACGAAATATTACCACCCTGTCCGCTTTTTCGACTTATGTGAAAATTACCCCTTAGATAATCGTATGTAATCCTATTCATGTCGGTTTTGATTTGATTTTTAGGTATTCTTAACCATTCTCCACCACCACCCGTACCATTATCTTCGCCATTGCGATTAAAACTGTTGTAGCAAGTTCCATCCGATGACTTAGGACATGCTCCTGCAGATTGAGAATCCCCTCCTTGTTTTCCGCCAGGATTTTGTGGAGGATCGACAGCAAAACATTTTGCTGAAAATATAAATACCCAGGCCAAAATTGCCATAATTCCGAGAATCTTTGTGTTAGTGCTTCTTGAAGTCATATATTCAAAATTAATTAAAAATACCTTTTAAAAAGTATATAACCAAAAGCAGAATAAATCAAATGGGAAGGCGCCTGGAAAAAATTCCAGGCGCCAGGAGACGAACACGAAGAGCAACAGACAATATTACTGTCTCAATTTGATACTTCATAGCGTTCTGCAAACAATATGACCTTTGCGTTTTCCTTATCAGCCCCGGGGATGGATATTTCTCTCCAAGGATTACTTCCCTCAGTTCCTTTGAGAAGAGTATGGTCCTCCGTATAAGAACGCATAATTATTTCGAGACCTTTAAGCACTGCCTCATTAATATATGCGTCATTTGTTCCGGTGATTCGAATTTTCTGGCCTTGGCAGCCGGGCTTGATTCGAGCCTGACCAAGTGCATCTACTCTTGTACCGTCAGATAATTTGCAGCCTGCACTAAGCCTTACCCCACCATAAGCCCCATTGTAGTCATCATCGAAGACTACAGAATTGGCAAGATTAACTTCCAAGTAGAGTACGGCGCCAGCATCCGGGTCATGATCAAATTGAATCTGATGGTCATGAGTTAATGTAAAAAGACTACCGTACCTTGTCTTGTTTCTTCCAAACTTGCCTCCATTGGTGCCTCCATCTACATACATATATGCGTAGCTATTCTTTTGTTCCGGGGTGAACTGCTTCAGGTATCCATACAGATCAAAGCTATTGTCACTTCTCCAGAACGGCTGAGTATCCCATAATGGCCTATTGGTTATCGGATTGATTGCAGGCCAAGGATGATCCTCAGTAATGGTCTTAGTGTGATAGAGCCATGTCGGCGAAAAATGCGCGGCCCCATCCGGTTCTGGCGCTATAGGGTAGCGTGTCGACCTGTCATCAAAACTGGCTGTTTCAACTTCAAGCTCTGCGCCAAGATAGCTCGGTGTCTTCGCGACACCATTCGGAAGCAACCAATCGCTCGACTTATATACTTCCTCCGGATACATTTTCGGTTCCTTCATTCTGCGGCGACTTCCATCGTCATTGATGAGCGGATTAAAAATCTTCTCATCTTCGATGTATCCACCAGAAACACGGTGAAAATCACTTGAGAACAAATTTCCGCGATAGGTGGGGATGGCGTATTTCGAAGCGCCGTCCTGCAAATCCCGCCGTATGACGACCTGACCATTCGAATCAACTTCGGTGTAGGTCTTGCCGTCGCTGAAAGCTGCAGTGCCAATCGAGGTTTCCTGCTTAGTGGTGTTTGCATCCGAAGATGCGTCAGTAGTTGCGGCGGATGTCGTGCCGGCAGCCTTACTAGAAGCGCTGCGTTTTACAACACCTGCATAAACCGTCTGTGCGCCAAAATTGAGCGCGCCAAGCGGGACAGTGATAGACGTTGCACTCATGCAAAGTGCAACAACGGTTGCCAACGGTAACAAATTCTGCTTTTTCATGTTACACTCCTTTCAAAGAACCCTCGGGGACCTTCCCCGTAGTTGCCGCGATTCTACAATATTTTATAATTATAGTCAAGCATAAGCTTGATGATTCTTGTGATTTCCATATTTAAAAGGCTTGCACATATTTTGATTTGTCTAACCAATAGATCCGCGCTGAGACCTGCGCCTTTTTAATGTGGAGAGTTTGCGGAATTTAGGATAAAATAGAGCTATGCCAGAGTTACCGGAAGTTGAAACAATTCGTCGGGGGTTAGATCAGTTTATTTTGCGAAAGTGCGTAAAGACCGTGCAGGTTTTTTGTGATAAATCTTTTATCGGCCCGAAGGAGTTGATTTTTGGGCAAGAAATTATTGCTATTCGCCGTTTTGGAAAGGCGCTGATTTTTGATTTTGCAAACGGAGTTTCGATGATGGTACATCTGAGAATGACCGGACAGCTAATTTTCCGGGCTTTCGGCGAGGAATCCGGCAAAGATTATCGAGAAATGATTGAGGCTGGTGATTTCAAAACCTCGCTTTATGATGAAAAAAGTTTTGCGGGCGGCCACCCGACGGATAGCTTCTTCTCGGAGTTACCAAACAAGCAGACTCGCGTATTGTTCACTCTCGAGAATGGAACTTTATATTTTAACGACCAGCGAAAGTTTGGGTTTTGTAAGGTTCTAGAGACTAGCGAAGTAATGCAAGATAGTTTTATTAAGAAACTGGCAAAAGAACCATGGCAAATGAGCGTGGCGGAGTTTTCTAAAAACCTGGCGCGGCACAAGAATGCGGAGATAAAACCTACTATTCTTGATCAGACAGTGATTGCCGGACTTGGTAATATTTACGCGGACGAGGCGCTATTCCTAGCTAAAATTCATCCGGAAAGATTGACTGGATCGCTTAGTGAAGCAGAGATTTCCGACTTATTAGAAGCGGCAAAATCGGTAATGCAAGCCTCGATTGATTCTGGTGGGAGTACGATGGCAACTTATGTGAAGGCGGATGGCACACGTGGGGATTACCTACAAAAATTTGCACAGGTTTTTCGCCGAGAAGGTGAGCCTTGCAATCGCTGTGGAACGGAAATTATTAAAATAAAGGTGGCAGGTCGCGGCACACATCTTTGCCCGCATTGCCAACAGAAGAATCTATGATTTATTTAATTGATGGAGACGATCGCAAAAAAGCTGAGTCAAAAGCTAAGGATTTTTTGGGTGAAAATTATGAAGTAATTGATGCAGAGAGTCTGGAAAAGGCAGATTTGGTGTCGATTTTCCAGGGTACGACGTTGTTTTTTGAAACGAGAAAAATCCTAATCAAGGATTTGGGGGCAAAGAAAGAATTATTCGCAGAGCTTCCAAAATATCTTGAGACTGAACACAGAATCGTGATTTTAGAACAGAAGATCGACAAGAGAAATGCCGTCTATAAGGAATTAGCTGCTGTAGCGAAGAAGAATCCCCAGCAGGTGAAGATTGATGAATTTAAGATTACTGAAGAGGTAGACAAATTCTTAACTTTTCGCGTGTTTGATGTTGCCCTGACCGACGGAAAGAGGGCGGTAAAACTACTGCGTGAGGCTGAGGAGAATAATAGCCCATACCTAACAGTGGGGTCCTGGACCAAGAAGGCAGTGGATTTACTGGCGGCCAGACCAAATGGTGAACGCGAAAAACGCATCGTGAAGAAGCTCGCCGAAATTGATATGATGCTAAAACAAACTAGTTTTTCGAAAGAGCCTTGGCTTTTGCTGGAAACTTTTTTGCTTGAATTATCAGACAAAAAATAGGGCGCTGGGCCCTATTTTAAAGATTGACTAAGCCTTCTTGGCGACTACTTAAGCTTTCTTGGCAGTTGCTTTTTTGGTAGTTGCCTTTTTTGCAGCGGTTGCCTTTTTTGCAGCGGTTTTCTTAGCAGCAGGCTTCTTTGCAACAGCTTTTTTCACAGTCTTTGGAGCTTCTTTAACTTCAGCTTTTGCAGCCTTAGCGATTTTAACTAAGTTTGCTTTGCGGCGAGAAGCGGTATTTTTCTTCAAAAGACCTTTCTTTGCAGCTTTGTCATATTCAGACTGAGCTTTTGAAAGATTTTCAGGAGTTGGTTCAGCCTTGAAAGCTTTAAGAGCGGCCTTAATGAACTTTTTAATTTGTTGATTCTGCGCAGTGCGTTTGACTGCTTGGCGTGCTGCCTTTTTTGCAGATTTGATAATCGGCATTAATTTAATTCCCTGTGATTTTTAATAATATTCTTTTGACATATTATACATGATATTTCAAGATTGTAAAGAAAACAGATTATTCGCTATAATACTAGTATGAATGTAATTGAATCACTTGTTTTAGGTTTGACGCAAGGTCTGACCGAGTTTATTCCAGTGTCTTCTTCTGGGCATCTGGAGCTAGTCCAAAAATTATTAGGCGCCGGGAGTCGCGCGGACGATTTTCATTTCTTTTTGGAGCTGATTAATTTCGGAACCTTGTTTGCACTTTTAATCTATTATCGTAAAGAAATTGCGAAGATTTTTAAGCAAGTATTTGTTAAGCGCGACATGCATATGGCGATGAATCTTCTGATTACTTCGATTCCAGCTGGACTGATTGGGCTAGTGCTATCAAAATTTATTGAGCAGCATAGTTTCTTCTCCGCTCTGACCACGATTGCAATCGCAATGGGCACCGTGGGGCTTTTGATGATTTTCGTAAATCGTTTGCCACACAAATCTGAGACTGACGAAAATAAATTACCTCATAAAAGGGCGCTTGTGATTGGCCTTGCACAGGTATTTGCTTTGATTCCGGGCGTTTCTCGTTCTGGATCAACGATTATTGCTGGTCGTGTAATGGGAATGAACTCTGCTTCAGCCGCGAAATATTCTTTCCTTGCTTCTCTCCCAATCATGACGGCAGTGTGCGGCAAGTCGCTACTTTCAAGTTCAAGTCGCGCTTATATTGCCGCAAACTGGCAGATGCTGCTATTTTCTAATTTGGTCGCTTTTGTCTCTGGTCTAATCGCCTTGAAGGTGGTGATGAAATTCTTCAAGAAGGAAAATTCGATCCCAGCCTTTGGCTACTACCGAGTTCTGCTCGCCTGTGTGCTGCTTAGTATTGTAATCTTTGCCTAAAACTTGGATAAAAAAATCTACACTGCGGTGTAGATTTTTTATGGCTAGAGTCTCTTATTCCTCATCTTCAATAATCTGAATATGTGCATCCTTTAGCTGATATTCGTCAACAAAGGATGGAGAACTCATCATGAGGTCGATACCAGAGCCGTTCTTTGGGAAGGCCACGATGTCGCGGATGTTCTTTGTGTCGTTTAAGACCATGAAGATACGCTCGATACCGAAGGCGCAGCCAGCGTGTGGAGGTGCACCAAATTTGAAGGCATTGAGCATGCCACCAAAGCGTTTCTCGACGTATTCATGACCATAGCCAAGAATATTGAAAACTTTGTACATGATTTCAGGATTGTGATTCCTGACGGCGCCAGAACAGATTTCATAGCCATTCATCACCATGTCGTACTGATCAGCGACGATGGCAAGTTTTTCTTCATCGGTTTCTGCAGCTTCAAGAGCAGCGAGGCCGCCTTTTGGCATCGAGAATGGGTTGTGACCGAAGTCGATTTTACGTTCGCCATCATTCCATTCGTAGAATGGGAAGTCAACAATCCAACAAAGCGCAACAATAGAGTCGTCCTTCAGGTTAAAGTGATCGGCAAAAGCGATGCGGAGTTGTCCGAGGATTTTGTTCACCTTAGCGCGGTCATCAGAGCAGAAGAAGACAGCGTCACCATCTTTAGCGCCAGTGGCTTCTTTGATTTTGGCAAGTTCTTCAGGTTGCAAGAATTTAGCAATTGGACTTTTTTCGGTACCGTTTTCATACATGATGTAAGCGAGACCGGAGGCGCCAAGTTTCCTGGCTTTTTCAGTGAACTGGTCGATCTGAGAACGAGTGAGGCTGGCACCATTTTTAACACAGATAGCTTTAACGCATGGACTCTGGAAGACTTTGAAGCTAGTGTCTTTGAGGATTTCAGTAAGCTCGATCATTTCCATGCCGTAGCGAAGGTCTGGTTTATCGACACCGTATTTTTCCATAGATTCCTGGTATGAAATGCGTGGGATTTCTTCAGAGAAAAGTTTTTTGCCAGCAAAGTCGGTGACGAGAGACTTGATGAGTGGCTCGACAGTCTGTCTGACAGTTTCACCCTTATCGACGAAGGACATCTCACAGTCTAGCTGATAAAAATCACCATAAAGACGGTCGGCACGAGGATCCTCGTCGCGGAAACATGGAGCAATCTGATAATAACGTGGCAGACCACCAACCATGAGGAGCTGTTTGAACTGCTGAGGAGCCTGAGGAAGCGCATAGAAGAGACCTGGTTTCAGACGGGATGGCACGAGGAAGTCACGAGCACCTTCAGGGCTGGAGTTAGCGAGAATTGGCGTGGTGACCTCGATAAAGTCGTGCTGATCCATGTAATTTCTGAGGTAGGAATAAAACTTGGCGCGGCGCTTCAGAGTCTTTTGCATGCTTGGACGACGCAAATCAAGATAACGATATTTGAGGCGAAGCTCCTCGCTGGATTCAGGTCCATCGTCGTGGGTATTGACTGGAGGAGTGTCGGAGCGATTCAAGAGTTCGATGCTTTCGACTACAAGTTCGATGTCACCAGTTTCAATGTTTGGGTTTTTGAGTTCAGCGGCGCGCTCGCGGATCAGACCGGTTGCAGAGATAACGTATTCGTCACGCAAGGATTCGGCAAGAGTGAAGGCTTGACTATTTTCTGGAGTGATAACTAGCTGAATAATTCCCTGATGGTCGCGTAAATCGATAAAGATAAGACCACCATGATCACGGCGGGAATTAACCCAACCGGCAACAGTTACGGTTTGATTTAATTTCGTTTTCAATTCTCCAGACAATATTCTCATAAAAAAATAATACCACATCTTAGAGAATAGGGGAAACCTAAAGTGTTGCTCTGATTGGCAAGATAGTGTTCCACTGATTGGCAAGATAGTATTGTACTGATTAGCAAGATAGAATCAAAAAAATATCACCTTTTGGGGTGATATTTTCCTTATTTAATAATCGTGCTTGAAGATTTGCGTTTTTAGCTCTCAGGCTGAATCTTCAAGGAAGTTTGACCCTTCTAATTAGTAAATAATGAACTCTTGCCATGGGGCAGGAGGAATTTTCGACTTTTTGCGCGAAGATTCACGTTTAAGTCTACGCATAAGTAAAATTCTTACTCCGTTTAATTCTATTGCTCGCGACCGACCCACCTCGTAAGTCAAAATACTCTAGAATGACTTGTGGAAAAGAGCAATACCTGAGATTTTAGCAGAAACATTAAAAAAATGCAAGCTTTACAGGGGTGGGACTAGACCGGTATTTATAGTAAATGTCCATTTTACAGATACAGCTTATCCTTATTGCATTATTTCGTTTTGATATGGTAACTCTTTACAATACCGGTTGTTTTATGTTATAATATGGGATATGGAAGAAATTAATTTGAGAGATCTTTTGGCTTATTTCAAGAAGCACTTGATCTTGTTTGTAACTTTTGTGGTACTCGTTGTCGCTGGCGGTACTTTTTATACTATTTTTGTGCAGAAACCTGAATATAAGGCACAGGCAACCGTAATTTTGAGCTCGGACAAATCAAAAAATACCGTGCAAAATGAAATCAACGCCAACAAAAACTTGATTGATACTTATACCGAGGTGGTAAAATCCCACCGCGTGCTCGATCGCGTGAAGCGTGAGATGTTGATTGACGACTCTTATGAACAGCTGGTGAAAAAGATTAATGTTTCTTCCCTTAAAGACACCGAGATTATTAGTATTTCTGTGGTGGATGCCAATCATTACCATGCTTTTGAACTTGCAAACAGTATTGCTGAGGTATTTACTTCCGAAATTGGCTTAATTTATAACGATAAAAGCGTTAACGTGCTGGACCGCGCAGTTGAGCCACAGAAGCCATACAATGTGGATGTAGTGAAACAAGAGGCAATTTATCTTGCTGCTGGCGTAGTGCTCGCTACTGCAATTATCTTCCTTATGTTCTATTTTGATCGTACGGTTAAAACTACTGAACAGATTGAGCAATTATTTAAGCTACCAATTTTTGGTAAGGTGCGAAAACTAGAAACCGAAAAGCAGAAGGAAAAACGCAAAAAAGAAGCTGAGAAACGTGCTAAAAAAGAAGCTAAGCAGGCTATGAAGCTTGAGAAGCAGCAAGAAAAACTGGCAAAGAAACTTGCACGCGAGGAAGCAAAGAAGGCCTTAGATCTTGAAGCTGAGGAAGCCATCTCGGAAGAATCCGACGAAGCAGAGAGTGAGACGGAAGAAAAAACTGAAGAAGCTCCAGTGAAAAAAGTAGTGGAAATTAAGGCAGTTGGTAGGAAGATTATTGCTGAAGAGAAGGCACTTCAGGAGAAATTAGCAGCTGAAAAAGAGGCTGAAGAAGCCGAGATCGACGAAACTGAGACCGACGAGATTGATGAAGATTCTGAGCTTGTACTTCGCGACAATCCAAAATCAAAGGTGAGTGAGGATTTTCGTACGATTCGTACCAGTCTTTACTTCTCATTGAATAATAAGAAATCAAATACTGTGTTAATTACCAGCTCGACGCCAAACGAAGGTAAAAGCTTCATCGCGTCAAACCTCGCCGTGGCTTTTGCGAAAACCCAGAAGAAAGTACTTCTAGTCGACTGTGACATGCGTCTTGGTCGTCAACATGAAATCTTTGCCCTCTCAAACAAGGCTGGTCTTTCCAACTTGCTAGCTGAGAATGAGGCTAAGGCATATGAAAAATATGTACAGAAAACTTCCGTGAAGAGTTTGAGCGTAATTACGCGTGGTGTGGTGCCACCAAACCCAAGTGAATTACTAGACTCCAGCGACATGGAAGAGTTATTGAATGAGGCGAAAGAAAAATACGATTACATCATCCTTGACGGCACGCCACTTGATGGGCTTTCAGACTCTTTGATTCTGGCCAAGAAAACCGACCGCACCGTGGTTGTCTGTTCTGCAAATATCACCACGATTGAAGACTTGCAGAACTCAAAGAAGGCGCTTGAGGCGATTGACGTGAAGGTTTCCGGTGTTGTCTTGAACCGTACTGTAGATGAACGTCGCGGCGACTACTACAACAAATACTACAGCTACTAGATTGATGCGGGTGGGATATAATTAGATTATGATTGATTTACACTTACATATCCTGCCTGGCATTGACGACGGCAGCCGCTCGATGCAAGAAAGTGTCGAGATGGCGAAAAAGCTGGCAGCGCTAGGTTTTCGCGGAGGTTTCTGTACGTCACATTTCATTGCTGACAACGAGCAGGCGGCCGATAATCAGAAGAAAAAGTTGCTTCGTGAGAAATTACAGAAGGAGCTTGATCGGGCCGGCGTGAAATTTATTTTACTACCTGGCAACGAAATCTATATCGATCCAAAAATGGTTGACCACCTGGTGGAAAAAAAATCATCTGCACTCGGCGGCGATTTCGAAGGCAAGAAAGGCGTTCGTTATCAGATTCTGTTTGAGCTGCCGTTTTATGCGGAAGTGCCGTTTTTGCGCGACATGATTTTTGAACTAAAGGCACGTGGGATTACGCCGATTTTAGCACATCCGGAGCGCTACTTATTCTTGCAAAAAAATCCAGACGCCGCAGTGGACCTAGTTAAGTTGGGGGTAAAATTGCAGGGGAATTTTGGAAGCATTGTTGGACAATATGGCGGCAAGGCAAAAAAGACGTTAAAGATCTTATTGAAGCGACACTTAATTTCCTATCTTGGCACGGATATTCACCGAGCGGACGGTTCCCTGTTTTTGAAATTTGAGAAAGCACAGAAGAAGATTTTGAAATACGCTGGCGAAGAGCATTATCGCAAGATGATTAAGAACGGCGAAGAGCTAGCCGGGTTCTGATTTAGCTAGGAACGACGAAGAATTAGCGGGGTTCTCTTTTGGTTAAGAGTGGCGAAGAGCTAGTTGGCTTCTGAGTTTTTGGACGGCGATGACGACGAGACAACCAAAAGTGGCGCCAAGCGTGTCGACTAAGACGTCAAAAGGCTGTCCGGTGCGGCCAGGAACAAAAAGCTGATGAAATTCATCGGTGCAAGCATAGAGGGCGCTAAATAGAATCGCTAGAGCAAAGAGTTTTAGCGATTGTTTTTGGCTTGAGTGATGATTTGGTGATTGTTTTTTATTTGAGTGATGTCTTAGATTAAGGTAGAAGAGGAGACCTAAAATGGCGTATTCGGTAAAGTGGGCGGTTTTACGGACGAAGAAGATGAGGGTTTTGAGATCAAAAGCCGACGTAGACGTGCCAGTTTTAAGATCTGGTATAAGCCCAGAAATTAGATTGACAAAGAAATTACTTTGCGCGTTTGAAGAATCCGGACCGAAAGATGACATGGCAAAAATAAAAAGCATTTGAAAAATCAGGAGTGCCAAAAGAATGATTGCGGTTTTTGAATGACTTTTTGGTGTGTTTTTTGAGGTCATGTTTTGCAATAAGGTTTTTGAACTATGTTTGACTATTTTTATAATTAGTTTCGATATTATTTGATTTTAATATTTAGTTTTGGAGATACTCTTGAAGTTTGACTTTGGCGCGATCGACAGAATCTTGATATGGGTGCCAGACGAAGTGTTTTGGTTCAGGATAGGTGAAAGTTGATGTAATATCGGCCTTACCATCAACATCAATCAGCTCAGTTTGCCAATTAGCGAGAGTGGTGAATTGGCGCTGGACGAGATATTTGAGATCGTCACTAGTGAAGTTGGTCTGAATATTCTTGGCGATGGAGGCAAAAATCTGATCGATGCGGTTGAGGTCATTTGGACTGGTTTGTAGTTTATGAAGAAGAGCGGAAAGAATTTTCTCCTGATTGCGGCCGCGTTCACGATCGCCACCAGCCCAGCTAATTGAGACACGTTCCCTGGCAAAATCGAGAGCTTGATCGCCATTTAGATGGTACGTACCTGGTTCATAATGACGTCTGCCGTGATAGGTATTGACGACATACGGGATTGTGACGTCGACACCGCCCAGTTGGTCAATTACAGAAGAAGTGGCGTCAAAATTAATGCGGGCGTAGTAATTGAATTTGATGCCATAGAAGTTTTCGAGAGTATGAATCGATTCGTTGACACCATAGAGGCCGGCGTGAGTGAGCTTATCAAGTTTTCCATTCATGGCAAGCGGGACATAAAAATCACGTGGCGTATTTAGGATGAGGATTTTATGTTTTTTCGGATTGAAAACCATAATGAGATTGACGTCAGAGCGAGCAGCGAACGGTAGAGTGTGGTCACGATTATCGATACCACTAATATAGACCGTGAATGGGGAGTCGAGTGAATCATTTTTAGTAACCTCAACTGTCTTTGGTGTGACGGCAAGTTCAACATCCTGCAAGATATGGAGTTTGGCGAAGATTTCCTGGTTGTTTTCTTTGAGAGATTCAAGATAAGACTCGCCAAGTAACATGGTTTTTAGATTGCCGGAATTCACGGAGGCTTTATTAATTAGACTGGTGGTCAAGGTGAGAAGATTGTCATAGTGCACTAGATCAGAGGCAGAGAGAGTGCGTGCGAGGAGACCAGTGCGAGTGGACTGATCGTTTTGTAGATATTGTTCTAATGTAGAGAGATAAGGATCACTTTCGAGGAGACCAAGATAGGTGATTTCGCCGATGCCGGTTTTTGCAAGTTCGGAGTCGGCTAGAGTGACTAGACTGTATTTCTCGTGGTAATTGGCGTGAGTACCGAATTGGGAGAAATAGTCATTGTATTTATAAAAAACGAAGCTGAGGGCGAGATTGATGATGGTGTCTAAGATTAAGAAAATAACAACGAGAATATAGCGTTTACTGAGAGTGATAAGAAGGGTAAAAATAAGAAAAACCCCGATGGTGAGAAAGCCAAAAAGACGGATTGGTAAAAGTTGGGCTTGGTATAAAAAGTAGAGGGCCGAGCAGGTCGAGAGAAAAGCAAGTATTTGGAAAAAAGCGCGGAGGGGTGTGGACTTTCTTTCGGATTTTCTTTCGGATTTTTCTTGTTTCATAGTGTATATTATACATCTTTTGAGGGTTTAAAGCGATTTTAAAGAGGAAGTGGATAGACTGATGAACATGAAGAAAGATTTATACAATGCAAGTCAAACAACAGCACTACGGTTAAATTCGCCGGTGCGATTAAAAATCCATTGCCGAGGGGAGCCGGAGGCGGTTGAAATATATCATAAACGATATTTTCCGGCGATCGAAAATCCACTAGTGGAAGTCGTGGTGCCGGTTCTAAATGAAGAAAGAACATTAAAAGCGAACATTGAGAAATTACACGACTTCCTGCAAAAACAGGATGGACTACATTTTCGGATTACAATTGCCGATAATGGCAGCATAGACCGGACGCAGATGATTGCGAATGAGCTCTCAGAAAATTATGCAGCAATTCGCGTCGTACGCTTAACAGAAAAAGGTCGTGGGCGGGCGCTCAAACAAGTTTGGATGGAGAGTGATGCGGATATTTTATCCTACATGGACGTTGATCTGTCGACCAGTCTTGAAGATTTTATGCCGATGATTCGACCCTTGATTAATGGCGAGGCTGGCGTGGCAATCGGCTCAAGGCTTAGCAAAAACTCAAGAACGACGCGTGGCTTTAAGCGAGATTTTATTTCAAAAAGCTACAATAAAATTATTAAAGCCTATATGGGAACGAGATTCTCAGATGCGCAATGTGGGTTTAAAGCAATCCGAAAAGACGTTTCGGAAAATTTATTGCCGAAGGTAACCGACACACAATGGTTCTTTGACACCGAACTTCTGATTAAGGCAGAAAAGTCAGGAATAAAAATTCATGAACAGCCAGTAACCTGGGTGGAGGATACGGATAGCCGAGTAAAAATTATGAAGACAGTGACGGAGGATCTTCAGGGTCTAATGCGAGTAAAACGAGAACTGGTCCAAACGACTAGCAAGCGAGGGTTGGCGATAGGAATTTTATTAATCTTGACAGCCGCAACTTATCTTTATGGAGCAATGCAAAACGGTATGGCGAATAGCTACTACGCAGCAGCGGTGCAGGCAGCCTCAAGCAACTTTACGGCATGGTTGTTTGGTTCCCTAGACGCGGCAAACTTCGTTTCGGTTGATAAACCACCACTTGCAACAATGATCATGGGGCTTTCTGCAAAAATCTTTGGATTCTCGAGCTTCTCCATGCTGCTACCAAATGTACTGGCGGGAGTCATCACGGTCTATCTGGTCTATCGGATTACAAGACGTTATTTCGGTTTTAAGTCGGGCCTTCTCGCGGGGATCGCACTAGCGGTGACGCCAGTGGTAGCACTAATGTCCGGTTTTAATAACCCTGATGCGATCCTGATGTGTTTCTTGACAGCAAGTGGATATTGTTTCATTAAGGCACTAGAATCACACCCAATCAGGAATTTGATTCTATCGGCGATTTTCTCGGGCCTGGCATTTAATACAAAAATGCTACAGGGATTAATGATTCTACCGGCAATCTACGTAGTTTACTTATGTTTTGCAAAACCAAAACTTAATAAACGGATTTTACATCTTGGAATATTTACAGGCGTAGTGATGCTAGCCTCTCTCAGTTGGTCGATACTAGTTTATCTAACACCGGCAGAAATGAGGCCGTGGGTTGGTAGTACGAACGATAACAATATTTGGAGTTTAATCTTTGGCTATAACGGTTTTGGCCGACTTCTGGGCAATAGCCCTGGCAATGGCGGGGGTGGTGGCGGACGCACTGGGTTTGGAGGAACGACGGGAATTTTTCGAATGTTCAATGAAGAGTTTGGTCCAAACATTGCGTGGTTCATACCGGCAGCCCTGATTGGAATGATTGCAGTCGCGATCAAATTAAGAAACAAAGAGCGCAGCAATATTCAATTTGGAATTACCGCTTTTTGGACGATTTGGCTACTCACGCATATGTTTATTTTCAGTATGACCTCAGGAACAATTCATCCATATTATGTAGTGGTGCTAGCGCCGGCGATCGCAGCGCTGGTGGGAATTAGTTTACCGCTGATCGTCCGACTTTATAAAACAGAACAAAACATTTGGCTACTTCCAGTGACGGTTGGAGCAACTATCTTAACAGCAGCAATAAATCTAAGCACGGGTGGCCTAACTGGAATGATGTGGGTGATTCTGAGCCTAGGAGTTATTAGTTCCCTGCTTCTTGTACTGGCGAAGAGTTTGCCAAAAGCCAATCAAGGTAACGAACAGGATAAAGAGGTGCGACAAGCAATTCTCTTAAAGGTTGGTAGCGTCTTATCAATTATTAGTGTCCTAGCCACTCCAGTTTATTATACGGTCGCCACCGTGACGCAGACCCACGTAGGCAGTATTCCAACGGCGGGGCCGAGTAGCACGGCTTTAATGGGAAGCAATAACGAGAATGCCGAGGCCGAAAGCGCATTGGTGACATACCTTCTGGCAAACAGTTCGGAAAGTACCTGGATTGCGGCAGTGAATAGCGCAAACGAATCGGCGGCAATTCAGATTTCGACCGGAAAGCCAGTAGCAGCACTGGGGGGCTTTAATGGTAGTGACCCAGTACTAACCTTAGCGCAGTTTAAGGAATACGTAGCGAGCGGAAAGATTAAATACTATGTAGCAAGTAGTCACGGAATGGGTGGCGGACCGGGTGGTAGTAGTGAAATCGTAAGTTGGATTAAACAGAATGCGACAGTAGTGAGTTATGGGGGGAGTCAGTATACGGTATATCAATTAAGTACATAGAAAGGAAGATTAAGAAAATGAAAAGTGACGATTTCTGGGCTCATGAAGCGGCCCAGATTAATGCGGGGGAGAACTCTGGGGAAAATGTGGGGGAAAATAATTTTTATGAAAGGACAAGAATGAACGAGATTTCAGAGAAAAGTAAAAAAGAGACGAAGGTTGGAACCATTGCCGGGATTGCGGCTGGTGGCGTGACGATTGCGGCATTATGTTTCTTTGTGGGGACACAGGTATCTGGCAATAATAGTATGAGGGGCGGAATGGGTGGACCTGGCGGACAAGGGGGTCCTGGCGGGATGAGCAGCCAGATGGGCGGACCGAGCGGACAAGGCGGTGGTCAACAAGGTGGACCGGGCGGACAAAGTAATAATCAACAGGGCGGACCTGGAATGATAAATAGTCAAAGCCAAGACGGAACTAGTAATACCACCAATGAAAACGCACAAGGGGAACCAGGCGGAGCAAATACAAGCGGAACACAGGGCGTTCCAAATAGTAACGGACAAGGCGGTGGTCAACAAGGTGGACCTGGTGGACAAGGTGAGAATCAACAGAGCGGACCGAATAGACAAGGTGCCCCTGGTAATCGATCAAATAATATTAGGTAAAAAATAATCTATTAACAGATAGTAATTTAAGAAAAAATCTCCAAAATTTAAAGCGGTTTTAAAGAACATCTTTGTAAACTATAAGCATCATAAACGAAAGGAATAAAATGAAAAATTATGATGTTAACTTATACGCGGAAGATGAAAATTTAATCAAGAAAACTTTAAAGAAGGAGAAAGTGATGAAAAATAAGAGCCAAAAAACTAATAAATCCAAGCAAAGCAAGCAGATGGATCTGTCGGTGAATGAGGCTCTTATTTTGCAGCAGGTTTTTGAGGAGGGGATGGATGATGTGGATAATATTGTGGACCAGGCCGGAATGCCAAAGAAGGTGACAATGAATGTGTTGACGGAGCTAAAATCGAAGGGACTTCTTACGGTAATCCAACAGACCTATGGTAAAATTTTAGTAAGCGTGACTAGTCAAGGTAAGAAGTTAGTGAACGCGATGTGGCCTGAGGCTGTTACGTTTGCTTATTAAACTGAAGTTATATTTATGAAGATTTTAATTATTGAAGATGATAAAGAAATTAATGAGGCATTGAAAGAGGGGCTGGAGGACGAATCATATGCAGTGGATTCCTGCTTTGACGGCGAGGATGGCTACCATACAGCGATGGCGGAAGAATATGATTTGATTATTCTTGACGTGATGCTCCCATCAATGAATGGATTTGAAGTCTGCCAGAAGCTGCGGGCGGAAAAGAATACCACGCCGATTCTGATGCTAACAGCAAGAGGACAGTCACAGGATGTGGTGAAGGGGCTCGATTATGGAGCAGATGACTACCTAGCAAAACCGTTCAATTTTGAAGTTCTACTTGCTCATATGCGTGCGCTACTGAGGCGCCCAACCCAAAAACTAGAGGAAGTCTTGCGGGTGGCGGATCTTGTACTTGATCCAAGTTCAAAAAGTGTCTCGCGCGCGGGAGATGAAATTAAATTAACAACTAAAGAGTATGCAGTACTGGAATATTTGATGCGAAATGAAGGTAAGGTTTTATCGAAAGAGAAAATCATTTCGAACGTCTGGGACTTTGATGCGGACGTGTTGCCGAATAATGTGGAGTTATTTATTATGTTTTTGCGAAAGAAGATTGATAAACCTTATAAGCAAAAATTGATCCAGACCGTGCCTGGATTTGGCTATAAGATTGTGGGCGAGAAGGCGAAATAAGTCAATTTGACTCCCCACACTCACGGAGTAGGGATGAGTAATTTTGAAAATAAGTTAGAATAGAAGTAATGAAAAAATCTGAAGTAAATCGTTTGACTTTGAGTTATCTCGCAGTAATCATGACCCTGTCCTTGATTTTTACGGGAATTATTTATTTACTGTCGACAGCGAGCTTGAATAGGCCACTCCTGCCAAGCGAAGAAGAAAACTCGAGTGTCAGCATAGAGGCACCAGAATTTGAGGAGCATTCTTTTGAGGATAATTTTCGAAAGCGGCTGGACAAGCGGGACAATACCACGCGCACGACGATTGTCTATTCCCTGGTGAGTTTTAATCTTGGGATTTTCTTTATCGGAATTTTTGTGAGCCGAAGCTTGGCAAGATTGACATTGGCGCCGATTGAACGGGCGATGATGAAACAAACACAGTTTATCTTCGATGCGAGCCATGAATTGAAGACACCTTTGACGGCAATGTTACTGAGGAACGAGGTGGCGCTGAGGAAGAGGAGTTTGCCGGAAGAAAAGGCTCGCGAGGTGATCGAGAAAAATATTGAAGAGATTTTAAAGATGAAAGAGCTGACAGCTTCGATGCTGGACGTGGCGCGGGAGAATGGCGAGTCAGAAAAGTCGATTGAGATTAATGTGCCTGAGTTTTTAGCTGATTTGCAAGAAAAATTGGCGCCAGTGGCGAAGGAGCGCGGAGTGAAGATTGAGACGGAGATGAACCTTGGGAAGAATTTGCGAGCGAGTGTGTCAAAAAATACGCTGGAGCAGATTTTGACGATTTTTGCAGATAATGCGATGAAGTATTCAGGGGAAAAGATTATTTATTTACGGGCGGGGCGACGCGGAAAAAATGCGGTGTTTAGCGTGAAAGATAACGGGGTGGGAGTGAAGAAAGAAGATCAGAAGAGGATTTTTGAGCGATTTTATCAGGTGGACGCAGCGAGGACTAGGACGGAGGATAAGACGAGTCATGGGCTGGGACTGGCGATTGCAAAGAATCTAGCAGAGCGACAGGGGTATAAAATTGTGCTTCGAAGCGGCGAGGGGCGGGGCGCTGAGTTTGAGGTGGTGGTATAATAAAATACAATGACAGAAGATAATATTTATATTGAGTGGAATAAAGAAAATCAGAGTGATCAGATTTGGTGGGGGACAGTCTATCATGGTATTTTAGAAGATGATATCAAATCTGGAAGAGTTTCTAATAGCGATCTCAATGATGCTATGGGATTTGGCGATCATGTGTTTTCCTTTGATAAAAAGAAAGTATACTGGCTTTTTCGAGATTATCCATGGGCTTTAAATCAGCATGAAAAGGAAATTTTTGACAAAGAAAACCCCTATTGGAAAGATTTCTTTAAGAGCAGGCAATAGCTTTTGGTATTAATACCAAAAAAACAAAGGTACGGTTAACATAACACAACATAAAAGACCATTTTCGCCAAGTGGGAAAAATGGTTAAAACCCTCAAATAACACTAGTGGCATTTCGATAAAAAGAGGTCCTCTTGTCCTAGGAACAAAACCTAGCGAATGAACTCTTTTACATATTTTAGCACCGACACAGAAGTTTTGAGAATCACTTGTAGGATATTTCCGGACGTCAATTTACTGATTAAAGTAAGTAAAATATACAGACCAAAAAGTAGGTTTTCCTACATCTTTTTATTATATTTATAGACACTAAAAATCCACCATGAATTCAGTTGATTTTATTTACAAAATCCAAGTATAATACTGGCAGAGAGCGAGAGAACTTAATTAATAATAAAGTGGAGGAATTAAATGTCAGCTGAGATTAGTATTTTTGATGACATTCGACACGACGACACGAGTCGTGAGTTTTGGAGTGCAAGGGAGCTGCAGAAGATTCTGGGGTATGCCAGTTGGGATAAATTTCAGAATGCTATCAATAGAGCCAAGAAATCTTTTGAAACAAGCAAAATTACAAAATATTACAACATAAACGATCATTTTCGCCAAGCGGGAAAAATGATACGGACGGGAAAAGGTGCAGAACGTACCGTTGTGGATTTCGAGCTATCTAAGTATGCCTGCTATCTTATTGCTCAAAATGGCGATCCAGACAAACCAGAAATTGCACAAGCACAAGCGTATTTTAATATTCAGACTTTTAGGCAGGAACAATTCCAGTCGATGTCTGATGAAGAGAAGAGACTGCATGTACGTACGCAAGTTATTGACAATAATAAGACGCTGTTCGACTCTGCAAAATCTAGTGGCGTAAGGAATTTTGGAAAATTTAATGATGCGGGATATCGTGGGCTTTACGGTATGAACGCTAAGGAGCTTGCTTTGAAAAAGAATCTTGGAAAAGATAAGATTCTAGATAGGGCTGGAACAACCGAACTAGCAGCGAATCTCTTCCGTATCACTCAAACCAATGACAAGCTACAGAATGAACTAGCAAGTGGTAAAACAATTGGCGAACAAAAAGCGGACTCAATACATTTCATGATCGGTGGTAAAGTGAGACAGACTATAAAAGACATTGGCGGAACGATGCCAGAGAACCTTCCACCAGAGGTTCATATTAAGGAAATTGAGAAGAAAGTTAGTAGAAAACTTGGGGGAGGAGAGTCTGGACTTAAGAAACTTAGTGAGTCTGCTGAATAGTTTTAATAAGATATTCTGGAAAAAGTGATGGTATCAAGGTAATAATTTTAAGCTACAAATATTGGTGGAAATTAAGGAATAAAAGAGACCCCAAATCCAAGCCGAAGCTCGGAGTCGAGGGGTCTCTAGTATTAATATACTAGTATAGACTTTATTACGCGTCAAGATGAAGCTAGGCAATATGATTTTTCGACAAAAAAACATCCCCTCAGAGGACTAATTACCTCTTAGATGGAGGGGGTGTTTATGGCTTTGATTATATCATAGATTACTTTTACATATATAGATAATCTGGATTATTTTTTGGTATAAAAATACCACGGCGAAGCGTGGCTACACTGACGGAGTTATCTAGAAACTCCGTCAGGGCTTGGACACATACTATCATGTTTTAGTAAAAAAATAAAACCTCCTAGTCCCGAAACATATCGGGGGGAGGTTTTAATGTCTATATATTATCACTAGAAAACATGAGTGTCAACTGGGCCTTAACGTTACTATTGATATTTTGGTTATTTTGTGATATGTTGCTAGTGGCGGCACCCGATATATTGGGTGTCTGACCCTTTTCTGGATTCTCTGCTGTAGTTATAACCTCCTAATAATTTCAATAGTAGTATAATGCTAGCGATCAGAGTCATCCCCAATGCCCAGTTATAGTCCCCTAATAATTTTGATAGTAGTATAATCGTGATGTTTATGATGTATGTGAACGGCTGGTTATAGTCCCCTAATAATTTCGATAGTAGTATAATTTCGATTCCAACCGTCTGAGTGCCATAGATGTTATAGTCCCCTAACAATTTCGATAGTAGTATAATTTTATAATCCATGTCTTTAAGCCATTCTAAGTTATAGTCCCCTAACAATTTCGATAGTAGTATAATAGAGGTGGACTTTAAGGACTTAGCACGGATGTTATAGTCCCCTAACAATTTCGATAGTAGTATAATGTACTTCGCTAACAGGGCGCAATGCTATAAGTTATAGTCCCCTAACAATTTCGATAGTAGTATAATGTGCAGACGCTCAACAGCAAGCTTCTGCGAGTTATAGTCCCCTAACAATTTCGATAGTAGTATAATTGAGCGGCAATACTATAACAGTGACCAAGGTTATAGTCCCCTAACAATTTCGATAGTAGTATAATTCACGCTGCCTCAACCTCACTTGATTCTATGTTATAGTCCCCTAACAATTTCGATAGTAGTATAATGGAGTTGAGATTGGGCTGGTGCGAAAGTCTGTTATAGTCCCCTAACAATTTCGATAGTAGTATAATAGAGCCACTATTGAAAGAAAAGAGAGATTAGTTATAGTCCCCTAACAATTTCGATAGTAGTATAATCGAATTATCTGAATAATGATGACTTTATCGGTTATAGTCCCCTAACAATTTCGATAGTAGTATAATCATTCTGTATACTGAGGTGATCTCGGATCGGTTATAGTCCCCTAACAATTTCGATAGTAGTATAATCGCCCTGATTTTTTCTTTTGTTGGGGATTAGTTATAGTCCCCTAACAATTTCGATAGTAGTATAATTTAGTCCCTGGAACCTACACGCTATCACGAGTTATAGTCCCCTAACAATTTCGATAGTAGTATAATTCGAAGATACTTTAATACTATTATGCGACTGTTATAGTCCCCTAACAATTTCGATAGTAGTATAATAGATACAGTTCAAGAAGCGATATATTGCTAGTTATAGTCCCCTAACAATTTCGATAGTAGTATAATACTACAAATTTACTTACAGAAAATCTTCCCTGTTAATGGAAGATTTTTTGTTGGGTAAGCATTTTGGTTTTCTGTCTCTTTTCTCAGGAGACTATTTTTTAAGAATAGTTTTTTATTATACTTATACTTATTCTCTAATTCAAAATAGCAGCATCTGCTCCTCGCCGATATATTTTTCTTGTTCAGTTTTATTACCACAAATCACTTCCATATTAGTGAACTGGTTCTCAGTCAGCATCAGCATACGAATAGACCCTTCATGTGGGGCATGCTTTTTCACTCGCTCAAGGTGAGTATTTGCATTATCGCGATCTGGACAGAGTCGGCTATAAATACTGTATTGCAACATCGTGAATCCGTCGTTTAATAGATAGTTTCGGAACCGCGTAGCGTTTCCTCGATTAAGTTTGGTATCAGTTGGTAGATCAAATAAGACTAGAGCTCGCATAAAATTATAACTACTCATATTTTCTTTCTCCCACCCAAAAATTATTAATCAGCAAAATTCCGGAAGTTCAAACAGACTAAAATCTTCATTCTGAAATGCAGCAATAAAACTTTCAACCGTAATATCAACACTGTGTTTTATGGAATAAGATAAATTGCGAATTCTGACATTTTCATTGACAACTTGTGTCAGTAGGACTCGATCATCTTTTGTTAGATTCTCATCAGCTTCTTCTCCAATATGCCGCAAGCGGACTGTCTTCAAAACATAGAGATCAACAAATGGACGATAACATTCGATAAGATCATCCACTAGATTGAAATTATTTAGTTCATTGTGATGAAAGATTCCTAGCGAGGCGATAAGTCCATGCGAAGCTACACTCCTAGCGATACAACTTCGCACTATACTATATCCATAATCAAGAGCAGAATTATACCAGGTTGGCTGACGCCTAGTCGAATCACTGAGTAGTTGATTAAAATAAATTCTTGCGGCAACTGCCTCGCAGTTTGAAGTGTCACCAGATTTAACAAGTCCAGATAGCTTGTTTAGTTCCAAATATTCTAAATTGAATCTCTTTAAGACCTCTGCCTGATTAAGAATTTTCTGAATAATGTTCTTCTGCCAGAGCTGCTTTCTGATTGGCTGGCGCATTTTTAGCTGATCACTAGAAATCTTGGCCTGACGTGAATGTTTCGCGTAGGGCAAAATTACGGTACTTGGTAGATGTGAAGAATCGCATATTATAATAGCTACATCTTGGTTGGCGAGACTATCGATGAGATTTGTGGTGATTTTTGTGCCGTGATTGTCAATTACTAAGGTATCAATATCTTCAATCGGAACAGACAACTCTGCTTCGTCATGAGAAAAACACAGATTGTTCCGGCTTAACCAAAGTTTTGTTTGTTGCTCTAGATAAACCGTACGCCAAGCCATGATATTTTAGTACATTCTTTCCCAAGGATAATTGTCGCCGAGAACTGAGATATCTAGGCGATAGAGCTCAGAAAGCGCACGACCTGTCGCATTAACAAAATCAGATCGACCCTCTTTTATATTTGACGTATATGATATAGCTGAATTATTAACATTGTATTTAATATAGTATCCTTGTAATATTTCATCGCCTTTTTTCATGATTAGATAATCATTAGGATAAACTGAGCAGAGTTTAGTAAAAGTATTGTCGGCAAAATTATAGCCGCAGGTGGTTGGAAGGATACGATTTGATCCCTTACGGACTTGATGCGTATAGATTGGTACATAAAATAGTTTCTTTTCCCCCTTTATGTCCTTCTGATAGACATCTAATCTTACCATAGAGCCATTATTTACAAATTGAGTGCCATGGTTAAGTGAAATACCGGATTTTACACTTTTATCATCATTGATCTTGATTGTTGTAACTGGAGAAAGTGGATGCCCGTTCTTATCGAACTTAACATTATTTTTATAGACAGGTTCCTTGAAGGCTTTTTTAGGATCATCACCATTAGCTTCGAGAAGATTTTCCAACTGCTGATATAACAACTTATCGCTTTGTTTTAGGATAGATTTTTCCAAATCTGCGATTTTAACATCTTGCAACCTCTTGCGAATGAATGAACTACGATTTGGATTAGCCGAAACAATACCAGTTTTTTCATCAATTAAAATCCCTTTTGGTGAGCGGATTGTATCATCATGTAGGCTGCCTGTGCCTTTGCGCTTTGGCATGCGAGAAACAAAAATTGGGTGAATAGAACTCCTAAACTCCTCATCTTGGTCTTTATAGATTTCTCTAAACTGATCACGCCATTCAGCTAGGGTATTGACTGAAGCATTTTGAAGATGAGTTTTTGCTTCTTCCGATAACTGACCCGACTCAGATTTCTTCTTATCTTCTTTATCCTCAGTTATAAAACAAGCGAGTGGAGTAGTGCGAAAACGAACTTCGTGATCAAAATTTGGCCAAGGAAGGACAGATTCGCGGACTTCTTCATATTTCGCGAGATCAACAACTTCGCCAGTAACCGGGTCAGTAGCAGCAAGCATACCATTTTGATAATCCGCAAGATTGATACCCTTGGTTTTATATTTGGCACCCAATTCAATCATTTTATTCATCAAAGCACATTGCCTAACTACCTCATCGGTAACTAAGGCCGTAATTACTGCATCAACAGCGTGATGAAGATTCTTTGAGCGGTCCTTCTTGCCGATGTGCCAGACATGACGGAGGTAGGAAGTGATATTGCCAGTTGGGGTATAGACCACTTTTTTACCATCTGTATGGTCTGCAAATTTAAGATTCTGCTTAAAATAGTTTGCGAGGAATCTTGTGATATACCTGGTGTCATTTAAAGCACGCACATTCCAGTCCTCTTTTGGTGGAGTTTTAGCAAGAAGTCTCGCACGCTTTTTTGCAAAGATTTTAGGATTTGACTCAACGCGTGCAACAAAGCTTTGCCAACGTTTCTCATCACTTCCCCAAGCCTCAAATGGAGTCTGATTGCGTTTTTCTTGATTTTCTTGGTTTAAAACAAGAACTTTATTAATCATACCATCATTGCCACAGCGTGATATTGGAATAATATGATCAATTTCACAATAATGTTCGTCAGAAAAGAGTCGATTAAGATCGATTGGGGATCCAGAATAGAGACATTTACCGTCCTGTTGTTCGTAGAGTTTGAATTTTGTAATCTGCGTAGCAGTTGGAGATAATACATGGAACTCTTCTTTAAGACGTGCAATAATTTTTTCGTTATTTTCACGATTCTCATCCTGAGTCTTGATAATTTCATTGCGTTTATCATAACTTTTAGCAAGCTCTGAAGCACACTCAATATGAATCCTGGTGGGGGCGCCATATTTTAGAATAATTGCATTTACCACTTTAATACTTTGCGAAATTGCACGTTTTACGACTGGATTAGTGATTTGATTATTTTCTTCCTTTGAGAGAGCCGGTAGACGATTCGAGTTGCCAGAAATCTTGGCAGTAAATATATAGCCAGCATCAACAACGGCTTTATCATAAGTTTCCCCCTGTAATATAAATGGAGTAATTTTACGAAGAGCTTTGAGTGAAAGGTGGCCAAAACCTGCGAAAGATTGCTTAATATTAGAGATCCCGTTGATAACCGAAGGTTTTAGACCCAACTTCTTCAACTCTTCCCTAACTGAGTCATCTTCCTTATTAGCGGTAAGAACAAAGCCGATATTATCAAATAATTCAATATTTGATTCGATATCTTTCCATTCTGCGGGCTGATCTTTGAGAGCCTTTTTTATGGCATGGTAGAATTTTAGTTCTCCGAATTTTTGTTCAAGTGCTTTCTTTTTCGCTTCAGCCTCATCCTTAATGAGATCTTTTCTTTTCAGACCACGAATATAGTCAAAATTAATCTCGTCCTCCACGTCCTCGGCTAGGATTTTTTGAATATGAGAATATTTTAAAACAGAAAGTTCTTTAGCTTTTTCAATACAGGCTGCAATTTCGTCGATGGTTAGTTTATTGCCCATATTATAGGTAAGGTGGACTAGATCAGAAGCAAGACGGAAAAGCTCGAAAGAATATGAGGCTCTTTGGGCGCGTGGTTTATCCTTTTCAAATTGACACTTGCCGCGCATTTTCTCAATTAACTCAGGTGTCATAAAACGGCGTTGGAATAAGACACCGAAATTTTCACTATATAATAATTCCTGAATTTTTTCTTCATTAAGAACTGGATAGAACTCAGACTGTTTATTGAGAATCTTCTTAATTTCATCCTCAAAGTCTGCCCTGGCAAAGGAGTTACTATAATCGTTTGGCTTATTTCGCTTATGAGACTTAAATTTTTCAGCATGGTTGAGAGCTTCACCAACGGTCTGGTATTCTTTTAGAAATACTTGATTGGCAGTGATTGCGCTAAGCGTCTTCTTGTTTTCATCAGCATCGCCGCTTGATTCTGCGCGACTATTTGATTTATAGCCGCGGCGCTTAGCAATATGATACAGTGCAATAAATAATTCTTCAGGAGTAATTTTTTCTGAGAGAGCTTTTTCACGAACGGCATATGGATCAATTTGGTTCTTGTGTGGCGCGAGGAGAGATTCAATTTGCTGATTACTTAGAATTTTTTGCTGAATAAAGAATTGTTTGAGAAAGTTGAGACGGATGCGGCGCCTATGAAGACGTTTTCGCATGCCGCGTTTTTCACGACGTGGCTCGGCAAGAGAATGGCCATTTTTAGGGTTTTCTGCGCCCTCAAAGATACGGACTCCGAGATCTTCAATACGTTTTTTGTCTAAGTTAATAACGGACCAACCACAGGATGTGGTGCCGATATCCAGTCCTAAAGAGTAGTTCATATCTATGTTATATCACAGCTTCTTGTTTTGTCATGCAGAAGCGGAATGGAGAAATGGGGTGTTTTACCAAAGATAGCTAGAAAATAAGATAAGGTATTTCACGAGGAAATACCTTAGAGCTTTACATAGATTATTAGAAATCTATATTATTATAGAGACCTAATAAACTTCGATAGTAGCATAATCCTTACTTAAGGGATTATGGGTATTATATATACCAGTTGCTTGGATATGTCAAGAGGGAGGAGGTTCTTAGAATCTTAAAATGGAGATGCCGGAATCTAGCCCCGGCTCTGGTATAAATATATCATGATTTAGTAAAAAAATAAAACCTCCTAGTCCCGAAACAATATCGGGGGGAGGTTTTAATGCTTATATATTATCACTTAGATATATGAGCGTCAAGTAGGAAATTAAGTATGGTGGATGTTGAATTTAGAATCCGTGTAAGGACATTAATCTCCGGAAGAATATTAATATCTGGAACGACTATAGTGCAGTCACAAATGCAAGGAATCCGAGCACGACACCGGCGAGGTTTGGGACAATGAGGATGTAGTCCTTTTTTGGCTCCTTGGTCCAGCCATAAATAACCCAGATGAGACATGACATTGAAGCGGTGAGTGGCTGCCACGGTTGGGCCTTATTGCCGGCGAGATTAGCGAGGATTTGTGGGATGTAGGTTATGAAGACGAAGACTCCTATAAAAGCTCCGACTGACCCGACAATAGTGTTGATTTTTTGTTTGTTCATGATGTTTTCCTTTCGTGGTTTTGTGGTGATATTTTATCATAAAACATATCTAGTAAAATAAAACCCATGTGTTCTAATTCAAAAAACCTCCTAATCTAATTGTTTCGACCGGAGGTTTTTTAATTTATCTTACATTTTTTGTTACAATTACACCATATCCCATGTGAGGATTGTATCCTCTTCTAGATCCCGTTTTACTTCCCTACCAAGTACAATATCGGTGTATTTTGGTGAAATTCCAGTACCTGGACGCTTTGGCATAATATCGTTTTCCGTAATTTTCTCTCCAGCTTTCATGCTTCTAGTTAAGACAAGAGACCTACGTGCTTCACGACGAGGGACAATTTCGCACTCTAACACAGTCTTTTCAGGTTGACCGAGCACCTTATCAATCATCTCAAAATTAGCCCTTGCCTTCTTGAAGTCTTCAGGATCACCAGAATGATAGTGGTCATTACCAGTAAGAGTCTTGTCCAAAGTGAAGTGTTTTTCAATTACTTCAGAACCGAGAAGATATGCGGTTGCTAGAGTCATCATAGTTGGATCTGGAGCAACATGGTCACTAAAACCAACTTTAACATCTGGGAATACTTCTTTAAGAGTTTTTATAATCTTGAGATTGGCATTCTTTGGATCGGTTGGATATGATAATACACAGTGGAGGATGCAAATATCATTATTGCCAACTTCTTTCATGGCACGAATAGCTTCGTCAACCTCTGACAAGTAGGCTGCACCGACAGAGACAACCATCGGCTTACCTTTTGCTGCGATATGTTTAATAAAAGGAATATTTGATAAATCAGAGGAGGAAATCTTATAAAAATCTACCATATCATAAAGATAATCGGCGGAAGCATAGTCAAAAGGTGTTGAGGTGAAATCCATACCCTTACTATGTGTATAATCACACAATTCTTTATATTCTGATTCACCAAAGCTGTCAAACTTTTGAAATAGCTCGTACTGGGTTTTAGTTGCCTCTTTCGTGGTGTCCCAGTAGGCTGGTGAGTTTTTTGAAACAATAGTATTCGCTTTGTATGACTGAAACTTAGCACAATCTATGCCAGCTTCTGCAGCTTTATCAATATAGAGTTTAGCTGCTTCAAGTGGTGTGATATTTAATTGTTTTGCTGTGTCATAAAAATTGACTCCCATCTCCGCAATTAAATATAATTTATTAGTCTTCTTCATTTTTTTCTCTCTCCAATTATAGATTATTAATTAAACTCATTACTCTTTTTCTACCATTTTTTAGGTCATGTGTCAATAATGTGTTCTGATATGCTTGTCGACCTTTTTGATCCATCTTGATATACATATCAAGGTTTGCCTCTATTACCTCATTACTTGGATTAAGTCCAATATAATTAAAACCATTCTCGTCACACACAAATCCATGCTTCTCTTCTCGCTCATTTTGTGCCATTGCAATTGAAGGGATCCCTAGTATCGAAAGTTCATAGCCAGTGCGCCCCCTGGAGGTAATTGCTATGTCACACTGAGACATTAGCACTGGCATATTTTGAATATCATGCAATACAGTAATGTTAGGCATCTTATTAAATTCTAGAAGTTTTTCGATATTATGCTTAGCGCGCCCTAAGACAACCGTAAAGTTGATATCTTTATATTTTTCTTTACTAACGATATCCAATACCCTGTCAGTGTAATTCTGTGGATCTGCACCACCAAACGCGACGAATACATTTTCTACAGTGGGTTTAATATTAATAGGACTAAATGACAGGAATACTTTGCCAGGAATGTAATATTTTTCACCGGCCCTAACATTTGCAGACGTATCTTTTTGGTAAAGTGCATTGAATACCAGATCTGCAGCAGAAGCCCCTTCTCCATCATCTTCAAAATTAACAATCTTAGCGTTTTCTGGAAGAACGCTCCTAAGTCCAATCATGTAATCAATTGAAGTTGTTAGAATATCGTTAATGAATAAAGTATATTTTTTCTCTTTACATCTCTGGAACAGATCGGCTATGCCATTGACTGGGATAAGATTATGAGTAGTTTTTCCAAAGATCCTAGAATTGGTTTGATTTTTATCAAAATAGATATCTGGCTTACAATTAAACTCATCGGCGATTTCTAATGCACGATAAATATGGCCGACACCACGTTTATTATTACCATTGACATATATAGCAATCTTCTTATCTTCAAGGATTTTAGAAACGACAATCATGTCTGAAAAGGTATCAATATCGATTGATTCATTTTCTGAAACCTCAAAGATATCAACCTTTTGGCCGATCCTAGTTTTTTCCGTAACAATATTGTATTTTGAAATAACAAATGCACCGGTTTCCATATAGTTGGCCGGAAGATATTGTCGATTTAATCTTTCTTTATAGTTTGGCTTCTTCTCACCGTTCTCATCGCGCCACGACAGGTGTGGCTTATTGATCGCAGAAATTACAGTATCTAGATTATTTTCGATAGCATAATTAATTGCGTTATCTAGCGTTTCGACCTTCAGTGTTGGCGAAGTTGGTTGCATTGTTACGATGTAATCCCATTTTACATTCTTAGGGATTGCATCATAAATCACTGAATCCAACGTTATGTCATCACCACAAAGTTCTGGCTTTCTCTCTATCGTATTAACACCTAATTGAGTGGCAATAACACGTACGATATCACTATCGGTCGTAACTATAATATCCGTGATGAATTCTGATTTTTTTGCATTCTCAATAGAATAAGAGATTAATGGCTTATTATTAAGGATGCGAATATTTTTATTAGGAATCCCTTTTGAACCTGCACGTGCAGGAATTACTGCTAAAATCCTCATTATTTTTCCTTTCCTGATTTTATTAATTTAATTAACAGCTCTACTCTCCTACCAATCCTCGTGTCTAGGATTTTTCTCCTGAATATAACAAGGACTAAGAGACTAAAAACGCACACCCCGATAACGAAATATCTCACAATTGAAAGTGTATATAGATAATTACATATAAACATATAGATCAGAGATATAAATAATAGTTTTAGGAAGAACTTATTATCATACCATCCAGTAACGCCAAGTTTTTTTACAAATCTATAATGAACTATATAAAGAACAATGTAGCCGACTAGCGTTGTATATGCAGCTGCAATATAGCCATATTTGGGAATGAATATGTAGTTTAATATGATATTGATAATACACGCCAATGTTGTACCAATAGCAATATTCTTTTGTTTCTTATGGTAAAATTCAATATTTACATACAACGAATAGACAAACTGAAAGACGTATCCGACCATCACTGGAGGCATGACATATTTTGCTTCCATATAACCCCTTCCGCCCATAAAGAATAGTAGTTCTGGAGTGATGAGCATTGCGATATAAACTACTACCAAAAATCCCAGAAAGTATGGCTTTGAATATTTTTTTAACTTATCATATCGTTTTTCATCCATTTGTTTATATGCCCACGGCGACCATGCATTGTTTAGTGAGGTCCATAATAGACTCACGAGCAATGAAACATTATATGCAACACTATAAAGAGCATTAGCCTCTGAGGAAACCATTTTAGTGATCATAATTTTATCCGAGGAACTTAATAGATATCCAGCTAATAGATGGACGATCAATGGAAGGGAAACTTTGATGGCATATTTTGAATATTTCTTCGTAATTTTTACGCCATCCTTGATTATCCATATATATACGATTAGAGAAATAAGAATCAATGGGATAAAGTAACCAATTATTCTTCCATAAAGATGATTTCTTAAAATCAAGATTAATATAATTGAAGTAAGCGTTGAAAGAAAAGAGCTTAGGAAAGAGATAGTAACAACTGTTTTATATTTATGGGTGATTTGTTTTTCAATCTGTAGCATTTGGATTGAAGGATATACTAGAAGATAGATAAACATAATATTAAGAGTAAAAAAATCTATCATTAAAATTTGTTCAACTATAGTGTGGAAGATTAGGCAGAATATATAAAAAACTGAAGTTATAGCTGTACCCAGAACTAGATTTGAAGAGATATATTTTTTCAGTTCATTCTTAAAATCAAAACGTGCGATAGAAACTGACGAATAAAGTTCGAATGTAGTGATGATAGCTAATATGTTAAACCATGCAGTAATATTTGAGAACTGTCCCAACTCATCCTTAGTTAAGAGTCTTGCAAATATCGGAAGAGTAATAAAACTAATACCCTTAATGAGGAAATTTGAAACCGTATACCAGGTGCCAGCTTTAATAACTTTATTATTCATGGTCCTTATATCCCTCCAAATAATCCCATCCCAAAACAATACTTTCGCTACAATTTGCAATTGACTTTGTAGCTGTAGATGAAACTGATATAATTTTTTTGACGTTAAGATTAGGGATAAGATTGATTGCTTCTATTGGAAAGTCGCCCTGTATTATTTTTTCTTTATTTATTATTTTTTCGTAGTTCAACGTATCTCGCGGATGTAATTTCAAAAATGTGTTACCCACACATTCTCTATCTAAAATATCTTTATATAGTCGCAATTGAATATCTTCTGACTCAAGAATCCCATCTTCAAAGAACGGCTGTGTTAGTATAATTATAGAGTTATTTATATGCTCCTTAAGTTCCTTATTAAGAAAAATCTCCGCAACTTTCAATTTTTCTTCTTTCCCTAATCCTTTAAGTAAATTATCAAGATTACATTCCTCGATATTATGATTAAAATATGTATCCTCTAAGTTATTTACATAAATTTTCTTAATATTCTTTGATTCTCCCATTAAAGAATAGCCGAATAGTATTTTCTTTACGATTCTTTTTAAAGCATTTTGTTGTGAAATAATTTTTTCAAAATGTTTTTTTCTAAAGCAGTCACGGCCATCCTCAATAAGATTATACTTTATGTTTTTTCTATTAATTACTTTCCCAATCGATGAGATATCATTAAAAATATAGACTTCTTTATATTTTTGGATTTCTTTAATGACGTTATTTTTCCTTATCTTAAAAAGTGTCCTCAATATCCTCTTATAGGCTTTTTGCTCTTTAAATTCACTACAGTCAATAACTTCAATTTTATTAAAAATATTACTTTTAATAAGTCTATCTATTAACTGGTCATCTATAGCTAGTTTATCGTTTTTTTCACTAAATATAATTAGGTCATTCTTTTTTACATTTTTTATATTAAGCAAAACCGCAATAAAGAGATGATAATATGTTTGACAAATAAAAATTGAATTACGCATTGTAATATCCTGGTAATTTTTCAAATTTATAATCGTGATTAATTCTATTGTTTGTAATGATTAGAAGCAGAAAAACTTGTGATGTAAGAACTAGATTATGAAAAGTTAATAAGAACATCACTATAATTGATATGTAGTTAAGTTTAAGTTTCTTTATAGAAAAGATATAAATTAACGAAGCTCCTAAAATCCCGTAGTCACATAAAATCATAAGTAAATCTTGGTGGAGCGGAAAGAAGTTTTTCGATTTCGAAGTTGAATTAATTTTTTTCTGTGTAAAGCCGCCACCCTCACCCACAAGAAGAGTTCTCGGATTACTTATTAATGTATTCGCAAATTCATTAATATACTGAATTCTCGTTTCAGTACTTTGTTCCCTATTTGAGCGTCCGACTAAAGATAATATCTGTCTTATGTTATTGAATACAAAAAAGCCGCCGATGCCTACAACTAGCCCAACAACTACATATGACAACCTTTTACTCATTTTACTTTTCAGAATAATTTTATTTTTGATAAGGACCCTAATTTTATATAAAATAATTAATGCGGCTACTAGGATAATTGAACTACTTCTTGTTTCGAAAATCATAAACATTGCTGTAGCTATATATAGAATTTTGAACCTACTTTTTTCTTTTATAAAAAGTATTCCATATATTGAGATGAGCAAAATACATGAGAAGATGGTTGGTGAATACATAAAGCCGTCAACTCTTTTTAGACCAGTAGCATTTTCTACAATCACAAAGACACCAGAAATAATAATGATTATTTTATATAAAATTAGTTGTTTTTCAAAAAATACTTTTTTCCAGATATCTGGTAGAGAAAAAAACAAGAAATACCTTACACTCTCAACGCAAGGATAATAAAAAGTTAAAATAACCGTCTTAAGAAAACCAAGTTTTATATTCCCATTATTTTTTTGCACTTGCATTATGATTCCAAGAAGAATACAAGCAACTGCGACATAAATAGAATATTTTCCGCTTATGCCAGTATAATTATATAGACGCTCAAAAATCATTAGTAAGATGAAAAGCATATAGGCATTTGGTAATATTTTCTCTTTTATATCTTCTTTCATGAGAGAACTTCTTCCAAAACCTTAGAAAGCCTTTTACAAAAAATTAATGTATTGCTATTACTATTAATCAAAGTTTTTTTCTCAACAATGGAAAATAATTCAGAATTTAGCTCGTCTACATTCACAACTACAATAATGTTATTGTTCAAGGAATTATATTTCCTACAAAATTCAACTTGATGATCATTAACGTGCTCATCATATTTCTTCATGCGCGGAACGACTATTGGAGTTTTTCCATATTGAAGCGGAAGTATAAAGCTGGATGGTCCACCATGCGTAATGACTATCTTGGCGTCTTTTATCTTTTGAATCATTTCTTCATAAGATAAGAACTTCTTCCAATCGCAGCTTTCTGGAATATAGTCAGAAAAACCGGTCTGAATAAAAACATCATCCTTAACATGTCCGTCTTTTTTCAACTGATCTATTTTCTTTATTAACCGGTTAAACTGTTGTTCGTGAGTTCCTACTGTAACAAAAATCATAATACTCCTAAAAAATGCTTCCCAGATTAATTGAGTTCTTATAGACTTTAGTCATTTCCTCCCATTGCACGATAGTTTTATCACACACTGGCTGGACTAATTTTCCTGTCATTGTAGGTTTGTCTACCCTGTCAAAAACTTCAATATAAATATTTTTTGTTTTAAATAGTTTTCCAATATAGAAAAACGGTACAGCAACAGCAGCTCCGGTTGAGATAATAACATCTGGTCTTTCTTTTTTTAAAACTTTGAATGCGAGAATCGTATTTTTCAAGAGATTCTTAATATTCCTGTTGGTTGGATAATGACAGTAATAAACCTTTTCTGATTTAAGAAGACTATTCGCATCTGTCTTATTGAAGGTTACCCAAAAACGTACCTTATCTTGCCAAAAAGGTTTTATCTGGTACAACTGAGCAAGATGCCCGCCACTCGAGCAGACCAGGCAAACTTTTAGTTTTTCTATATCCTGTTTTTTCCTTCTCATCTCATTCGCTCTTTTTAGCAAAATATATTCACATTTGCTATTTATTCAAATTCATTGTATTATATATTTTTTTAATCAATTTGTCAATCTTTGAAGTATTGCGATATAGATGATAACTATGAATAAAAAAGAGGGAGACTTGCTCCCTCTTGAGACTTATGAAACTACTTGCCGGATTTGCCGTTCGGATTACTGCCAGTATTATTTCCGCCGGATTTGCCGTTGTTGCGGCCGGGACCGCCAGCGTTATTACCACCGGAATCGCCGGGACCGCCAGTATTATTACCGCCGGAACCGCCGGAACCGCCAGCATTATTTCCGCCAGCACTACTATTGCCAGGTCCACTACCATTGCTTCCACCGGCATCATCATCGTCTTCTTCGCCGCCGTCTTCGCAATCGTCTTCGTCCTCGTCTTCGAGATCTTCGCCGTTCCCTTCGAATCTGGGGTCGTCGGCATCGAGATTTTCCTCAGCCGCAAACAGATCATCTGCCAGCGCCTCGTCAATCTCTATGGCCTGACTAGCACCATTTCTAACCCTGACGACATAGGCACAATCAGGTCCGATCTCGCCATTGGCGCGCCGAATTACGTCGACTTCATCACTGGCCTTGCAGGCATCGATAATCCGCTTGGAATTGGCATAGAGATGGCGATCGATTTCAAAGCCAACCCCAGGCAGACGAATCCCCTCCTCCAGACTCTCCGCGTACTCCTCAAATTCCTTGTAAAACTGACCAATCTCCGAGTAAGCATCAAATAACAGTTTCTTGGCCTCCTTCTGATTCTGCGAACAATATTGGCGGTAGTTCTCCAGAAAAAGCGGCATATTCAATAGCTCGACCACAAAATTGAAGAACTCGCTCTCCTCATTCGTAAAATGAATAAATGAGGTGGTGACACAGTCGCCGGCCGAGATGTTTGGAGACTTGCTATAGCTTTTCAACAACTTGATCTCCGGCATGGAGTTGAAAGTCTGATAGGCACCGAGCATGGCATTGAGACTGCGCTCAATATCGAAAGCCTCGTCTTTGCTCCCCATCATGACCACCAGCGGAATCTGACACTTGACCGCCTGAAGCACACTGACGAAATTGCCGACCAGCTCCACTTTCTTCTTGACGATTTTGCCAATGGTCTTAAAAAAGCGCTTCTCGTACATCACAGTTGCATTGTTCTCGTTCATCTCTGCCCCCTTTCATAAGAAAACTACAAGGTTCCATATGTTTTAAATTACCTTGCAGATAGCAACACTTATATTAAATCATATTTAACGAGGAGAACAAGGATAAGCATAAAAAAGAGGGAGAAAAATCTCCCTCTCTACTCACAGGTTGTAAAAATCAAAAATCAAGTCTTCCAGTTCTTGGCGGAAATAAAGTACCCATTTCATCACTTGTGGAGCACGATTCGAGAATCTTTTTGCCAGGATTGAAGTAGCGGAAATAGACGTGAATTACTGAATCTCGATCCTCGGACATATCAGTAAACTCTTCTGCTTCACCAAGGTGCTTCCCAAACTCCTTTCTGAGGTCATTGATTCTTCCTGACCTAATACGAAGTTCTTTATCGATACTCATCTTCACTTCACCGGTAGCCTGCATCCTTGACTTAGCATTTTCACAATCACGCTGTAACTGTAGTGTATTCGCCACTCTGGCCAGAATCGGCAAAACATCCTCATTAAATAACAGATCGCTGCAGGCGCTGATAAAATCTCTTTCCTTATTGCAAAAGTGAGAAAAATACTTCTTGCACCACACGGGTCGCCATCATATCGGGCTTATTCCGATTGTAATATTCGATTAGGTCGAGCTCAGGCATCTTGCGGATAGCAAAAAAGAGCTTAAAAATCTCGTCATAACCATCATCAAAATGTTGCTTAACTTCCGACAGAGTCTTGGGCTCTCCAGCGGTCGTAGCCCTGCGGACCTGAGCAGCCTCTTTAGCATAGATCGCCGTGAGATTGGAGTCTGCCTCGCTTTCCGCGACGGTGATTCTGACCAACTGCAGAAGACTGATCACCTCCTCCATGAAGTCCAGCTTGGCTTTCAGAAGCTTATTGATGCCCCCGAAATAGTTCTTACCAACCTTCTGTACGAAGTTGCTAATGTTCACATCGCGATTCACATTACTGTTCATGTTTCCCCCTTAGAAAATAGTTTTCCGCCAGTGTCCTTCCCTGTGAGTTTTAAAGGTCTTTGCGGTTGCAACTTGTATATTATATAATGGATTGGTTTATTGTCAATTCATATGTTAGCTATGTTTTTGCATGGTGTCTGATTTTTAAATTTACAGATTTTTATTGAGGTTAATGGTACCTGATTTTATTCCCACGACTTTTTTTGCGAGAATAATTTTTCAAAAGAAAAAAGAGGAGTAAAAAACTCCTCCTTCGCTAGAACTCATGCTGGTTATGATAAATATCTCAATAATTCTTCTGTCAGGACTGATTCCTTTAGATCATCCATGTTCGGATTATCGCTATGGCTACTTGAGGTTAAAATTATAACCTCGTTTGAATCGTAATATCGGCTGGGGATATTTGCCTCGTATTCCGCAATAAGCTTTTTTGCTGCAGAGTCTTGTTTTTCCGTTAGGATATTAGATCCACATTCTTTCTGAAGGTTATTTATTGTTTCAGAAAGGTTCACAAAGTCGTAGTTTACATCTAGATACGCCTCGTTAATTTTATCGTAGCTATTTGAGGGGTCATTTAGTAGTTCAAGAAGCTGATTAGAAACCAATTGGTTATCAATAATTTCTCGCATGATACAAAGTAGTTCATTGTAGCTTGCAAGATAGTCTTCAAGAATCTCGACGGACCGCATCGCGCGCTGGGTTAAATTTCTCCACGCTTTAAATTCACTACTATATTGTCGACGATTAAGGCATTCCCAATGATCCTCCAGATTCAAGAAAAGCTTTCTCAATTTTTCACTATCACCATCAGGGCCTTGAAGATAGAGCTCAAGCTCCATATCTGATTTCTTCTCTGTTAGTAAGTCAATTAACATCCTAGAGAGCTCCATCTTCTTGTCAATAATTGTCATAGCTGATTTATCAAATGCCTTGATAGTCTCCTCAGTGGTACTAATTTTCCTACCAATATCCATAGTTCCATACTCCTTTTCAAAAAATATTTACTGCTGAATAAGAAAAATTATGCATGAGTGTTTTAAAGATCTTCACCATGCTAGGTAACCTAGATGTTATAAGATATTTGATATAAGTTGTCAAGTTATAGAATTGAAAAAGAGGGAGAAAATCTCCCTCTTCCACCCACAGGAAATGCTGCTAGTTATCTGATCTGGTTCTTATCTGACCTGATTCCTCCACGTAGCAAGAGTGCCGTCTTTTTCAAGACGACTGAGCAGGTTGCGATATGACGGCGTAAAGATTATGTCTTCTTCACTACTCATCTCGCAGGCCTTTGCCACCTTACGGTAATAAATACCATAGGGGTAGACAAGTGACTTCATCTTCAAGTTTGCAACGGTCTGACTGTCTTCATCCAATGAGAGTACGGCATCGGGAAAAGTCTTGCTGTTTTCCTCCAACGAGAGTAAGTCATCCAGAAAGATCTTCTTAATTCTGTCGATCTTGCGGATCTGGTTATTGAAGATGAGAGACTCATAGCTGTTGTCTCCTTCAGAGGACCTCAAGCTCGCAAGATATTCGAACTTATAGGTAAACTCAAAGATTTCCGGACTGTGGATCAGCTTGCCATATGCAGTGACAAGCTCCTTTTCTTTGTCGCAGAAACTGCAGAACATCTGCTGGGTTGCCTCGGCCACCTCAATGTTCGGATGCTTGGCGCAAAATTCGATCATCTTGACTTCCGGCATCTCGCAGAGAGATACATAAAGCTTGTAGATCCGCCCATAGCACTGGTCAAAGAAGAGCTTCTCGATAGAGGTGACACCCTCAAAATCCAGATTACCGATCTGGGCCTTAACGAAGGTGGATTCCTCGTTGCTGTCAGGCTCCGATCCGAAGTTTGCCTCGTCAGTGACGATTGACTTGATGTAGATGGACTCCTTGCCATAGGTGACACCCAGGATCGAAGCCTCCTTCTCATCAACCAGTTCGCCGATGAAGCGCAGATGCTTGATCATCGTTTCCGCATAGACAAGCTTCTCGTGCAGAAGTGTGTTTACAGTAGTGAAGAAGTTGCGCTCAACTTCCATTCCCATTGCCTTAACTGCGTTATCCATGTTTTCCCCTTTTCTATGAATAAGTTTTTTGCAAGGTTTTCCTGTGGGTTTTAAAGAACCTTGCGAATAGCAACGTTGATATTATATAATTTTATTATTGTATTGTCAATTTTTTGCGGGGGTGGTGAGAGTCTATTCTGACGTGGTGCCTGATTTGAAAATTGCAGTTTTTGTTGAAATTAGTAGTGTCTGTTTTGGTACCTGCAGATCTTTTGTTTAGATTATAATTCATTATGGAAAAAGGAGGAGTAAAAACTCCTCCTTTCTTGGAACTCATGCGACTCAACTCGTCTTGAGCGTTAGGCTGTCTTTAAGGCATAGCCAACTCGTTCAATCAGCGCACGCGGCGTAACCGGTCTGCGAGAGGCTATTTCAAGCCCTTCACAAAGATAGGTTGCCTTGCAACTGCCTTTTTCGGCCTGCGATTTTAATTCTACATACAAGTCATCTTCAGAGAAATCGTTGCGGATGTCAAAACCACCCTCGATTTTCTCATAAAGATTTGACATGTAAGTGGAATAATCGTCATGGTCGACCAGGCTGGACGCATCGAGTACCTGAACCAGGTCCCAGCTGTCTAAGACAATCTTGCAGGTTTCCTTTTCGTACTTCAGGAACCTACCATATGTCTCAGACATGCGGCTGAATTCAGCCACGATTTGCGAGGATTCATAGTCGTTTCCAACTAAGTCGAGAGTCCGTCTCCAGTCTCTCAATGATCCCAGCGAGTGGCGAAGCTCAATGAGCTTCTGTTCGAACTGCTCGAAGCGATCGGGCTGCTCGGACGAGTCGTCGTGCGGGTCAATAGCCAGTCGAGTTTCCGTGCAACCACAGGTTGCAAGGCTGAAGTATACATCCTTGTAGAAGGCCTGCATACCACTCAGAATCTCGATGCTGTTGTCCGCGAGGCGCTTATCGTTAAGAGTGACCAAGCTGAGAAACAGCTTTACTCTCGACTCAAGTGCCTTCCGTGCTGCCTTAGAACGTGTAACCTTTCCCATATTTCCCTCCTTTGAGAAAATGGTCGTCACGAATGTGACGGTGAGTTAGCATGAGTGTTTTAAGGTACATCACTCATGCAAGTGACGTCTATATTATACCATTGTGCTTGTGTTTTGTCAAATATCGCGGAGTGGTGCATAAAATAAGAGATAGATACGTCTGCGGAAAGTTGAATAGGCTACGACCAATTTTTCGACGACGTCCGGATTGGAAAACTGATTCGAGCTAATTCGACGAAGCCGAGCATCGTATTCAGATGACGGTAAAATATCAACATATACCCACTGCATTTTGGCATCCCAGATTTGTTTACAATAGTTATCTGTTTCCTCTCGGGATAGTATGTTGAAAAAATCTGAGCTTTCCGCTTCCATATCAAGTCTTTTTGCAAGTCGCATAATGTCGTCTTCTTTAGTATAAAAATTTTCGAATGCGACGCTAAGGGCCAGCAGTTCTTCCGCAAGATTTTTACCATCATACAGATTTTGGGTAATCCTAATAGACTGCTTGATTAAGAGAAACGCTTTGAGGCTCTCACGAAACTTACCGTATACCGATTTAAAATCATGGTATTTTGTTTTCATATAATAAGAATCCTGCTTTTCCTCTTCTTTCTTGAGAATTTCGTAGACAATATCCGTGTAATAATTGCACTGAGCGGTGGCGACGCGGATAACAAAATCCGTGAGTCCGACAATGATGGTAGCGAAGTCCATCGCCAGTTTGTGGGTCTCCTGAAATGCTACCATTTCTGGGCTCAGTTTGACTGCGTTTTTCCTGCTGAACGGCCATAACTTCCTGATGTACGACCACAAGTTTCCGATGTTCGACTGTAGTTTCTCAAAAAAAGATTCCATATTCCCCCTCCTATTCCATATTAGACGACTAAAGGTTGCAGTATTTTTAGCATGAGTTTATTAAAGATCTTCACCATGCTAGGTAACGCCTATATCATACGATATTTTCTCTGTTTGTCAAGAGAAGGGGCGGTAGCAATAATGTCAAAAAAGCAAAAGAGGGAGAAAATTCTCCCTCTTCCTTGAAACTCATGCAAAGCGCGAAAGGTATTGCAGCAGCAGATCGGTGAATGTTGTCTTTTTCTCCTGGGATATTGTTAAATATTTTTCACTCCCAGGTGCCAAGACGCCCAATTCTTCCACCTTTACGCAGAGGTCGACACTCCGATCAAGAGGTTCAATGCTGAACCGGTGTTTACTCGATAGATTAATCAAGTCAAATGTAGCCTGATTGATTTCAGAGTAGAGATCGTCCAGCTGTTTGCACCATTCCGGAGATTTTTCAATCTTCTCCCTGAGAAGCTTAGACACCATGTGTCGAGCGATCAAAACTTGGACGAAGTGAATATGCGATTCGTACTCCTCAAGAAACTCCCTTAAGGTGCCGTCGATATATTCAATCTGAGCGTTCAAGCTCTTCATGGTGTCTGGGGCTATGATCTTATAAACCCCGTCCTCGTTTGACAAAATGTCAACAAGGTGATCAAGGTTTACTTGACAAAACTCCACCCAGCGAATAGTGGTCTCCAGATTTTCAACTGCGCAAGGATTCTGCTTTCTTGCGTCAGCCTCAATCATGGATCGGTGATCCTGGATGAATCTGGTCAGCTCTTTGCTGAGCTTAGACTTTGCGACGATAATGGTCTCAGCCGCCTCAGCAAAACGATTGACAACTTCCTTCGTGACATTCAGGTTTTTCATTTTCTTCCCCTTTCGAGAACAATTTGTCTGCAAGCATGAGTTTTAAGGTACCTTGCAGATAGCAACATATATATTATACAATATTTTGTGCATTACGTCAATGTTACCCCTGAACTAACCTCTCAAGTGCAGCACCTTGAGGGGTTAGAGTAGTGTTACCTTTCGAATATGCTTTTTTCGGGGAGAATTTTATCAAATGCGGCGGCGAGGGCGGCTCTGGTTTTTGCGGGGTCTTTCACCTCCCCATCATTAATACAAAGGATGTGATATTTTTGAGACTCAACCATGCGGATGATTTGTAGATTTTGATTTTCATCCTTATTTAGCATGGTGTGATGTGAGAAATTTGCGCTTCTTGGGATAAATTTGCCTTCAAGTAGTTGTGTGTAGTAAAAGATTAAATGCGAGACATCGCGGTCCGAGCGGAAATGATGTGATGAAGTTTCTCTCAATATCTCTTCATGTTTTCGCCAGACAGCCTCAAACGTTGATTTTTTATAAGAGATCGCACAATGTGGATCATAGAGAAGTGAGAATTCGCGCCATGGTTTGAGGAGAAAATTTCTTAGATTAAATATACCATATTTGATATTATATGCCTTAGATTTATGAAGCTTGTAGAAACTACGCTTGTCGTAATCCTGGTTCATCAACGCCATATTATTCATCTGAATATACGGAAATATATCACGAGACGGATTATTTATGAGGATGTTTTCAGCGAAGAAAGCTCGTGGAAGCAGCTGAGTTCTTCCCTGATACTGACCTTCTTTGAAGAAATCTTCAGGGCGAGTTTTTTTTAAGAGGTAGAAATCATCGTTAAAATAGACGAAGTTTTCCGAAAGCTCTTTGATTCTATGGAGATTATTTTCGATGGCATGAGAATTGAAGGTTGGTAAAAATTCCTTGGGAATAAAATCACTGTGGTGAATAATTTTCAGTTTCGGATGATCAGGATTTAACCAGTCTGGGAGATGTCCGGCCGTGACGAAGAAGATACGATTAACCCATGGGGCGAATTTTTCAACACCACGGAACCAATACTTAAGAAAGTCAAAATCGTTGCGAAAACGCAGATCGCTTGAGTCAAATCTGGGTTTTTCGAGAGAAGGCCGACCTACGATTGAAGGCTGATTTTTGGTAGAAGGCTGATTTTCGGCAAAGGCTCGCTTTTCAGCTGAGGATGGTTTTTCGATAAAAGAATGACCTTCGGCGAAGGCTCGCTTCTCAGCGAGCCATTCCTCATCACTACCGTCAACCCAGGTAATAACAAAATCAATTTTCGGAGTTTTATTTTGACTCATTTTTCTTCAACTCTTCATCAATCAGGTTTTTGAGATTCTTTTTAAAATCAGCCTCATTGACAGAATTGGTGGAGAATTTTTGACCATTTACAAAAATGGTTGGGGTTTCAGAGATTTTGACAAGCCTAGCGACCGCCATGTCGGATTTAACTTTTTTCTTAACAGCTTCACTGTTCATGTCTTTAAAAAACTGTTCGGTGTTGCCCTTTTTATTTGTAGCTTCCTCAAAGTAGGTCTTGAATTTTGCATCACGCTTATCTGCGCTAAGATCTTCCCATTCAGATTGGTTCTTAAAAAGTAAAGTAGCAAAAGGCTGCCAATATCCTTGCAGGGCGGCAGCGTTAGCAGCATAAGCGGCGGCGGTACCATTTTTGTGGTAACTCAAAATGAAGCTGCGGAAGATGAGGCCGACTTTACCTTTATATTCTTTGACTATATCAGAGAGAAATGGGAAGGTGGTGGCACAACCAGGACACTGATAGTCCGCATATTCGATAATCATCACCTTTGCATCCTTGGCGACTTCAAAATTGTCGCCAATATTGCCGTTGCGCTCATCTTTTTCGATATATTTCGAGCGATCAAGACTAGCGATCCACTGATCGTAGGCCTGGTTTTGGTTGAAAGAATAAAAACATAAAGAAAGAAAAGCAATTACTAATGCGCTAATGGCAATAATAGGTAATTTTCTCATAAACCTCCTAGGAAATCTCGATTATTTCCATAATTTTTTGTATAATATAGATATTAGCATATTTTAGCGTGTTTGTGGGCGGTGCGACAAAAAAACGGAGGTAAATAATGGACGAGCAAAATGCGGATCTCAATCAGCCATCAGGAATTTTTGGCGAGGAGAAAAAAGGCTTTTTTGAGAATTTTAAAAAAGGGATGCGGGATTTTTTTGCTAAACTTTCTAGTGTGATTTCGAAAATATTTGTCAAGAAAATCATTGAAGAGGATTCAGATTTTGTGGGGCCTATGGACCGCAACATTTTTACTGATGAAAAAGAAGCGTCAAATCTGGTGAGACATGAAGCGACGATGGATGAGATTTCTGGCAAGGAGACTGCCGCTAGTGACGAGACTGAAAAGAAAAAAGAGGCTGAATTTGGACCTATACACAATATGACCGAACGCAGCATGGTGGACAATCATGGGGGCGAAGACAAGAAGAATAACTATAAAACTAGCGGCCAGCTGCCAGAAATTTTCTATCCTGAAACGCCTGAAGATTTGGTTTGGCTAATCAAGAAGCTCCCTGAGGATGTCCTTACAAAAGAACAGAAACAGACGATTGGTGCGGCGATGTCTTTCGACGCTAAACTCGTAAAAGAAGTGATGACACCAAAAGAAGAAGTGATTATTATTCACGAAAATGATTTTATGGGGCCGCTCACCTTGTCGAGGCTTTATAAATCCGGCTTAACCCATTTCCCTGTTGTGGGATCGCGTGGCGAAATTGTGGGCTGGATCCACACGAGAACTTTGTTTAGCCTAAGCGTCAAAGAAACCGATCGCGCCTCTGCTTTTCTTGATAAAAACGTTTATTATATGGGCGAAAATTATACTTTGAAAGAAGCACTGGCGGCTTTTACACGCACGAGTTGCCATTTCTTTGTGGTAGTGGATGACCACGGTAGAGTAACTGGAGTGATGAGCTTCAAGAAGTTGATTTCAATGATTGCCGGAGAATTACCGGAGACGGATTTTGACCAGGATCAGGATCTGATGTCTGTCGTAAAACATGCTCGCGAAATCACCGGAACGCACCCTTGACGACGTAATCAAAACTAGTGGCTGAGCTTTAATGAGTTAACCGAGATATTTTATAAAGACAATTATTCTTAAGACAAAAGAAAGAAATTAAATGAGCCTAAATACGATTCACAAAAAAAGGCGAGCGATTACTGCACTGATTTGCAGCGGACTTGTAGCTTTAACGGTTCTGGCGAATCCAAATAATTACCAAAATAAGATGCAGCCTGAAAGCGTGTCCGCCGGAGCAAGTGAGACAGCAACCGAGGTAAAGACTAGCGACACTGCGGAAAATACTCCTTTAGCTAGTGAAGTTTTAGCGAAGCTAGAAGTGAAAGGCAGAGCACCAAAAACTGGCTATAAACGTACCGAATTTTATAATGGTTGGCCGGATATTGATGGATGCAATTTAAGACAACGGATCTTGAAGCGTGATTTTGGTGAGACGGCGGTGACCGACGAGAAATGCAATGTGATCGCTGGGAAATTTTACGAACCTTATACCGGTGAGGTAATGGAGTTTCACACGCGCAAAGAAATCTCAAAAGGCGTACAAATTGACCACGTAGTAGCACTTTCCGACGCCTGGCAAAAGGGTGCACAATACAAAACGAGCGAGGTGAGATATCAGATTGCCACGGATCCATTGAACTTGATAGCGGTGCAGGCGGCGGCAAATCAACAGAAATCTGACGGCGATGCGGCAACCTGGCTACCACGCAATAAAAGCTTTCGCTGCCAGTATGTGGCGAGACAGATTTCAGTGAAATTTAAATACGATCTTTGGGTGACGGAGGCTGAGAAAAATGCGATGTCGCAAATTCTTGCGAGCTGCCCTGAGCAGAGAACTTACTAAACTTAAGCCCGCGACTTTAGCCTTCCTGCAGATTACATATTTCAAGACTACAGCATGTGGACATCATAATCGTCCATATCTTCATACTGATATGAAGCCTGAATACCCTTCATGTAAACCTCGCGGTCCTCGATTTGGTCGGTGAGATTGTGACGGAGTAACTCCTGGATTTCAAGCTGATTTACTGGAGAGCGCTCCATTGCGGAAAGATACTCAGACTTGTCGACCTTGGACCAGTCGACACATTTTTTGAGAGATTTTTTGAGAATTTGGTCTAACCAGATACGTGTCGCGCGACCATTCCCCTCGCGGAATGGATGAGCAATATTCATCTCAACATATTTTGTGATAATTTCTTCAAAAGTCGCTTCCGGAAGAGTATCAATGGTTTTTAGGTTTTGCTCGAGAAAGAGAACTGGAGCAAAGCGCATATTCCCTTTCGCAATATTCACGGTGCGAATTTGTCCTGCAAAATCAAAAATATCCTGAAATAAATATTGATGAATCTGCTGAAGCCCCGCGGTTGTACCTACCTCAAAATCCAAAATTTTTCCGGTTTCATACAACTCGAGGGCGCGCTTTTTGCTAAGTAGTTCTTCTTGATTCATATCTATATACTACCATGAACTAATAGTTCAATTCAAAAAATAACTTCAAAAGCTACTATAGTTTTCCTGTCAGCTTCTATATAGTTTTTATTTTTGTTCACTAATCCATTTTTGCAAGACACCAAGCTGGTCAATGTCTTTCTGCTGCTCCTCTGGAGATAGCTCAGAAAAACTACATGCTAACTTTGGGTCGCCATAATTTGGATCCTTGACCCATTCATTACGAGAAATCCAATTTTCATGAATTAAGCTACCATATTCATTGCGAGTCTCTTCATCATCAAGATTTAGACCAAGTAAAGAATCGGCGCCACGTTCATCCATTAAACCGATGAGATACTCTGCTCCTCCACGATTTTGATCCTTCCAATAGTCTGAGTAATTAGCATATGATTCATTCGCAATGTCAATTACAGATTTATGTGCAGCGAGCTCGCTATATCCCTCTGCCATCAAGTCCTCTGGCGATTTATTCTTTAGCGACTTTTCGCCATTTACGCCGCGCCATGCTGGCTGAAAAGTTCCATCTTCCATTTTTGGATAGTTCTTCTCCGCATAATCTCTTGCCAAAGGAATAGCTAGTGACTCGACTCGTGGATCCAATTTCTTCTCCATATTTTCACCATTATTATTTGACAATGATTCAATACCCATTCTTATACCTCTTCTTGATTTGTTATATTAAATATAGCATAGATAAAATCTCTTCAGATAGTATGCTAGAATTTAGATAATTTGTTATGAAAATTTATTCATATTCTAGTTCTGCTAACTATACCCACATACATATGTATGTGTTTTTCTTTTCTTTTGCTGAAGAAATAAAAGAACGCGGTCTCAAAGATTCAAATTATAAGCTTGATGTGAGTATTGATGGGAATGTTGCTAAATGGATGCTTGATACACCTGAGAAAAGAATTTCAAACATTTTTAAATCTATAATGCAGGATTACGTATTTAATGACGAAGAGATAAAAATAGCCATATCAAAGATTGAGCAAAAGAACGGCTTTATATCAAAAATCAAGGATATGGATTTACTGCGAAAAGAAATTACTAAGGTTGATTTTACGAAGAAAAAGCCTGAGCCTACCGACGATTCAATGGAGTCACCAGCGATTGACTTCCGTAAGTAATTATAGCTAAATAATAGTGATCCTTCCATTGGGGTTAAGGGCAACTAAACGTAGTAAATATAAAGCACTTTCCTTAGATGATTATTATTGGAGACTTTGATAAAATTCTTGAATCCAATCACGTCTTTTTCCATTGGCATGTTTGTAATTAAGTGAACCATAAATATAGCTCAATAATATAATAAATATCTAGAAACTCTTGTTTTACACAATGACCAGGATATTTATCGAGATAAATATAGGCTTTTAGCTCATTTCTCGTAATATGTCTATCCTTCAATAACTGGTTAAACTATTGTTGATTTTTTTATCGCGTAGAATTTACTCTTCTTTAGATAATTTAAAAACTAAACTCTTTGAAAAAGTCCAATTAATTCGTCGCTAAGATTGCCAGACCAGATTGCTTCTGAAAAACGCTTGGTTGTAGATTTTGAGGCGTATTTTTTACCGAGTGACTGCATGTTTTGTAAAATATTTTGACTTAAAATACGATAGCCTTCTGCAACTACTGAATCATCTATATTATCCTCTGTATAAGCTTCGCTAACTTTTCCCAAAACTTGGTTGTATTTTTTCTCAAAATCATTCTCATTATATCCAACACTAGATGTAAGCTGAGAGAATCTTACTATCTCCTTAAAGTCTGGATCAAAAACGAGCTCCTTAGCCTCCTTGGATTTTACACCTCTTAAAGCATATGTAGACATTTTGTCAAGAAATGCAATGGCTGAAATAGTAGAAGGATAAATACCCTGTTTGTCACGATTCTTTAAAATTAACTCATTAATCGCCGTCACTGCCGCTCCCACCTCATTAATATCAACTCGCACCTCCCCAGTTTGCTCATTAATTAAAGGTACGATGCCATTCATTAGGTTATTAAGTTCTGGATATTTTGTAACAGGAGCTTGGATGAGATTTGGACGAGTATTTTCGACTAACCGATTCAAGATATCTATAGCGCGCTCGTCAGGACTACCAGCATCGGCGACACTACCCTCTGCCATGTATTCAATTGGCTGTTCATATTTCTCAAAATTCAGCGCATATGGTAATACTCCGAAATGATATTTTTTCTCAAGCTCTTCTAATTTCTGTTTATATTTTTCTGAATCTTCGCTACTACGATTATCGTAATAATCTTTTATAGCAGATAGCACTTCATTCGCGCCTATACATTCATCATGAATAAAGTCCCTTCCGCCAATAATTGTGCCTTGTAGCCTAAGTGCATCTTTACGGTTTTGCTCAAACTTCTTGTAGTCAGAAGTAGGTATTTCGTGATAAATACGTATTAATTTATCGATATCACCTGGATCATAAGTTGATAACAAACATTCTTCGGTATAATCAGCGATACCGTATTGACCTTCAACAACTCCGTAGGCGTTACCTCCATATAATATCGCACTCACTTCGGAATCTTTTTGCGCCAAAAGAGGAAAAATAACGTCTCTGAAACCGTTTATAGTTTTTTCGTCGACTCCATGATTCCTAACATACGTATTGATGACATCAAACTTAGTATCATATTTTGTAATTTTTTCTTTATCGCTTAATAATTCATTGGCATAATCCATGAATACACCGAAATTTTTCCCGCTTCCCTCATTTTGAGATATACCATTAATTCCACTTTCTATTCCGTGAATCAAGAGGTATCCTTCCGTATTATTCTGAAATGCTTTAGCTGAATATTCAGACAACTTATTTATAAAATCACCTTCATTCAATCTTGAACTGTAATTAAGTACAAAGCACTCAGAAATATCCATGATCTTACGATTAAGCTTTCCATCGGGTAACTGTTGTGCAGTAGTTATATAATAATCATCAATAAATGTACTAATATTCTTCAATTCTTCAGGGCTATAACTAATTAATTTTTCACTAGTCCCAAGGCGAGAAAACGAAATCGCACTTGCAATCATAAATATATCTTCTAGATGTTCTTCACTTGCATTAGAGAGCCTATCTGCGTTTTTATATACTTTCGCTTTTAAACCACCGAAGTCGCTATAGTCAACCTGGTATTTTTCCGCTAAAGCCTCTGTTCTGTCAGCTAGGTCCGGGTATTCTTCATCTAATTTAAACCACTCTACTCGCACTTCGTGGCCATCACCATAACCTGGTTCAAAACATCCAGTCTGCTCATTAAACCCATAGTCGTCAAGCTCTACCCAGACACCGTCTTCGTTCTTATAGTAGCCTTTTTCTTTAGCTTTTTCCTCAAAGGTTTTCCTATGTGATTTTTCGGCCATATTTCGCATGTGTTCATCAAAACTTGGTGCAGGATTAGGTAGCTCTTCCCGTTCAGTTTGCCCTTGCTCATTTTGGCCCTGAAAGTATTTTTCTCTTTCCATACCTAATATTATATATAAAAATATGTTATAAGTATAGTTATAGTAACAGATAGAAAGGTTATGTTTTGAATCTAAAAATTGGAATTGTTGGGTTGCCGAATGTCGGAAAGTCGACATTATTTAATGCATTGACAAATGCGCATGCTTTGGCGGCGAATTATCCTTTTGCGACGATTGAGCCAAACGTGGGGATCGTACCGGTGCCGGACGAGCGCCTAGATACACTTGAAAAAATGTATGCGGCCGAGAAAAAAATTCCGGCAACTGTAGAATTTGTGGACATTGCTGGCCTGGTTGAAGGTGCTTCAAAAGGTGAAGGACTGGGCAATAAATTCTTAGCCCATATTCGTGAATGTCAGATTATTTGCCATGTGGTACGCGTGTTTAAAAACGACGATATCATGCACGTTTCTGTAAATGCAAACACACCTGCAGCTGTGGATCCAAAAGCGGATATTGAAATTATTCAGACCGAGCTGGAGCTTGCTGATTTTGAGACGCGTGAAAAAGTTGAAGCAAAACGTAAGAAAAACAAAGATGCGAATGAGGAAAAAATTCCATATTTGACAGAGAAGCCAGTGATTTATATGTTCAATGTGGACGAAAACGAGTTGACGAACGAGGCTTTAAAAAATGAACTTCGAGATCTCGTAAAACCAGCGCGTGCAGTGTTTGTGAATGCAAAACTTGAGGAAGAGATGACTGGCATGAGCTTGGATGAGAAAATGGAATTTTTGAAGAGTTATGGCGTGGAAGAAGATGCTTTGGGCGAGCTCGTGAAGGCAGCTTACGATACTTTAGGATTACAATCTTTCTTGACGGCTGGCAAAAAAGAAGTGCGCGCTTGGACGATCAAAAAAGGCGCGACGGCACCAGAGGCGGCTGGCACGATTCATACTGATTTTGAACGTGGATTTATTGCCGCGGAAGTAATGAAGTATGACGATTTGGTGGCGCTCGGGTCCGAGGCTGCCGTAAAGGCCGCAGGAAAACTTGCTACAGTTGGGAAGACCTACATCATGCAGGATGGTGACATTGTAGAATTCCGTTTTAACGTGTCGAAATAAGAGTTTGATTTTTGCAGAAGTACCGTAGATTTAATTATTTGACCAGTATTTCTTGAGGAGGTTTTGATGATTTTAGGAATCGACGAGGTGGGGCGCGGACCATATGCGGGGCCGCTGGTAATTGGTGCTTGTATTTTACCGAGTGCAGAAATTGCGGAGCGGGAGCCTGAAAAATACGCCTGGTTCTTTCAGTTAACTGATTCAAAGAAATTGACGGCGGCAAAACGCGAGAATCTATACGATAAAATCAAGCAAGGCGCACTGGCTTCAGCTACTGGTTGGGTAACTAGTACTGAGATCGATGAGATTGGAATATCGGAAAGTCTGAGACTGGCCTGCCGACGGGCGGTGAAACAAATTCAGGAAGCGAAGGTACCTTTTTCTGAAATTATTATTGATGGAACAATGAATTTTTTGGTAGGGACGCCGCTGGAAAAATACGTATCAACTTTGAAGAAGGGCGACCTTCTGGTGAAAGAAATTTCGGCTGCCAGTATCATTGCAAAGGTTGAACGAGATCGTTACATGATTGCACTTTCGAAAAAATATCCGGGATATGGATTCGAGAAACATGTGGGATATGGGACAGGGCTACATCAAAGGATGATGGAAGAACTCGGTCTAACACCAGAACATCGCAAATCTTTTCGCCCCGTGCAGGAAATTTGGATGAGAGGAGATGAAGAAAAGAAGCCCCATTCAGTCTCCGACTTAAAACTAAAAAACAACCTAACTACTTCTGAGCTGGGGAGTCGTGGTGAAAGTGTGGTGTCAGATTATCTAGAAAAGCTGGGGCATGAAATTTTATTTAGGAACTTCAAAACCAAGCAGTATGAGATTGATCTTGTATCGAAAAATAATGATCAGATTTATTTTACGGAGGTAAAATATCGCAAGAACAATCAATATGGGGAGCCGCTAGAATTTATTGACCAGAAGAAACATAAACAGATGGAATTTGCGGCGAAGGCATTTTTACACAACCATGCAGAATTTTCTAAGCTAATTCCCCACCTCGCAGTAGCTAGCGTGAATGGTGATTTTGTTTTAGATGAATGGTTTTTGTTGACAGAATAGACCAGCAATAAACAGATATTTTTGACGAATTTACTTTTCATATATCAACCTTAAATATAAAAATAGACCTCGTGGAGGTCTATTTTAGAGTTTTCTAAGTTAGATTATGCTGCAACTTCTTCAGTTTTTTCAGCAGCTTCGGCTGGAGCTTCAGCTTCTTCGTTGTCTTCAGCTAAAGTATTCACAGCGGCGCGATCAAAGTCCTTAGCAACGAGACGGGCAGATTTACCAGAGCGGTTGCGGAGGTATGAAAGATTGTTGCGGCGAACCTTAGCACGCTTAACGATTTCAACTTTTTCAACTAATGGACTGTGCATCAAGAAAGATTTCTCAACACCAATACCAGAAGCAATTTTGCGCACAACGATGCGTGCAGTGTGTGACTCTTTGCGGTCTACACGAATTACGACACCTTCGAAAACCTGAAGACGGAATTTTTCGCCTTCCTTGATTTTCTGAGTTACCTTGACAGTATCACCAGAGCGAACATCTACGATGGCTTTCTTTTTCTGGGCGTCACCAATTTTTTTCAACACTAGAAAACTCATATTTTACCTTTTATTACTTAAAACTTGACCTATTTTAACATAGTTTTATAGAAAATGGAAGGGGTAACCTCGAGAGACTAGAAGACTGTTTTTTCGGTACCCTCGGCAGGATTGTCGTTCTTAAAAGTAACGCAAGAATATTTCATATTTGCATCCGGTTCGTATTTATTTAGGACCGTAACAGCGGCGCGCATTTCTTCGGAAACTTCTTTACACTGAATAACACCCATACCATTGGCACCATAAACCCCAACATATTGCCAAGAACCGCTAGGAAGCTTTCTGGTATAGACATTAGTTTGACCGGCCATACCGTGATCAACATATCTTGGCATGGCAAGACCATTCGGATCAACCACTTTTTCCATCTTTGAGACGCTGATTTTTGCGACAACCTTGGTGCCATCTTCATTCGTGACAATACGACCGCCAGTGATGCGATAGTCGTCGCCGATGAGAGTGGTGAGCTGTGCAAAATTAATATTCAGATCATTCCATTTAACAATTTGCTTGTCGGCCTTCTTGCCATCTGTCTTATCATCAGTTTTAGCCTCAGATTGATCCTTTGAATCGACCACTTTGGTTTGTGTGGCGGCTTCATATTCAGCAATTACGGTTTTGCTATTCGTGAGATCGCGTTGATATTGCTTGATCTGCTTGGTGCCTTCGGCAATTTTCTGATCACTATAAAAATACATTACAGCAAGCAGAATAGCGAGAATAACAGAGGTAATAATGGCAATTATACCAATCGTGCGCCAGGAATTTTTATGTTTCTTTAGTTCGGCAGAATTATCATATGTGGAATTGTCATATGTGGAGTTATCGTCTGTAGGATTATCGATGAAGTTATCAACATGCGTCTCAATAGGATTATCGATTGGACTCTCGACAGGATTATCAATGGCACCATCAAGATTTGAGCTTTCGGCGGAGATGTTTTCAGCAGGAGTACTTTCGGCTATTGCTTGATTTTCACGGGCTGCATCGTCTAGTTTTAAATCCATAGCGGCAAGATCAGCAGCTGGACTTTCATCCTGCAACTTCGCGTCTACTGGTTCGGCGCCCAACACACTTGTGTCTGGGTGGCCTAAGTCTTCTGAGTTTAAATTTTGTGTTTTTTCGAAATTATTGTCCATTTTTTCCTCTCTTTATATCACTCTTGATATTTCATCTAATGTAGTTTCACCGCGAAGGCAGGCAAGAATGCCTTTTTGCTCCAGGGTAATCAGACCGGCTTTCCTGGCGGCTTTTTCAATAGCAGTAGTGTTAATATCTTCTACGTCGCCGCGAATAAATCTCTGAATATCCTCAGTGACATTAAGCTGTTCCATGATAACCTTACGACCTTTATAACCAAACGGATCATCCTGGCCAGTTGGGACTGGCTCATACAAAGTAAAATTATCTCGATCGAGCGTAAAGCCGAGCTGCTCGGCGATAATCTCATCAGAAAGTCCTTCAAGCTTAGACAAAATGAATTGACGAGTGGCTCCATCAGGGGTGAATTCACGTTTATTTTCAGAAAGACTACGCACGAGACGCTGAGCCATCACCATGCGAATGGAGCTAGAGAAAATCGGGTTGGTGCCGATGAGGTCGATCATGCGAGAAAAAGCCGCCGCAGTAGAGTTGGCGTGGAAGGAGCTCAGCACGAGGTGGCCGGTGATGGAGGCCTGAATTGCGGTTTTGGCAGTGTCGCCGTCACGAATCTCACCAACCATCACGACGTCCGGATCAAGACGGAGAATGGAGCGGAGTCCGTCGGCAAAGGAACCACCATCAGTCGTATTAACTGGGATCTGAGAAATTCCAGAGATGCCGTACTCGATCGGGTCCTCAAGTGTGATAATTTTGCGATCAGTAGTATTGAGCGCGTTAATCATAGAATAAAGAGTAGTGGACTTACCAGAACCAGTAGGACCAACCATAAGAACGAGACCACGAGGATGAGAAATTACTTCATTGATCTCGGCAAGTTCGCGATCAGAAAGACCTAAGAGATTTAGATTAAGCAAAGACTCATCAAAGTTGAATAGACGCATGACAGCATCCTGGCCATACATAGTCGGTACAGTTTCGACACGGATATTTAAGAGGTGCGAGGAACCGTTGCGGAAAATATCTTTTTGCATGTGGCCAGATTGTGGAGTTTTGGCGGCAGAAGAAATACCAGCACGAGAGCCAAGCTCGCCCATGAAGACACGATAGCGGTCACGTTCAAGATTAGCAACTGGGTGAAGAATACCATCGACACGCATTCGAATGCGAATGGATTCACGGAGGTTTTCGATGTGGATATCGGAGGCGCCGAGCTTATCTGCCTGGTCGAGAAGAAAGTCGAAAACTTTATCGGTACCGACCGAGTTGAGGGTCTGTGAAACTGAGGCAAGAGTTTCGGAATCACCGTCGCTGGCAATACGAATATCATCGTAGTGGACCTGTTTTGGCGGATCATAACGAAGCATCATCACCTGGTAGGCGCTGTTTGAGATTAAGAAGAAATCGACACCATCACCATTGACGTTGAACTTTTCACTCAACTCTTTAATGGTGCTACGTGGAGTCTGACTAGTGACCATGAACTGGTATGGTTCCCCATTGCCACCTTTTTGAAGCGGCAAGATGTAGTCAGAGTGCATCTTTTGGATGTCGATTAGATTAAAAAGTAAAGGCAATGTCTCTTCGATTGGGCGCGTGTCAAGATATGGCAGCCCCAGAGTCATGGCGCGCGACGAGGCGGCCTGCTCTTCATTTGCTCGACGTTGTTCTTGAATTTGTTGCTCGTTCATTGAGCTTATTATAGCATAAGCGAGATATGGCGGTGTTTGCGATTTTAATTATTATGAAGGATAAGTTGACTTAACATGCTAATAATTGATAATCCCTTGATCTTGGTTAGATTATTTTTTGGGAAACCATGGAAGACAGCGATTGACTTTCTGACAATATTCAAGGTAAACTTCGCCATAAAGTTTAGTGAGCCATTTTTCCTCAGTACACTTCATAAGAATGGTGAGAGAGAGCCAGAAAACAAGAAAAAGAATGAGTGTGAGAATAAGATTACCGTAGAGAAAAAGGGCACCTGTGCAGATAAAAAGCCAGGCGGAATAGATGGGATTACGAACCACGGCGTAGATGCCTTGAGTGACGAGGGTGTTTTCTTTAATTGAGCTAGTGATTTTAGCATTGATCGCAAGAAAATAAATAAGCAAGCCAGATAAGATAAGTAAAAAACCAATAATACATAAAAATATTTTGAGAAAGTCAGAGGTGGGTCGCGGGAGATGAATGAGGGTTGCGTCAACAAAGATGGAGAGACTACTTAGTAAGACAATACTAAGGACATAAATGGGGCCAACTCCCAAAATTGGCAAATGGGATTTTGATTTAGCCATAGAGTCTTTTGTCATAATGAACCTTCTTTGTCACAATGGACCTTTTTAGTAATAATGGACCTTCTTTAGTGATTTCTTATTTAAAGTCATTATACTGCCAAAACGATTTATAACAAAAATGAGCCGACTTTTTTATAAAGAAGTTATAAAAGTTAAACCACCCAATATCACTCCCACTGCATTGGGAATGATGAGAATCCAGTCTTTTTTAGGTTCTTTTGTCCAACCATAGATTACCCAAATTAAACAAGAAGCTGCTGCGAATAGTGGTTGGAATGGTTGAGCTTTATTTCCTTGTAAACTAGTGATAATTGTGGAATATATGCAATAAAGACAAGGATCTAAAGTAGGGCTACGGAATGTTAATCAAGTAAGCTTTCAAGTGTGTCAGAACATTGGACAAATCCTTTATGGATTCTTTGACTTATCTTCTAAGCTCTTAATTCCTGCATTGTTCATTTTTTCAATTGACATCAGCTGATTTCTAGCAAGCTTTCTCAGTTCAATCATTCTTTCTTTTTGATCCATACCTTTACCAATAAGAATTGCATTATAGTTTTCCATATTTGCAAGAACCAGCAGTTCATTCAGACTTGCATAGTCTCTCATATTACCATTTAACTCAGGATTTTCTTCACGCCACTGTTTAGCTCTCTTATTAAACAAGGCAACATTGAGTATATCTGCTTCACTCGCGTACTTATAGGATAGCTGTTCGTTGTTAAGATCCTTTAAGAGATATTCTTTGATTGCATCTGTATGAATTTTGTAGTTAATCTTGGAAATTTCTCTATTCAAATTCCAACCTAATGATAGTTTAGAGTTTTCATCTGACTTAAGTCTCTTATAGTCTTGAATAATGTAAAGCTTAAATTCTGGTGAAATCCATGAGGCAAATTCCATCGCTATATCACTATGAGCAAATGTACCTCCATATCGTCCTGATTTAGAAACAATTCCTATTGCATTTGTCTTTTCAATCCATCTTTGAGGGGATAAGGTAAATGCATTTGTTCCTGCTCCCTTTCTAAAGGAGTCGAATTCGACCCCTTTAAAATTAGGATTATAAATAGTCTCCCATAGGCCAAGGAATTCAATTGTATCTCTTACTCGCAACCAGTTTTTAACAACATCTTTAGGTTCATGCACATTTTTGTATCTAGCAATATCCGTTAGACTTATATAGTCGTTTTTAAAGTCTTCAGTATAAATTTGAATAGCAAAGCCTTTTGCTTCAATCGTCTCTTTTTTCACCTTAGACATATGAGTTCCTCCTTTATGATGATTTTATTGTCTACAACATTTAACGCTTTATTTAGCAAAAAATATTTTTTAAGCCTCAAAATTAACAAAAAAGCCCTCTACGCAAGGACTACATCAAATTCTGATTTCGAGGCCAAAATATGACCAGATTTTATTGTGGTGAGCCGGGTGGGACTTGAACCCACGACACCAAGCTTAAGAGGCTCGTGCTCTAACCAGCTGAGCTACCGGCCCGACTCGTAGATATAGTACCACTTTTTAGTAGTTTTGTCTATAAAATCAGATTATTTTTCTCCATCACACATAAAAAACGGCTTCCGCCGCTAAGTATGGTACACCCGGAGGGATTCGAACCCACGACCCTCTGTTCCGAAGACAGATGCTCTAATCCACTGAGCTACGGGTGCAATATCTTTAGTTTAGCACATATTGCGTGATTTTTCGATTTCATGAATCCACGTGGCGCGCTTTTAATGACCGTATGTAAATTAATAGCTGCATGTAGATTAAAAACCATATGTAGATTTTAGATAATTTGATCGGATTCTAGGGTACAATAGAACTATGAACGATTTCCTGAATAATTTTATGAACCACTTTTCCTCTAATTTTTTTCAGATTATACATATTTTGTCCTTAATTATTATGGGACTGGCGTTTATATTTGGGATTACCGTATTTTTTGGGGCGCCATACGTACCGAGTTTGGAGGCGGAGATTCGCAAAATGTTTAAGAAATTATATCCGCTCAGTAAAAAAGATTTATTAATCGATATGGGGTCGGGGGACGGAGTGGTTTTGAAAGTTGGAGCTGAGATGGGAGCACAGACACTTGGCATTGAGTTACATCCAGTTCTTTCCTTCCTCTCCAGGATTCGCCTTCGCAAGATAAGACCATTGCCGAAGGTGGTTTGCCAAAATTACCTAAATTATAAGTTCCCGGAAAATACGACCGTCGTATACACGTTTAGCGACTCGCGTGACGTGGAGAAGATTTTTCAAAAAGTTCAACAAGAGGCAACCAGACTTGGCAAGGAACTATATTTTATTTCCAACGCATTTGATATTCCGGGCGTAAAATACGAAAAACTTTATCACTCGTTTTATCTCTATAAAGTAAACCATATGAAGTAAATAATTCCGATCTTAATTCTAAAAAAGTTCCCTATGGGAACTTTTAATTACTTATTGCGTTTGCGTTTCTCGCTGTGTTTGTGATTATTGTTACGATTAAGTTTTGAAATCACAATCTTCTTTTTCTTAACTGCCATTTGTGCCTTTCTTTATCTGTTATATTTTAACATAATTCCCTGGTACTGACTAGGGTAAAATCTTTTGGAAGAAAAATCCCCAGCAAGACGCTGGGGACTCTGGTAGCTTTTGGGGGGCTTGAATTAAGTGATTCAGACGCCAGATGCTGCGACCTAGCCGTTAAGACATATAGTTTAGCCGTCCGATTCTGAGTCGTCAGGATTCACATCCTTAGAATCATCGTCGCGATCATTGATCAGGATGTTACTGTAGGCGGTGCGAACTTCGGCCCAGACCGCGTTGAAACGTGCTCTAATGGCGCTGTCTTCCCATTGGCCATAATCCTTTTCCTTGAGTCGCTGCATAACACCATAAAGTTCAACGATTTCATCCTCGGGATACGATTCCGACCAATGCTTGTTTCTGTTCAGATCATCAAACTTCCGGCAGACATCCGAGAGGTCGTCGATCCATTCCTGTTCCGACTTAAATAAACTGCGCCGAGCATTGAAGGTGACATTGCTGACACCAGCCAGATGGACCTCTTCAGTCTTAAAACTGTAAAGCTTATTGCCTTTAGTGCGGACAATCAAGTCTGCGCTGTCGTCATCACCGAGAATCTGAATAATGGAGCCTTGAAGCTGAGTGGTGGAGCCTAATGCCTTCCCCAGAGTGACCGTACCGTCCGGATTAACCGTACCTAAGGAATCGTCTGAGTTATCTGCAGCTTCCTCCGATTCAGGTATCGCTATCGATTTAATCTCGACAGTGTCGTTCAGACCATAGGTCTTTCTTCTACCAGTCAGGTAGAGGCCGATGATCTCACCATTTTCCTGCATGATGTACTTCTTGCCATTGACTTTCGATGCCTTGTATTCCATATCTTCCCCTTTCCTACGTCAGAGCCCGTGGCTTGCGATGAGGTTTCCTCATACTCTGACAAGATACAAAAAGACTACCTAAAATGTACGTAGCACACCTAGGTAGTGTATCTAAGCATTATTATTATATAATGTAATATGCTTTTTGTCAATCTATGTTAAAATTAGGTATTATAACTCACAAAAGAGGAGGAAAATGTTGAAAATTGAAGAAAATGTGCCGATCCGAAATCTCGTAACCATGAGAATTGGTGGGCCAGCACGCTTTGTGATTACCGTAACTTCAAAGGAAGAAATCCCAGAGGCTTATCAGTTTGCTAAGGAACACAATCTACCAGTTTGTGTACTCGGCGGCGGCGCGAATACCTTTGCAAAAGATGAGGGATTCAACGGCGTAATTATCCTTGACCGCATTATGGGAATTTCTGAAGTCGAGAGGCCTGAAGTTGAAAGGCCTGAGAGCGGCGAAAGTTCTGAAGGTGAAAGTTCTGAAGGTGAAAGCTCTGAGGGTGGCGACATAGCTTACTTTAAGGCTTATGGCGGCGAGCAATGGGACGACCTTGTAACGTATGTTTCCGAGCGTGGATATTCTGGAATCGAGGCGATGGCAGGAATTCCAGGCACTGCAGGCGCCGCACCAGTACAGAATATTGGCGCCTATGGACAAGAAGTGACACAGGTGATTGTTTCTGTTGATGCTTATGACACGAAAACCGGTGAGTTTGTGGTAATTCCAGCTAGCGAAATGAAGATGAGTTACCGCAAGTCGATTTTTAACTCTGGTAAAAATGTCGGACGCTATTTTATTTACGCAACAACTGTACGTGTGAAGAAAGGGCAGCTCAATCCTCCGTTTTATCGTTCCCTGCAGGCCTATGTTGACGAACATCACGAGACGGATTTTTCACCACTCAATATTGCTCGCATGGTGAAAGAAGTGCGAAATAGTAAGTTGCCTGATCCTGAAAAGATTGCGAGTGCTGGTAGCTTTTTCAAGAATGTTTACCTAACAGATGAGGAAGCAGATGAGGCAGAGGCTCGCGGGATTCAGGTTTGGCGCAACGCAAAAGAGGTGGGGCCAGACTCTCCAGAAAAACGTACTAATTTGGTGAACTCTGGTTGGCTGCTCGAAGAGGCGGGACTTAAAGGTAAGGTCTTCCATGGTATGAAAGTGAGCGAGAAGGCAGCCCTAATTTTAATCAATGAGAGCGCTAGAACCTATGCCGATCTTACAGCAGCACGCGAAGAAATTGCGAATATTGTGTTTGAGAAGTTTGGTTTTAGAATTGAACAAGAGCCAGACGAAATTGGAGAATAAATGGTAAAAGAACTGAACGGACGAGAGCTGGTGGGGTTTGTTAAGGAGAGACAGGCGCACCTGGTGCAGATTTTGCGCAGCAATAAGAAGCGAGCAAAGCTCGTGATTATTCGTGATTCGGATAATCCAGTGATTGAGAAATATGTAAAACTGAAGTGTCGATACGGAGAAGATATTGGTGTCGAGGTGGTCGATGCAAAGGTTGAGCCAACACACGAGGCGCTAGTTGCGGCTGTAACTGAGGCCAACCTGGATGAGACGGTGTCTGGAATTATTGTGCAGCTGCCGCTTGTTGACCGCGAGATTACTGAGGAGGTAGTTTCTTTAATTCAGCCAGAGAAAGACGTTGATGGCCTATCTGGACGCGGAAGATTTGATAGCGCAACAGCTACGGCAATTAACTGGTTACTTACTGGATACAATATTGACCTAGTTGGTAAAAAAATTGCGGTGGTAGGGCGCGGTAAGTTGGTGGGGAGGCCACTAATTTCCATGTGGCAGAATTCTGGACTCGAGGTCGAGGTCTTTCATCGTGGTTCGGACTTTTCAAAGTTGAAAGAATATGAAATTATCGTGACGGCAACTGGAGTGCCAGATTCGATCACCTCGGAGATGATTCGTTCTGGCGCGGTGATTGTCGATGCAGGAACGGCAAGTGAGGGCGGTAAGCTAGTTGGCGACATTTCAGATGAGATTCGCGAACGAAGCGATATTTCGGCAATTACGCCAAAGCTCGGCGGCGTTGGTCCATTGACTGTGGGGGTGTTATTCGAAAATGTCCTGGTCGCCGCGGGTGAGAAGTAGAGATAATCTGAGACTACTTTGGAACCTTGTCGAGTTAGATAAAAATAATACCTCATGTGAGGTATTATTTTTATGCTGATCCGGTGGACCGTGGTCTATTCAGTCAGATATTACGCTTGTTCAATAGTACCTGTGACCGCACCACTCGCGTCCTTCATATATAGGACATTGCTAATCGTATTAACATCAACTCTACCGGTACTATAGGCTGAAATGAATCGTTTTTCTTGATCTGATAATGTTGAAATAAGCGATGGGTCTGATTTTAATTGCTTAATGCGCGAATTGGCTAATTCGTTTAGATGGTTATACTCATCGGAACCCGGCGCATATTGAGCATTATAGGTACTAGGTGCACCATTTGCACCTTTGATTTCCTCATAGAATTGTTCAAAGTCCTGCTTACCCATTTTAGAATAATCATCGAAATCCAACTCTCGTGCCACTTTACGTGTCGTTGCAGGCATACCACTACTTAACCTGTTTGCATCTTGGGTTGGACCCATCATACTTTCAATATCCTGAGTTGCTCTCTTGGTGTCCAATTGTTCGAATGTTGTATGATATTTATCTCTTAGATCCGAGTGTTTATCTTGCATTGTTTGTTGGATAACGGCCATTGCACGATCAGAAGATTTTCCTGGTTGTAACGCGTGACCTGTACTATCTACATATTTGCCTTTTACGTATTTATCGAATGCCTTTTGCCCCTCTTTGGTTGAGGCTAGATATGAGGTTAATGCACTGACTCTATTGTCATTTGCACGATTATCCTCAGCAGTTCCTTTATCATATTCATATTCCTGCGCGTGATTCAATGCCCTCAGTGCGTCATCTACACTCATGTTATCAGACTTAAATTCACTCATCATATCATTTTGAATTGTATCATTCAAACTACGCATTGTTGAGCGATTAATATTTGCAGCATTTCGAGGATCTGCATTATATTCATACTCCTTCATTGCCGCACCAATTGCTGCATTTTTACGCCCATCTTTATTGAGAAACCCTACAGCGTTGCTTAACCTTCTTTTCTGCCATGGCTGCAATTTAGAGACATCCGTTCCCTTATATTTATCAACATATCTTTGCATTTTACCAATCTGAGCATTTTGCATAGAGTCTTTCATTGTATCAGAATTAGTAATCTTCTTGTTAATGCTTGTTCCCGCATTATTTGCCTTCTGCTGGAGAGCTCCGAGTCCGGCAACAGCACCATCAAATCCCTTCATGGCATTCTTAGTCATCGATGGAACAGCAAAATATGGTGCAATACTGATTAGGCCGCCAATAATGGTCATAAAGAAGTCCTTACTACCCTTAATAATGATATTTGAGACTAAGAATCCACCACCAACCATGAAGCAGAATACTGGAAATAGCATTAATAGAGTCTTAAATAATTGAAACCATTTCTTAAATAAGCCATTAGTATTTGGTATTGCATAGAGAACAAAAGCTACTGGCGAAATAACGATCATGATAATGATAAGTGCTTGACGAAGACCCAACATCAACATCGCAAAGAATCCAGCCATAAGTGCAGACCCGACGAAGGCAAGAATTGGGAAGATAACTGTCAGTAGCGAGCCAGAGACAACTGCACTTGAAAGAGCCGCCCCGGCAATGGTAAGACCACCAGTCACAGCCCCAGCGGTAGCAAGCGCACCCACCAATGCATTAATTGCACCCACTACATTATCGCCAAGCTTTTCAGTTGCAGTGGTTGTGCTACCTGCAACGGATTCGAGAATATTTTTTATACCTTCACCGATTATGTTTGATAGATCAACAAAGATACCACAAATAATATAAGAGAAGTTCACGATAATTGCAGTCACAATTAATTTAGGGAGGATCTTTTTTATACCATAATTATCTATGCCAAATCCAGTGATTTGTGAAAAAATTACAAATAGCATAGCAATAACAAACATGATGTTAGCAACATTTCTAAAGAACGACCAGGCTTGGTACATTGGTGAATTTGAGCTACTACTTAGACCCGTTAGCACTGATTCATGGACGCGCAGAAGTGGAGATACTGCATACTGAAAGAGACCGTTTGCAGCATCTCGGATGCCATACATTAGAGGACAGATCACCCAGCCTAAAGCACCCGAATTTTGCATACAAGCAGCCTGCTCGCCGTTTTGCCCATCTTCCCCAGCCTCACTAGCGTTGTTAGCATTACGGCAGTCTTCCCTTGTAGGGTCTTCTTGACATTCTGAAGGATTGGCGCGACAGAGCGGAAAACTTCCATCCTGTGCACAGAGTGAAGTTAGATCTAACCTGTTTAGGTTATCTAGCGCGTCTCTAGATGTGAGTAGACCAATAGTTATTCCACTACTCGATCTTAATGCGCCGCTGGCTTTTCCAGCTTCGCGGCCTGGCATAATCACAGTAGAGCTTTTTTGATTAAGGGCAGCTTCATCAAGCGCACAATATTCTTCTTCAAATTTCTCTGGATCATCATCAGATCGATTGTAATATTTAAGGTAAATACCGTTGCTAGGTTGCGTTGTATTACACTTGATTGACTCATCAATGCTTATTCCCTTAAACACATCATTTAAGAGATAGAACCAGTTATAGGCACTAGCAAGTGCTGTAGTACTATCATCAGGGGCTGAATAATTTGGCACCAGGATTTTCATCAATTTATCATAGTCAGGAGATCCCGTATATTTATAATTCTTACCCATGGCAGCACTCAAGTCGCTATTGGTACTGGTATTTTCAGTACTAACTGTGTTCTTTGACTCGCTAGCTCTAACCAAAACAGAATCAGCATTAAGCTCTTTTTTAAGGGTTTTGGGGATACATCCGCCATGAGCTGAGGGCGCTGCGTTTACATCTAAATCATTAGACGAACCAATCACATCTGATTGCGCACTATTCAATGAGTTTACCGGAATATTATCAAAAAACGTATTAAAAAGTTCTTTTGCATTTATTCTTGAGTTGCCGTCATTAATTTTTACGCTAGAATAAATTTTTGCTGGAGCCAATCCACAGCTACCAATGTCATTTGACGTATCTGCCATGAGCGTTATGGCACCGTCTACATATGCAAGTTTTAGATTTTGATTACTGCCATCATTTTTAATCACAAAATCATTTTGATTAAGATTCTTACCAGCACCACGAGCCGACGCGATGATTCCCTGCGCATCCGTACTTACGCAAATTGTATTTGTGGAATTTGATGTAGATGTAGATCCTTTTACAACAGAGTAAACTAACTTACCGCAAGTCATTTGATCACTTCCGCCCCCAGTAGAACTGAAACCTAATGCCTCTAGGAATGCATTTTTTCGCTCTACAGGATCTGTTCCATTTGTTGGTGCTCCGGAACCCCCAAGTTGTCTATAGGTATTAAATGAATTATTTGCACCATCGGAAAACCCATCAAATAGTTGCCTACAGCTTACTCCACCATCACTAATCGTATTACCGGTCCCATATCGATATGGTAGCGCAACAAAGTTCTCATCTCTTACGTTAACGGTGTTATTATAAAGATCTGCCGCTTTTAGGTTATTAGAATTGGAGATCTCTGTTTTTTTAAGAAAGCCATTATCAATACATTTCTTAAGACCATTTTTGATCGCCTCTAATAACACAATATCCGCATTCGAAAAACCATCAGCATATACATCATTTTTTTTCCAAACCACACTAAATAACGGTAATAATGCTAGTAATGAAGACAGAACCACAGCCGTGGTTAGCCTGAGAATGCTTTTCTTATTTTTATTATTTCTTTGCTTTAGCATTTTCTGTTCCCTTTTCATTACTTGCTGTATTAATTTTATAAAAATTAATCAATATATCATTGAATTTTACTGAAAAATCTAATTGTCTTTCCTCGATTACCGATTCTGCATCATTGATATCGGAAAATATGTTATACACCTCAAGATGATATACATCATCATTGCGAACTCTAACTTCACACGCATTATCTATTTCTTTATCTTTAATACAATTGGCCTTATCAATTAAGTTATAGTAACTAACAGTGTTTTTAAATAGTTCCGTAATTAGATTAAATTTATCCCTGAGATAATCAACTTTAGTATTCTTGAATTCTGCTGACATATTTTCAACAAGCTTATTTGCTGATTCACTGCCGTTATTTAGATATTCATTCCTAATCTTGTCCAGGTTTGAATAAAGCTGTAGATTTTGCGTATAATAAAGCAAGAAATCATAAACAACTTCCTGGTTGCTATATTTTAATAAAGATGAAGTCATTAAATCTGAGTACTCTTTTTGTTTTTTATCAGAGTTGTTTCCACTCAGCATTTTATACGCATATGTATAATTTGCCGGAAGGTTCACATTTATATCTTTCTTATCATTTATATCTCCATACTGATAGAGTTTAATAAAGTTAATAAGATCCTCTTTCTTTCTTGAACCAATTCTTTTTTGCTTAGGAGAATTTAGAATGAAAAAGATGCCAAATACAACTAGAATTATGATAATGCTGACAATAATAAGGATTATGGGTTTTATTTTTTTCTTAGCTTGAATTGTCGGACCTGGGGAAGTGATTCCCGCCTGTTCATATGTAAAACTATTTTTATTCAAGTTATTTTGAATATTGTTTATTTCTGGACCCATCTTATTTTGATTATAGCATAAACTTTTTAAAAAAATAAAAGAGTTTTTTGAGCAGCAAAAAGGCTCCCAATATTGGGAGCCTCATGTCTTATTCGTGATGAGCAACACATATCAGCCAGAGTTACTTGATTTTGTTCTTCAGCGGGTCTTTATCGAGACCAATAGTGCGGAGCTTAAAATAGGGCGCAACATACGTTTTGAAGGTTTCATCAAAGTCTGCCGGAACGAAAAGCTCCTTAGACTCGTAGAAAGAGAGGAGCCTACCGTCAGATAAATAATACGGTTCATATCTATCCTTGTTGTTGTAATCGGGAACTGTAAACCTTGTGTCCACTTCGCCACCATGATACCGAAAATCAACTACTCTCATCCATGAAGCAAGTCCCTTTATTTTACTTTTTTCTGCATGCCTTAAGACATTGTAGTCAGGAACATCATAATCCTGAGTGCATGCTGAGACGGCAACTTCTGTAAGCTCATAGTCCTCATTATCGAAACACCCATCATCAATCGGAGAGAAGTAGAAACCTAAAACGAGATTGTTTTTGAACTTGAAACTATAAACCATCTCCCGTTCATCGCACTTCAGCAGTTTTACTTCAGTCATACCATAGTCGAATAAGTAGTTCTCAAGGTCAAATTTATAGCCTTGCACAACCTGAGATCCATCCTCCTTCTCCCATATCTCCGGAATAATGTGATCCTCAAATTTAACCTTCGACGGATCTACGGACTTAACACCAAATAAATCACCATCAGCATACCTGAGAGCATCATAGTGCTTTTGTCCATCCTGAGAATCACCCGAAGTGGGCTCTTCGTTGAGGCTCGCATCAGTTTCGGTGCTGGAATCAGCTCTGGCAGCCCCAGAGTTATTTCCGCAGCCAGTTGCGAGCGTTGCAGCGAGTGCCAGAGTTGCAATTGCGAGATACAGTTTCTTCATAAGGTTACCCCCTTCTAAAAGAATAAGACTAGAGTTTTAAGGAACTCTAGTCGTTTGATTAGTTGTTTGTATTATAACATAAAGTTATAGTTTTGTCTAGTATTTATACAATAATTATGCATTTTTTTCAAATAGTTATCATACTTAGTAAAACTCTAGTAGTTTCTAGTAATATTTCTAATAATAATTTAGATCTTGGCATATAAAAACTCCCCAAATACGGGGAGTTTAAAACTAGTATTTCAAATCCTTGAGAGATTAGTTGGTTTCACCTCCGATATTAGTCCCATCGAGCGGATCGACAATAAACGACGGTTCGGACAGCTGAAGATAGCGCCCCACCGTTGCCTCGAACCCTGCGCCAAAATACTGCGGTACCGAGACCAAGACCGTCTTACCAGCCGAGTTAATGGTATAGAAGATTTTATTAGGTGAGACCGAATAAAAATGGTCGACCTCATTCTTCTCTTTATACCTCGTGTCGTTGACAAAATCATCGGGACTAGTGGTATTAAACCACCGACTCCACTCCGAACGTGACGATGACTTCACAATCGTCGCGGACGGGTCCCAGGATTCCGGACGGTAGTCCGGGTCGGCCGCAAAGACACTAATCCCCATCAGCTTGCCATACTTGCTTCCCTTGCCAACCTCGTTGCTAAAATAAAAAATCGCAACGATATCGTTCTTGAAGCGTACAGCAACATCAGCATCTTTCGGATTGGAATCCTGAATCCGCCAAATATCTACGGCGCCTCGATCAAGCAGATACTGATACAGGTCAAAGCTAGCGATAATATTATCCTCCGCCGTCTGACTCTGTTGCGACAGATAAGACTCGAGCTTCACCTGTGAGGTAGCGTGATTCATCGAGCTATTGAGACTGCAGCCAGAGATCGTTAGGGCCAGCAACATAAGATAGCCAGCGAACTTACGACTCTGTGATGCAGACATCCGACGAAGACTCCGCTTGATTCTGACAATGGATAACCAATATCTTCTCCTCATAAAATCCCCCTATACAGAAAGACTAGTTATATAAAGTACACTAGTCCGTTGATTAGATAAAAAAATTATCATATAAATTAGCATCTTTTGCAAGAATAAGCGTAAAGATTCTATTCTTTTGCAAGGATAAGCGAGATTATTAAGTAAGGGAAAAGGCTCTCCGAAGAAAGCCTTTATTTCCTCTAGCTTAAATCTCAGGGGCGCTTTCGAGTGAAACATTTTCAAGATTGACATAACGGTCAACCAGCTGTTTCATAATGACACTCTCGAAAGTCTGAGGGATGAAGATGCGGTACTTTTTGATCTTGCCATGACAGCCATTTTCGTGTGTATAAATCGGAATATCTTCACACTCAATAACATCATAGCTGCCATTCTCGTCCGGATCAGTCATTACCCCATCGAAGCTATATTTCTTGTCCCACTTGGAATCCATAATGGGAGTGAAACTAGCTCTGCTCAGATGTCCAGCATAAAACCGGACTCCATCTAGCAGAAGATCGTCTTCTTCACTAGCAATACCAAAGCGGAACTCAGAAATGATTCCGTTCGGGTAACTAGCATAGACGCATACATCTCTGTCTACGCTGTCAAGACGATTGTTGATGCTGACCTCGGTCGCACCATGCCTCTTGAGAATCGTCTCAAGAGATGCGCTCGAAGTGATGTTCCAGACCTTATTGAATCTGATCATCCGCTTCGACGCCGGGGTCTGGTTTGTCGTGGTGACAAAAGCCGAGTTGACTGCATCGCGAAATTCTTCCGCGTACTTGACATCCTCAGCGGCACCATACTTGGAAGCTGTCCCGTAGAGCGTGTCTGCAACTCTTATGAGCTGATCAGGGGTAATCTTTTCCTGTTTATGCCACTCATCGATAGCGGCAGATACCTCAGCTTCCATAGTCAGTTCCTGCTGTTTCCGTTCAAGGTTCTGCTGATATGCTCCCGCAAGAGCAATCGCAAGACCACCGATAAGCAGCGCAGAAAGAACAGCAGTAGAAACAGTAAAACGCTTCTTCATCACAATTTCCTCCTTTGTGACAAAAGCTAGAGTACTAAGAATTAAAGTACTCTACGATTAGTAGACTCTGTTATTATAACATAAACAGTATGATTTGACAACTATAACGTGGATTAACTTCTCAATATATTACATTTGAGAGGATAGATTATATTGGCTTTGCGTATTTTTGACATGGAAAAAGGCTCTCCGAAGAGAGCCTTTATTTCCTCTAGCTTAGATCTTGGGCTCGCTTTCAAGCGAAACATCTTTAACCTGCAGATAAGGAGCGACATCCTTGCTCAAGAGATCAGTGATCTCCATGGGCAGAAGAAGGGCTTCCTTGCCGTGATCCGTGTCGCTAAAGTAGCGATCGGACGGGCTAAGCACGTAGTATAAATCACGTGCACCTGCGTTGTCGATGTCGTAGCTCATAGACCAGCTGGACATACCGTAGTCGGATTCGCCTGTGAGGCTGAATGCATCGTCTGCGGCATAGACCGAAAAGCTAGTCAAGGCAATGCCCTGTCCACTCACGGGAGTGTCGAAGTAGAAATCGGCAATAATGCCGTTTCCGAATCTTACGACCAGCGAGGTGTTACCCGTCGCCTTACTGCGAGTGATTGTGTCAATCTCGGTTGCACCCATACCTTTCAGGATGCTCTCGAAATCAACCGAAGCAGCTGCCGGCGGTAAGGGGTCCTCATATTGCGGAACACCTGCAACCGGTTTTGCTTCCTTGGGGATGTTGCTTGTCTCCGGGATTTCCTGAGGCTTTGTCTCCTCAGACTTCTCGGAAGCCTTGCGAGGCTTGGGTAACACCTTAGTGTTCCCATGGTCCTCAACCTCGGGCGTCAACTTGAGAGTCTCAGCTTTCAGTATCGGCTTGGTAGCCTCATAAGCATCCAGGTCAAATTCACCTGCATACTCGTGGTGGATATCTTCGCAATCGTCAGGGTCTTTGAACTCGCCTGTATAATCGCTGAGATATTCCACATGGTCGGAACCAACTGTTGTCTGTCCAGAACCGACAAGAGCATAACCCTTGTTTGCCGGATCATCCGCTCTGTTGCAAGTAGTCTCGATCGGCGTCGCCTCAGGAGTCTTTCTTGCAGTGGCCTTCTGGCCACAACCAGTAGCAAGGATAACAGTGGTAACAACAACAGCAACAACAGCAACAACAAGATTCTTTCTCATCACATTTTCCTCCTTTGTGAGAGAGCTAGAGTACTAAATATTAATGTACTCTACGATTAGTAGACATTGTAATTATAGCATAAGGCTTTTATTTTGTCAAGTATTATATACTATTATTAATCTTTACCAAAGTAATATTCAGCTGTATTTTATAATATCAGATATATTTAGGGCAACAAAAAAGAACCAGATTGCTCTAGTTCTTTTTTGAGTGCTTCGCGACTATATTCCTTTTAGATTTTATCCTAGAAGAGATATGTATAGATAGGTTATTTGTTCGTCTTGAAGCGATGGACTTCGATTGGCGTCCGAGAGTTTATACTTCGGAGCGGTCAATTAGCGAAGTTGTTTGCGGCTAGCAATGTAGTATCCAGCAGAGGTAATGATGGCACCAAGACCAACAACACCGGTAATTACGGTTTCAGGACCAGTCTTTGGAAGCTCCTTTGGAGTTGGAGTTGGTTCTGGGGTTGGGGTTGGCTTTGGAGTTGGAGTCTCATTACAGACTTTGTTGACATAAACATCAGCGTTGTCTTGAATAGCAAAACCATTAGCACTTGCCTTAGCCCAGTTGATTAAACGGTTATTACCACAAGCAAGGTTTTTATCAACAACCTTAGCAAGGAAGCGGATATAACCGTCACCTTTGACTGCATAATTACCAATGTTTACTGCATTTGTAAAGAGGCTATCCTCGTTACTGGTAGCACCATTAGGGATATCTGAACGATAGAGAGTGGTAGTACCCTTAATGTATTCCATATTGGTTGGAAGTGAGTCTTTAATCATCACATTCTCAACGCGAGAATTATTAAGGTTCTTATAGTGAATCTGATATTCAACTGTATCACCAACCTTAGCGTCAACAGATTCTTTCCATTCTTGATCACCTTGCTTACGCACCTTCTTCATAATGGAAGTGTTTTCAAAAACTGGTTTAACCTTAAAAGTTACATAGCCAGCATACTGATAACAACCAGGGAGGTTGCCATCAAGCTTGTCATAACCGAGTTTAACACCGGCGCTAGTGACTAAGTTGTCTGAAAGAGTGATACCATTTTTCCAGACGTTGTTCTCAAAGAGAGCAGAACCTTCAACATAGTCTAAATAAAAACTACGGTCATCGGCGCTCTTAAGATTTAGTGAATCCCAATAGCGAGATGGAGTAGCATTGCTGGCGTTGATAAAACCAGTAATGCGAGCTTCTTTAGAAACTAGGTTTGGAAGGTCAACCTGAGCAGTAACATCCTTAGCAATTGCATTTACGCCTTTAGGGTTATTGTTGTGAACATACATACGAACAATATAGGTTTTACCTTCTTCAATGTTGACGTTACCAATGTTCCAGACGTTATTTTTACCATGGTCACCAGTAGCCTCATCACGAATACCAATAAAAGATCGTTCATCGATTAATGGAGTAGTAACTCCAGATTGACGTTCTGCTTCAGTAAGTGAAGAGTCGTCGTCTTTAATAGAGTTCATGACGATTTTGTCGCCAAGTTTGCCAGCGTTGATGTCCGCAATAGAGTAAGTTGGACGACCGCCAGCGTTGTCACCCCAACCATAGACGGTTGAGACGGCAGCAATACCAGCAGCTACAGAAAGAGTAGCTACAGATACGATCTTAAGTGCTTTTTTCATAAAAGCTCCTTTCTTATTTTATAAATAGTCATTATCTTTATAATATCTTATATCATATAATGTTGGTTTTGCTAAGCGTTGATGAATATTCTTTTCACTGCTTTTACTAGCCGAATTGTTAATTTTCGTCTACCACGCAAAACCGAATCATCTCAAATTCAGAATTAACAAGGAATCCAGCGGTCTCGGGTGAGACCGCTGGAAAAGGTGCGATAGATGTCGTAACTAATTAGTCGAGGTTAAATTCGACTCCGTCTCCAGCAAGAGGTGTTGCATTCCCGCTGTCGTTGCCAGTATTGCTACCGGAATTAGTATTTTCCTGTTTTCCAGTCGACACATTTTCATGTGTATCAACCTTATTCCAGGTGTTTCCGTGCACCGCATCCGTCTCCTTATTCATCTTGTTCTGGTCAATGTTGACGACCGGATCAGTATGATGAGAGACGTCCTGGGTCGGGGTTTCCGGAGTTTCCTTTACGGGATCTCCATGACCCTTGCCAGTCTCGAGCTTGGGGTCTCTAGCCTCAATCTCGTCTGTTCCCATAGTTGCGGAACCGCCACCACGCTTACCGCCACCGTTATTCACGGGGTCCTTACTTCTCTTCTTCTGATTTCCATCAGGAGTAGTAGTCGGAGTGGTCTCGTGGGGTGTGGTTTCCCTAGGAGTAGTTTCCCTCGGAGTAGTCTCTCTGGGAGTAGTCTCCTGCGGGGTAGTCTCTCTAGGAGTGGTCTCCCGATCAGGCGTCGGCTTTTTCTTCTTCTTAGGCTTCGGGTTCGTTTTAGGAACCTTAGTCTCAGGAGTAGTTTCCGGCGTTCTGGTCTCAGGAGTGGTTTCCGGCTCGGGAGTCGGCTGCTTCTCCGGGATCATCGGACGCTTATCGTGCACGTTAAATGCAATGCTAAGCATCTTTGTTCCAGACTTGGAGGTCAGATATGCCACAATGGCATCTCTGTTCTCAGGATCCTCAAAGACCTCTGCCCTAACGAAGTTAGGACTGATGTCATTTGCGGGCTTGAGTCCCCAATGTCTGACCGCATAAGTTCTGCGGACTTCCGTAGGAACGAAGCGTTGCACCAGGAAAATGACACCGACTGCATAACGGTTATAATCGTCATTGACGTTTATAGGACCATCAGCGTATTCGGTAGTCAAGAATTCCGAGTTACCTTTCTTACCCTCAACAAAGAAGCTATCGTATTTCGCGATAAACTCCTTCAGCCAAGGATTGAGATCGCCGAGCGTAGTGCCATCACTGAAACGAAGTTCAGATAAGGCTCTTGCTACGGCAACCCCGTAAACCGGGTTCCTTATAATTTCCTCAACCAGCTCACCATTCCACCATCCCTTGATGGTTTCAAGTGAATAGGTCTGATCATCCTGCTGACTCGCGCCAGTGAACGGAAAAGTCAGAGCCGTGCTGAATCCAGCTTTGTCCACACGGGGACCATTCTGGATCGGCATACTGGAATCGAGGAACTCCCTGGAAACTTCCGGGAATGCTTTCTTGGGCATCAGCTTGTCAAGGTCAACCGTAAGGTCGGCCTTGGTCTTATCAAGATCAACGCTTGTTGCAGCAGTTGTCTCGACATTGGCCTTGGGGCTAAGACTTCTAGCCCAAGGTACACTGACGCCAAGCACGGTGATAGCAATTGCGCCTGCGAGCAGGCCTTTTTGCAAGTTATTGAGTTTCATATTTTCCTCCTTCTTCCCTTTTCCAGGGGATGTTAGATTATTCCCATCTGCGACAAGAAGAACTTGCACGCAAATAAGAAAACAACAACAAGCACTAAAGTGAATACCCATGACGGGATCTTCACCTCCGGTGAATCCTCAGAGAAATCTTCTTCGTTCTCTTCCGATTCGGTGACCTCTTCCTCTTCATTCTCGGTATGTCTGAAAATAAAGAAGCGAGCTGTAACGGCCAACAGGCTAGTTACAAGTACAATCGAGATGATTGACATGTAATCCAGTCTTGTTGAGAGATATGTACCATTTGCAGTAAGAATAACTGCAACGACATATGCTCCAAATGCGAAAAGGAGTCTGTATAACTGACAAATTGCTTTGCAGATAAACAAACCGAAGAGAATCACTCCTGCGCAGTGTAGAATAACTGCAAATACCGTTCCAGGGAATACCTGCTTAAAAAGCACGTATGGGAGTCCTGTGAACAATACCTCCAGAGCCAGGATGGCTCCAAAGCAAGAGGTGGATGAAACAGAATTGGTATCGTCATTATTTCTTCTGGCGAGCTCAACAATTCCGTCCTGGAGAAGGTAGGTGGATACGAATAACGCAATCCAGAAACCAATAGCAGTAGCAATCGACATAATGTCCTCCTTTTTTGTCCTACTGTGAGTAGGTTGGCTGATCAAGGAGGCACCGTGCCTCCCTAATCGTTGGGATGCCACGGTGTGTGACGTCTAGTTACATCTATATTTAACAGGTTCATTCAGAACCTGGGATGATTCGGTTTTTAATGGTCGTCATTATTGGATGCGGGTCTTACGCCGTTCCTCAGACTTACATGATTATACTATATTTGATGATAAATGTCAATGGTTATATCATGATTTTACTTATGTTTACAATGACTTTTTTAGACAAGTAAAAATCCCCCAAATTTCGGGGGATTTTAGAGTGAAAATATTACTTCTTTGCCTTCGCCTCATGATAGGCCTCAATCTCGGCTTTGGTTGCGACTCTCGTCTTAACCACCTCATTGTCACGCATCTTAACTGTGACGAGGGTAGCCTCCATATGGGAACCTTCATTCTTCATCATGAGGGCGATCGCCGGCTCAGTAGCAATAAACACATGTTTCTCGCCATTGGTGAATACAACCACACAACCCTGAATAACCTTGTAACTGCAGATTCTTTCATCAGCGTTATTGTTGAAGTACTCAAGAGCCTTGGGGTTCTTCGATAGCGCGAGATCAATAAGTGACTTCATGTCATCAGTGAATTCACCTTCACTGAGCTTGACAAGATCCTGAAAACCAGCAATGGATTTGGAATACTCCACCAGCCTTGCAAGTTCTTCAGGTGTTGCCACTTCATTCGGCTGATCCGCTGAAGTCTCCTTCTTGCTCGTAGACTCCTTCGAAGTCGTGTTAAGCTTAGACATGCCAAGCGTCCCACGCACTGCGTTGAGTCCATCCAAGAAACTATTTCCGTTCTTCATTTTTCCCTCCTGGGGCCTTCTAGCCCAAAAATGATGTTTTTCACTCTAGTAAAGAGCGACTGTTGAGCTATTCAACAGTGATGTGATTATA
>CAUTMI010000001.1:0-593654 GCA_963539465.1 uncultured Candidatus Saccharibacteria bacterium | reverse complement strand
TTTTTCACTCTAGTAAAGAGCGACTGTTGAGCTATTCAACAGTGATGTGATTATACTATATTATAAGCATTTTGTCAAGCATAGAGACTTGAGGACTTCTTTATTCTGCTCTGCTTGTAAAATTATTATTCTATTATTTAATATGGTTTTCTAATCGTCTATTTTATTTACGTTGTGATATTTTTATCTTTAATTTATTTCTTGCTTTTAAATTTGTATAGCGTTGTGCTCTTGCTGCCAATTTTGATTAGCGATATTGATATTAGCAATATCGATGCTGGTTATGTTAAGATATGGGTATGGGAAACAACTTTGCGATGAATGATCAGAGTCTGGCGCGTTCATTTTCGGTGCGAGACGAGGATCGAGATAACTTTTTTCACAGTTCTGGCTATGCAGAGACGCAGAATGAGGGGAGAATTGGGGCGGCCTCGCGCGGAATGACGGTGGAAGAGCGCCAGGAACTGTCGGAAAATCGAAAGTTTGTACGTGGATATGAAAATGCGAGCCTGGCGGCGCAAGTGGCGAGCGCGAGGGAGCGTAATATTTCTATGTTCGAGCGCGGGAGGGGCGCCGAAAACGGTGAAAACGGTTCTTCTGTCGGCGGCAATAGTGCTGGTAGTATTAGTGACCTAGGTAGTCCTCGTGGCATGAATGAGACAAGTGGTTTGAGTGGCAGGAATGCCGGAAGTGAGACTGGGGTAGCACAGGGTGGCTACCGCTATAGTGATGACCGAGCAAGGCGACAGGAGGCCAATAACTATAAGGACTACGCGGCGATGGCGAAACAAGAAATGACACAGCGTGGCGGGAATACTGGCGGAAATGCCGGAAGTTACTGGGGTGGATACGGGGGCGGATACAGTGGCGGCCGTGATAGTATCTATGGCGGAGGGGCTGGTGGATACGGAGGAGGGGCTGGTGGATATGGTAGCGGCGCGAGCAGTGGGCATGGATTTGCACCAAACTTTGGGGGGAGCGTTGAGCGAAATTATGGCGGAGGACAGAGTTACGGAGCTGGACAAGGCTATGGGGGCGGACAAAATTTCGGAGCTGGACAAAGCGGGGGAGTGGGGAGGACTGGGCAGGCAGGATTAAACTCTGCAATCAGCAACACGCAGCGGTTCACCAACAATTTTGGCATGAAATTTGGGCCAAAGTAGGTAAATTCTTGTAAAGAATAGAGTGGTTTGATATAATGGCAGTACTAGATTCGAGGATGCTTGACGCGAGTCGCAAGTCAGTCTAGTTTGTATTTTTACAAAATGGTGGGAATAGCTCAGTTGGTTAGAGCGTCTGATTGTGGTCCAGAAGGTCGTCGGTTCAATTCCGATTTCCCACCCCATAATTCATCCGGATTGCGGAGAGAATATAGATAAGCGAGTGTAGTACAACGGTTAGTATACAAGTTTTCCAAACTTGGGACGAGAGTTCGATTCTCTCCACTCGCACCACAACATAGAGATTTGATCGATAAGAAGGAACATTTTATGTTCTTTTTTTATGTGTTTTTATACATTTTTATATAAAAACTTAGATTCAAAACTAATTATTCAGAAGGTTTAGTTCAAGGTTTTATTCAGAAGGTTTTAATTCAGAAGGTTTATCTAAAAGTTAAATTAAAAACAAAAAAGAGCATTTAAATACTCTTTTTTATTGGAAGAAGGCAAAATAGATGAAGGCGCCGACGATGGTGCCGAGGATAATCATGAGCGTGATGGCGATAGCGAGAGAGATACCAATTCCCTTCGGACGATCTTCAACGATCATGGTTGTGGTCTTTTTGGCTGATTTTTTACTATGATCGCGTTTTTCATAGACATTTTTGCGTGGTCTAGCTGGAGATGACGACTCCTCTTCATTTTGATCATCGAGACGAGTGGCATTTTCGCGAGTCGAGTCAGAGAGCGGGCGCTTGATGATTTTGTCGGTATTAATGAAAGGGGAGCGGCCGCCGAGGATGTAATTCATATTGTTTTCGGATGTATCAGGGGTGGAATCAAATTTTTGTGGGGTTTTTTCTGAAGGGTTGCCTGAGATTTTTAGTGCTGTTCTTAGCGCAGTTTTTTGTGCAGTATTTTGCGTAGTATTGTTTGCTAGGTTTTCTACTGATCGATCGCCTACTGGGGCTTTTACTGTGTTTTTAGCTATAGTTTTTGCTGGGGTTTTCTTTTCAGATGGCTCGTCGAAGGCGCTCATCAAAAGATCTTCTAGATCATCAGAATCATCTTTAATAACTTGCTTAGCGCGGCTCGATTGAGTGGAGCGACGGACATTGATTGAGGAACTGAATTCTGATTCGAGTTGGTCCTCAAAAAGATCGTCATCAAGATCTGCAAGGGTTTTTAGGGGGCGGGCCGCCTGAGGTTCAAGACGAGAGTTTAGCTGGTTGCTTGACTGAAAATTTGGTTGAGATTCAGATTGAACCTGGCGAGTAGGGCCGGCTGGACGAATACGACCAAAGAGTTTGCGAGTAGGAGAGGCGATGACCTGAATACGGGAAGACGCCGAAACCTTGGTATCGCCAGCTGGGCGAAGAGAGGCGGTATTGTTTGAGATAGTGGAACTCGGAGCGGTGTGGCTTTGGATGGCGGAGTTTATGGTGACAGAGTTTCGGGCGGAGTTTATGGCAGAACTTGTAACAGAGTCAGTTGCGGAACCTGCGGCAGAACTTGGGGCAAAAAATGGAGTGGTTTGGCGTGGTTTTAGTGTGGCACGTTTTGAGGCGGCGATTTTGGAAGCCTCTTCGCGACGCTGCATTTCTTGAAGAGCTCGCTGTTTGCGGATTTGCTCGGCCTGAAGACGCTTTTTTGCTTCGAGTTCCATGGCTTTGCGGCGAGCGGCCATCTGTTCGGCAGCTTCACGCTGAGCTTGGCGTTGGTGTTCCAAAATACGCTGACGCTCACCTTCAAGAGCACGGTTTCTGGCCTCTTCAGCAGCTTGATATTCTGATAACTCCTGTTTTGCAGCCTCGATACGACGCTGATTCAGGTTTTTGAGACGATTTTGCTCTTCGATTTGATGCTTGATAGCTTCACGACGAGCCATTTCCTGGCGCGCAAGCTTTCGGCGCTCAAGTTCACGGTCGGTTGGAAGTGGAGCAGTAGCACGACTAGCACTACGTACAGGCGCAAAATCCATGCGCCTTCGCGCAGCTGATGTTACTAATGATTGGCCTTGAGTTCTTGATTCGTCCTGCATAAACTTATTGTTTTCTTTTTATATTATACTCGATTTTTTTTAATTTTGAAAATTTGCATGAGCGGTTTCTTTTGATAGGTGGGCAAGGATTTAAGGTTTTGCTGGATGAAGATTACTCGCGGACGCGTTTAGCGGTCTCGATAATTTCATTAAAATTATCAGAGATGAGACTAGATTCGCCGACTAGTACACCATTAACACCTGGAATTGTCAAATAAGCACCGGCATTATTTGGGTTGACGCTACCACCGTAGAGAATTGGGACTTCATCTGCGGTAGCTTTACCGTAGATACTGATAAGTTGTTCCTGAATAATCTTGATGGAGGCGGCGATTTCATCAGGGGTGGCCGAGCGGGCTTGCTTGGTGGTGGAGATGGCCCAGACTGGCTCGTAGGCGATAATACATTTCTTCACATCTTCCGTATCGATTTCAGAGAGACCACCGAGGAGCTCGTCGCGTAAGACATCTTTGGTTTCGCCAAAGTTGCGCTGATTTTCGGTTTCGCCGATACAGAGGATTGGGGTGATATTATTTCGGATAGCGGCGGCAACTTTTTGGCTGATGTCACGGTTGGTTTCGCCAAAAATAAAACGGCGTTCGGAGTGGCCAATTAAAGCATAAGTTACAACACCACGAAGCTGGGCGATGGAGACTTCACCGGTGTAGGGGCCAAAATCTTTTTGGTAGAAATTTTGGGCGGCGAGTTTGATTTTTGACTTATTGCGCTCAAGTTGAAGAGACAAGGAGGCGAGAGAGATAAAGCTCGGGGCGATGATGATTTCGATGCCGCGCGTAGGTTTGATTTTCTTTAGTAACCTTTGGAGATAAATTGAGGAATCCCCAACAGTTAAGTTCATTTTCCAGTTGCCCATCACGTAAGTTTTCATAAATTTATTATAGCATTTTATGCGGATGTCTGGAGATTATTTAAAAGAGTGATGTAGTATGATTACTTTTATAAGTTTATTTGCTATGGAATTTTGCGGCAATGTCGGGTATGATTACGCTAAAAGGAGGCAGATGAAAAAGATTCTTGCATTTGATATTGATCAAACTTTAAACGTGGCAAAGACGCCGATTCCAGATGAGATGGCGTGGATTTTGGCAGAATGTTTGAATAATTTTGAAGTCTGTCCGATTTCGGGACAGAAGTTTGACCAGTTTTTGATTCAGATTGTGAATAGACTGATTGAGGTGGCAGAAGTGACGCCAGCGCAATTAATGCATCTTCATTTGTTTGTCGCGCAGGGGACGCAGTATTATCGCTACGCGCCGATGGCGAATCAAAATGATGGAACGAAATATGACGAGAGGAACTGGGAGCTGGTTTATAGTTTCCCGCTGACTGAATCTGAGGTGACGCAAATTTCAGGGGCGATTGAGCAGGCGGCGAAGGAGTTGGGCTTCTGGGAGAGTGATAAACTGAAACCTGGCGATGAAATTATTGAGAATCGTTTGTCTCAGGTGACATTTTCGGCACTGGGACAGGCGGCGGGGACCGAGGAAAAATACGCTTGGGATCCAGATTGTGAGAAGCGCAAAAAGATTGTGGAGCGAGCCTTAAAGCTAGCGCCCGGATTTACTTTTGAAATTGGCGGGACAACCAGTATTAATGCAGTGAAGCCGGGGATGAATAAGGCATTTGGCATGCAGCATCTGATGGAGGAGCTTGGCGTCTCGAAGGAAGATATTTTGTATTTTGGCGACATGACGCAACCGGGTGGCAATGACTACCCAGTGATGGAGATGGGGATCGAGACGATTACAGTACGAAATCACGAGGACACCGAGTTTGCATTGCGGGGGATCTTAGGGATTTTGTAGGTGCTTTGGGTTCCTGTGGGTGCTTTATTGTCGAGACTATAGAGGCTTTTCTGATGAGATTAACTATTCATATTCTATGTTATATTCGTGATCTATATTATGGTATAATATGCTTATGTTAATCGAAGGTTCAAGACTCTTAAATTACCCTATTCTTAGTTTACATACGGCGACAGAAATTGCGCGCGTGAAGGCGCTGGTGGTTGACCCAAATTATTTGAAAATTGTGGCTTTTGAGGTGGCCGCAATAAACTCACGCAAACGTCTATTTCTTGATGTTAATAGCATTCGAGAATTTTCTAAGGTGGGGGTAATCATTGATTCTGATGAGGAGTTTGTTGAACAGGGAGATATTATCAAGCTGAACGAAATTATTGCGCTTGGGTTTGTGCTAGACCACATGAAAGTAGTGAGCAAAAAGAAGAGTCTGCTTGGACACGTGCAAGATTTTACCGTGGTGACGGACAATTTCCAGATTATGCAGTTGATTGTGAAGAGACCTATCTATAAGGCTTTGATTGATCCGGAACTCGTGATTGGACGTTCGGAAGTGCAAGAAATTAATGACACCGAAATTGTGATTAAGAGTGATGAAAATGCGGCGATGAAAAAATCTGGAAGTCTTGATTTTGTACCAAACTTTGTGAATCCATTTAAGGATGGAAAATATATCGCGCATAGCGAGAATTCGACCACGGAATAGAATCTGGAGATAGAATCTGGAGATTCTTAAAAACGTGATTTGGCGATATTGATTTGGTGATATTGATTAGAAATAGGTTTCTGAAGAATAGTCGTCAGCGACTGAATCGAGACTAGCTAGAGCAGAGTCGACTTCGGATTTGATGAGATCATAGGAGAAACCTTGGCGGGCGAGATAACCGATAAGTTTCTGGCGGTCGGTGGTTTTTCGAAGCTGCTTTTTGAGCATTTTTTGGAGTTCTGTCACCTCGTCGCGAACTAGCTCGCCAGTAGTATCCGAAACCAAGGCGTCAGAAATGAGATCATCAGAGATTCCCTTCTGCTTCAGTTCTTGAATAAGACGGCGCTGGCTGATGCCTTTTGACTGGTGGCGATTCTCAATATAGAAGCGCGTGAAGTAGGCATCATCGATGACTTTTTGGGATTCGAGGCGGGAGATTACCTGCTCGATCATATCATCCGTGATGCGGTCCGAGGGCTTTGATGGGAGATTGGTTCTGGCGGAGCCGCGATATTCATAGGTATTGTTTTCAGTAAAATCAGTTTCGCGGATTTTTTGGTTCTTTTCCCTGGTGGTTTGGCGAATCTGCTTAACTTTCTCAGCATAGGCAGCGTCGGTTTCTAGTTTCTGGAGATGAGATTCAAAACGTTTCCAGGCTAGCTCGCGGCGCTGTCTTTTGCGTTCAAGAAAGTCGATGACTTCTTTTTTGGAGTGAGGCCTGGAAAAACAATACTCAAGAGTTTGCTGGTAGAGTTTGCCAGTACCTGACTGAGATTTAAGTTTTTCGATCTCGGCGTCCGACAGTGTTTGGCCTTGGCTGAGTTTGGTGTCAGCTAGCTCAGAGATGGTGAGTGAAAAACTAAATTTACCATCAAGAAAGACATTGACTCGATTTTCATCGCGCATGGCGCCGCGAAGGCTAGTAATTGTTGGCATATTTCTTACTTCAGCCTTATTTAGAATTATTTAATTATGGACCGTTCCAGGTTTAGGGGTTATTTGATATTTTTTCTGGCTATTTCTGATTAGCTTCGGCCTTGGCGCGAACTTTTTCTTCAATCTCAGCAAAGAGTCCAGGATTTTCTTTAAAGACGCGCTTGACGGCTTCACGGCCCTGGCCAATGGTCTCGCCATTATATTTCAAGAAAGCACCTGCTTTATCGAGTACGCCATATTGGACGGCGAGATCGAGTACATCACCAACTTTGGAGATACCTTCGTTATACATGATGTCAAACTCAGCAGTGCGGAATGGAGCAGCAATCTTATTCTTAACAACCTTGATTTTGGTGCGGTTACCAATAATATCTTCGCCGTTCTTGATCTGGCCGATGCGACGAATGTCAACACGAACTGAAGCATAGAATTTTAGCGCGTTACCACCAGTAGTAGTTTCAGGGTTTCCAAACATAACGCCAAGCTTCATACGGATCTGGTTGATGAAGATAACGGTTGCTTTAGACTTGGAGATGATAGCAGTGAGCTTGCGCATAGCTTGAGACATAAGGCGAGCTTGAAGACCCATCTGAGCATCACCCATATCACCGTCAATTTCAGCTTTTGGAGTGAGGGCGGCAACTGAGTCAACGACGATGAGGTCAACGGCATTTGAGCGGACGAGGGTCTCACAGATTTCGAGGGCTTGTTCACCGTTGTCTGGCTGAGAGATTAGGAGATTGTCGATCTGGACGCCGATTTTTTCAGCATAGGAAGGATCGAGGGCGTGCTCAGCATCGATGAAAGCAGCCTGGCCGCCAGTTTTTTGGACCTCAGCAATAGCGTGAAGTGCTAGAGTAGTTTTACCGGAAGATTCAGGTCCATAGATCTCGATAATGCGACCTTTAGGATAGCCGCCACCAAGGGCGAGGTCGAAGGAGAGTGATCCTGACGGAATGAGCTCAATATTAACGTTATGATTTTCGCCGAGCTTCATAATGGAGCCGTCGCCGAATTGCTTAGTGATTTGAGCGATGGCGAGTTTCAATGCTTCAGATTTGCCATCTTGTACAGTAGTTTCTTTGGTGTCTTTTGGTTCTTTTGCCATATTTGTCCTTTTTTAGAATTAATAATTTTGACCGGCAATAAATTGCGATCTTTCTCTCTACAGAAGAATAGAAAACCTTACCTCGCTCTCTTAGTTACAAGTATAGCTGAAGTCAAAGTTTTTTCAAGCATAAGACGCGATGATTATTGAAATTAATGGGACCCGTAAAAATCAGAGTTGTGTATCTCATTTAATAATTCTTGGATATATATGAGACGATTATTTAACTAGTGCGAATTTGTTTTTGCCACGCTTCAAAACAGCGAGCGCATTAATTTCGTGTGACACATCGGTGACTTTTTCACCATTGACGGAAATGGCGTTGCCGGAAATTAATTGCTTAGCCTCAGAACGTGAAGAACAGAGAGAAGTTTCGACAAGCGCATCGATGAGGGAGATTTTGCCAGCTTTTTCGGAAAGTCTGATTGTTGGGAGGAGGAGGGCAATGGATTCAATGTCGGATTCAGAAAGAGTTTCGATACGACGGTCGCCAAAGAGAAGGTCAGTGAGAAGAATAGCAGCGGCGGCAGAATTTTTGCCATGCACGATTTCAGTGACACTTTTTGCGAGAGCTTTTTGAGCAAGGCGCTGCTCAGGATGCGCACGATGTTCCTCGAGGATTTTATCAATAGTTTCTTTATCGAGAACGGAATAGATTTTGATGAGATATTCGACGGATTCGTCAGCTTGGTTGAGCCAGAATTGATAAAAATCAAAGATTGAAGTGAAGTTACCGGAGCCATTATCGGAGCTAGCGAGCCAGACGGCGTTTCCTTCGGATTTACCAAACTTACGACCAGTGACCGGGTCGATAATGAGTGGAGTGGACCAGACGTCGGCACTACCGTTTTCTAGGCGCTTGATGAGATGAACGCCGGTGGAAGAGTTGCCAAACTGGTCGGCACCACAAAGCTGGAGATCGACGCCATAGGTGCGATAGAGGTGGAGGAAGTCATAGCCCTGGATGAGAGTGTAGGAGAATTCAGCATAGGAAATACCAGAACCACCTTCACCGATGCGATTCTGGATAAATTTGCGGTCGAGAAGCTGGGTCATAGAAAATGTTTTTCCAACAGTACGAAGGAAGTCGAGATAGTTGATGTTTTTGAACCAGTCGTAGTTGTCGACCATGATGAGCTCATAATGATCATTGGTTGGGTCGCCATCACCGAGAGTATTGGCGGCGCCATCCAGACTAATGACGGATTTGATTTGTTTTTTGATGCAGGCCTTGTTATGTTCGACTTCGTTTATGGTTTTGAGATCACGTTCACCATTTTCTTTTGGATCACCAATTTGGCCAGTGGCGCCACCAACAAGAAGATATGGCTGGTAGCCGTGGCGGACAAAACAAGCGCACATCATGAGAGAGGCGAGATTGCCGATGGTTAGAGAATCAGCGGATGGGTCAGCACCCCAATAGAATTTCTTGACCTTGCGATTATCAAGTTCTTCAGGGTTTTTGATAGTATTTTCGGCGACGAAACCGCGCCAGGCTAATTCTTCGGATAATTTCATAGGTTTATTTTACCATATTATAGAGAGACCCAAAAAGAAGGGAGCTATTCCCTTCTTTTTTGCCGAGAAGACTATTTGAAAGTACATATTATATATCGATTACATATCAGTATATCGATTATGCTTCGGTGAGGTCTTTAGTTTTAACTAAGGACCAGTAATCGTGTCAGTGGCTTCGTAACCTTGGCTATCAGTGACAGTGACGGTGATAGTTGACTCAGAGCCGGTGAAGCTATAGTTTGGATCATTGAGGCCGGAGCTGACGGACCCGGATTTAACCACTGTGCCATCAACGGAAAGTGTGTAGCGACTGAGGCCGGCTGAGCCTGGAGTGACAGTGAATTTGAGAGGGCCAGATGCGGTGATGCTATGAGTATTGAAGGAGACGGAAGGTGGAGTATAGGAACAGTCATCTTCAGTGTTTGGATCGTAACCGTTAGGATCGGTGGCGTAAGCTTTGTTCTTGGAAATTGGATCGATGGTGTAGCTGATTTCAACTTCAACGACGAGACTAGAGAGGGTACAGTCGGTAGCTTTCTTTTTAGTAAACTTATTGAACTTGATGGACTCTTTTTGCATGCCGTTATTCTTACTATTGAACCAGCTTGGCCAAATATCGGTGATGCCATTGACGGTAAGAGTTTGCATGCCGGCTGGCTGGACTGGTTTATCACCAGGCTTCCATTTGCCTTCGGCGGCATAAACTTTGGTGTGAACTGGACCCATATAGTCGTTTACAACTGTACGGACGATGGTGCTCGAGCTATTCCAGAGGCCGGAACCGTCATGATTGCCGTTCCAAACAATAGTGGCAATAGCGGATGAATAAGAGGCCATGAGGGAATCTTTGGTAATTGCAGAGTTGGAAGTGGTGGTGGTACCAGTTTTGGAGGCAGTCCAGACACCAGGGACAACGAAACCAGCAGAGCGGGCGAGAGAACCCCAGACGAGATTACGAGCATTGGCGTCGCCAAGAATATCGGTGATCATGTAGGCGGCCTGGGCATCGAGGATACGCTTACCGGCAGTATCTTCCCATTTTTCGACAACATCACCAGAAGAGTTTTTGACTTCGAGGATGTAGGTGAGAGGTTTGTAAACACCACCACGAGCGATAGAGGCATAGGCGTTGGCATGCTCGATTGGGCGAACGTTACAACCAGAACCGATGGCAACGGAGAGACCGCCTGATGTATCAGTACAGTAGGAGAGATCGCCGAGGTCGTGTGCGACCTTCAAACTATTTTCGATACCGTTAATATAGAGTGCTTTAACGGCTGGAATGTTGAGGGAGTTGGCGAGAGCTTTACGGATTGGGATACTGCCATAGAAGGCGCCGGTGTAGTTTCGGAGTTTGCAGGCGCCAGTGAAGCCGGCACAGTAGTATTTATCGATGTTCTCGTCTTTCAGAATGGAGCCAGCGCCATAATTGACACCTTCACGCTGAGCAAAGAGAGGGGCATAGTCGAGGATCGGCTTGATAGTGGAGCCTGGCTCAAGCAGTGCAGTAGCGGCATTAACCTCACCATAAACTGGCTTATTCCAATCGGCGGAGCCAACCATGGCAATGACCTGTCCAGTTTCGACATCAACTGAGGAGAGCGAGATATTATCACTACCGTTAGTACGCATGAGCTTGACGCCATTGGCGACGGCTGCTTCGGCATATTCCTGTGCACGAAGATCTAGAGATGTCTTGATAGTGAAGCCACCAGCGCGCATAGTTTTGACACCATACTTTGCCTCAAGTTGCTTCTTTACCTCAAGAACAAAGTGAGGAGCTTTAATATTGGTGTAGCGGCTGACCTCAGGTTGAATCTCGTCAAGGATGTTAACCTTTTTAGCTTCTTCGGCCTGCTCGGCGGTGATATATCCCATTTTTTCCATGACATCGAGAGTCTTTTGCTGCCTGGCGATGAGAGCTTTGTTGGCGGCGGTATTGTATGGACTGAGATAGGATGGGTTGTTTGGAATGGAGGCAAGGAGAGCGGACTCAGCTAGAGTGAGATCCTTAGCAGATTTCTTGAAGTAGGCCTGTGCGGCGCTTTCTACACCATTACGGCGGCCGCCATATGGAGACTCGTTAAGGTACATGGTAATAATCTGTTCCTTAGAATACATCTTCTCGAGCTCGAGGGCGAGGATCATCTCCTTAATCTTGCGAGGGAGACCAGTGACGGTACGGTTGCTGGCTTCATCGGAGAAATAAACCTGCTTGATCAGCTGCTGAGTCAAAGTAGAGCCACCTTGAACACCGTGACCTGAGAGAGTGGAAAGACTGGCGCGGATGAGGGCAAAGAAGTTAACACCTGGGTGGTTATAGAATTCGCGATCCTCGATAGCAACTGTGGCCTGACGCATGTAGGTGGAGATATTTTCACCTTCAACAACTAGACGATAGTCACCGTCACCCCTATCTTCCCAGAGGACCTGACCGTTACGATCGAGATAGGTATTGACCGTTCCGGAAACTTTCATCTGGTCGAGACGGATTTCATCAAGGTCTTTTTTGTAGTAAAGAAAGAGACCACCGATGGCGATAACGGCAAGAAGGAACATGACCGCTGAGGCCTTGAGGAAGAAAAAGAGGCCTTTTTTGGAGAAGATAAAGTGGAAGACGCGCTTTGGATGGAGTCTAGCAAAGAAGCGTTTGACCGGTTCTTTTGGAAGCTTGGAAAGTTCTTCGGCTTCTTTCCTGGCCCTAGCTTCCTTTTTGGCGCGTGAACGATAAACGAGGGAGGAATATAGATTCATTTTTTGATCTTTTTTCTGGAAAAGAGAGCGGACGGAGCGCTTTGGGGATTTTGTATCGCATTTGGTTTGAGATTTTTCAGATTTTGCCATTTCAGATTGATCGTTTTCAGTTTTAATTGCTTCGGATTTTATGGTTTCAGATTTTACTATTGGATTTCTTGATCCAGGTTTTGCGGTGGTCCTATTTTCAGCTTTTTCGGCATTGAGTTTTGCCTGATAGGCCCTGACCGCACGAGCTTCAGCTAGTCTTTTTGCCTGAGCTGAAGTAAGCTCTGGCATTGCACTTGGCATAGAAGCGCTAGCACGTTTTGTGCTGCCAGTTTGACTATTTTTTCTCTGTTTTTCCATAGCGGTTTTATCTTTTTCCTTACCAGTATTAACCACCCTATCCTCCGTTTTATCGTACAATTTTATATAATTATACACTCGCCACGAAATAGTAGCAATATTTTATAAAATGTCTAAAATTCTTACGTTTTTGTGTAGACTGTGGACGCGAAGACATATATAATAGTAATGATAATGTTAACGGTTAATAAGATAGGATTATAGATGATCAAAAGAATCACCCATAATTTTCTGAAAAAGAAATCTGCGCCTATTATCTGCTTCTTTGGAAGTTTGATTGTTTTTGCGATTATTCTTTTAGGATACTCGAGTAGTTATGCCGTTGCCGGAGTGTCATACGGGACTACAAAGACGAATAACTTTGCTGCCTCAAACTATCGCTATATTAGACTAACCTACCCGGAATCTACTACATTCAATATTGACGGAACCAACCTGAACACTACAATGAAGGCTAATGCGAATATTCAGGTTGCAACAAATTCACAATCTGGATTTAAGCTTTATATATCTTCCTCGGAGACTAGCCTAAAGACAAGTGATGGGACTGCAGAGATTCCATACGAGAATCTGACAACAAATTTGCTTCAACAATCTACTGTCTCCGCTAATAAATGGGCAATTTTTATACAGAAGACTGGAAACGAATATATTATTCCGCTTTGCGCAAATGACAATTTAACGGATAACTGTAAAATTTCCGAAAGTTCTGCACAGACATCTCTAGCTATACCAATTATTCAGTATGGAACACATATTGATATGTCTGCTAAGCCTGGGACCTATAGTTCAAAACCTATTGTACTGACTGCGGTGATTAACTCTGGTCCTACGGCAGAGCTTAAAATTAACAGTGTGAGTCCTTCAGCTGTGCCACTAGATCCAACTGGACATACAGTGAAAAATGAAGCTGGTCAAAGCTTAAAGCATAAGATGAATATTAAAATCCCAATGATTGAGCGTGATTTTAATGTCGAGAACTATGATTATAGGAAGTTTAAAGCGACTGCAGGAGGGCTTGATTGTCCGATCGATCCGACAACTTTCCAGAAGACGACTGATGAGATTTCGTTTGATTGTACGGTTGATTTTAATAACGCAAATCCACTATTTCATGTCGGCCAGAAGACTGAGGTGGTGGTAGAGACGATTCCCTATGGATATATTTATTCAAAACAGGATGCTATTCAATTCGTGAATTCATGGGTAGACTTTGGATATACCGGCACACCTCAGGGTTTCACTTTCCCAGTTACTGGAAAATATAAACTCGAAGTAATGGGCGCAAGTGGCGGACCGAGGACAGCTACCCAACAGAATTTTCATTGGTATTATAATAAGGATTTTAATCCGGGACTTGGTGGGTATTCCTCAGGATACAGAGATTTCAATGCGGGAGATAGTGTAGCGCTGTTTGTTGGGGGTAAAGGAGAATCAGCGTACGACGAGGGTGTGTATTCTAAGCTTGTTTTTTACGGAGGTTTTAATGGCGGCGGAAATGGTGCGGCTGGTCCATTAACTAGAGGTCCTGCAAATCCAGCTTGGCGCAACTGGGCTGGAGCTGGTGGTGGAGGCGGAACTGATATTCGACCTTTTAATAATGTTGATTACGTAACAGATCCTACATATCATATTAGAATACGTCCTGCAGGGTCGTCGGAAATATTATTTAACGAAGGACCTTGGGCGCCACTTGATCATGGGGTTTATCAGGCAGTTTTCGAGGTTGAAGGTATTCCTGACTCTGACTTTGAAGGAGCTATAGCATATTATGACTTAAACTCATCGCTGGATAAACAATTTCGTAATGTATACTCACAGAAACATGGAAATTTTATTTCAGTATTCTTTACATATGAAGCTAACCAACCCGCACCGCAGTTTATGCCAAATACGGCAGCGGAGATACGTATCAAGGTTAAGACTACAAACACTACTGCAAAAATTAAGAGCCTAAAGATCTATAACTTACTAGATCGTATCATTGTTGGTGGCGGTGGCGCTGGTGGTTCTTTAATTGCTGGTGGTGGACATGGTGGTGGCCTTATTGGCGGAAAGCCTGACTTCTCGGGCGTAACTACTGATACTTATTATCCAACTTTCGTTCTACCAGATGGTGCAACTCAAACTGCGGGTGCTGGATATGGCTTTGGAGCCTCTGCTAGCGTTCCTGACATCAATCTTCGCTCACCTGATATCCCAGTACTTCAAGTACAAGGACGATCTGGTGCTGGTGGTGGATGGATTGGTGGATACACTGGTCAAGGACCATATGATCAGACCATGGTAGGTGGTTCTGGTAGTGGTGGATCCGGATATATCGGCGGTGTGACCAGTGGCTTTACGAGGAAATTTGATGACAATACGAATATTTCTCCATACTGGCAGCCAAGCTTTGTATATGATGGACACGATGGTTCTATTCGTATTTCATATGCGACCTATCCTGGTGGAACACCATAGAAAATAACATAGGACAATTTCGATATTTAATTCTAATGTTTATATTCTGTTTTTTGTGGACTGTTTCTGTATAAATGTTTATAATATAATAGTAAGCATAAGGTTATTAGATAAAAGATTATGATGATCAAGAAATTTGCAAAGAATTTTCTAGGAAAGAAGTCCTCGCCTTTTATATTTTTCTTTGGAAGTTTGCTTGTTTTTACGTTTATTTTTTTGGCACATTCGAGTGGTTATGCAGAGACGGTAGATCATGGTGCATTTAAAAATAATGGTGTATTCAATGGAATAAATGGTAGCCATCTAGCGATAAATTATTTCGAATCAACTACAATTAATCTCGGAGCCACTGATCTCGGACATACAGTTAAAGTTGATGCAGACATTTTAGCAATGTCTACTGCGCGTAATGGGATGAAGATATATATCTCTTCATCTGAAAAGAGTCTTAAAACTGCTGACGGGGTCAATGAAATACCATATGACAACTTGGGCAATACACAAGTTCTCAAGAGTGATAATTCTCCTAATACTTGGGCGATCTTTTTAACAAAAGAAAATGCATTGGGGCAAAACGAAGAATATCAAATACCGTTATGTGATAATGATAATTTAACAAATGAATGTCTATTGGAGGAATTTGACGCCTCGGTTACGATGCACCCAATAGATTTAAAATATGGTGTTAATGCAACGTCAAGCCTGACTCCAGGTACTTATAGTTCAAAGCCACTACTATTAACTGGCGTAATTAGTACATCCCCAACTACAGAAAAACCAATTACTAGCGTATCACCTTCAGTGGTACCACTTGACGCTAGCGGTCATACAGTAAGAAATGAGGCTGGCCAAAAACTTAAACACCGCATGAAGATTGAAGTTCCAATCATGGAGCGCGATATGGAGGTGAAGCCAAATGATTATAAAAAGTTCAAGGCTACCGCGGGAGGACTTGATTGCATTATCGATCCAACAAGTTTAGTCAAAACTACAGCCGGAATTTCATTTGATTGTACTGTGGATTTTGATACTGCAACGCCGCTCTTTCAGGCTGGGCAAAAAACTGAAGTGGTAGTCGAAACTATTCCATACGGATATACCTTCTCAAAACAGAATGCAATTCAATTCGTAAATTCATGGGTGAATTATGGATACACTGGCGCGCCACAAGAATTTACTTTTCCCGTTACTGGAAAGTATAAGCTTGAAGTGATGGGAGCAAGTGGGGGGCCAAGAACACCAGTACAGCAGGCGTTTCACTGGATGTATAATAAAGATTTTGATCCAGGCCTTGGTGGATATTCTTCAGGATACAAGGATTTTAATGCTGGCGATAGAGTTGCATTATTTGTTGGGGGTAGAGGCGAAGCATCACTCGATGAAGGGGTTAATCCAAATATAATTCACAAGGGTGGTTTTAATGGTGGTGGAAACGGAAGCGTGGGACCACTTGCTTATGGCAATGCTAATCCAAATTGGCGTAACTGGGGTGGAGCTGGTGGCGGTGGAGGGACTGATATTAGGCCAGTGAGCGATGAAAATTATGTATCCCCAACCAATCCTGGATATAAGCTGAGATATAGGACGCCTGGAGATTCAAATCATGCGCTCAATGAGGGGCCATGGATTCCGCTGGATCATGGATCATACCAAGCCGTATTCGAAGTTGAAAATATTCCGGACTCAGATTTTGACGGAGCAGCAGCATACTATGATTTAAACTCAGCAATAGACAAACAGTTCCGCAATATATATTCACAGAAGCATGGAAACTTTATTTCGGTTTATTTCACATATGATGTAAATCAGCCTGCTCCAACAATAATGCCAAATACGGCTGCTGAGGTTCGACTTCTAATAAAAACCACGAATACCACTGCAAAAATTAAAAGCTTAAAGTTCTATAAATTATCTGACAGGATTATTGTTGGTGGCGGTGGAGCTGGTGGTACTTTAATTGCCGGTGGTGGTCATGGAGGCGGACTGACTGGTGGAGCAACAATTTATTCTGGAAACGAAAATCCTCCATACACGAATAGTTTCATTAGGCCTGAAGGGGCAACGCAAACAAGTGGTGCGGGCTATGGCTTTGGCGGTTCAGCACCTAGACTCGATGACAATACAAGATCATTACAGCATCCATTGGGATGGCAGATTCAGGGCCGCCCAGGGGCTGGTGGTGGATGGTGTGGAGGATTCATTGCACAAACGCCATATAATTTATCAACCGTTGCATCTGGTGCTAGTGGTGGATCTGGTTATATTGGCGGGGTGACGAGTGGGATTTCACGCAGATTTGATGATGGTGGTGATACTTCACTCTGGCCTGCTGCAACATATGTCGCCGGACATGATGGATATATTAGGATTTCATATGCGACCTATCCTGGCGGAACACCATAGTTAATATAAAACTATAATTAATATGGGCTTACAACAATTCTATTGATACAAAATCTCAGGTTTTAGCCTGAGATTTTTGACTAGACGACAATGATATAATAGTTGCATGAACGAAATTATTTTAATTATCCTGGGACTGGTGTTTATCGAAACCAGCTTCCTAGTGGTGCGGTCTTTCAGAAAAGGGTTTAACTATTCTGGACAGAGGCGCCGAATTTATGTCGATACGTCAAGTTTAATGGATGGGAGGATTCTGAAGGTTGCAAAGACTGGCTTTCTTGATGGGCTTTTGATTATTCCACATAGTGTCTTGAACGAGATGCAGCTTTTGGCGGACGGAAAGGATACTGAAAAACGGGCGCGAGCAAGATTTGGGCTTGATGTAGTGAACGAGCTCGAGCGCGTGGTACATAATGAAGTAGAGATCCTGCCAGACGCGCTAGATCATACGCCGGTTGACAATCGCTTATTGCAACTTGCAAAGGAGAACCGTGGGACGATTCTGACTACCGACTATAATCTGGGGATGGTGGCAAAAACGATGGATATTGATGTGCTAAATGTGAATGATTTAGCGATTGAACTAAGGAGCAACTACCTGCCGGGCGAGCGGATGCGAATTAAAATTACGGCGCTGGGGAGTAATCCAAAACAAGGCGTGGGATACCTGCCGGACGGCATGATGGTGGTGGTGGACGAGGCCGCAACATTAGTTGGGAGATTTGTGGAGATTGAATTTGTGAAGTTTTTGCAAACTAACTCGGGGCGCATGATGTTTGCGAAAGTCGCGACACAGGCTAAGTCGAGCGGCCGTTTTGGCAGAGGGGCTGGGCGAAAAATTAGAACCAAATCTTAGGTTTTGTTCTAGAAAAAAATAATCCCGCGGAGGGATTATTTTTTGACTATGGGGATGACCGCTGATGGTTTATCCACTAAGAGAAACCGTATCGGCGTTTAATTAATAATACCAAGTTCAGGATGATCGGTACCGTGCTCGAGGGCGTAGGCTTGATAATCCATAAGCTTCTGCTTATATTTTTCGATAAGGTCCTGACGGCCAAGCATCTTTACTACATCTAGTGCGAGATTAAGGCGGGAAGTGTGGTTCATGGTCAGCATGGCAAATGGCGTAACGGTACTTCCCTGCTCTTCAAAACCATGGCCAGAGATTCGATTCTTGCTGGTATAGTTACTGAGGATATTAACTAGGGCATCTGGATAGCCATGGAAGTTGGCGATGATGGGAGCGGTTTGGCCAAAGAGCTGGTCAAAATCGGCTTGATTTAGCGGATTTTTGCTAGTACCGATGGCGCCATAGGTGAGGGCGGAAATATTGATAAGTCCGAGATGAAGTTCCGGAAGATCTTGCCTTAGAATCTCAATCGCCTTAACCGCTTCGCGAGTAGCAATATCGCCGGCAGCAACAAAGAGGTAGTCGAAATTACCTTCCTGATTTTTGTTGGAAATAAATTCAAAAAGACTACAGCCCTGTTCAAAGTTTTTCTTTGCCGCTTCCTCGTCCTGCCAGACTGGTTCGTCAGTTTTATTGAAGGTGACGAGATTGACTTGGTTTTTTGATTCTAACAGATAGTTAAAACATGGATTCACGGCGGTGGCATCAACTGGGAAGAGACAGGTGACGTGTTTGCCCGGACGAGCAAGTAGTGAGGAAATTAGCATTGGCGACTGGTGAGAGAATCCGTTATGATCCTGGCGCCAACAAGTACTGGTGCTTAGGAGATTGACGGAAGGATATTTTGGACGCCAAGCAACTTCTTCGCACTGTTCGAGGAATTTGAGGTGCTGGATAATCTGCGCAAGGATAATGGTGAAGAAGGCTTCATAGCTGGTCATCATGGCAGGCTCACCAGAGAGAAGATGACCGATCATGACCGAGAAGAGAACGTTTTCAGAAAGTAGCTCGACGATGCGGCCGCTCTCGGATTCAGGAAGATCCCACTCGCGCTTCTCGAGTCGATTGCCCCAGGTGCGACTGGTGGATTGATAAATTTCATCTAGTTTATTACTGGTGGTCTCGTCTGGGCTAAAGAAATAGAAGGACGGATCTTTTTCAGCCTGGATTTTGAGTTTGGCGCCAAAGACTTTGGCGATGGATTTTAGATTAGTCATGGAGAAAACCTTCCTCTTTATTAAATAATTCTTCGAAATGATAGGAGTGGAGCCAGGAAGAGAGGAGCTCGAGCTCGGCGGGATCGGATTTGGCTTTTGGTAGAGGGATTTGGTGGGCTTTGAAGTTGCCGCGAACCTTGGTGTTGTCAACAACGAGCGGACCGGAGAGGCCTTTTTCGGTTTCGAGGATAATGAAGACTGGATCGCTACTGTTTTTTGCAAAATTCAAGGCGGCTTCGACATCTAAAATGAGATTTCGCATGATGATGTCGGTCTGATTCTCAGATTTTTCAAAGGCATGACGTTCCGAGGTTTTGTCTTCGTTCTGCTCTTCTTGAATAAGTTTGGTAATATTTTGCTCCACCTGCTCAAAAGTATTGGTTGGTGCGTCATCAGAATCATCACCATCGAAGACGATTTGAGGTTCTTGATCAACGAGATTCTCTGTTTGTGAGTAGAGCTCAGCTGGGGCCTTGGAAGAAGCGCCGAGACGTTCTTCGATGCGGATTGGGGTATAGCCAAAACCACGGATCAGTTCATTTAGCTGATGCTCGGAACGGCGACCAGCAACGGTTGGACCGGAAATTTTGTAACCGTTAAGGTGGAGAACTGGGATGACCTTACCGTTATTTGGAGAACTGAGGAGGTCATTTAAGTTGAGGCTGGCAAGAGTGGTTGCGGTTTCAAATTCCCCGTCACCGATGAGGACGATGGCAGTACGTTCAGGATGTCCGAGACAGTAGCCATAAGCGGTAGCGAGAGAATAGCCGAGCTCGCCACCTTCGCAGATAACACCCGGGGCGGAAGGACTGGCGTGGGATGGGAAGCCACCAATACGGGAGAAAAGAGCGGAAATTTTGGCAAGACCGGCATAATCTGGTTTTAGGGTTTCATCGACTGCGGCGAGATCACCATCATAGAAGAGGTTAGCTTGAAGAGCTGGAAAACCGTGACCGGGGCCAAGGACAAAAATTGTATTATCTTTTTGACCAGCAAAAACGTCTCGCATGCAAGAGTAGACGAGATTAATGCCAGGACAGGTACCCCAGTGTCCGAGGAGCCGAGGTTTGATGTCGTCGAAAGATAAAGGTTTCTCGAGGAGAAAATTGCTTTTTAAAAAAAGTTGGGTAACTGTGAGATAGTTGCAGGCGCGGATACGTTTTTCGGTGGCTGCGAGACTCACTTTTTTGGTTTCATATTGCATATGCTTATTATAGCATAACAGAGGTGATGAAGGGAGAGTTATTGGTGCTTGACGCGAACCATGGCGGCGCGCAAGACTTCACCTTCGTAAAGATAACCCGGGATGAGCTCTTCGGCGATAACTTCCTTATCACCATCACCTTCTTCCATGGTGATGGCATTATGAAATTCAGGATTAAATACGGTACCTGGATTGGAATCAATTGGGGTGAGATTGAGGGCCTTGAGGGTTTTGTCGAGGGTTTTCTGGACTGGAGCGAGGAGATCAGGATGAGCCTTGATGGCACGGGACATGTCGTCGATCAGAGGGAGGACCTTGCTTATGGTAGCGTGTTTTGCGATTGTTTTCGCTTGTTCCCTTTGCAACTCAACCTGCTTACGGAAGTTTTCAAAATCCGCACGGGTGCGCTGCAAGTCGCCGATCAGTTCAGAGTTTTGATGTGCTAATTTGGCAATTTCTTCTAGATCTTTTGTGGAGTTTGTGGTCGAGTTTGTAGAATGTTTTGGGTTTCCTTCTTCAATATCTGGCTTAAATTCAGGATCCTCAAAAGTATTTGGGTTGAGATCAGGATCAAAAGTGTTGCCTCGTGTTTGCGACTGGGCTTTTGCCTGGCTAGATTTATCAGATTTATTTGAAAATGGATTATTCATATTTTCCTTTCTTTAATACATACTTTCAAGATATTTGCCGGCGTGACGAACGAGCCCCATGACCTGAGCGTAGTTTTGGCGGGTAGGACCGAGGATGCCGATATAACTGGAGTCGGAATATGGAGAGCGGAATTTGCTGATAATGAGAGAGACGTCAGAGTTTTTGCCGATTGGGTTTTCGCGGCCAATGAAGATATTGAGCGGTTCGCCCGGACGTGCCTCGCGGAGCCATGGTTCGAGATTATCGAGGAGCTTGGAGACGTTCTGAATGCGCTGATAATCCGTGAATTCTGGTTGCGAGAAGAGTTTTGAGATGCCAGAAAGATAGAGCTGATTGCCGATGGTGGCAAGGCCGAGATTACCTGTGAGCTCGACTAGCATATCCACGGCGGTGCGGATAGCATATTCAGCTTGGGCCTGTGAGCCGATGCGGACTTCAAGGGCATGAAGGCCACGATTTTTATCATTTTGACCTGAGGAGAGAGCGCGGTCAGGGCAGATTTTTTTGAAGTATGGGTCTTTAGCGATTTGACGAGCGGCCTCGGCGAAAACTTCTTCAAAATCGTCATCTGCTTCAGTATCAAGGTCTCCTAAATCTTCTGTTTCCAACGCAAGCTCCAGGTCATTTTCGCGAGAGACGAGAGAGTTGACATAGAGACGATAGCCAGCGTCAGTCGGAATGCGCCCTGCAGAAGTGTGCGGAGAGGCGACGAGTCCGAGTTCTTCGAGCCTAGCCATTTCGGCGCGAATTGTGGCGCTCGAGACATCAAAAAGTTTGGCGAGAGTGACACTACCAACAGGGGTAGCCATCTCGGCATATTCCTCAATGACGGCAAAAAGAATGGCTTTTTGACGATCGGTGAGTTGAATTTTTGAGTTATTTTCTTCTTCCATTTTCATACTTTTCTGTTTTGAATTATACTGCATTAGCACTCAAAATACAAGAGTGCTAAAAATGTTAAGGTCGATTTTAGTACGTGATTTTGGGGTTTATTTTTGCGAGAGATGTGAGCGATTTTTTCGTAATGTTTATGGGTTATGGCTTGAGAGTGAAATAGCCTGGGGTACCTGGGGCATCGATGCGAGCGAAGGCGCTACTCTTGCGACTATTTTGGAATACCGTACCATTTCCACCAACCAGGTTTTTGCAATTCGCGAACATACTCGAGTCTGCTACTACCTTATTTGAAATTGAGAACGATGAGTTAACGTAGATTGTTTTTATGAAAGAATTATTAAACATCCCAGGCGCTCTTAAAAGTGCTTCAGGCGTAAAACTTGATATGTCCAATATACTGTTTTCCGGATTCCTCATCGCATTCGAAAACATTTGAGACATATTCTGTACCCTACTCGTATTAAAACTAGATAGATTAAGGCTTGCCAGATTTGTTGCATAAGAAAACATTCAACTCATATCCGTGACCTTACTTGTATCAAAATTGCGAAGGTCTAATCCACTCAGTCTAAAAAGACTAGAGAACATTCCACTCATTGTAGTGACATTACTAGTATTAAAAGATGATATATTGAGACTAGTAAGCTGTGTTAAACCTGAAAACATTTCGTTCATTGACACTACGTTATGCGTATCAAAATTATGAAGGTCCAGACTGGAGACCTTTAGTCCTCTAAACATCTGTTCCATGGTAACTACTTTGCTTGTATTAAAGTTCGACACGTCAAGAGAGGTAAGTCCTGAAGCACCATCAAACATCCCCCTCATATGCTCAATATTGCTAGTATCAAAACTTGATAAGTCAAGAGATGTTAACGATGGTAGGTTACTGAATGTTTGAGTAAATGAACGCACATTATTGGTCGTAAAACCGGTTAGATTAATCGATTCTAGCGCAGGCAGACCGCTAAATAAACCGTCCATCAATTCAAGAGAATCATTTTTCCAACCAGACATATCTATGGTTTTAACGGTACGATTATCCCAAAACATACTGAGTACACTACGATTTTTTCTTACATCCCAACCTGATAGATTTATCGAGGTTGCTCCTGCTTGGCTAAACATCCTATACATTGTCTCCACATTATGTGTATCAAAATGCCTTAAGTCAAGAGAGGGAAAGTGTGCGTTTGAAAACATACAAGACATATCTTTTACATTACCGGTATTCAATCTAGTTAGGTCTGGCAGGACAGTTGCTCCAAATCCCGCAAACATATAACTCATATTTTCAACATTTCTTGTATCAAGAACTGACAGATCAAGACTCTGCAATCCGTTATCAAAGAAGAATCTACTCATATTTTTTACATTAATTGTATTAATTCCAGATAGATCAAGTGTGTCTAGTCTAGAATGTCTGCCATAAGTATACGAGAACATCGATGACGAATCCTCGTTTGCAAAAACATCGTCCGCCTCACTCCACCAATAGATTGTTTGGTCAACTGTATCATACCACATGTATATTGGACGACCAGAGTCTGCTGTGGATACTACTGTCGCCGTAGCGATATTAGCCGGTGCAGTAGTTGATTTCTTAAAATGCTTGGCAGGAACGGCACTTGATGCAGGCGCAATGTTTGCTAGTAGATTGTTAAATTGAGGACCTGGCAAGAAGGTAGCAGTTGCTGGGGCGGCATTAGTTACTGCAGTAAATAACACTTGCTTTGAATAAGTCCCCGAGTTGAGGTCCGGGGAGGCTTTAACGCCAAAATTAACCCTAGCACGTTGACCAGTAGTGTTAGTTGTAGTGAGAACAGTATCTGGTGCACTTGCTTTTGGGATTGGTTTAAAGTTAACACCATCCGCGGAATAACCCCAGGATTTTGGAGTAAAATTGGATTCGACTAGAGGAGAGGTGATGGATGCAATCTTGGTTGTTACGGATGAATCAGTGTGGTTTAGATTTGTGTCCTCATCAATACTAGAAACATAAAAAGTGAAGCCTGTAGGATTGTTAGTACTAATGGAAGCATTGACATTATCCTGTTTGAAAGTTGAGGCAGAAAGCTCGGCTGGCGTAAAATGAAAATCAACACTCATAGCATCTAGGGCAAATGAAACCGTTGTAGGGGTGCCGCCAGCACCTGGGGCGGCGAAGGTGGAGTTATTGGAAGTTAGGAGAATGATGGTAAAAATGCTTGCGATGGAGGCAAAAAGAGTGAAAACTGGCGCAAGAAGACTCAGTTTGTGTGAGAAAAATTTGTGTTTTTTGATTTGCATATGACCGATACCTTTTATGGTTATATTATAACATATAATTCTGGATTAAATTCATGGTAGACTTAGATATGGAAGAACAAAATCTGATTGATAAATTAGCAAAAATTAAAGCGTGGCTAGGAACGGGAAGCTTGAATGTTTTTGGCTTGCCGATGAGCGGAAAAGATACCGTGGGTGAGCGATTAGCGAAAGATCTTGACGCAAAATTTTTGTCTTCGGGAATTATCATCCGTGCGTTTGAAGCGGAACAAAACCAGAACATGACTGGAAGCGGCCAGCTAATTCCAACAAATACCTTTTATGATATAATTTTGCCTTATTTTTCGCGAGAAGAAATGAAGAATGATTCCCTGATTTTGTCAAGTGTCGGGCGCTGGGCTGGTGAAGAAGATAAGATTATGGAAGCTGCGAAAAATGGGGGACACGAGATTAAAGCGGTTGTTCTACTTGATTTAACAGAGGCAGACGTGAAGAATCGTTTTGAGGCGGCGAAGGAATTGAATGATCGTGGTGAGCGTGCTGACGATGCTAATTTAGAGATTTTTGAGACGAGGATTTGTGAATTTAATGAAAAAACTGTACCAGTACTTAATCACTACGATGAGTTAAAAATGTTGATTAAAGTGCCGGCTGATGGAAGTCGCGATGAGGTTTATTCATCTGTGATCGATAAGCTGGTTGAGTTTATTAAGTAATAGGGTACGTATATATTCATTCTCTTCGACACGCTCAAGGGCGCTCGCCCAGGCTTACGGTCTCAGAGAATGAATATATACTACACATACAGATAAACTCAGCCAAGCTTATGGTCTCAGAGAGGGGTATTGTGTATTATTAAAAAAATAACTCGCACATATATATAGTCTCAGGAAAAGAATATACGCTACACTTACAGATAGACTCGCGCCATAATTAAATAGATTTTATGGGGAGGGTATTTGTTTTTCTGAAGCCATAGGCTTGGGCGAGCGCCCTTGAGCGTGCTGAAGAAAAAACAAATATCCACCCTAATTTTAATCGCGTTTCAGCATAACCGTGAAAGCTTCAGATGGAATATCGATCTTACCAAAGCGTTTCATCCTAGCCTTACCACGCTTTTGTTTCTCAAGCAACTTTGCCTTACGATCGCGGTCACCGGTATGGATTTTTACCGTCACATCTTTACGGAAAGCGCCGATGGTCTCACGAGAAATAATCCTTGCGCCAATGGCTGCCTGCAGGGCCACCTCAAAGTTCTGCCTTGGAATAACTTCTTTCAGTTTCTTAGTAATAGAACGGCCGATGGCTTCAGATTCAGAACGATGACACATAAGAGCTAGCGCATCAATGCGTTCGCCACCAACTAGAAAGTCGACACGAACCAGATCCTCGGCGCGATAATTTGAGATCTCATAGTTGAAGCTGGCATAACCAGAGGTGAGGGACTTGAGCTGGTCGTAAAAATCAGTCAGGAGGTTGGCCATCGGGGCCTCAAAATAAATAACAGCACGATCTTCGAGATAGGAGATATTCTTCTGCAAGCCACGTTTTTCAACAATAAGAGTCAAGACATTACCGATCATGGAGACTGGCAAAATAATTTCACCCTTGACCCAAGGTTCACGGATTTCCGAGATAGAGCTAGTGTCCGGGAGATTAGAGGCGGACTTGATTTCGATTTCCTCGCCAGAATTAAGAAGGACCTGGTAGTTGGTGGATGGGTTGGTGACGACTAGATCGAGCTTGAATTCACGTTCGAGGCGCTCTTTAATAATATCCATGTGAAGCAGACCAAGAAAGCCAATGCGGAGACCAAAACCTAGGACCGGGCTATTTTCTGGTTCAAAACGGAGGGCAGAGTCACTGAGGGAGAGTTTTTCAATCGCCTCTTTGAGATCCTTATACTGGTCGTTGGAAACTGGGAAGAAACCGGCATAGACAAAAGGCAAAACGTTTTTGTAACCTGGGAGCGGGGTGGCGGCAGGCTTTTTAGTAAGCGTAACAGTATCACCGACTTTAGCTTCGCGAGTGGTTTTTAGGTTCGTCACAATATAGCCAACTTCACCTTCAGAGAGATCATTTTTCGGATGCATGCCAGGAGTGAGGACGCCAACTTCAAGAGCGATACCATTAATTTTTGAGGCCATCATGTGGATGTTGTCGTTTTTCTTGATTTGGCCATTAAAGATGCGGACATAGAGAACAACGCCGCGATAATCGTCGAAATAGGAGTCAAAAATGAGGGCACGAGTTTCATCGGGAGCGGCAGTAGTTTCAAGATCGACTGGAGTTTTTGGACTTGGGGCTCTTTTTATAATTGCTTCAAGAACCGCTTCGACATTGAGGCCGGTCTTAGCGGAAACTGGGATGATTTCCTCTTTTTTGCAACCTAGGAGATTGATGATTTCATTAGAAACTTTTTCGACATCGGCAGCTGGAAGATCGATTTTGTTGACTACCGGGATGATGGTCAAATCCTGTTCGAGGGCGAGGTAGACATTGGCGAGGGTCTGAGCCTGAATACCCTGAGTGGCGTCAACCACGAGGATGGCCGACTCGACGGCCTGAAGTGAGCGAGAAACCTCATAGGAAAAATCGACGTGGCCTGGGGTGTCAATAAGATTTAATTCGTAACCTTTATAATGCATCTGCACAGGGGTGAGCTTGATGGTGATACCCTTTTCACGCTCGAGCTCCATGGAATCAAGAAGCTGTGACTTCATCTGTCGCTTCTCTACCGTGTCAGTGATTTCCATCATGCGATCAGCAAGCGTGGACTTGCCGTGGTCGATGTGAGCAATAATACAGAAATTACGAATGTGGTCTGAATTCATAGGGATATTATAACAGATATAGTGAAGAGAAAGAATGGTGATTTGCGGGGGTGTGTGGCGATTTAGAGAGGAGATGGAGTGATTTGTTATAATCAGAGTGTGAAGAAAATTTTGGCAGTTTCGGGGGGGATTGATTCGATGGTGCTTCTTGAGGGTTTTTTTAGGGATGAGCCAGAAAATATCGTGGTGGCGCATTTTAATCACGGGACGAGAACATCGGCGGATTTGGACGAGCAGTTTGTTTTTTCAAGATGCAAAGAGCTGAAAGTACCATTTGAAACGATGAAAATTATGCTGGGAGAGGGGGTTTCTGAGGAACTGGCGCGTCAAAAACGATATGACTTTTTATATCATGTAGCGAATAAATATAGTGGTGAGATTTATACGGCACACCACCTAGACGATTTGATTGAATCGATTGCAATTAACCTAATTCGAGGGACAGGATGGCGAGGATTGACTCCTTTTTCGGACAATCGGATCCATCGACCTTTTATCGAGATGGGGTTTTATAAGGTAGACATTTTGCGATTTGCTGCTGAAAATAAGGTGTTATTTCGAGAAGACCCCACAAATGCAACGGACGATTATCTAAGAAATCGGGTGAGATCAAAGCTTCTTATTATGCCACGAGTGGAGAAGGAAAGGCTGATTGATTTTTATAAAAGGCAGGCTGTTATTAGGCAAGAGATTGAAGAACTTTGTGAATCCATATTCAATTTCTTGTTAATAAAAAATTCTTCTGATGAGATAAAAGGATGCGTAGATTCACATGGCGGTACAGACTTTACGTCAGTTTTTCGTGCGAAAAGTGAGGTTCTAAGTGATATAAAAATACGCAAAGATTTCTTTCTGGGAAATTTCTTTCTGGGAAATAATGAAAATTATACAGAGGAGACCGTGGAAGAGGTTTTGCGATTTATCTGTGAGAAGATTGGAGTGAATTTGACTCGAGTGCAGCTGAAAGATTTTCTGAGGGCGATTAGAATTTATGGCACGAACAAAAAATTTAACTTGCCAAAAGATAAAATGGCGGTGATTGGTAGAGATTTTATAGGGCTTTAATGGTATAATATAGAGAAGAAATTATAAAAACAGGAAGGTCAACAAATGTCAGGACACAGTAAATGGGCGACAACCAAACGTCAAAAAGCCATCGTCGACGCCAAGCGTGGGGCGGCTTTCACGAAGATTGCAAACCAAATTGCGATTGCGGCGAGGAGTGGTGGTGATCCGACTATGAATCCAACTCTTGCAATGGTGCTTGAGAAGGCTCGCAAGGCCAACATGCCAAAGGTAAATATTGAGCGCGCGATTGCACGTGCAACTGATAAAAGTGCTGCAGCGATGATTGAAGAAACCTATGAAGCTTATGGTCCGGCTGGGATTGGTATCATCATTGAGATTGCAACTGATAACAAAAACCGTACAATGCCAGAGGTGCGAAACGCTCTCGCTAAGAATGGCGGACGCATGGCAGACCCTGGAAGCGTGATGTTCCAGTTTGCAAGAAAGGGCGTAATTGAGATTCTTGAAAAAGGCGAAGAAGCTTTGATGACAGCACTTGATTGCGGTGCGGAAGATGCAAATGAAAATGAGGATGGCATTGAGATTATTACAGAGGCCGCCGATTTGATGAAAACTAGACAAGCGCTGATTGATGCTGGCTTGACGGTAGAAAATGCCGAACTTCGCTATATTGCTAATACCTCTGTTCCAGTGAGTGAGGAAGATGCCGAGAAGGTCGATAAGTTGCTAAACGCAATTGACGATCTCGACGATGTAACAAACGTATTTACGAACGCAGAATAATCTGTTAAAATAGTTAGCGGAAGGGTGGCCGAGTGGTTGATGGCACTGGTCTTGAAAACCAGCAAGTTAACGCTTCGCAGGTTCGAATCCTGTCCCTTCCGCCAAGTGGCACCATAGCTCAGCTGGTTAGAGCGTAGGACTCATAAGCCTAAGGTCACTGGTTCGATCCCAGTTGGTGCTACCAGATTATGGATCATAATAACGGAGAGATTCGTTATTTTTTTATTGGGCGAAGCTCCGACCTTCAAGAAAGATCTCTTTTAATACCTTACTGTATTGAATTTCTATAAATTGGATATACTACGAGTTCAGAAACACTCCATAACGAAGTGTTTTGCTAGGTTATGGATTATAATTATAATAAATTAAGGAGTATCCAATGTCAGAAAATATACACGGCCACGAACAATCAGATAATAACAGCCAGAGTACAGCATGGGATACTCTTAAGGATGTACCATTTTCAGGTGGTAAAACAGAGCAAGTTGCGGAAGACAGAACTCAACAGCGAAGTAACGGCGAAAAAGCTCAGAGGCTGATGGAATTATCAAAGGTAGCTGAATTACGACAAAATGAGGAGGCCTTTGACAATAAAATACAAGAGCTAAACCGTGATGGAGCTTACAAATACCTTACGGCGCTTAATGGTATTTTACGTGGTGTCGGTAGGTCTGAACGTGGCGTAAGGAATAACGTGCAAGTCGGTGAACATATGGCGCCATCGCGGAAGGTTCAAGGAGCTATCTTGAACGATACTACCGAAGCATTAAAAGGAATAAAAGACAATCATTATCGAGCAGCTCTTTCATATTATACGGTCAATAATTTGCACCTTTTTGCTGATGGTAACGGGAGAACTTCAAGAGCGGTATATGAGATATTTGATAATCCGAACTTCAATTTATATAGCGAGGACTTTGTTCACAAGACAGATTCAGCACATGAATCTGGTGGGCATGGAAAATTTGAGAGAGAGCATGGCATCCAATCCGCCATGACGGCATATCAAGTAGCTCGTGGCATCCTAGCTGTAAAGTGGGCTAGAGATGACATAATAGACCCGCGTATTAACGAGATGCATTCGAGGGTAGAGATGTTCTTTGGTATGACACCAGATGTATATCTTACCGATGATGCAGAAAACAATTTAACACCTCAAGAAAAAAAGGCTATTAACTTAGCCTTTCATGATGGAGATGTTGCTCTCTTATCGCTATGTATGGTGCTTAAGATGAAGGGGACTTCTGATGAAGTAATATCCGACAGCATAAAAACATCCTCTGATGGTGCCAACAAATATATGGCAATAGAAATAGAAAAGCATGACATGGATACTGGTGCACCAAACGAAAAAAGCCACCAGACTTTTGGCGGTTGGACGGCCGAAGATTATAGAACTTTCTTAAAGGGTTTTCAAATAGTTCAACGAGATAGCCAACGAACACTTAACGACATATTCAGTAACCCAGAGAGTTACAAAAGGACTGATGGGAAAACATGGGCTGATTGGCTTAGTAAAACCCAATTGTAAGCCATAAACTCCCCACTTGGAGCTAGAGGAATATACTAAGATATAGTATAATAGACATATGAGTAAAAACGAAGAGATGATTAGATTTGTAGACTCCAACCTTAGACTGGAGGGTATGAAATTATCTGCACGCGAAAAACAGACCATGATAGACTGTTTAACTGGTAAAACCACCTACAAAAAGGCTCTTCAGTTAGCCATAGATAAACACAGAAGATTGGCTGTTTAACGGTGTCTTCTATTCCACTATCTTATGAATACGAGAGAGATGACTACTATTGCTACCCCAATAGTTCTGTCCTCAAGAATAAATTAAATATAGAGGATGAAAAAGCCCTAAGTGAAGCTGAACGAGAAATTACTGCTATAAAAACCTTAGAGCTTATAGATAGGCCATTAAAAGGAGAGTTAGATTTCAATTATATCAAGAGGATCCATAGGCATTTATTCTCGGACATTTATGTCTGGGCTGGAGAGCTTCGTAGGATTGATATTAGTAAAGGTAACATATTCTGTCAATACGAGCTAATAGAGGTTAATTCTGAAATCCTGTTTAATGAACTGAAAACCGAGAACTATTTAGAGGGATTAGACAAGGATACTATCACCAAAAGGCTAGCTTACTATCTCGGTGATCTTAACACTATTCACCCGTTTAGAGAGGGTAACGGCAGAGTTCAGAGGCTGTTTATCAGAGAGTTAGCGTCAAGGATAGGTTATCTAGTTAATTTTGATGGTATTACTACGGAAGAAATGATACAGGCTAGCGATAAGACTTTTTATCACGACTATGAGATGATGGAAGAACTGATAGCTAGAGTCATCAAGAGCAAGTAGGGTTCGCATTATTTTGGGTTGTTTTATTTGGTTTCTGTTTCCTCAAGAAATACCAAGATATAGCAGGATAATAACGGAGAGATTTGTTATTTTTTTATGTTAAAATAAATATATGATTGCGCATATTGAGGGTGAAGTTTCTGAAAAATTCCTGAATTCGATTATTGTTGATGTTCATGGCGTGGGCTATGAGATTGGACTCTCACAAATAGACGCAGAGACGACAAATGTGGGTGAGAAAAAGAAATTTTACACCTATCATGCGATACGGGAAAACGCAGAGGATCTTTATGGGTTCTCTAGCTTGATGGCGAAAAAGATTTTTGAGCTTTTGATTTCCGTAAACGGGATTGGACCTAAGGCGGCGATGGCAATTTTATCCTTAGCCACGCCGGAAGAGGTGCGTAACGCAATTGCAAATGCGGATACAGCTTTTGTAAGCAAGGCTTCGGGGGTTGGGAAAAAGTCCGCGGAACGCGTGATTGTTGATCTGAAAGATAAGGTGGGACTTCCGACAAAATATGGGGCAACAGAGATAAAAACGACTGTGGTGCCTGAAAATGATGAGGCATTAGACGCTTTAATGAGCTTAGGATTTCCATTAAAAGAAGCGACTGATGCGCTGGCAAAAGTTGATGCAAGCCTTAGTGTTGAAGAAAGAATTCGCCTAGCCTTAAAACAGAGATAGCTTGGGACTTGTTCGGTCTTTATATTGATCAAACACTGATTATAAAAAATTAGCGCACGGTGGCACTAATTTTGGTTTCGGCTTAGTTTAGACTTAGGATAAGGTAGTTGGGGTATTGAAGGTATTGCTACTAGTATCCGGAGTGTTATTTGCGGTAGAACTTACAGGCGATTCCACAGATACGGTGCCGGCGGCTGGGTTGATAATTGTAGTATTGGCAGCGACAATAGTAGTTCCATCAAGATTTTCGTTTTGGCCTGCTGGAGTGTTCCCTGTATTATTTTGTGTGGCAGAACGAATGGCGCGACCAGCATTTCTTAAAGCAGTGAGATTGTCAGTTGGGCAGGCATCAGAAGCCTCGCCTTTTTCAATATGAACAAGGTGCGTAATGGTCTCGAGCTCATCTGTTGGAGTGTCGACATGAGAGAAAGTATAGGTGGTTTCAGAGCCGATGGTTGACATGCGGAGGGTACCAATACTGAAGAAATGTTCAAAAATACCGGCTTGTTTGAAGCTAACATCCTCAACAGCCACAAGGTCAATTACGTTGGTGGAACTAGAAAGGAGTGAACTGACGGTGTTCTGGATAAGGCGCTTGTTGGTGACATAAAGGCAATTTCCAAGGTAGACATGAGTGGAGATGAGAGTGGCAATCCAGATGGTCCCAAGGACGACGAGAATAATCATGAGGAAGAATGAACGAGAGGCGGCATCCATATTGAAGAGAAGCGAGCTGCCACTGTTGACTAGGATGCTAGCCGCAATGAGGACGGCAGAACACAAAAACGCGCCAGCCCAAAAGCCAACTGGAATAAGTTTTGAACGTTTAATGACGAGAACAAGGTGTTCCCCTTTTTCTAGGGCGATGCCTGGTAACTGATTTTTGGAGTTTTTTGCCATATTCTGGTCCCAATTAATTTGTATTATTATAGCATTTTAGAGAGGTTTTTGCAAATTTTCGTACAACCTAACTTTGGCTTTTTAGAGCATTGAGATGTTTTCTTGCTTTTTCGGTGACACGGCGGCCGCGTGGGGTCTTTTCAATGAAGCCAAGCTGGATGAGATATGGCTCATAATAATCTTCGATAGTGGTAGTTTCATCTCCGGTGAGAGCAGCAATAGTAGTGAGTCCGACCGGGCGGTCGTCATAGTTTTCGAGCATGAGTTCGAGCATGTTACGATCGGCAGGATCAAGACCGAGGTCATCGATTTCAAGGAGAGCAAGAGCGCGTGTGGCGGTTGGGGCGTCGATAATTCCATTTCCGTTCACATCGGCAAAATCACGGACACGCTTAGTGAGGCGGTTGGCAATGCGGGGAGTGAGACGAGAGCGGGTGGCGAGGAGAGCAGTGGCCTCAGGCTTGATTTCAGTATTCAAAATTGCGGCGGTGCGAGCAACGATTTGTTCGATTTCGGGGACTTTGTAATATTCAAGACGATGAGTAATACCAAAGCGATCACGGAGTGGGCCGGCGAGGGAGCCGGTGCGAGTAGTGGCGCCGATAACTGTGAAATGTGGAAGATCGAGACGAACCGAGCGGGCGGCTGGACCTTTGCCAATTACGATGTCAAGCTTGTAGTCTTCCATGGCAGAATAAAGGATCTCCTCGACAGCACGACGTAGGCGGTGGATTTCGTCAATAAAAAGCACGTCACCATCTTGAAGATTAGTGAGAATAGAGGCGAGATCGCCGGCACGTTCAATGGCTGGACCAGAGGTGACACGGAGATTGGCGCCCAGCTCATGTGCAATTACATTTGCCATGGTGGTTTTACCAAGACCCGGAGGACCATAAAGAAGAACGTGATCCAAAGAGGTGCCGTCGGCGCGCTTTTTGACAGCATCAATGGCGATTTTAAGATTACGCTTGAGGCGTTCCTGGCCAACATATTCCTGAAAACTGGTTGGGCGAAGACTGACCTCGATAACCTGCTCTTCGGTGTCGTCCTCATGTGAGACATTATCAATTACGCGTTCAATTGCCATTTTACTTCTTTCAATACAGACTTATTAGGATATTCGATTAGGCAGTGAGGCATGTCAGTTTTAAATACCTCGCTATATTACCTCGTTTTGTTATATAATTATATTGTATCATTTATGTTTAATTAAGAGGAGGCTTATGTCCGATATTGATAATGAGAACTTTAAGTCCAGTAAGACTTATGAAAACTTGCAGACTGCTTTCGCTGGTGAGTCACAGGCTCGCGTGAAGTACCAATTCTTTGCTTCACAGGCCAAGAAGGACGGTTACGAACAGATTTCAGCAATTTTCGCTGAAACTTCTGACAATGAAAAAGAACACGCTAAGTTGTGGTACAAATACCTCAACGGCGGCAAGGTTGCTGACACTAGAACTAATCTTGAGATTGCAGCTGCTGGTGAGGATTATGAATGGACCGATATGTATGCTGAGTTCGCAAGAATTGCGCATGAAGAGGGATTCCACGAGATTGCTGCAAAATTCGAGGGTGTAGCAGCTATTGAAAAGCAGCATGAGGAGCGTTACCGAAAGTTGATAAAAAATATTGACGATGACGTGGTGTTCAAATCTGAAAAAGTTACTGTTTGGAAGTGTCGTAACTGTGGCTACACTTTTGTGGGCGAGGAAGCTCCTGAAGTTTGTCCAGTTTGTTCACACCCTCAGGCTTTCTTTGAGATTCGTGCAATTAATTACTAAGAGTATTGCTCGAAATTGATGCGGGATTTAATAAGTTAGTACTGCATTCTTAAGTTAATGCCGCATTCTAGAATAAAAATAGGCTCCATCGAGTCTATTTTTATTTTCCGAGGTTCATAAGAGAGTGAGTGATGGCAGCGGCAAGGGCGTCGGCAGCATCGTCGGGCTTTGGAACATCTTTGAGGTTAAGATGGAGTTTGACCATTTCCTGCATTTGCTTCTTATCGGCACCACCATAGCCGGTCATGGTTTTCTTGATTTCATTTGGTGTATATTCAAAAGTCGGGAGGTTATGTTGCCGACAGACTAATAAAACTACACCACGCGCCTCAGCTACCGATATTCCTGTGGTGATATTTTTTGTAAAGAAGAGTTTTTCAATGCTAACACAGTCTGGTTGATTGAGTTTGATGATTTCATGGAGTGATTCATAGATATCAAGAAGACGCTCCTGAAGAGGAGTGTGGGCTGGAGTGGTAATTACACCGTTATCTAACATCTTAGCACGGCCAGTTGCGCGGCCGTTTTGGGTTTTTACATCGATGACACCAAAGCCACAAATACCAGTACCTGGGTCAATGCCGAGGATTTTCATAAACAGTTCCCTCGCATATTTGCAGATTGACTTGATTTTATAATGGATGTTTTTGTGGATATAATATTCATCTGGTGATATATTTATTCATTAACATATTTGATCAATGTAGTACGTAAATCTTTGACTGGAATGACAAATGGATCGCGAATGGTGGCAGGAGCGATGGCATGCTTGAAGCCTAGTTTTTTCGCTTCACTAATGCGCTGATCTGGACGGAAGGCAGAGCGGATTTCACCTCCAAGACCAACTTCACCAAAAACAACATATTCTTCGGAAAGCTTGCGGCCGGCAGCAGCAGAGGCAATGGCAAGACAGACCGCAAGGTCGGCAGCCGAATCCTTAATTTTGATACCACCGACGACGTTCAAGAAAATATCTTTATCACTGAGGTTGAGCTTGGTGCGCTGCTCAATAACGGCAATAAGGAGATTGAGACGATTAAGATCAAAACCGGAGGCGGCACGCTTTGGATAACCAAAATTGGTTGGCGTGCAGAGCGCCTGAATTTCGACTAGAAGCGGGCGCGTACCTTCAAGGGTGGCAAGAATGATCGAGCCATCGGTATTTTGACGTTCGGAAAGGAGGGCAGCAGAAGGGTTTTGCACCTCGCTCAGGCCTTTTTCATTCATTTCAAAAATGGCAGCCTCAGAGGTAGGACCAAAACGGTTTTTGACGGCACGAATAGTCTTAAAGCCGCCGTAACGATCACCTTCAAAATTAACCACAACATCGACTAGGTGTTCTAGGACTTTAGGTCCAGCGAGAGTACCCTCTTTAGTTACATGGCCAACAATGATAACAGCAGTATCCGTAGACTTAGCAGCTTGAATGATTAAGTTACCGGCATTAGTGATTTGCGAGACGGTACCGGGTGCGGAGGAGATTTCATTGATTGCGAGAGTTTGGATGGAATCTACGATTACTAGATCAAACTCACCACTCGAAATGGTCTTGGCAATATCGTTGCCGGAAGTGGAACTAGCAAAGACAAGCTTTTCAGAGTCAGCACCAAGACGCGCGGCGCGCATTTTAACCTGGCTAGCAGACTCCTCACCGGAAACATAAAGGACACGATGCTGTTTTGCAACCTCGGCGCAAATTTGCATAAGGATGGTAGATTTACCGATGCCAGGCTGGCCAGCAAGAAGAGTGACTGAGCCACGCAAGATACCACCGCCCAGCACTTCATTAAGACCTGGGAACTCTGTTTTTAAACGCTCTTTATCATTGTCGACGGCGATTTCGTTGATTTTGGTGAATTGTAAGATCTTGCCACTAGTTTTGGCTTGAGAAATCGCATTCTTCCCTGTAGACTCAGGAACAACCAGATCTTCAACGATACTATTCCAGGCATCACAATTACTACAATGACCGGCCCACTTCGAATATTTGGCACCACAATTCTGACAGACAAACTGACTCGAAATCTTTCCCATAAGAAAATTATAGCAGGGTTTAATGATAAAATAGTTTTATGATTAAAGAATTACTCGATGAATATTTAAGGATTTTTCCGGATGAAGCAGAGGATCTTAAAGACGCAATAAATTTAGCAAATCAGGTAAGAAAATCTGATTCAGAGATTACTAATCGTAAAAACTTTGCTGGACATTTTACTGCATCGTCTTTCATTATTTGTCCTAAAGAAAAAAAGATTCTACTATTAGAACATAAATCACTGGGTAAATTACTACAGCCTGGTGGTCATATTGAGGAGTACGACAAAACTCCATTGGATGCAGCACTACGCGAGTTAAAAGAAGAGACTGGCCAAAATCCTGATAATTTTACATATATCCAAGTAGACCCTGAGAATTATTTAGTTCCTTTTAGGGTTGACTCACATCCAATTCCAGAAAATAGCAAAAAACACGAAGGCGCACATATGCACCATGATTTTGGATACCTTTTTGTATCAGATAGTATTAAAGAGATTAAGGTTGATCAGAATGAATCAAATGGGTTTCGATGGATCGACCTTGAGGATTTTTATGAGCTACCAACTTTTAAGAAAATATCTTCTAAGGTGCAAAACTTCTTAGCAAAATATCATGTATAATATGAGTATGATGAAAATGAAACGTGAGCGCGGGTTTACAATCCTGGAGCTGGTGGTAGTGATTTTCTTTGCTTCTCTGCTGCTGATTTTATTCTTTTTACAAAAACTGAATCTCGATGCGATGCATCGTGACGAACAGCGCAAAGAGGCAATCAATGCGATGTACTATGCGCTTGAAGAAGGATTCCATGCGAAGAATGGATACTATCCGGAAAATATCTCTGAAGAGAATTTAAAGGTGATGGATCCGAGTCTATTTACCGACCCAAGTGGCATTAACCTCGGCCAGGAAGATAGCGACTATACTTATGAGGCGGCAAATTGTACGAATGGTAAATGTAAGGAATATACATTGAAGGCAAGGCTAGAAAAGGAAGATACTTACATTAAGAAAAATCGCTAATATTAAAATATCCACTTCACTAAGTGGATATTTTAATATTTTACTTATCAATCACCTGGTCGATGATGCCATATTTATTGGCCTCTTCGGCAGACATCCAGTTATCGCGATCCATGTCTTTGATGATTTGATCAACAGATTTACCGGTGTTCTTAGCCATGATTTCAGCGAGACGCTTCTTCAAGAAGATACCTTCGCGGAGCATGATTTCCTGGTCCGTGATTTTACCTTCAGTGCCGGAACTTGGCTGGTGAATCATGATGCGGGAGTTTGGAAGAGCAAAACGTTTGCCCTTCGCACCACAACTTAAGAGCATGGCACCCATAGAAGCCTGAAGACCGATACCAATCGTTTCAACATCTGGTTCGATATAATTCATGGTATCAATAATGGCGAGACCGTCATAAACGGAACCACCAGGGGAGTTAATGTAGAGTTTGATATCTTTCTTTGGATCTTCATGCGCGAGAAAGAGTAGCTGCGCAATTACGAGATTGGCGGTATGGGCGTTGACATCTTCGCCGAGGAAGATGATGCGGTCGTTCAAGAGACGAGAATAGATGTCGTATGAACGTTCACCACGGTTGGTGGTTTCAATTACGGTTGGGACGAGATAATCATTTGTGAATTGTCTGGTCATATTACTCCTTTATTTATTAATTTTCGTTAAACCTGATTCGGCTTTGGGGATAGAATTCGAGTTAATTTGGTTGATCAGCTGGTTACTATAATAGACCGTCTGATTATATTTTGCGATGTCGGCATTGAGACTTTCGACGTCTTTTTGTAACTCATTATACTCAGTATTCTGGTTACGGATGCGATCGATGAGAGTTTGTCTTTGCTGGTAAAATTCAGTCTGAGATATGAAATTACCATTGTTAGCATTATTATTAAACTGATTAACGTCGAGACTGAGAGCTTGCTGGGAGTTTTGATAGTTCTTCGTGCGAGTTTCGATAGCTTGCTTCTTTGCCTCAATAGACTTTTTGAGCCGCTCAGTTTCGTCTTTCAATTTAGTGAAGACGGCATGATACTTTGTATTATATTCAACAATACGTTGGCGGTCTGTGAAATACCGCTTGTAGTAATTTTCAAGAGAAGCGGGGAGATCAGCGATCTCGGTGCCGAGACGGGAGTGCAACTCGTCTGAGAATTCAGTGGCTGGATAGGACTGCATGGAGGTACGAAGCTCGGAATCTTGCGGAAGCTGATCATAAACTTGCTTTAGCTCCTTGTCGAGACCTGCTTTCTCCCAGAAATAGAGGCGATGATAAGCAGCGTGCAGCATTTCGTGCGCAGTTGTCACCTCGCGAACACCAGGAAGGTCCTTGGAATTAACATTGTAGACATAGAGACGGTCCTGGTCCTCACGATAACAACCCAAGACGTAGACTTCCTGGCTGTGACTATGGCAACTCTCGTTAAACGCATCTTTCTGCTGAAGCTCAGGATGGGTGGCGCGGAGAATTGTGTCGGCACGGCCAGTTAGCTTAATTGAGGAGACGATTTCAGAGAGATCACCCGTGAGGATAAAATCTCTGGCCTTAAATTCATCTCGGTATGAATAGGCGAAAAAGAGGATGGCGACGATAACTAGCCAGATGAGAAACGAACCAAACCCTCTTTTCTGCTTCATTATTTCTCTTTCTTCTCAATTTCTAGGACAAGCTTGTCGCCTTTTTGGTCGACTACAGCGATCTCACCTTTTTTGATTTGTTCAGAAATGATTGCCTCGGAAAGAATGGATTCAAGGTAATCCTCGATGGCGCGACGAAGTGGACGGGCGCCATTTTTAGGATCGAAGCCTTTTTCAATAAGAAAATCAGAGGCTTTTTTGGTGAGTTTGAGGCCGAATGACTTGACGGCGAGACGTTTTTTGAGGTCGGAGATCATATTGTCAAAGATTTGTTCGACCTGCTTCCTGGTAAGTGCATGGAAGACCTCGATGGCGTCAAGACGGTTGATGAGTTCTGGACGCATGGATTTCTTGAGAGCCTTCATGGCAGCGTTCTTACTGGCTTCATATTCTTCTTCGATAAATTTGTCACTCTTTTTATCTTTAGTGCCAAAGCCAAATTCAGCATCATCATACATCTCATCGGCGCCAAGATTGGAGGTAAGGATAATAATGGTATTATTGAATTTAATGTGGTTACCCTGGCCATCTGTTAAGACGCCGTCTTCAAGAATCTGTAGAAGCATATTAAAGACTTCTGGGTGGGCTTTTTCAATTTCGTCAAAGAGGACGACAGAATAAGGATGACGACGCACGGCTTCAGTGAGTTTTCCGCCATCATCATAACCAACATAACCAGCAGGTGCGCCAACTAGACGAGAGACATTGTGTTTTTCGCCAAATTCAGACATATCAATCTTAATCAGAGCATTGTCGCCGCCAAAAACTTCACGCGCGATCACCCTAGCGAGCTCGGTCTTACCGACGCCAGTTGGGCCCATAAAGAGGAAGGAACCGATTGGACGTTTTGGATCACCGATGCCGGAGCGACCACGGCGAATTGCCTTAGCGACAGCCTTGATGGCATCATCTTGTCCAATGATGGCTTTGTCGAGATGCTTTTCAAGATCGGTTAACATCTTCATTTCGGAGCCATGGACCTTAGAAACTGGAATGCCGGTCTTCAGGCTGATGGCGGTAGCGAGATTCTCTTCAGTCAGAACTGGAGCAATATCGTCACTCAGTCCAGCTTTCTCTAGTTTTTCAATTTCTTCATCAATTTTGGCAACGCGGGTTTTGTAGAGTGCTGCTTTTTCAAAATCTTCCGCTTCAGCAGTTTCCTCAATTTTCTTCTGGAGATCTTCGCGTTCGATTTTTAATTTCTTATATTCACCACCACCTTTTTTATCAGCGGCAACCTTTGCGATCGCACTGGCTTCATCGATAACATCAATAACTTTGTCTGGCATGAAACGGTCATTAATGTAGCGTTTCGACATATTAACGGCAGTTTCAAGAATTTCATCAGGAATGACTACACCATGATGTTTTTCGTAATGGGATTTGATGCCCTTCAAAATTCGTAACACAACAGTGTCAGATGGTTCTTCGACAATGACGGTCTGGAAACGACGAGAGAGAGCCTTATCCTTCTCAATAGTTTTACGATATTCATCCATAGTTGAGGCGCCAATAAGGCGAATTTGACCTCGAGCCAGAGCCGGCTTCAAAATATTGGCCGCATCGAGACTACCCTCACCAGATCCTGCACCAGAGAGGAGATGAATTTCATCAATAAAGAGAATTAGGTCCTTGTTGCCAGCTGCTTCGTCAATAATTCCCTTGATACGCTCCTCAAATTCACCACGGAATTTAGTGCCAGCCACAACGGAACTGAGGTCGATTTGATAAATTTTCTTGCCGATGAGGCTGCCTGGAACCTCGTTTTTAGCGATACGCGTGGCAAGACCTTCAACGATGGCGGTTTTGCCAACACCAGCCTCACCGATGAGGACTGGGTTTGACTTTGTGCGACGACAGAGCACAGTGATAGTGCGTTCAATCTCTTGATCACGACCGATAACGGTGTCAAGCTTGCCCTGCTTTGCCATCTCGGTAAGATCCTGACCATACTTGGTTAGCCATTTGAGTGGAGCTTTGCGAGTAAATCCAGCTTTTTTCTGGTCGATTTTAGCGTCTTCTGCCTGCTTTTCAGTGTATTCCTCAATGGTATTCGTCAGGCTATTGAGATCAACTTTAAGGCCTTGCAGAATGAGGCTGGCGCGCGAGTTTGGCTGACGTAGAAGAGCATAAAGGATATGTTCGGTGCCAATTAATTTAATTCCTTGCTCCTTAGTGAAGTTAGCAGCCATACGAAGTGTAAGGACAGCAGCTTCGGAAAGTGACATCATGGCCATCTGAGAACCAGGGACCTCGACGGCGGTGTGATTAATAGTCTTTTCAACCGACTCAAGGTTGACATCTTCATCCGCTAAAAAGCGGGCACCGGTGCTAGTATCCTGAGAGAGGATGCCGAGAAGGAGGTGCTCTGTACTCATGTAACCGTTATTATATCTTTTGGCATAATAATCAGATTTTTGGAGTGCAAAACGGGCGTTCTCGGTCAAATTATTCATAATTTCTGTAAAATCATCTTGCATAGTTCTATTGTAAAGGAAAAACTAGCACTGTCAAGTAGCGAGTGCTAATTTATCGCATCGAGACCTGGGAGTGGAAGACCGAGCAAAAACTCGAGACTGGCGCCACCACCGGTGGAGACTAGTGTAAAATGAAGTGAGTTGGAGTGTTTTTCAAGAAGTTTTTCAACATAGCCAGCCGTATCTCCACCTAAAATAATAGATTGGGTGGTGTCAGGGTTCTTGAGGCCGATAGCTTCGGCAATTTTTCTTGAAGAGAGATCAAAGCCAGGTTCCTCGGTCTTTCCGGCAGTGCCGTTCCAGATAATGGTTTGGCTTTCTGCGATGAGTGGTAGAATTTTTGCTAGCGACAGATCACCGATGTCCAATTTATTACCAGATGTATCTTCGCGGAAATCTTCCGCGACATAGATTTTTGGATTATCGGAAGAAAATCCGTCGGCAGCGATTTTACCTACGACGATAATGTGGTCGGCGAGTGGAAGAAAACGATCAATCAGTGGTTGCTTGTCGGAGATTTTAGCCCCACCGATAATGACTGTAACGGGATGAGCTGGGGATTCGAGAACTTTTTGGAGGTTTCTAATTTCCCTCTCGATCAGAAGACCAGAGACGGTCGGGAGTAAAGTAGGAATTTTAGAGGTAGAAGCATGGGCGCGGTGGATTACGGCAAAACCATCCTGCACAAAGAGTTCGGAACCAGTATCTTCAACGATTTGCTTGGCAAAATCGAGACTATTCCCTTCCTCATCGGGCGAGAAGCGTAAATTTTCAAGGAGAACAACAGAGCCTTTTGGTATAGCCTCAATTTCAGTCTTAACATCTTGGCCAACCGTTTTTGGAATAAACTTCACAGGTTGGTTAAGTAGCTTGGAGAGTACTGTTGCGACAGGAGCGAGAGAAAGGGCCGGGTCGATTTTACCATCTGGGCGACCGAGATGAGAAATAATCACTAGACGATTAGGCGACTCAGAGAGGATATATTTTAGAGTGGGAATGGCAGCCTGCAAGCGAAAATCACTTTGCACGTGACCATCTTTGATCGGAACATTAAAGTCGGTACGAATTAAGATATTTTTGTTTTCAAGTTGAACATCTTTGATAGTGGTTTTGGTAAACATATTAATAGTATATACCTAAATCTATTTTCCTCGGATAAGTTGGACGATGCCGGCGAGAACTGAGAGGACACCATAAATAATTAGACCGGTGAAGACAAAATATTTACCACCTGCGCGCGTGGTGGAATATGAAAGGATGGTGAGTGCGCCACCGATTATGGCCATGGCGAGACCAACAAGGATACTACTAACGCCGCCAGACCTGGCAGCTGCTTTGTCATTTTTAGCAATCTGATTAAGGCCGTCTTTGCGTTGCTTGAGGAAGTAATTCATATTGGAATTTGCATAGCGTTTGGTTGTTTCGCCTGAGTCAGATTTTTGATTTTTAAGGATCAGGGTAAGGATATATTGGTGAGTTACTTTATGATCTTTAATGACAGACCAATCCCCTGTTTCATCTTCGCTTTCTTCAGCTTTTTCTTCAAATTTTGCTAGCTCTTTTTTGACAAACTGCACAGCCTCTTCTCGACTTTTGAATTGTTTAGTTTCTGTGATTTTTTCACCTTCTGAGACCGTAAGCTCGAAGCTAACATCTGAATCCTGACATTCTAAAATATTGATGAGGATTTTTTGTTCAAATTGCCTGACTTGCATCTCAAATTGATGGTCGTTAATTTTCTTGAGTTTTTTCAAGTCTTTTCCAAGAAACTCGGAGCACTCATTAATATAGTGGTTGGCGGCAGAGATCGAATCAAAGCAGTAAGCGGATTCAAAATTCTTAATATTATAGACAACAATATATTTCATATGAATATTATTTAACAGATGAGCAGAATATTCAAGATGAGTAAAAAATAATACCCTGTGCGGGTATTATTTTATAAACTCAAATCATGTCGCAATTAGATATTGCGGATCTGAATAGTATCAGTGCCGGAAACAGTGTTTGGCTGGCCTGAGACGATAACTGCGAGAACCTGGCTGGCGCCTTCCTTTGGAGCAACATAACCAGAAGCTTTAAGTTCCTTAACGAGTTCTACGCCATAATTATCAGAGTATGGACGAACAAAAGCAGCGTTAGCATAAGTCAAAGCGAGTTGTCCGGCAACGCGTGGGCTGCTGGTAACAGAGATAATTGGGAGAGTTGGGCGCTCGGTAGCGATTGAGTCGGCAGTAGCACCAGAGGCAGTTTCGCAAATGATGACGTCTGCATTGATTTTTTCAGCAAGTTTAACAGCGGCGCTAGCAACTGCGTTGTAGCTTTCGTTATCACCCTTTGGATCAGTATCGAGTGGAGCCACACCGATATGATTCTGAGTGTAAAGAATGATTTTCTTCATTTGTTTGACAGCTTCAACTGGGTATTTACCCTGAGCGGTTTCATCTGAAAGCATTACAGCGTCGGCACCCTGGATAACGGCGTTGGCGACATCGGAAACTTCAGCACGTGAAGGTTCTGGATTGTCTACCATGGAGCCAAGCATCTGAGTTGCAACAATACAAAGTTTACCGTGCTTGCGGCAAAGATTGACTAGTTTGCGCTGCACGATAGGAACAACTTCGTTGCCAGCTTCAACTGCCATATCACCACGGGCGACCATAATAGCATCGGTAGCCTTAACGATAGCTTCAAGTTTTTCATCAGTTTCGATAGCTTTTTTAGTCTCGATTTTTGCAACGATTTGTGCGGTTGAACCGTGAGAAAGAAGGATTTGGCGAAGTTTTTCGACATCTTCTGCACTCTGAATGAAGCTCATGGCGACAAAGTCAAAATCGCGAGTGGCACCAAATTCGATGTCAGCCATATCTTTTTCAGTAATAACATCACCACCGAAGTCAGTGTCAGGAAGATTGAGACCCTTGCGGCTCATAATGAAACCGTCATTTTCGATGCGAACACGAATAGCAGTGTCGCTGACGATTTCGATAACCTGAGAACGGATTTTACCGTCGAACATGAAGAGAGGTTCACCCACTTTCATGCGTTCAGCAAGATTGTACTGAACTGGAAGAACGTTTGAACCATCGTGTTCTTTGACGGCGTAGTCAAGAACGAGTTCATCACCAGTTTTGACATCGAGGCGATTGTCTTTTAAGATACCAAGACGGATTTTTGGCCCCTGAAGATCTTGCAAGATTGCAACTGAGCGTCCTTTCTTTGCAGCAGCATTGCGAATCCACTGGATTTGCTGGTCGCGTTCTTCGTAGCTACCGTGGGAGAAGTTAAGGCGGCAACCATTAGCGCCAGCCATGATTAATTCAGTAATTTTTTCTTCTGAGAAGACAGAAGGGCCTACCGTGGCCAAGATTTTTGTTCTTTTAAATAATCTACTCATATCTGAGATATTATATCATATTTATAGAGTAATTATTTTACCCCTTTCGTAATTTTGAAATATTTAGCTGAAATGTCATCAATTTTTAACGATTCGGTTTCTTGATATAAAGCTTGGTCTTTCTTTGCTGATTCTATTTTGGAAGAATTCTGGTCTGAAAGAAACTTCTGGACGTCGTCTATTTGCTGGTCTTTAAAACTTACGATCCAGAACTTTGTTGGTAGATTTTTTGTGTTTATAGATCTGTCTAAAGCATCTTGCCAGCTGAGAGTAATTGGAGTTTGATTAAGTTCTTTTGCGACAAGCAGATTTTCGACATAGATGGATGCTGAAGGGGTTTGCGTAACATAAACCGCTGGTGTTGATTTTTCAGACTGGTTAGCTTGGTTAGGTTGGTTCGCTTGGCTAGGTTGGGAGACTTCAACCTGTTCACTACGATCGGATTGATATATTGCGGTGAAGATTTTACGAATCGAGACGTCTTGTTTGAGGCCAATAAGAAGAGTACTGATACTGATGATAATAGCAAAAATAGACGAGATTAGTGTGAAAAAAGTTTTTGCTCGGGATGGAGGTGCGCTCTTAAGGATAACCGAGCGCCAGTTAATTAAATGTCGACGATGCCTAAAACTGATCAGCTCTTTAAGCTTCAGTTGATAAAGTAACAGAATGGTTGAGTAGATAATGGACATGCTAAGAAGTAGCGCCATAATTGAATCAAAATCGGTGGCAAAATAAATGAAGACGGGATTTAGCGTGCTAATCGAAATGAACGAAAGTATATTTTTTGCATCCAGTTTATTTCTAAGGATAAAAAAGAGGATGAGAATAATACCTGCACCGCAAAATACAGAAAAAGAACGAACTGAGGTGAGGGTATTGCCAAAAATCTGCGTCCAAAAGCTTAGTGAACTAAAATAAATATTTTGTGGAAAAAAGTTGTGATGAGGCCTGACTAAAGCTTGTCCACTAGTGGGGACTTGGAAGAAGTCGAGATAGTTGGCAGCTTCAGTGTTCGAAACTTGTTTGAGAATAAATTGAGAACAGAGTAGAAAATAGATAAGAAGTAGGCCGGCAAGCGACAAGAAATGAGAGATTTTGAGATGCGATTTTTGCTTCATTCTATATTTATTTTATCACTTTGAGGTTTTAATACTTGTTAACATTTTAATGAATGGGCCATTAAATATAGAACAAGATAGAAAAATCGTGATAAGATAAAAATATCTGGGCGTGGCGCAGTTGGTAGCGCGCGCGGTTCGGGACTGCGAGGTCGCCAGTTCAAATCTGGTCGCCCAGACCATTTACTGAATTATTCGAGTACTCATTCCTGATAAAATAATCCTGCTAAGTAACTGGCGGAACGTCCTAAGGGTAAACGCCAGTTCAAATCTGGTCGCCCAGACCATGGAAGATTAAAAAAGACACCTCTTTGGTGTCTTTTTTAATGGAATATTATTTTTAAGTTTTACTTTAAAGTTTTACTATTATATTATTTTGCGTACTCGACGGCGCGGGTTTCACGGATAACATTAACCTTGATGATGCCTGGATAGCTCATCGTGGCTTCAATTTTATTTGCGATGTCACGTGCAAGCTTCAAAGCAGTGAGGTCATCGACCTGTTTTGGTTCAACCACAACACGGATTTCACGACCAGCGGAGATAGCATAAGCCTTATCAATACCTTGGAAACTAGTAGCAATATTTTCAAGCTCCTTCATGCGTTCGGCAAAGTTTTCCGCAGAAATATTGCGGGCACCTGGACGAGCAGCAGAGATGGCATCAACGATTTTGACGATAATAGCCTCTGGAGTAGTAGGTTCAATATCATTATGATGAGCAGCAATGGCGTGAACGATAGGATCGGACATACCATATTTCTTGGCTAACTCAGCACCAATTTCAGCATGCTTACCTTCGATCTTGTGAGTAACAGCCTTACCAACATCATGGAGAAGAGTTGCAGTCTTAGCGATGCGAATATCAGCACCAATTTCTTCGGCGATCATACCAGCCATGTGAGCCATTTCAATAGAGTGGAGTAAAACATTTTGACCATAGGAAGTACGGAATTTTAATTCCCCTAAGAGATGCAACATTTCGTGTGGGATACCGATAATACCAACTTCACGAGCAGCATCTTCACCAGCACGCGTGACTTCTTTTTCAATTTCACGCTCAGCCTTACTAACAGCTTCCTCGATGCTGGCCGGATTAATGCGGCCGTCTTTCATTAATCGCTCCAAAGCATACCTTGCAACCTGACGACGAATAGGGTCAAAAGAGGAGAGGACGACCATGCCCGGAGTATCGTCAACCATAATATCAACACCAGTGGCACGCTGAAGAGCCTGAATATTACGACCTTCCTTACCAATAATGCGCCCCTTCATTTCATCATCAGGAAGTTTCAAGGCCGTAACAGTACGATCAGCTGTAACCTCTGAGGACATACGTTCCATAGCGGTAACGAGAAGCGCCTGGGCAGTCTCATCAATATCGCGTTTGATTTCGCGCTGTTGTTTGACTACGAGATTAGTAAGATCGTCCTTAATATCCCTTTCGGTCATAGCGATGAGTTTCTCTTTGGCATCGGTTTTTGAAAGACCAGCAATTTTTTCTAGTTTTTCCTGTTGCTTGTCGCGGATGCTATGGATTTCAGATTTGAGTTCTTCAATCTCTTTTTCCTGACGAGAAAGACGCTCGGAGCGTTTCTCAATTTGGTCAAATTTATTATCGAGAGAAAGTTCGCGCTCACTCAAACGTTTTTCGGTTTGCTTCCAGTCTTTACGCCTATTGTCTTCTTCATTTTTTGATTTTTCTGCTAGATCGGCGGCCTCTTTTCTAGCTTTCAAAATAATGTCCGATGCCTCGTTTTTTGCCTTGCGTACTAGATCGTCAGCACGATTTTTTCCGCCATTTTCATTCTTTTTGTCGTAAGCAAAAACCACTCCAGCACCAGCGCCAAGCCCAACTACTGCGGCGATAATCACAGGGACTAACTCCATATTCCTCTTTCTTTTTGTTATTTTTGGAAGCGTCAATATTTTCCTGATATTGACCGATTAACAAAATATATAATAATTACACTTTTGATAAAAATCCCCCCGGATATTTTTATTGTAACATATTATCTTATTTTATTTATTCGTATGGCTCGATGTTGTCGGTTAACATGTTACGAATGAGCTGGTTAGCAGTATTTTCAAGACCCTGCTCAGCACCATCGGTACTATACATGGTTGGATCGACGTAGAAATAATTGTAGTCTTTATAGGTGAAAACTTTAGTGCCAAAACGGAGGCCGGACTGAGTATCGAAATCACCATCAGAGACTGGGACGCGCCTTAGGCAACCCTGGCGGCCAAGATTTTTACCCGGGTCAGCAAAAGCTGGCTTGTACTGCACGCCCTTTTGAACAGCATTAAAGCAGATGGAATTTCTGAATTCATAGCTATTTAAGACATAGCTAACAGTAGTTAAAGTATCTGGAACTTTGATCTTAATATTCCAGTCGGTGAGATAAATATAACCAGTGGTGGCTTTATAGACCGGGACATCTTCAGGTTTAGCGATTTTTGAAACACCAGTAGTTTCTTCAACGGCTTTGATGATTTTATCCTTCGCGGCAACGGTCTGAGTGAGGGTGGTAATTTTATCTCCTTGCGACATGCCAAATACAAGACCAACGATACTTAAGACAAGAAAGATAACCATGAGAATGCCAAAAACCAGTGACATGGTGGTCATTTTCTTGAGAGATTTAAGAGCGATGGCCCTTGGATCAGTTTTAGGATCAACTGGCTGCGGCAGCTCTTCTTGAGGAATCTGGTTGAGGCTTGGATTTTCCTGTGTTTGAAAATCAAAATGGGTTGGAGAGACCACTGGGACATTAAGTGAAGTCTGTGGACCAAAATTTTCAAAATTCTGGTTCTCTGGGTTTTTAGCATCCTTGGCTTGTTTTGCGGCTAGTTCAGCAGCATTGGCAATGGCCTGTTGAGTGAGCTGATTGTTAGAGTTTGGATTACCAGAGTTGGCAGCCTGAGAAAAGCCATTTTCGCCAAACGGGCTACTGGAGGCTGAGGATATAAACGGATTGTTTGAAGCTGGCGGAAGGTTAGTATTTGCGGCAGCTGCAGGGTGGGCGGACAGATTGGTGCCGCCACCAAAAGTTACACCACCGATGGTAGTTGAATTATTTAAGTTATTGATTCCAAAAGTATTTTTTTCTTGATCCATGCAAAACCCTTATTCTTAAATTATTATAACAAAAAATACTATTTTTTGGGTGGTGTTATGTTGGCTGGACGACCATAATCTGGGAGGATGACGGGGACTTTTTCGCCAGTTGATTTATATAGTGGAATATCAAGCTGGTCGGCTAAGGTATTCACAATGGCCGCACCAATACGAAGACCAGTGAAGGAACCCGGACCGGCCATGAAAGTAATTTCGGAAAGATCAGACCAGTCAGCATGATTTTCTTGAAGTTTTTGATGCAGGACTTGAAGAAGTTTTTCCGCAAGCTGATTACCAAGATCTATGCGGTATTCTGTTTCGTCAAGTTTAAGAATTGTTTGTGGGGTGGAAGTGTCGAGATAGAGTTTCATTTTTGTTCAATACTCCTTGTGCCATCATCATTAATAGTGATAAAAAAGCGAAGATGATCAGGCGGCAAGAGGTCGGCAACAGAATCCCCCCATTCAATCACAGTGACAGTGTTTTGATCGGAAATATTTTCCAACAGATCCTCAGTCATGATCCCAGGATCTTGCAAACGATAAAAATCATAGTGAACAAGAGAACGATTCTTACCATCACTAGTGAAATAATAATGCTTTGAAAGAGTGAAAGTTGGTGAAGTAATTTCCTCTTCAATGCCAAATCCCTTGGCGAGTCCTTTCGTGATGGTAGTTTTACCAGCTCCAACATCACCGACTAATTCGATGACAGCAGGAAAATTGAGAGCTTTAGCAAGCTTTTCGCCAAACTCGACCATCTCTGCTTCAGAAGAAAATTTTTGCATAGTCATATTATATAATGACGAGAGAAAAATATAAAATTGTTATGGTATAATTCAGCTATGAGATGCAATAGTCGAAACGTAAAATTGATGAGAATTATTAGCTTATTAATTGTGATTACTTGCGTGATTGTTGTAGTTGCGGCGCTGTTTGTACGTAAAAATATCACAAGCAGTAAGCTGGCAGAACAAAAATTCGGGGAGTTGGCGCGTGATTATTATGAGAATGATTTTTATAAACGTTTTATTAGGGATCATGCGGTAAACGAGGACGAGAAAGACCTCGGGCAGTATTTCGAAAAATATACGCAGATGGGATTTTCACCCGTGAAGCTAAGGAAACTACTCGACTATAGCGAACGAACTAACAAAGACATGAAGAAATATTTTGAGTATGAGAAATTTAGTTGCGATACCAATGGTTCTTATGTGATTATCAAACCAAAGGCACCGTTTGGTGCGAAGGATTACGAGCTAAAAAGTGCGCTTAGCTGTAAAGAGGGATAGAGCGGGAGCTTTTTACTGAGAATTGTTCTTTTACTTTTGAGATACCTGGACCAATCCTTCTGTTTTTCCCTAATTTTCCCTGCATTTTTTAATTCTGTTATTGAAAAATATTAAATTTCTGTTAGAATAAGATTATTACAATCTTTGTATGGTCTCTTAGTATAACGGTTAGTACAACGGGTTTTCATCCCGTCAACGCGGGTTCGACTCCCGCAGAGATCACCATTTTATGAATTTGAGCTGGATGGCTCTTTTTTGTTTTTAAAGTCTCAAATACTATTTAAAATAAATCTTCATCTCTGCACTTAATCGGATCAACAAAATACCATCCACCGTATCAGTGGATGGTATTTGATTTAATATAGGATTAAACTGTCTACTTTGATTATATTAGTACCGATATTTCTAGAGACTATACATTCCATAACTGCGCTATATTCTGCACCAAACGCGTTTTGAACAGTAACATCAACCTTGTAGACCATCTTGTTTGTGCCACTTCTACCAATAGCGTGAACCCCAAGGATTGAATGTACTTTTGAGCCGCGATATGGATACATTTTATGAAAGGCCTGGTCACACACCTCACGGGTACCAACTTCAGATGGATACCTGACATCCTCAGCAGCCTTAGCCTCTCTTTCAGCTTTCAGTCTGGCTTCTTCCGCAGCCTGTCGTTTTGCTTCCTCTTCAGCCGCTTTTCTTCTTTCTTCTTCAGCTTTTGCTTTTTCTTCAGTGATTTTATCTAACGATGGAAAAGGTACGATCTGTGCGGCTTTATCACTAGAATAATATACGACTGCCCCTGCTTCACTACTTGCGATTTTGGTGACTTTGCTAAAATTGGAGTCCGCATATTGAATTGAAATTTTTACTCCTTCCTCTGAGGTGCTATTATCATAGACATTTGCAATCACATTGCTAGTTGATTTTTCTATTTTGTCGATTTTTCGAACGCCAATTTCTGCTAGTAATCTAGTTGCATTTTTATCTCCGTAATTATCTAAACTAGTACAGACATTATTTTGACAAACAAGCTCAACCTTCTGTCCGTTGATGTCAAAATTTTTATTTGGGTTATATAAAACTATAGCCAAAAAAGTTATGACACTCAAGATGGAACCGATAATACCCAGCCTCTTCGTTAATTTTATTCTTTTCTCATATAAACCATATTTCTGATTCTTCTTGGATTCAATAACTGAAAGTATGGAGAGAATAGTAGGGCCAATCGGAAACCAAAATAAAACTAGAGACAATATACTTATAAGGAAATATAACTTTGTTTCCTTTTCTATCTTTTTAAGAGTATGCCTATCATCATCACTCATTTCAGACAATAAAGATTCCAGCTCTTTTTCTTTTTTATCTATCGGACTATTAGTTCTTAAATCTTCTATCTCTTTGTCTAGTCTTTTCTTTTCTTTTTCCAATTCCTTTTTTAGTTTAGGATAATCCGTCTTTGCGTTTAAGACATTGCGAGCAAATTCTCTTGCGCGAGATTCTAAGGTTGGATTAATGTTGGCATCAATAATTCCCTCGTCGCTCGATATAACGATTCTAAGTACACGGTCGTCATGCTGAATAGTCGTAGATTTAATCTTCTTTTTCTTTTGTGCTGCACCACCAACGACAGCACCCAAAGGGCCCGCTACTGCTGCTCCAAGCGCGATTCTAGTTAGGGTAGGTCGAGATCCGCCGCCACTACTTTCTACAGAGTAGGATACTTGACCACTGGTTTCAACTTTTGCAGAGATTTCAGAGTCAAGACTTAAGGTTCGGCCGGATCCAACAACTCTATTCTGGAATAATGTGATCCCGCCGATTCCGTCAATTCTTTTGAATTTAGAGAGGTTGTCGCGTTGCTTTTCTAGAGCTAGACTGTCTTTTTTAAGAACACTAATCTCCTTCTTGATCTTTTCGATTTTCTCAACCTGCTCTTTGCTAATCATAATATGACACCTTGTTAGTTATAAATAATATAGCACGAATAATTTTTTGTGGTATAGTTAAAGAGGTACTTGGCGCCATAGCTCAGCTGGATAGAGCAGGAGACTTCTAAGCTCAAGGTCGTAGGTTCGAACCCTACTGGCGCTACCAAATTGCATTTATTTTTCCGCAAAAAAGATGATTGCCTTAATCATCTTTTTTGTTTACTGTTTTTACCAATTTTTATAGATGTGCTTGATGTATGGTTTTCTAGAGTAAGTTTTCTTGGTGGTAAATTCCATGAGCGCCATATAGGACGGAAAGAAGGCGTTAAGTTTATTGAACGGCTTGATACATTCATGAAAAGTGGTGAGAGCACCAACTACCAGTAGTTTATCAGCATAGGTCCTGAGAGTATTCCGGGAATTTTCCGGGGCCCATTTTTTGGTTGGGGAGATGAGGCCGCGAGAGCTATTGATTAATTCATCGAGAACTGGCGGCATGACTCCATTATGCATGTGGCCGGAGATAAAATAGTCGAATTCACGAAGAAGATATTTTACCTCAGGCTGATTGAGATAGACTGGTGAGTGAATGAGAGCAAATTTAAGCTTCTTTTCAGGAAGATGTGTCAAATATTTTTCTGGGAGAGACTCGAGTTCGGAGAGTAGAACCGGCAGATCCTCGACAATTCCCTTGTCTGCACGATAATATTTTGGCGACTGAGTATAACCAAGGCAATAGATATTTTCATCTTCATAGACCTGATTATCAAGGAGAAACACATTGTCGAGGGCGCGAATTTCGTCAAAAAGTTTTGAGGCGACTTCGTATTGCCAGCCGGTCTGACCTTCAGTTGGTTTACGATACATATCGTGGTTACCGACACTAAGAATCACCGTGGCTTGCTGGCCGAGCTTTTTGAGAAAATTGAGGAGGCGCTGACGTTCAGAATTTTTATCAACCATATCTAGAGTATCGATGAGGTCGCCTGGCATAAGAATATAATCTGGTGCGAGAGTTTTGACCTGCTTGATGATGGCCTGGAGCTTCTGGTTTGTAACTTGATAACTAAAATGAAGATCCGACATAACCATGACCTTGAATGGGTCAGAGGCTTTTTTGTGGTGTGTAAAAAAATCAGGGCGAAAAAGACGGTAGGTACTGAGTCGGAATAGTTTCATTGATTATTTTTTGATTAGGCGATAGTAGATGCTTGGAGCAAAGCGAAGACTAGCAAGAGGCTTCTGAAGTTTTTTCTCAAGAGCAACAAGAGCTTTGGTTTTAAAGATTTTCTTCATAGTTTGGCTCCTGAAGTTTGAAACTGAAAGAATATTATCAATTTCGAAACCGGATTTTCTAAAGAGATCTTCGACATAGGCTGGATGGTAGTTATAAAAACCATCCTTGTCAATGTTTTTAAGATTGGAAGGCTTCTTGTCGAATGGGTTGACCTTAGATTTTTTAAACCAGTAGCGGAACATTTTTGGAAGAGTGCGCTTGTTGGCAACCTCAATCACAGCAACACCACCCGGCTCAAGAATACGATGAAGTTCCTTGATGACGGCTGGGAGATCTGCAAAGTGGTGAGTTGCGCGAACCATTAAGAGTGCAGAAAATTCATCATCCTTGAATGGAGTGTGATAGATGTCACCCTGAACAGTACGAATGCGATCGCCAAATTCTTCCTTGGCTTGATCAAGCTCGGTTTGTGAATAATCAAAGAGAGTGGCAACTTTGGCGCGATCAAGATACTCTTTAGCGAGACGGCCGTAGCCACCAGCGATATCCACGAAAGTATCCATTTTGGCTGGGAGGAGCCTACGGATGGCGAGACGATCTGCCATATCTTCGTATTTACGGTCTGCATCTTCCCAGAAGATTTTTTTGTAATCATAGCCGTTGTAATCGGAAACGACTTTCTTGTTTTGCTCTGTCATGGTAATGATTATAACACGAGAGGAGTAGCTTTATTTATCTTTTGGTTTATAGTCCTTGGTTTTTGTGCTAAACTACTTGTCTTTTGGTTTGAGATTTCGGAAGAGGATTTTATTGAGTTTTTCAAAGAACGGCTGAACTTCTTCTAGGTCTAGGAGGAAGCTAGCAGCGAAGTAGATCGCCATGGAGCCAAGTGAAATGGCGAGGAATTTTGGAATGGTGACAAAAACAGAAACATCGGTAGAGCGGAGTGGGAGAAGTTTGGTTAAAATATAGGCGGAAACGGAAGTAACAACAGTAGCAACGAGCATCCTGAAGAAGGCGGACCAGAAGTCCTTATTTAGGAGATTCTGACGGGATTTTTTCTGCAGGATGAAGAGAAGAATGAAGATTTCAAGAATGGCACCGATGGACTGAGCCCAACCTAGGCCGTCTGGACCGAGGCCGATGATACTAAAAACAACAGAGAGAACCATCGTAAAACCAACGGCGATAATACTGACGATAAATGGAGTTTTAGTGTCTTGTCTGGCATAAAAACCGCGTGAGGCGATATGAAAAATAGACTGAGCAAAAATGGCAAGGACGAGAGAACCAAGAATACTGGCGATGACTGGCTGACCGCCATTTTTAACAAAGCTAACAACATAGCCGCGGGCGAAATAGGCGATAACGGAAACCGGAAGAGAGATCCAAACAATCATACGGAGAGCACGGCGGAAGACATCATCAAATTTAGTAGTGTCGCCACTATTAGTTTCTTCGGTAAGTTTTGGGAAGAATGCAGTGGAGATAGCGACGCCAATTAGGTTGACTGGCATCTGATGGAGACTGTTGGCCTGCTGAAAAGAACGTAGTGCACCTTTACCCATGCGTGAAGAGAGGTTGGTAGCGAGGATGGAATAAACATAGTCGATTCCCTGGTCGAGCGAACGGGCGGGAAGAAGTTTTAAGACGGTTTTGAAGCCAAGATTTTTCCAATAGATTTTGAATTGATAATCAAAACCGAGACCAAAGAGACCGATGAGGCTGATAAAAATTTGTAGAACAGCGCCAAAAACTACACCAATGGCGACACCCATAATGCCACCTTCAAAAAGTTGGAGGCCAAAAATATTGATGCCATTTGTGAAGACCGTAATGCCGATAAGAATGCCGACATTATAGAGAGCTGGAGCAAGGGAGTAGAAGACGAAACGACCGACGGCCTGCTGGATGGAGTTTAGAACGGTGGCGATACTAAAAAGAAATGGATTAATGGCAATAACGCGCATCATGTTGATGGCGAGAGTGGTACCAGATTCATCGAGACCTGGGCCGACGATATAGCGAACGAGTGGATCGGCGAAGATCATAATGAGGATGCTGGAGATTAGGGTAACGATGGCCATAAGATTGAGAATCGAAGAGCTGAGTTCCCAGGCGGATTTTTTGTTACCAGCGACCAGTCGTTGGTTGAAGACTGGAATAAAACTGACGGCGAGCGCGCCAGAGGTTAATACAAAGAACATAAAATCCGGAATGGTGAAGGCGGCGGTATAAGCGTCAATACCGGTTGGATAAGTATCAAGATAGTATGAGTTCAAGAGACGGTCGCGGAAGATACCGAGTAGGGCCGAGATGAGGGTACTGAAGCTTAATAATATTGCGGCATATTTCACACTTAGCTTACTATTAGCCATAGCCACGACTGATCGAAACTGAAACTTCTTCATTAATTATTATTATACATGATAAAGCATGAGCGGGGGATTTTAAAATTGCGACGAATATTGTATAATATATGAGTGAGAATACAAAATCTTACTTTAGTTTATAAAATCGGGGATGAGATTCTAAAATCTGAGAATATGCAGCGCGAGAAACGCTTTATTCAGCATGCCAATGTTTCTACTTATGAACACTCTGTAAATGTAGCAAGAATGAGCCTTGTGGTTGCACAGATTTTGCGAGCTAAGGTTGACAAGGTATCCCTGATACGTGGCGCTTTACTACATGATTTTTTCTTATATGACTGGCACGATAAGACGGCAATGCCAAAAGCACATGCTTACTTACATCCGTTAATTGCTTATGATAATGCGAAAAAAGAATTTAAGCTGAATGCGATTGAAAAAAATATTATTCAGGCCCATATGTTCCCTATTAGTATTGTGATGCCAAAATATCGCGAGAGCTGGATTGTGGTGCTGGCCGACAAGGTTTGCGCAATACAAGAAGTCACCTCAAACCTCAAGGTGCGAGCTTCAGTATCAATTCTAAAGAGCGCGCAATTTTATCCCGTGATTATTTAATTTTTAAGTCTATTCGATGCTATAAAAAATACCCCAGCTGGGGCATTTTTTATTGTAGTGTGGGAAGTTTTTATGACTATTTTAGGAGCGGACTAGTTAATCGTGAAGCTTGGCGCGATCCGGGAGAGTGGCACCATCAAAGATGTCTTTTAGATCCTCTGCTTCAAGAGATTCTTTTTCAAGGAGGGCGTTCGCGACACGGTCGAGAACTTTGCGATTAGCCTGGAGAACTAATTCCGCACGCTTGGCAGCCTCGGTAGTGAATTCACCGATTTCCTCATCAATTAATTCAGCAGTTTTTTCCGAATATGGCTTACCGGTACTAATTGTATAATAGCCGGTCTCTTCAGCTGGGAAGACAAGATTCCTGGTTTTATTTCCCATACCTTCACGAGTGATCATCTCCTTGCTGAGCTCAGCTACATGTTTTAGGTCGGAAGAGGCGCCGGTAGTGACGTTATCGGCTCCGAAAATGATTTTTTCTGCGATACGACCGCCCATGGCACGAGCCAAAACATCTTTAAGTTCATAAATACTCTTATAGCTGCGGTCTTCAGGAGGGAGGAACCAAGTGACGCCACCGGTGTGACCACGAGGAATAATCGTAATCTTATGGACAGGGTCAGAATCTGGAAGAACGTGGCCAACCACAGCGTGACCAGCTTCGTGATAGGCGGTAATTTTGCGTTCCTGTTCGTTCATAACTTTTGATTTGCGCTCAGGCCCGATCGCAACGCGCTCAAAAGCCTCGGTAACGTCTGCACTAGTGATTTCCTTGTGACCTTCCCTGGCAGCAGTAATAGCAGCTTCATTGGCAATATTAGCAAGGTCAGCACCAGAGGAGCCAGCAGTTTTTGCAGCAAGAGCCTCAAGGTCAACAGATTTCTCAGTTGGCTTATTTTTGAAATGGACCTTAAGAATTTCGAGACGATCTTTGCGTTCTGGAAGTGTGACGTCAACATGACGATCAAAACGACCTGGACGAAGGAGTGCCTTGTCAAGCATATCAACACGGTTGGTAGCAGCAATAACAATTACGCCAGATTCATTATCAAAACCATCCATCTCAACGAGGATCTGATTGAGAGTCTGTTCGTCCTCACGACCTGCACCGCCTCTAGCATCACGCTTATGTGCGACAGCATCAATCTCATCGATGAAGATAATGCTTGGGGAATTCTTTTTTGCCTTACTAAAGAGGTCACGAACACGAGAAGCACCGACACCCACAAACATTTCGGCAAATTCAGAACCAGAAATACTAAAGAATGGAACATTAGCTTCGCCAGCAACTGCACGAGCCATCAAAGTTTTACCAGTACCTGGATCACCGGCGAGAAGCACGCCACGTGGGATTTTTGCGCCAAGTTTTTCATATTTTTTAGGGTTTTTCAAGAAATCAACAACTTCGGCAAGATCCTGCTTTGCAGCTTCATTGCCAGCAACATCGGTGAAGAGGACGCGTTTTTTGTCTGGGCCATATAGTTTTGCACGGGCCTTACCAAAACCCATATTTTCTTTGTTCATACTTTGGGCTTGACCTAGAAGTCGACTAAAGAAGAAAATGGCGACAATAATTGGAACAGCAATAGTCAGGATACTAATGAAAAGTTCAGAATAATTGATTGGCTCGACGTAATTAATAACTGGGTAGTGCTCTTGGCATTTTTTCAAATCTTCACCAGATTTATTGGCGCAGTGATTAATGAGTCCTTGTTCATAAAGAGTGCCGGATGCATCTTTTCTTGAAACCTCGGTTGGAATGTCTTTATCTTTGAGGGTAATCTCAAGTTCACTACCAGAGACGGTGATTTTCTTAATGTTGCCGTTTTCGTCATTGGCGCGAGCGATAACATCAGAGAGTGGGACTTCCTTAATCTTCAAATTGTGAGAGCTAAAAAGATTTAGACAGTAGACGATAAAAAGAATAGAAAGGATTGTAAAGAAAATAGAGCGGATAGTGTTTGACTTAGTGCTTTTGCCCGAGCTGGTTTTTGATTTATTCCCTGTAGAATTTTGCGTATTCATTAAACTCCTTAAAATTGGTCTTGAAATAGAAATTACTATATCTTACAGTGCTCCAAGGATGACTTATGTAGCTATTAGTTCTGGTTGCAGAGACTGTTAGTTTGGACTGCGCTTGGAGCTGACGAGTACAGATATAATTATATTAACATATCATTGCATTTTTGGGGTATGTGTGGTAAATTTAACAGTAGCGGGGCGTGGCACAGTTGGTAGCGCGCGGCGTTTGGGACGCTGAGGTCGCAAGTTCGAGTCTTGTCGCCCCGACCAATCAAGGAGGAGAAATAAAGAAAAGTATGCTTTTCTTTATTGAACCGACGCAGATTGGAATGGTTTTCGCAAAGCAAAAAACATACCATTTTTAAAAAAGACCATTTGGTGGTCGTTTTTTATGTTAACTATAATTTGCGAACTTGCGGAACGTCCCAAGGGATGGATTTATTTCATAGATGTTTTAGAATAGATTTATAGATAGCGAGTCGTAGGATGGATTTAGTAGAGAATATTCAATACAATATTGATAAGGCCATGATGGAGGATGGTGAATTTTATACAGCCGTGGTGACCTATTTGAATGGGACCAGAGATGACCGGTCAGCGCAGACAGTTTTGTGGGAACTAAGTCACTCCAGAGAGGTCGGGATATTTTTTGTAGGACTTGATTTTTCAGAGTTTAAATACGCGCTGGATAAAATGCAAATACTGGGTGGCGGGCATGAAAAATAAATCCGGCCATAAAAAATAAATCTTTGATATCCTGCTAACTATTTGATTTCTATAATTGCAAGAGTTTCCTGAGTTTTAAATTTTGCAACTTTTGCTGCATGTGACTTTATCCATTCATCAGTGGCGCGAGCGGAGCCTGGGAGTTCTGGATTATTATAATCATGAACAATAATAATACTGCCTGGCTGCATTTTTGATTCGACGAGCGCGAGGCTAGTATTAATTGAGGTATAGAGATCACCATCGAGAAAGGCGAAGCTAATTTTGTCTGGTAGATCAGTTTCTGGGTCTAGTTCTTCAAAGAAAGCTTTCTTAATTTTTGGTAGAGGAAGGTTTTGACGCTTAAACTTTTCGATAACCTCACGCTTTGTAACAAAAAGTTCGCCAGATTTAAATTGATCACCGGCTGCCGAACTATCTTCCCTCGATTTTTCTGGAAGACCCGCAAATGAATCATAGAGCCAGAGATTTTTGCTTGAACCGCCTGGAAGCTTGATAAAAGTTTGCAATGCTCGCTGAAAAACAATTGAAGTATCTCCTCTATAACAGCCTAATTCAACTACATCGCCAGGGGTGTTTGCAGATAAACTCTGTTTGAGGAGACTTAAGAGGATCTCCGTCTCTTTTGCGGAGACTTGCGAAACTTCATCCGATTTCTGTGGGGTATTTTTTGACATTTTTATTTCTTTCTCAGGAAGATGGCCGTAATAACACCAGCGACGGTGGCAGAGATAATATCACCCATGGTATCGTCGATACCCGGAGCATTGAGCTCCTGCATGTGGCCGCCGCAGAGTTTGTCATACGTAAATTCAAAACATTCCCACATTGCGGCAGTAAAGGCGACAAAACAAATAATGAAGAGAAAGGCAAAGCCGGTGTGATAGACCTTTCGTTTAATGGTAGATTTCCCAGAGGAGCCAGTTTTTGCCTCTAAGGTTTTTCCGGAGTAATCGGTAGCTTCTTTTCCGTCATAGAAATTATCTAGAATTTCTTTTGCGCCAAAGGCAGCCACCACTCCACTAAGCGTGTGGACAATTTTATCATAACTTGGGGAGCCCATAATAATGATGGTCTTATACCAATCCAGATCAATGCCTAGTACCATGGCAATGATGAGAAATAGTCCATAGATGATCTGTAATCTTGTGGAAGTAGTAAAGCCTAGTTTTTTTAGCAGTTCTGGCGCATATGGCAGAATAATAGTAACTAAGTAGCTTGGGAATTTGTGCCAGGTGACTGGATCAATAAAATGAAGGACGCTTAGGAGAATACCACTAAGACTAATGAGAAGCTTGAGTAGCCAGTTGATGTGTTCGTATTTTGTGAGATTAAAAAATCTTTTGAAAATTTTGTTCATAGATAATACCTTAAATCAATTAGATTAAATATATCATATTAGAGTTTTTATATCTGTATTATACCGCTACTTGAATCAAACAAAAATACCCCTTGCGGGGTATTTTTTTAAAATTGCGTTTTAAGCTGTTTTAATTCTGGGGATGATCTGATTACTTATCAACCACTTCGCCTTCAACTGGTTCACCATCTGATGGATTCTTGGAAGCATCAGCCTCCGCTGATTTGTCGTTTGAAGCAGACTGATAAAGTTTTGCGCCGATTGGCATGACTTTGTTAGAAAGTTCCTTAGCGGCTGCTTCAAATTTTTCGGTGTCCGCAGAGGTATCCTTAAGGACCTCCTTAGCTTCCTCAACAGCCTTCTTGATGGTTTCCTTATCCTCGTCTGAGATTTTGTCCTTGTATTCTTCAGGCATTTTTTCAGTCTGGTAGATTGTTTGCTCAAGTTTATTCTTGGCATCAATAGCTTCGCGCTTCTTCTTATCTTCGTCAGCGTGGAGTTCAGCATCTTTCTGAGCTTTTTCAATATCCTCTTTCGACATGTTGCCAGAGTTCTGGATAGTGATACTTTGCTCCTTGCCGGTACCTTTATCGCGAGCAGTAACGTTAAGAATACCGTTAGCATCAATATTAAAGGTTACTTCGATTTGTGGGACGCCACGTGGAGCTGGAGCAATACCATCAAGGATGAAACGACCAAGTGATTTATTATCAGCGGCCATCTCGCGTTCACCTTGGAGGACGTGAATCTCAACCTGTGGCTGGTTATCAGCAGCAGTTGAGAAGGTTTCTGATTTTGAAGTTGGGATAGTAGTGTTGCGCTCGATAAGCTTAGTTGAAACACCACCCATAGTTTCGATACCTAGAGAGAGTGGAGTAACATCAAGGAGAAGAACATCCTTAACGTCACCTTGTAAGACACCACCTTGAATAGCCGCACCAACAGCAACGACTTCATCTGGGTTCACGCCCTGCATTGGTTCCTTACCAAAGATACTCTTAACTTTTTCTACAACAGCTGGCATACGGGTCATACCACCAACCATCACGACTTCGTTAATATCTGAAGTTTGAAGCTTTGCATCTTTGAGGGCTTTCTCAACTGGTCCAGCAAGACGGTCTAGGAGTGGTGCAACCAACTCTTCCATCTTGGAGCGAGTGAGGGTATATTCAAAATGTTTTGGACCGTCAGCATCAGCAGAAAGGAATGGGAGGTTAATTTCAGTTTCTTTGGCTGATGACAACTCTTTTTTAGCTTTCTCAGCCTCATCCTTTACGCGCTGCATAGCGGCTGCATCGTTTTTAATATCGATACCAGACTCATCCTTGAAGCGATCACAGAGGAAGTTAACGATAATATTATCGAAGTCTTCACCACCAAGGTGGGTATCACCATTGGTTGAAAGTACCTCAAAGACACCGTCACCTAATTCAAGAATGGAGACATCGAAAGTACCACCACCAAGGTCGAATACTGCGATTTTCTCTTCATTTTTCTTCTCAAGACCGTAGGCCAAGGCGGCTGCAGTAGGCTCATTAATAATACGCTTTACTTCAAGGCCAGCAATTTTACCTGCATCTTTGGTTGCTTGGCGCTGGGAATCGTCAAAGTAGGCTGGGACGGTAATGATAGCTTCAGTAACTTTTTCACCCAAGAAAGCCTCGGCATCAGCTTTGATTTTAGAAAGAATCATAGCGGAGACTTCTTCTGGGGTATAAGTTTTGCCATCCATCTCAACGGCGACACCGTCACCTTTTTTAACAATCTTGTATGGCATAATATCGAGGTCGCGTTGAACTTCTTTGTCTTCGAACTTACGACCGATAAGACGCTTAATACCGTAAATTGTATTCTTTGGGTTGGTAACACGCTGACGCTGAGCGACTTTACCCACTAGGCGTTCACCTTTTTTAGTGACTGCTACTACTGATGGAGTAGTACGGTCACCTTCAGCATTTGTAATAACTTCCGGTTTTCCAGCGACCATGTACGCGAACGCAGAGTTCGTAGTACCAAGGTCAATTCCAATAATTTTACTCATTAAATACTCCTTTTAAATTATTTAGCACTCTTCATGTTTTATTGCTAAGTTAATAAGAGTATAGCCCATTAGCACTCTCATGTCAAGACTGCTAATTAAGATTTTTGGAGATTTTTAACAGGGGTAAATCCTATTTATGGAGAAAAATCTTACGAATTATTACAAAGATTTCGTCCTTAAATTGGAAGATTGCAATACCTAAACCTATAACAGCAGAGCCAGCGACCGCAGTGGTACCATTAAATTCCTTTTTTGGTTGTTCTTTTGTGTCTCCAGTCTTTGGGACTTCAACAGGGTTACCAGCACCAGTATTTTGATGACTCTTGCGACAACGGTTAGTTTCTGGGTGGCGCTCGTAGCCTTCTTTGCATGGCTTTTTCTCTTGTGCTTGCTCAACTTTTTTACAGCGATTAGTTTCTGGGTTTAGAGTTTTGCCTTCCGCGCAAGTCTTTGGAGTTACCGGACCTACAACCTTATGACAGCGGCCAGTTTCAGGATTTCGTGTTTGACCAGCCTTGCATGGTTTCTTTTCATTAGGCTCCGCCTTTTTATTGCAACGACCAGTAATCTTATTCATGAAGTAGCCATCATTGCAGGTTTTTGGAGTTTTCACAATTTCCTTATTACAACGATTAGTGACTTTATTAAGGAAATATCCGGGCAAGCAAGTTTTTGGCTCCTTAGTTTTATCTGCTGTGTTTTCTTCAGGTTTTACATCATGATGGTCCTGGGTCTGATTCTTCGTGTCAGGTTTCTTGGTTTTGGATTTCTCCGAGCTAGGTTTTTTAGGTGTTGGATTTTTAGGTACAGGATTTTTATTACAGCGGTTAGTTTTGACATTGAGAAAATATCCCTTGGGGCAGGTTTTTGGAGTTTGATCAGGAAATTTCCTGCACCGCTTCGTTTCAGGATTAAGATAATGACCCTTTGGGCAAGTTTTTTCTTCCTGAACAATGTTTTTACCTCTAGCATCAGAAGGCGGTTGCAGGGCAGAAACTGGCCGCATCACTGATTGAAGGAGAAGACTAGCACAAAGAAAGAAGACATATGTAAGATACCTAAACTTCAGTTTTTTGCTTCTTTTACTTCTTGGTTGAACTTTTGGTTTTGAGAATTTACCGTCTAAATCTTCACAATCAGAAGGAGATTGTTTATTAAGATGGTTTTTGATTTTTCTGATACTGACTGGCAGTGCTCGCATAGTATTACCTCATTTAATTTCTAATGAGGCCAATGTACCCTTCTAATAAAATATTAGCAAGCATTAGCGTTTTGCTTTTATGTACTACAGAGAAAAAACCTGGTTTTTTAAAAATAACATAAGCAAGATATAATCTAGCATAAGCAAGATATGATATAATTTAGCTATGGAAGGTCTTACTATATTCTCTGCGGTTGGAGTGATTATTTTAGCAGCATTGGCGCACGCTTCGTTACAGATGAATTTAGGGTCACTACTACTGCTTTATCACGAGAGTCTCGGGAAACATATTAAGAAAAGAACTAAGTTTTTAGTAACAAATTATATCTCTGGCGTGACGTTTTTGATTATTACAAGCCTGGCAGCAACGGCCTATTTTATCCATTTATTCTTTGGGGCTAATTTATCTGTAATTTGTTTAACAATTCTAACCTCTCTACTAGTCGCATTAACGATCTGTATTTGGTTATTCTATTATCGAAGTGGCCGATCAACAGAGTTATGGCTACCAAAACCAATTGCTAGATATATCGCAAGTCGTGCAAAGCAAACAGATAGTAACATTGAGGCCTTTGCCTTGGGGCTGCTCGCGAGCTTTGCGGAAACACCTTTTGTGGTAGTGTTGATGCTGGTGAGTGCAGATAGCTTATTGAAATTACCTTTGCTGCTGCAGATAGGGATGTTTTTAGGCTATATATTTATCGCCATTTTACCTTTAGTAATTCTTCGAGTTGCAGTAAGACATGGCAAGACTGTAGTTGAAATCCAGAAATGGCGCCTGAAGAATAAAAACTTTCTCAAGATTCTTTCTGGTACTCTGTTTATTACACTGGCGATTTTTCTAATTGCTTTTAGGATTATACAAAAATGAGACAAGTCAAGAGGCCGAAGCAAATTGAGTTTTCAGAGGAGCAGTTGCGCGAAGATTTACGCAGAGAGGCCAGAGTTCTTAATATTCATCAGGGCGCAGCAGATTTAATTGCCGGAGAGGTGGCCACAAAATTAGAGAAGTGGCTAGAAGATAAGCCAACAATTACGCAATCTGATTTAGATCGAAGAATTGTGATGGAAGTAAAAAAATATAACAAGGACCTAGCCTTTATTTTAGGGGAGAGGAATAAACTAATATGAAAAAATATGACTATGATTTAATTGTGATCGGCGGCGGTGCGGCTGGTGTGGCGGGAGCCTTGATGGCGGCTTCACAAAAAAAGAAGGTTGCGATTATTGAGCGCGATTTGATTGGTGGACAAAATACGATTATTAGTTATACACAACAAGTGGCATCGAGGATCTCTCAGCTGCTATTTCGGGCCCGTGAGGGGGCTAGCTTTGGACTAAATTCAGACCATTTAAAGATCAACTTACCGTCAATGTACTCTGAAATTCAGTCTAAAGCTGAGACTTATATCGAGTTGAAACGTGCCGAGTTGGAGGAGGCAAAGGTTGAGATTATTCGAAGCAATGCAAGATTTATCTCGCCAATTGAGGTAGCTATTGAGAATGGAACTATAACTTCACGTAAGTTTTTAATTGCAACTGGAACAAGCTTAAACACAGGTGAGATTACTGGTCTTGATGAAGTTGGGTTTTTGACACCTGGCGAAATTTATCTAGGCTTACCAAGGATTCCGAAGGTTGTACTGGTGGTGGGGGCTGGCCAGAGTGGTATTGAGACAGCAGAGTTCTTAGCAAACATGGGAAGCTCGGTGATTTTGGTTGAGATGACAGAAAGAATTCTACCGAAGGAAGACCCTGAAGTGGCTAAGATTATCGAGGCAAAACTGGGAAAGAAGAAAAAGATTAAGATTTTGACAGAAACTAAGGTATTGGCGCTTGAAAATGATGGGGTACAGACATTACCAACCGGAAGAAAGACTAAGGTCGTGAAGGCGATTCTCTCTCGTGGTGAACAGAGAAAGTCCGTACGAGTTGAGTGTGTTGTTTTGGCGACTGGACAGAAACCAGAGACCGAGCTTGGCCTTGAGAATGCGAATGTTAAATTCGATAAGTCAGGTATTATTGTTTCAAATCAGATGCAAACTTCAAATAAAAATATCTTTGCAGCAGGCGGAGTGGCTTCAGTAAAAGAAGGTAAGAAAATTAGTGATAATCCGTTTAGCTCCTATGAAAAAGATAGTTATGAAGGAGCAATTGCTGCATCCGTGGCATTTAATGGACGTAGTAAGACCGTGGTTGAAAATAATGGTTTTGTACGGATGACTAATATTTATCCAAAAGTTGCCAGTGTTGGAATGACGGAGGATCAGTGTATTTTGGCGGGGGTAAAATATACGGCAGCAATATCAGGATTAACACAAAAAACTGCAATCTGGAGCCCAAATGCGGAGGATGGATTTGTAAAAATTCTCTGTAACCATGAAAAGAAAATTCTTGGTGCGACAATAGTGGCGCCTGATGCCGATATTTTAATGCAGGAGATTAGCCTGGCGATGAGAAATAAATTGTCAGTGGTAGATATTGCCGCCGCACCACATGTGGGGATGAGTCTCTCTGAGGCAATAAGGGTAACGGCAAGAAAATTATTGTAAGGGTTGACAGTTTTTTACTGGGTGTCTATAATAGTTACAGACATCGCGGGGTAGAGCAGCCTGGTAGCTCGTTTGGCTCATAACCAAAAGGTCGTTGGTTCAAATCCAACCCCCGCCACCAAATTAAAGATTATAGGTAATTATAGAGAACACGGCCGTGTTCCTTTTTTATTATCTATAGTCTATTTTTATATATAGCAAAATCATGCCTTTTGACTAGTCGGCATGATCAGCATTTATAAATTTATTTGGTACTTTTATAGACGGCTATACCCAGAATCTTCCCTGAAGTTTGGACATGCATCTTTGGTACCATCGGTGGAAGTCCAGCAGTTGATGGTGGTATAAAAGGTCTTTCTGGTGGTATTGTTTTTGTCGTCATTTAATTGAATGGCAAATTCAGGATATGGGAAATAGGTATCTACTAGCTCAACACGACTTTCGACGCGGCGATAAAGGTCGTTGGCACGCCCGGTAGAGTCCACCCTTGCCTGTACGCCGGTAAAATTAATGGACTCGCGCCTCGAGTTATAGAGCGAAATGGAGAAGTCGGTTTCTGGAGCACCGTATGGAAGACTAAGCAGGAGGAAGGTGGTGGCTGGGTTGCGATTTGTGGAATTGCGATAAGTGTTTGGGACTTCAAAGGTTACAGAACAGAAGAATGAACCTTCATGACAATAGACTGGGAAGAGGTGATTGCTGTTTTTGTCGAATGTATCGGAAACTTCATTAGCGGCAAATTCAGTCTTCCATTTATCACTATAAGTTGGCTTGAAGAACATCATGGCGCGATTAGTACTATTTTCGCTACTGGCGATATTAAACTCACCTAGATTAAAATCACGATCCGACTGGAAGAAGGCAGCAGTGACGAGTGGAGGAGTCATGGAGTGCTGGCCACTTGGTAAATTATAGTCGTCAATGTCCCAAGCTAGATTGCTACCACTGCGACGCTGAGCAGTATAGTTGGCATCGGAATACCATTTAATATTAATGTATTTGAGGTCTTGAATTTGGTCCGAGCGGAGCGGAACAATACGAGTCCTTGTATCCGAGCTTAAAGTCGAGCGGTAATCTGCGAGGTCTTCCTGAATAGTGACACAGGTATAAGCCTGTAGTTTTGAAGCAGCAGAGCCACCGTCTTGACTAGAATCCTTAACTTCCTGGATGGTAACACCATGCTGGTCATCAGTGGTACGGCTAAGAACGTTTGAGACAGTACTACAATCCTGTTTTCTGACACCATCTTGCATGGCGGCAATGATTTTGCTGCAGCGAGTACCAGAGCCGATAGTTTGCCCTTTATTTAGGCAGTCATGATATTGCAATAGAGCAACCTTGGCATCTTCGACACCCGCTAGGGCGGAATCATAGGCAGATTTTGAAAGATTAGAGTTAGTGGTTTGATTGACCTCCGAGAGGATGAGACGAGTAAAGCCAAGGGTAATAACACTAAATAGAATAATCGTAAAGACGGTGACGATCATCGAAGTGGCACCCTTGCGGGTTTTAGTCTTTTTGTCGATCTGATTGCGTTGTTTTTGAAAAAATCGCATTATTCTCCCTTTCGATTTTGGCCAGTTGATCTTGCCGCGAAGTTAAATTTATTGATTGCACAGTAGGTAAAATCGGTAGATAGACCATCACTTGGTGGCGCCTTGCAGAATTCGCCGATGCCGGTAATATCGATGCTTCCCCGCTCGGTTCCAAGAACAAAGGTACCCGAGTAGAAGGAGTGTAATGTGACAGCGTGTTGTGTTGGCGGGAAAATAACAAAATCATAAAGCACAAGACGATCATCAGTCTTATCAAGCAGTTCTGTAATGATGGTGTCCTTCATGTAGTAGTTATTTTCGTTAGGTTTATATCCATAAGTAGCGATTCCGTCAGTACGCATATAGGTGTGTTGGTAGCAGAGGTCACGGTTATTGTCTTCAACTTTTAGGAGCTTGAAGTCATTCTTATCAACCCTATCACCGTTAACAAAAGCATCGTAGTTGGCGCGACTACCAGAAAGAATCTCGTAATCATCGTCATTTAGTGCATAGCCAGTGTTCCAAATATAACTGTGTCGACCAGTACAGAAAACACCATTTAATGGAACGTTGTGAAGCACAGCGCCGGTTGACTTGAGGCGGACGGAGCCATAGTTTTGCTGATAGGTATAGATTCTTGCATTGTCATCTAGACATTTTTGCATCTGGTTCCGATCAGAAGCGTATTCAGCTCGACAAATATCAGCGAGAGAGCGAGTCGGGGCGGCGGCAATGGTGCGGGAAAAATCATCAACTAGGGATCGACCCGTTGAATTTATCGAGCGGATTACTAGGCCTTTATGATAGGTGGTGGAAATATGAATAGTAATAATGGTAACTACAACCATGAGGGCGGAAATAAAGGCAAGCGCAAGAGATAACTCGATTAAAGTAAAACCGCGGCGAATACTTGGGGATTGACTTGGGGATTGTTTTAGGGATTGATCTAGGGACTGATGTATTTTTTGTGCTAACTTCATAATTAATCCTTTTTAACAAACTCCGGATTATATAACCTAATAATCGTACTGATTGTAGATGGACGATTGCGGCCAGGGCCATACCAACAGGTGCGAATGTGAAAATCATAGTACTCGGGAGCCTCAGCATCAAGGGAGGAATCATTGTAATTTTCAGGATTACTAAGGCGAGTAACATCTCTTGTTCCAATAACCCAAATACCCTCTACTCGATAAGGCGTATTAAAAATCGGGGCGGTATATGCGCTTTCACCATTATTTAACTCATTGAGATTACCAGAACTGTCTACGCCAGTGGAATCACCAATACGTCCAGCGCTAGAAAAAACTAGGCGAGGATAGAGAGAAGCCTCTTGGAAGAGATTTGGGTTTTGTTTGGCGGAAATAATGGTTGTCTCAGGATTTTTAGGGTCAAGCTTTCTAGTATTAATTACAAATGCCTTGTCCGTAAAAATGTTATGTACCTCACCAGTCGAATTATCAGTATCGTAATACTGTTTGCAGTCGTTATCGTTATATTTTGAGATACGGATTGGATTATTATTGAGACCGTTCTGAGCCATGGAGAGACTACTCCAGAGCTCACGATACTCCTGCCACTTTGTTGGATCAATAGTCTTATCACGAACAAGTTCACGTTCAGATAAATAGGAGTTATGAATAAAACGGATAGCTTCGGCTTGAGAATCGATTTCATTTCTGGCCATAGAAACCTCCAGAGTACCCTGAATAAGAGAAAGGTTACGATTCATTACGCCGATTGAAAGAATTGTGATAAATGAAAAAATCGAAAAACAGAAAACAACCTCAATGATTGTATCGCCGCGGCGGTTAGCATTTTTGTGGGTTGGTTTCCGAAAAAGATTCAACATAGACATAACCATTATACTATTCGCAAGGATTATCCGTTCCATCAATATTAACTAATTCGACGGCAGAAGAATTACTGCCATCTGCATGAATACGGATTGGACGACGATTTTTAGGGGCGAGTGGAAGATCTTCAGAGGCAAGGCAGAAGGTTAAATCCTGGTTATTTTGCATTTTTGGATTTCTCAACTCCATCTGTAGAGGATTGTTGCGAGATGGACCAAAATCGCCGAGTGCGCCATAAAGCAATGCATCATTGGAGGCAGGACGATATTGTTCAAGTTTGGCAAAATCACAGGATTGACTAATCGTATTCTGGTTCATTTGCTTAATAAATTGCTGGACGTCAAACGTCTGATCACCTTGGTTGTAGAAATAAGTATGAACAGTACCAGATAGAGGAGAACGAGCAATCATGATGGCGCCGCGAAAAAGTTGATGATCATTTGGGCGCTCAATTGTGGTTTGCCACTGCGGAGTGTATGAATCTGCTTGACCGGCAAAGTTAACACTACAAGTATTGTTATTGCTGCGGAGTGTGACAACATTGGCGGAAACTGCTTTTAGAGAATTGAGCGCATTATCACCGGCGGAATTTTCAACATTCATCTGCCCAGTGTAGACACGACCGATAATGTCATACATATGAACCTTAGTATTAGCGGCGCCAGTTTCGGCATCTTTTTCACCAAAAGTAATGAGTTTTCCATAGATAGCGCAACGGCTACGACCTGGATAATTATCAGTGTCGGTATTGGTAGTAAGCTGGCCATTTTCATCCCACAGAGAGTTAATTGTGCAGGTAAAGCCGCTATCTTCAGTGCCGAGCCTAGTGTTTTGAACATTAATCGTAGCGGAATAGGCACTGCGCAAATAGTTCGCGAGGTCCGTATAAGCATCAACATAACGACGACGATGGATGTTGGTGGTGATCGTGCTCAAAATGGCCATAGCAAGAGCAGTTGAAATCGCGAGAACTAGTGTGACCTCAATTATAGTAAAACCACGACGGCGAGAAGGTTTTTGCATATTTTTATTATACATGAGCATTTTGAGATTGGCCAGAAACTATGATGATAGTTTTGTTTTTTGATGGGTGCTTAATGAATTAACTTAGTGCCTCACCTTCCGGTAATGCATTATACGCCTCGCGTGCAGATTGATATTCCGTATCATTACCGACGGCTTTGTATAGCTCCATGGCAACTGTATAATAGACGGTTTTTTCACTGTTTAAGAGTTCATCAGGATTATATTGGTCAAGTTTTTTGATAGCATCATTGTAGCGTTCACCTAAGACATAGGCTCTAATAAAATAAATATCAAAAAGTCTCTTTTGGTCATCTGGAATATCAGCCTGTTCAACATTGGCTTTCATTTTTTCGAGTACCTTATCGGTATCAAAATTACCCTCTTTATCAATAGCGCCGTCAACATAATTACCAATAACACTTCCAACATAATTGATAGTCTTGATCGTACCAGCCTCTTTAACATTAAAATCTTTGACCATTTCCCGGAAATTCTTTTCTGATTCCTCATACTCTTTTTTAAGAGTATTGTATATCTTGGAACCTTTTTCACACTGACAGTTGACAGACACCGGATCATTGAGGTCGATGAGGGCTTTTTGTTCCTCGGCCGTAAGTGGACGTTTTGGGATTAGATTAACAACTAAAACACCAACGCCAAAAAGTGCAGCACCAGAAATAATAATAGTGACAACTACCGAAATCATAAAAAGAAGTGGGTTGGCTTTTCGCCAGTTTGCAAATTTTTCACGTCTTTCGGTGCGTTTCCTGGCTCTTTCCTCTTTTTTGACTGCTTTTTGTTGACGTTTTTCTAGTAGCTCAGAAAGTTTTTCTTGTCGTTTTTTCTCTTTTTCGGTAAGAGTGAACGGGTCAGAAACGGATCCGGCAAGGGTCTGATTCGCGATATTGCTACTGTGAAATATGTTTTTCTCAGAATCATCCATAGTACTTATGATTATAGACGTGGGAAGAAAAAAAGACAAGAAAGGCCTTGAAGTAGCGAGTTATTTAAATATTGAGAATATAGAAAATTGAATATAGAAAAAGCCGCCTTAACGGCGACTTTTATTTAATCTTATTTATCAGATTGTTCAAAATCTACTATTAAAAACCGGCTGGATGCCGATTTAGGATCTGGTGGGGGCGGTTGGGCTCGAACCAACGACCAAGCGGTTATGAGCCGCCTGCTCTAACCCCTGAGCTACGCCCCCAGGTGTGTTTATTATTCTATCACAAAACTGCTATAATAGGGATATGGGTGCGCGTTCTAAAAAGGAGCAACTTCGAATAAGATTCAATCGTTTCCGTTTTTGGCTGAAGACGGATGTTTTGAATTTTAACAATATTTTGCTGCTTTCGATTCCCTTTTTGTTTATTATTCTACTGATCGCCTCTGTTGGAGCAATTGCAAAAAACTGGGATCTACAGAAACAGATGAACGCAAAACAGGCTGAAAAGAGCCTACTTGAACTAGATGTGAATAAAATCAAGCTGGAAAATCAATATTACGCTTCAGATGAGTATCAGGAACTGGAAGCAAGAAAACTCCTCGGAAAGAAACTGCCGGGAGAGGTGATGATTGACCTCCCGAATAACAGCGAAATTGCCAAAAATAAGCATCCAAAACCGACCTTAAATGAGCAAATCGAGGCGAGGAAGCCATCGAACTTTGAGCAATGGATGGAATTTTTGTTTGGGATGGAGAGATCCTAGCGGAGCCTTAGTCTAAAAGTTTGGAGATAACCTTAACCTTTACTTTTTGAGATAAACATGTTATAATATATGTACGATGTAGTGTAATTCCCTGTAAGAATGAGTGGCTACAGCGGATAAGCACCTTTCAAAAAGGAGGAAAAAACAATGTTGAAGAAGTTTACAATGTTTTTGATGGCTACCATGATGGTTATGATGCTGGCGATTCTGCCGACATCGAGTGCGTTTGCAGCAACCTGCAATTGTACTTGTCACTGCACCTGCAATTGCGGATGCAACAACTGCAACACCTGCAAGTTAGGAAACTCTGGTAGCAATGCAACCAACGCTCAGGCTCAGCCCGCAACGAAGTCCGCGATGAGCGAGGAAGCGGTGAAGGCCGAAACCAAGCGCGTGACTGATAAGTACATGCAGGAGGATAACCGTAGACAGTATAACGGTTACCAGCTGCAGCTTGCGAACGCGTTTGAGGCTTCTGCAAAGAACTCTGGTTTTGATGTAAAGACCAGCAGTTGGGCAGAAATCGACGGCGCAGGCTACACTGTCGTGCAGCAGGAGTTCTCCAAGAACAACTGGACACTGAAGCTTCAGTATCGCTTCGGCAGCTCCGGGTTCTTCGACGACTGCAGCCCGCTGTGGCTCTACCATAATGGCGTCCAGATTACCTCTGGAGAAGACTATTATGGTTGGGCATGGTCCTCGACTCAGACCGTCTATGAGCTTTTGGATATGATTTCCAAGCTTTGAGGCATGAAGGTCTTTCGTTCGGAGGCTGACCAAAATATGTAACTTATTAACCCTGTTTTTCCACTCTAAACTGGGGCTAGCTTTGCTAGCTCCTTTTTAATTAAAAAAATACCAGAGAAGTACCCTGGTATTTTTTGATCAACCTAATAACTGGCTAAATTATTTCTTTTTTGAAAGAGTAAGGAAGCCGTTGCGTGGGTTTTCGTTGACGACGCGATCTTCAGGGAGATCAACTGGGGTACCCTTTGGATTGTTCTCAGTTTTGGTGAAGAAATAAATAGTCTGAGGCTTGCCACCGCGGAGGGTAACCTCAGATTTATGTAGATAATAGGTGATGCCTTTGCTGTTAGTGTGACTGTAGGCCATTTTTCCTCCTTTAATTGATATAGTCTTATCTTATGGTAGGGTGGGATTTCTGTCAAGAGGTTTTACAGAGATTTTATAGGGGTGAAAGTTCTTATGATTTGCTGAATTATGAAGAGAATATTTTTAGCGACCTATATAATCCATATCTCTATATAGAAGCTGGTTTTTATGTGGGATTTGAACTTTTATTTAATGAAGAGGATGGCGATGCGGAGGACGATAAAAATGAGGAGACGAATGAGAATAATGATAATGAGAACGAGGCAGATGAGGAGGGCAAAACCGGCGAGGTCGGGCGCCCAGACTGGGGAGGAGAAGTCGTAGCGATAGAGGGAGGTAGAGGGGATATTAGCGGTAAGAGAGGTGGTGATTTGGTCGGTGGTTGGATAACTATTGATGATGCCGGTCATACAGTTTAGATAGCCAGGGCTATTCCAGGCCCAGCCGTTTGCGATGGCTTTTGGCTTACAAACTTCCATAGCTTTAGCGAAAACATTGCCATTTGGATTAGTATCACCGGTGTTTTTTAACTTATTTTCGGCTTCTGCTAGTGCAGCAGTGGCCTTACGATTATATTGGTTTTCAAGATAAAAAGGACCGGTACCAAAGACAAGGGAATTGCGACCATTTTTCTCAATAAAATTGACAACAACGTGGGATTCAGTATATTTTTTGAGCTCAGTGAGGGTAGTTTTGAGGTTATGATCGATTTCCTCTTGTGAAGTAATTTCCTTGCCGTCGGCAGTTTTTCCCTGATCAGCCTGTAAAACTTTTGTTTTTAGATCATTCATTTTGAGATGGTCAAAACGTAAAAAAGTGGCCGTTAGAAAGAAGAGCGGGATGAGAGCGAGAAAGAGCTGCCAGGTTTTGATTTGCTTAAAAAGCTGAGAGAGGCGCTGCTTCTCCTCCTGATGCTCTTTTTTCCCAAATACGCCACCCATAAACGTTTTAATTATAACATAAGTGGAAAGCGGCAGAGTGAGAAGACGGTTGGAGGAGTAAGAAGATGGTTGGCAGAGTGAGAAGACGGTTGGAGGAGTAAGAAGATGGTTGGCAGAGTGAGAAGACGGTTGGCAGACTACCTGCGGACGCGGGAATTAGTCAGTGAGGAGGTCGTGGCGGAACCAGGCGTCAGCGGGACCAGCGGACATAAGGATAACTAGATAGTTTTCCTGGAGGAGAGTTCTTAGCTCGGTTTTGAGATTATTATCGAGATTGGCTGGTTTGGCGATCTGAGGATTTTTAAGAGTTACAATAAAGTCGGCTGGGGTATAAATTTTGAGGCTTGGATTTTCACGAGTTAGATAAGTTGGCAGCCAGAAAAGATGATCGATGCCAAGAAAAGCATCCTGATAGAGATGAAAAACTTCGTGTTGACGAGTGTTCTGATGTGGCTGATAAACCACAACAACGCCGGCTTTATTAAGATTTTTCGCTTCCTCTTTGGCGATTTCAATAGTGGCCTTGATTTCTTCCGGATGGTGCGCATAGTCGGTATAGAGCCCGTCAGCTAGACGCTCAAAACGGCGGCCGACTCCCGGAAATCGATTGAGAGTTTCGAGAATAAGTTCATCGGAAATATTTTGAAAATCATTGTCGGATGTATCATTAGAAATATTTTGAGGATGATTTTCAGAGGTATTATTAAAAATATTTTGATGGTTATTTTCAGCTGTATTATTAAGATCACAGAGAATTTGCTTGGCAGCGGCAAAGACAAGATTAGCGTCTTCACGACGAGCTTGACCAGCAAGAGTAAGTCTATAATCTGGCGAACTTAGGATGAGAAGATCTTTATCGGCGATCTGAGAAAGGTCAGATGGAGCAGCGGATTGATTAGCAAAAATGAGAGACTTGCTCTGTTTTTCAAAGGTGAGGAAGGCTTCACGATAATCATGCTCAGTAGGATAAATATCGGGATGATCAAAAGAAACGAAGGTAATAAGAGAGAGCCAAGGGTGATAGTGGAGAAAATTGCGATCATATTCGTCAGCTTCATAAATGAAATAGCGATCATGAGGCTGATAGGAGCCAGATGGAGCAAAATTTAAAGTGGAGCCTACAATATAGGCGGCTGGAAGCTGAAGATTTTTGGCTAACCAAATTAACATGGCGGTTGTAGTGGTTTTTCCGTGAGTACCTGCGACGGCAACCATCTTAAGGCCAAGTGTTTCTACAAGATGAGCGGTCAATTCGTCACGTTTAGAAATTTTAAGCCCAAGAGATTTGGCGAGCTGTAATTCGGGATGATCTTCGGGGAGAGCGGAAGTATAAACAAACCAATCGAGATGATATTTTTCATGGATCTCTTGGAGATACTGCCCGTCTTGTGTGCCAACAGTGAAGGGAATTTGAGCCTGTTCGAGTTCCTGGGAAATTGCGCCGCGATGTTGATCGGACCCAAAAACCTGATAGCCAGCATTTTTTGCCATAAGAGCGAGCGGACCCATACCAGTACCAGAGATGCCAGAGATGTAGATATTCATAGGTATATTATAATTGAAAATAGAAAGTAAATGTGAGTTTAATTCAAATCTAAGCTATTCTTGATTTTAATTAAAAATATTTCGTCAGAGAATACTGGATGGTATTGATTAGCTCTAAAATATTTATTGAAGTATATATAGTTGATTACATCATTATTTTTTTCGGAATAAATTGGGAGAACTTCAAATTTATAATCAGCCAAACTTATATCATTGCTTTTAATAAAAAAGCTAAGTGATTCAACGGAGTTGTCGGCTTCCCCAATAAAATCGTAGCCATACAATATATACTTTTCTTTATTAAAAATAAAGGGGATTTTCCAAAAATTAGTTGCAATATAGGTAAAGGCCGCTTGATCACCAATTATTTTTTTATTATTACAATTTAAAAAACATGGTAGTACTTTATTGTTAAGAAAATTAATAGCCTGGAGATTATTATGAGACTTATCTTGCCCTAAAGTCATTTATACCTTTCTAAATTTTTAAGATAAATTAATTATCTAGCTTTTTGCGAAAAAAGTTGGTGTCGTAGATTGTGGCGCCGTGGTCATTATAGAATTTTTGGGCAGCTTCGCGGCCTTGACCACAAGTAAATTCGAGATTTTTGCAGCCTTTTTCCCTTGCCCATTTCTCATAAGCATCGAAGAGGAGATGGCCGACACCTTTACCGCGAGCTGCCTGGTCCACTACAAAATCTTCGAGGTAGGCGTTTTTACCAATGCCAGCGCCAAAAATAACAGAGACAGAAGCCATGCCAAGGATTTGCGATGGCGAAAATTCAAGTTGATTCTCTATTTTGTTTTCATTTTGACTATTTTCTTCGTTTTTGGATTGTCCTTTCAAATTCGTTTCTTGATTATCGATTTCAACTGCGAGAAGGCAATCATGCCAAGGTGAGGCAATTAATTCATCAAACCAAGTCTTAGGAATAGGACCATTGTCGCGGCCACTACGTGAAAGTTGAACTAAGAGAGCACGAATTCGATCAGCGAGATCTTCAGAATATTTGGTAAGTTTGACAATTTTAATCATAATTTCCTCTTTTAAATTAAGTCTTCTAGGAGCGTGAGTTTTTCAGTAATTTCATCGGCCTTAGCGCGAATCCTTTCAGGATCATCCCCCCAAATTGTGACGCGAACAAGTTCCTCTGTCCCACTGGCGCGAATATTGAGACTCCAGTTAAGTTTTTCAAGCTCCTTAGTTTGTTGCCTGATAAATTCCTCTGCGACTTCTGCGTTAGTTCTAAAAACTTGCTTGAGAGCATGACTAACTGGTTGGTTTTTGATAGTCTGAGGAAGCTTTTTTAGCATAGAACAAATCGACTTTAAAGTAACATTGCCAGAATCGGTACTTGAGGTTGATTCGGATTTGACTCCTTCCTTTTCTTCGGCTTTAGCTTTCTGAATAGCTTCATAACCTAAAATGAGCTGATCTTCGCTTTGTTTTCTGGCGAGAGTTTCACTATAGATTTTGGTCATGACTAGGGCGGTAAGAATACCATCACCCATAGATTCACCAGGGAGAATAATGTGACCACTCTGTTCGCCACCGAGCAGAATACCGTCTTCACGCATTTTGGCAGAAACATTTTGGTCGCCAACATCGGTCATGACAAGTTCGACGCCGGTTTCCTTGGACCAATTCAGGAGACCTTTGTTTGCCATAATAGTTACGGCAACTTTAGGTAGACCAAGATAATTAGCAATGCAGGCCACCATGTCGTCACCATCAATAACAGTACCGTCAGCATCGACCATCAAGCAACGATCGCCATCACCATCAAAGGCAGCACCGAAGTCTAACTGCTTTTCCTTGACTAATTGAATAAGTGATTCAAGGTGAGTACTGCCGCAGTTTTTATTAATATTTTCACCATAACTGGAGTCGTCATGAATAACTTCAACGTTTGCGCCAAAATATTCAAAAATCTCACGCGCCACGACACTGGTCGCACCGTCAGCACAGTCGAGACCGATTTTTAGCTTAGAGAAATCTGGCTTTTGGCGATCAGAAATTGTAGTAGGACCGATGTGCTCAAGATAATCCTTGAGGTGGTCAAGATAGCGAGACTTAGCATCAGCATGCAAATCTTCAGCAAACTCAACAACACCAACATCAAAGCCAGTCTCATTCTCCAAGGCATTTTCGATAGCGTTGACGCCAGCCTGGCTGAGTTTAACACCAAAGGGGTATTTTTTAATTTCATGAGAGAGATCTTGCCCGCTCGAGGTGGTGCCGGTGCCCTTAAAACCAACACCTCCTGGCATAACCGCCTCAAGACCACCAATCGAATCACCACGCTCAAAAATCTTAATACCATTGTCAGTCGCAGGATTATGAGAAGCAGTGACGTCGATGGCGAGATCATAGCCCATCTGATAAAAAGCGTAATTTATGGCTGGAGTAGGAAGGACACCTACATTGCCATGATCGATGCCGACGGTTTCGAGGGCCTCTTCAAAGTTGCGTAGAATCCATTCAGTTGATTCTCTAGTGTCACCACCGAGGAGAACCTTCACTGGGCGCTCCATACCGTCCGCGGTTTCACGAGCATTGCCGAGGTAGCGCACAATACCAAGGGTGATAGCCTGAATAAAACCAGGGGTGAAGGCATCTGCTTTTTGACGAATACCATCGGTGCCGAAATATCTAATTTTGCCTTTCATAGACTCCTTTCTATAGAGAAAATAATACCACAGAATCTCCAGAAAAAAGTGTTATTATAAACTTGAGAGGAGGGATGTGACGTTGTATATTGACACAGGTTCATCTACTGTCAAGCTTTACGAATGGAAAGAAGGCAAAGTAAAACTCCTAAAAACTAAGAGTTTTGATTTTAAAAAAGATTTTAATCCAGACTATGGGCTGAGTGAACAAGGCGAACAGGAATTAGTAAATTATTTTTTAAATATTAGAAACGATTATCCTGATACAAAAATTAAAGTTTTTGCGACGGCAATTTTTAGAAAAATGTCAAAACCCGCACTGAGGAAATTATCTGGAAAAATTCTTCAGATAACGGGATTACATTTTGATGTAATTAGTCAAGAGCTTGAGGGTTTTTATTTAGAACAAGCGTTATCTGTAAGATATATTTCCAATAAGCCTCTTTTGCTAATCAATATAGGTGGCGGCTCTACTGAGTTAATTATTAAACAAGATGGGGAAGTTTTAGAGAGAGTGTACCTTGAGCTTGGGGTGAGAACGGTTCTGGCACGATTTCCGCATATAAATGATGAAATTTCCAAGCATTCACTCGAGGAAGTTTTGAAATTTGTGAAGACGAAGTTGCCGCAAAAAACGATAGTCACACCAGTAGCTATTTACAATGGTGGTGAACTAACATATATGGAAGTGACTGGCTACGATTTAGACAAAAATGAAGTTTTTGAAGACATAGATCACCCAAGAATGATTAATTTGGCAAAATTTCAAGCGAGAAATCGTGAAATATTTCAATCCGTGCAGCTTAGTGAATTGGAAAAATATATGCCGGAAGACCCTTTGTGGATGCACGGAGCGAGGGCCTGTTCAGCAATCGCACAAGCTATTTGCGAGAAATTCCAAGTGAAGACAATTATACCTTCTGATTCAAATACTGTACACGGAATGGTTAAACAAGAATTGCTAGTGAGAGATTAAATTAAGAATTGCAGAGGGCAAGCTCGGCTTCGATGACGGCAAGAATGTCTTCTACTGTACTACCGCGAGACAAGTCAGAAACCGGGGCGTTGAAGCCTTGAAGAATTGGACCGGCGGCAGTGAAGTTGCCAAATTGCTCCATAGCCTTATAAAGAATATTGCCAGAATTGAGATCTGGGACAATTAAGATATTAGCATAACCAGCAACAGGAGAGTTCGGAGCTTTTTTCTCACCAACACGAGGATTAATGGCGGCGTCAAGCTGCATTTCTCCGTCAATGAGAATTTCAGGATGAGTTTCCCTAACCTTTTCCACGACAGCTTGTGAAAGTGAGATAGTTTCATCTCTGCCGCCAGAACCGAGAGTAGAGAAGCTTAGCATAGCAATACGGGGAGTGAGGAAATTATTTAATGCGGAATCAGTAGAATTGTGGTTTAGGTATTTAAAATACTTAGTGGCGGTCTCGTAGGTTTGAAGGGTAATATCGTAGAGTTGATCGAAACTAGGGTGTTTGCAAGCAGCGGCGTCACCAAGAATAAAAACAGATTGGCCAAGAGGAGTTGCTTTATTTTCTTTAGCAAAAATGAAACTAGCGGAAAAAGTTGGTTTTTCAAGCTGGCGCGGGTTTTTGACACCGATGATGTCGCGAGTGGCAAGGATGACATCGCGAGAGGTGTAATCGATGCCAGCAATCATGGAGTCGGCAACACCAGCCTTAACGGCGGCACAGGCATGCTCGAGATTATCGGCGCCAATAGCTTCAAAATCAGGGAATTTTTGCTTAGCAAGTTTGATGGCCTCCTGGACATAGGGATGGTTAATTTCTGGAAAAACAATTCGTTTCATTTTTACTCCTCCTCAGGGTCTTTTAGTCTATTTTATGTAATTTTCTCTCTTTTGGGAAGAAAAAGTCACTTTATGCTAGAATGATGAAAAGTAAAGTAATTATAAGAACGCAAAAATGGAAATACAAACAGACGAGCTAGAGCGAATCATTAAATTTTACCGGATTAGTGATGATCTGGATTTTATTGGTTTTCGAACAGTTGACCCCGACACTTTTTGGTATGTTTTTCAGAGTAAAAATAATCCTCGTAGAAACTTTATTTTACACGCATCGGATTATATCACTTGGTGTTGTGGAGAAGGGGAGCCACCAGAATTCCTTGAGGCTAATTATTTTACCGATTTTATTTACTCCTTTCCTGTAATAAGATGGCTAACTAGTCATGATGGTTTGGATTTAGATGATGAAACTGGCGACCGTGAAGGATATCTATACTGGGCGTCTACTGGCGACCGTTGTATGATGGCGGAAATAGAAGGTGAAATTCCCGAGATGGCAATTCGTACACTAAAAACAGAAATTCCCATTCATGACGAGCTGGAGATTGCGGCGTACGCAAGGCATTTTATTGGTAATGAAACTTTTTCAAAAATTCCACGACCATCAAGCCAAGACTCTAAATTTTTAGACGAAAATATTCGCAGAATAATCCGCACAAATATGCTGAAAATTGCGGAGATAATAATTGCCGCGGGAGTAACCGGTGTAACGGAAGAGTACCTAGAGAACTGTAACTCTGAGTCATTTAGATACACTAGACTATGGCCAATAGAGAAGAGGGGGTATAAGCCTGATTGGGTGGTTAAAAAAGATACTTCCAAATCTATCTCGAAAATAAATGAAGTAAATTTTTTAGTTAGAATTAACAACCAAAGTTGGCTGGCGCTATGCGAAATAAGGGACTTTCCAAACTACTTTGATGAACGAAATATATTAATTACGCTACTAAATAGATATATTCGCTTACATAGCGATAGGCCTGGACCAAGGTTTTTGCCAAGACAGACGGTTTTTTCTATTCTCGAGAAATTTAAGATAAATTCTGCTGGTGAATTGAGATTTCAGATAATGATTGAGAGTGCCAAGGACTGCAGACTATATGTTTTTGTCGATGATCTGGATACAAAATATGTCTTAATTTGTCGGGACGTCAGACTTGAAAATTTAGATCAAGAAAAAAGTTATCTAGCACAAGAGTCCGGGATGGAGATAGCAGATTTTTATAGATTAAAGGATGATTTTGAAGAATATTACTATACGTGCAATGAAAACGAAGTAGTAGATGCTAAAAATATCGAAACCACGGAGACGGAAGACATCCAAGAAGAGAGAAAATATTATTTTCTGGCGGGTAGGGTTCAAGATTAAAAGAATAAAATAGGCAAGAGATAGATATGAAGGGCATTGGGGAGTCCTGAGAAAAAGCAGAGAGTGAGAGCAAAAGAGAGGATAAGAACACGTCCGTAAATTGCCGATTTTTCATGCTTTTTATTGTATTGTTTATAAATTAAAACCAGTAAAACGGCGCTAAGTAGGAGCACTACGGCGCCACAGATACCCTGTTCATAGAGGATGGCGAGATATTCATTTTGGATGATTTCTTTAGGACTGCCGAGTTCAGGAAATTCTTTATACAGTGTTGGACCGGCGGCACCAAGACCGACACCATCGAATAGACGACTGAATGAAGTCTGCCAGGAGGAGAGGGCGAGGTGGTTAAGATTGAGGCGAATCTCTGTTGATTCTGCAATGTAGCCAGTGAATTGTGGGGTTTTTGGGACAGAGCTCGCCGGATTTCTTTTCGGATCTGACGAAAGTTGCTCATCTAGCTCAGGAGTTTTATGATTCCTGTTATTTTCGCTATTTTTGTGGAATATCTTAGCAAGATCAATGCGACCAAGGGAGAGCTGATTAACAGAGGTAGAAATACCATCAAAGAAAGTATGGGTGGTTGGGCCAAGTTCAGTAAACACACCTTGGGCCGACAACGTGAAGAAGAGTGGTAGAAAAACGACAGCAGAGAAGAGGAGGGTCTGACGGATAAGATCTTTTAATATGTAGGCTTTCTGTTTGAGGATTTCGACGATTTTATAAATGAATAAGATAAAAATACCAACCCAGAAAGAGAAAATGGCACCACGAGAAAGAGTGAGATAAAGTGTGGCGATCAAAAATAGCGGGAGGCCATAACAAAGAGTACGGCCAACTTTTGACACAGGGTATGGGGAGGGGTTAAGTTTTTGATCTTGCTTTTTTGATCCCTCAAAAAGATAGAAAAGACTAAGAAAGATTGGGGAGAGAAGGAGGTTGGCCATAAACTGCGGTTCAATAGCGAGGCCGTTTGGATGAGGAAAACCAAAGACGGTTGAAGTGCAACCTTCGCACAAAAAAGTTATTTCACGAGGAGCGCCAGCAATATCCAAAATTGACTGAAGCCAACAAAAGACTGAAATAGAAGCTCCAGCGATGAGAAGATTCTTTTTGATATTTTTCCCTATTTGGTTTTTATATTGTGAAATGTTTTTAAGAATTGTCAATAGGGAAATATAGATACACCAGATGACACCGGAAGTGAGAATGGCGCGCGGGAAATTGGGAGAATCAATAGCATTAACAGTAGTATATAGCGGATATATAGGAGATAAAATCCGGATAAAGTGAGCACAAAGAATAGACAATTCACGGGAAGAGAGAGACTTATGAAGTTGCTTTATGGGTTGTTTGGGTTTAACAATTGCCCTAAGCGAATAAACATAAAACCGAAAAGCTCCGGGAAGTGAGAGGCCGGCAAAAATCAGAAGCCAAAGGAGTGGTAGAGATAATTCAAAATTCGTGGTTGCAGTGGAGAGAATTGGGATGACGGGGTGATAAGAAAAAAATAAACAAAATGGCAGACAGAGAAGCATAAGTTGTTGGGGCTTAGAAAGAGGCGATACAAGGATCCCGATTGAGTCTGAACTGGTTTTACTTACTGATTTTTTTGACATCAAGATGGCCTTTCTTAATCAGATTGTTTTTTATTAAATAGGATACCTTCTTTTTTGAGAGTTTCCTTAATATAGTGTTCTAGCTGAGTTTTAAAGTGTTGGTTTGAAAACTTTTCAGCAGTCTCCGAGATTTCTTGAGGCGAAAGGAGGGAAGAGTGAGGTGCCTGATTTTTGGCGATCGATTTTTCTTTATTTTTCTCTGTCCTATTTTCAGATTCTGAATAAATTTGATTGAACTTTTTTATAGATTTAGCCAGGGAATCGACGGATTGCTGTTCAAAGAAGAGGCCATTTTTTCCGTCCAAAATATAATCTTTGGCACCACCTTGATTATAAGCAATAACCGGACAACCGGCAGCAAGGGCTTCAACTGGAGCGATTCCAAAAGGCTCTTCGGATGGAAAAATGAAGGCCTTGGCGTTTTTTAAATATTCTTTGAGTTCAGATTGCGGCATCACACTGTGGAGAGTGATCAATTTTGGATTTCGGTTTGCGAGACGTTCAAGATTTTTGTGTTCAGGACCGTCTCCAATCAAAATAAGTGCTTGATTTTCTTTGAGGCAGGCCAAAATTGCGAGGTCGAGACGTTTCCAGCCGACCTGGCGAGAAAAGTTGATAAAATAGCCGCTCGAACAACCGCAAGGGTCAGAATTTAGATCTTGAGAATTTAGGGCTTGGCAGTTTAAGACTTGAGAATTTTCCACAGTTTCGCATTGACGTGTATCCACTTTGATATTCTGATATATTTCTGTTTCTATTTGGCTTATGTCTGATTTTATGTGGTGATACTTTTTTTGTTCAATTTGACTTTTCTCATTTTTAATGTTTTGATATAGTTTTTTATTTATTTGACTTTTGACATTTTGATGTTGTTGTATTATTTGACAATTCCCTTGTGTGATGTTTTTATATTTTGCCACCTCTGAAAAAATCTCTGTGTTGACTGGCGGATAGATAACTTCTGCTTCCCTCTTGTAAAATTTTTTAATTTCAGCCTTGGCGAATTCTGAGATAGTAATGTAATGATCTGGGCGGGCGGCTGCCTCCAAGTCCTTCTTCCTTAACCTTGGTAGAAGTAGCTTGAAGATAGGGCGGATAAAAAAATTAAGCGGACCAAAACCTGGGTCCTTTTGGTATTCTTCTGTTTTTCCCCAATAATATTGAGTAGGGACGTGACAGTAACAAAAATGAGCACCTGGCTTGGTCTTGACGTATTTTGCGTCGCAGCCAGAAACAGAGATGACGAGATCATATTCGGTAAGATCGAGATGTTTAAAATAGCTCTGACGAAGCGGAGCAATAAAACGGCGCAAGAAGGCCGGGAGAAGATTGAGCCAACCAGTTTTTACTTCTGCATCTTTGAACCAATCGATTCCCTTCGGGCGGTACTGTGAGGTATAAATTGGAGCTGATGGAAAAAGATGGTGAATTTCACGGAGTACTTGCTCGGCCCCACCAACCACGGTCAACCAATCACAGACAAGAGCAACTTTGAGATCCTTGAGGGGCCTTGATGAGGTTTCGGCTTCTTGAGATCCTGATTTTGCCTCGAGTGGTTTGGCTTGAGGTATTCTAGTCACTTACTTAGCACCTTTACGAATTAGTACGGCTTGGATGGTGCGTAGGAGAATTTGGAGATCAAAGAGGACGGACCAGTTCTGAATATAATAGAGGTCGAGAGCGCGACGCTCGTCAAAGCTAATCGAGCGACGACCAGAGACCTGAGCTAAGCCAGTGAGCCCGGATTTAACCGTCAGAAGTAACGAACGATCACCATAATTTCTAAGTTCACCGGGGACGAGGGCGCGAGGTCCGACGAGTGAAATGTCGCCCTTAATTACGTTAATGAGTTGCGGAAGCTCATCAAGTGAGGTGGCGCGGATAAATTTACCAATCTTAGTAATGCGAGGGTCATGTTCTAGAAAATCGCCGTTTTCGCGGTATTCCTGGCTAAGTTTTGCAGCATTTTTAAGCTTCCCTTCCCTTTCCATTTTGGCAAAAGCAGCCTCTGGACTCATGCCAGAATATTCAATTTTCATACTGCGGAATTTATGAATTTTAACCTTCTGATTGAACCGACTAAGACGAATCTCAGAATAAATCGCACTAGCTTTTGGGGTAGAAATCTTAATAATTAACCAAATTATTAGCATAAGGGGCGAGGAGAGCAAAAGAAGGATGGTGCCGAGTACGAGATCCATAATTCGTTTAACAACTTTTGCGTTGCCCATAAGGGGAGTAGCTTTCACCATGATGACTGGGGTGCTGCCGATTAGCTCTAGCTCTCCCATTGAGGTTGAGAGAGTGGTTTCAGATGGAGTGAAATAATATTGCAGATGGTGGTTGATCGATTGGCGATAAACATATTCAACTTGTTTTTCGTCGGTCTGAAAAATTACATCGGCTTCACAGTTTTTTAAAGCTTCTTTGAGTGAAGTGTATTGGAGGGTGCTACGAAATTCCTTAGGAATATATTGACTGCCAGCTACGACGCCCACAACGCGATATCCCTCCTCTGGATAATCGGTCATTTGGCTAATTAAGTGCGTGGTGAGTTTGGAGTTGCCAACAATAATCGCTTTCATGGCGCCAATTCTCTGCTGCAAAATACAGCGACGGATGAATTTTAGAATGAAGCGCATGAGAGAGAGTGAGAAGAAACAGATGATCATGGCATAGAGAGCGATCAAGCGGACCGGAAAAAGATCGCCTTCAACGAAGAAATCGAAGGTAATAATAAACATAATACCAATCACGGAAGCCGTAAAAAGACGCGAGAGTTCTTGCCATCTTGAGCGGCCGAGAAAGATTTTTTTATTATAGAGACCGAGAACGGCTAAGATAACGAGCCAGGCCGGAACCATAAAAGCGACCGAAAGAGTGAAGCGGAGTGGATCGGAGACGAAATAATAAGGGCGACTGTCAAAATGTGTGCGGATTAAATAGGCAAACAGAAAGGAGGCAATAATTGCCAAAGAGTCGCCTAGCATAAGGCAGAAACGGAAAAAAACTACGCTAGAATCTTTTTTCATTTATAGATATTTTACTCTAGAACCGGTAAAAGGTACAGAAGTTTTACCGGTTATCCTAGAGTGTTTTTTGATTATTCTACAGTAACGGATTTTGCGAGATTGCGCGGCTGGTCAACGTTATTTCCCTTAGCAACAGCAACGTGATAAGCGAAGAGCTGGTTTAAGAGATTAAAGAGAATTGGGGTGAGGATTTTGAAGTCTGTTTTAATCCTAACTACAGCATCAACTGGCAGGTCTACATCGGTATCAGTAAAGATAACCACGTGGCCGCCACGAGCCAGAACCTCCTGAATACCTGAGATGGATTTTTCATAGAGGAAGCCAGATTGTAGCATAACAACTTCAAAGAAGCGATCATCGATGAGGGCGATTGGGCCATGTTTTAATTCCCCAGTTGGATAAGCATTGGCATCAATGTAAGAAATCTCTTTAAGCTTCAATGCACCTTCGAGAGCGATCGGGAAATTCGTATCACGACCGAGATAAATGGCGTGGTCGTAACTTGCAAACTTTTTAGCTAATTGTTCGATCTCATGATTTGAAGCTTTGAGGATCTTGGCAATTTCTTCCGGCAACTTAGCGAGTTCATCGATAACTGGAGTGAGCGCACGAGGACTGACGCCTTTAGCTTCAGCAATAGTCAATCCAAACATAAGGAGGGCGGCTACCTGAGAAGTAAAGGCCTTAGTACTGGCGACGGAAATTTCAGGACCAGCATGAACGTAGGTACCACCGTCAACTTCACGAGCGATGGTTGAACCGATGGCATTAACGATACCGATGGTTTTGGTTCCCTGTGCTTTGATTGCACGAAGGCAGGCGAGAGTATCGGCAGTCTCACCAGATTGAGAGATGATTAAGGCGACTGAATTTTCTGGGATATAGGCATGGCGATAACGATATTCAGAGGCAATTACTGGATCGATCGTGACATCCGGTAAGAATTGTTCAAAGAGATAAGCGGCGGTCTTGGCAGCATAATAAGCAGTACCACAGCCGATCATAATTAGATGACGAATAGATTTTAACTCCTTAGCGGAGAGATTTGGCCCGCCAAGATGAACAGTGTGTTCTGCCTGATTAATACGACCGCGGAGGGTTTCCGTAAGGGAGTTTGGTTGTTCCATAATTTCTTTAAGTAGAAAATGATCATAGCCACCTTTTTGAATAGCAGAAAGATCAGTGAGAATCTCTTCAACTTTGGCAGAAACTGGCTTTAGATCGAGAGTTTTAACATCGACACTATTTTTGGAAAGCACCGCAACTTCACCGTCGTTTAGATAGATGGCTTTTTGGGTGTAACCAACAAGCGCGGAGGCGTCAGAAGCAACGAGAGTTTCAGTTTCGCCAACGCCAATAACGAGCGGTGAGCCACAGCGAGCAACCACGAGATGATCGGGATCAAGAACACTAAGCACAGCGATTCCAAAAGTCCCTTCGACGAGTTTGAGAGCCTGAGAGACTGCATCCTCGAGGCTAGTTTTGCCGGCTTGATAGAAACTATCAATAAGGGCAGCGAGAACCTCAGTGTCGGTATCTGATTTAAAGTCATAATCTTTAAGCTGCTCTTTGAGGGCTTTGTAATTTTCAATAATACCGTTGTGGACTAAGTAAATTGAGCCGGCCTGATGCGGATGAGCGTTACGCTCGGATGGATTACCATGAGTGGCCCAGCGGGTGTGGCCAATGCCGATGTGATCAGACGTGCGATGGTTTTTAATTTTTTCTTCAAGGCTTTTGATTTTGCCGACAGCACGAAGTAGGGTTGGGTGGTTTTCATGGTCTAAAGTAACGACACCAGCTGAATCATAACCACGATACTCGAGGCGTTTCAAACCTTGTAAGAGAAAATCCTGAGCATCTTTTTCACCGATATATCCAACAATTCCACACATAAATGTATCTCCTTAATATTTTTTTATTATAGCACTCTGAAATTATTAATAGCTCTGTTCTTTGAATAATTTCTGATAATCAAATTTGGCAAGATTATCAGCAAGGTCATTATAACTCTTGCCAGATAAGAATCCGCCAGCTAAAAATTCCTCTTGAGTAACATCCGCGAGAGCTATCTCTGGCATTTTAAAGGAGGTTTTTTCGATTGAAGAAGTGAACTCAAAATCAATCAAGACTAAACCTGCAAGTTTTTCCTGGAAGATATCAACTTCTGCTAGATGATTATTTATTTTAATTTTATAGCGGTCCTTGACGACTTTTTTCTGACTACAGGTAGCAAGGGCTTCAAACTCTTCTTTGGTGAGCGGAATGGTTTGTTCTATCTGTTTGGAAGAATCACCTTTCTTAACTGGAGTCTTTTTAGTAATTTCATACTTTTCACCTTTTTGACGGAGTCTTAAATGAGCGTGCTCCACTGTATCTGGAATATATAGATCCATGATACGAGTGGGCTGAATGTTTTGAATCTCATTCGGAATCTCCTTGGCTAAATATGTTAGTTCGAGCTCTAATTCTTGATTCATATACCTCTCCTAGTTTTTATCAGTTTATTCGAGAGTTGCGGCAAGTTCAAGTGCGTTTTTGATGGCGACATCCATATCCCAATAACGGTAGGCGCCGAGGCGGCCACCAAGGATAATGTTTGGATAGCGCTCCTTTAAGAGGTCAAGATATTTTTGATAGAGCGCTTCAGATTCGGTATTATTAATCGGATAGTAGGCCTCCTTCCCTACCTCGTAATCGGCTGGATATTCTTTACAGATGTAAGATTTCTTGGAAGTAAGAACTGCTGGCTGGTGGATTTGATAATATTTATAGTCATGGGTCCTGGTGTATGGGACATCCTTATCAGCTTCATTGACAACGGCGTACCTAAGATCCTGGTCAGTCCACTCTGCTTCGAAACGAAGACTACGGTATGGCAAGACACCTAATTCATAATTTAAGAGTTCATCGATTGGACCAGTATAGATGACCTTTACACCTTCAATTTCAGATTCAATATCTTTGAAGCTAGTATTCAGGCGGACTTCGATGTTGTCGGAATTAAGCATATTTTCTACGATTTTAGTGTAGCCAGTTTTTGGGATTCCCTGATGTTTGGCGGAAGCAAAATAGCGATTATCATGATCAAAGCGAGCCGGAATTCGCTTCAAGATTTCAGCACTAAGGTTTTTAGCGTCAGTGCCCCACTGTTTTTCAGTATAGTTTTTAATAAAGGCCTGATAAAGTTTTTCACCAATGAGGGTAATTCCCTTTTCTTCAAAATTCTGAGGTTCCGTAATATGGTATTTTTCAATATCCTTTTTTATTTCTTCATCAATAAAAGCTTTGGCTTCTTCAGCGGTGAAGTTTTTATCATACAAGAGATTGATCGTATCAAGATTGATTGGCATTGGATAAAGTTTGCCGTCATGACGAGTAGGTACGGTATGAATGTAATCATTGAATTCGGTGAATTTGGTAATATAATTCCAAACCTCTTCACTTTCAGTATGAAAAATGTGAGAACCGTACTGATGAATTTCGATACCAGTCTCTTGATCAGTGTAGGAGTAGGCATTACCGGCAAGGTGTGGTCGACGGTCGATAACGAGGACCTTCTTTCCGGAAGCAGCAAGTCGCTCAGCAACAGTAGCACCGAAGAATCCGGCACCAACAATCAGATAATCGTAATTCACATTATTCTTTTCTTTTTAAAACAATTTGAGGTAAGCGTCAGCAACGATTTCAGGGTCACCTTCTTTAATAATTTTTCCCTGATCAATAAGGATGGCGCGATCACAGAACTTGCGAACATTTTCCATAGAATGAGTGACAAGAATGACGGTTTGGTTTTTATTAAGTGAGGCAAAATATTGATTACATTTCTCCTGGAAGGCGGCGTCACCGACGGCGAGAATTTCATCAAGAATCAGAATGTCACCACGAGCGCGAATCGCAATCGAAAAAGCGAGACGAACTTGCATACCTGAGGAGTAATTCTTAAGCTTCTGATCCATGAAGGGAGAGAGTTCAGCAAACTCCACAATATCATCAAACATTTTATCCATTTCTTCATTGGAGAATCCAAGCATGGCGCCATTCATGTAGACGTTTTCACGACCAGTCAGTTCTGGATTGAAGCCAACACCAAGCTCGATAAATGGAACAAGAGAGCCATTGATTGTGATGTTGCCAGAATCAGGAACGTAGATTTGGGCGAGAATCTTGAGCAGAGTGGATTTGCCGGATCCGTTACGACCGACGATACCTAAGAATTCACCTTTTTTAACATTAAAGCTAATATCTTTTAAAACTTCTTGTTTTGTATATCCCTTAATACCTTTGAGACGATTAAAGATGGCTTGTTTGAGACCCCAAGAACGCTCAGTAGGAAGCTTAAAGCTTTTTGATAAATGATCAACAATAATGATATCTTCGGCGGAATCTTTTTTCATGGAATTGGCTTTCTTCTGAGTCTTTTTGGTCGCTTCTGGATGAGTTTTTGATAGTTTTTTAAACATTAGGCTTCCTCCGCAAAGTATTTTGAACGTTTCCTAAAGTAGAGACCGCCGAGAGTGATAATAATAATTACAATGAGGATTGGCACAAAGTGCAGCAGCTGTTCAGGAAGATAATTCCAGGTGGTGATGGTTTGGTTGGTGATTAGAAAATAACGAACATCCTGGATAACTTGAGCAATTGGGTTTAGGAGAAAGATTTTTGCGGCGAGAGGACTAGCGTCAGCGACCATGGTGATTGGATAAATAACTGGAACGGCATAGAAGAGGGCCTGCATAAAAACCTCCCAGATTGAGGAGATGTCGCGATATTTAACATTGATGGCGCCAAGAAAGAATGAAATACCAAGAGAGAGTAAATAAAGCTCTAGGACAATAAATGGAACGATGAGCCAAGAGAGACTTGGGGTAACGCCGTTAATAATGGCAAAAATAATGACCACGCCGAGATTGATGAGAAAATTAATTAAAGCGGTAGTGGTAGCAGAGACGACGATGATCCATTTTGGAAAACTAATTTTACGGAGTAGATCACCACGAGCCACAATAGCCTGGATACCTTGGCTTGTGCATTCAGAGAAGAAGCTCCAGAGCACGGTGCCAGCTAATAAATAAACTGGATAGTGCGGAATGTCGCTACCCATTTTAAGGATTTTAGCAAAGACGACATAGAGGATGGCGAAAAGCATCATTGGACGCAGTACGGCCCACATATAGCCCAAGACGGATCCCTGATAGCGTAGTTTAAAATCGGTTTTAACTAACTCCTTCAAAAGAATGCGGTTTTTGCGACTACAGATGTTAGGGATTTTCATAGATTAAATTATACCATAGTGAAAAATATTTTTCTGATGTTACAATAAGCATATGAAGCAACCGTTAATTTCGATTATTATTCCTGTTTATAATACTGGTGACAAGGCCGTAAAACTTTTGAATCAGTTAGTAAAAGATGCTTATGAAAATTTAGAGATTATCTGTATTGATGACGGATCTCAGGATGATAGTTATCTACTCCTCAATGAATTTAAGAGACAGCAGAAACTTTTGGGAATGGGGCGGAAAATTGTACTAATTAAACAAGAGAACGCGGGACCTGCAGCGGCAAGAAATCGTGGACTAATTGAAGCACGTGGAGAGCTGATTGCGTTCATCGATTCAGATGATGCGGTATCAAAAAAATATTTGAGCGAGATGAGTAAACTATTACTTGAAGACAAGGTAGCGGTGGCGACATCTGGATTTTTATACAAAAGGATTCACCAGAAAACCGAGAAACCAATGTTTACAAATGAAATTTCTGAACGGGGTGAAGAGGATTTTAAGGCCTATATTTTGAAGAATTTAGCAAGTGATGGTCGACTCTATGCCTCCGTAAATAAGATGTTCCGTGCGGAGATCATCAAAAAATACGAGCTGAAATTCCCTATTGGCTGGGACTTTGCAGAAGATACGAATTTCGTATTGCAATATTTAAAATGTGCCGAAAAAGAGGGGTTTGATAGGCTGAAATTTTTGGCAAAGCCATATTATATCTATCACTATGGAACCGAAACTAGCACCGTGGCGAGTTCTTCCCTACCTTGGAGAAATTGGCAGAAAAGTTTTGATTATTTGAAAAAATGGGTAGGTAAAAATCCAACCAAGGAACAGAAAAAATGGCTGGCGCGAGTGATGTTGCGCTGGAAAATTTCACACGCGTTGGCGGTAGCGCGCAGCAACCAGAAATTAACGGAAAAATGGAAGTACTTAAATCCGTTGTTGCTGCCATTTGCGAGCGTGGCGGCTAGGATACGTAAATAAAAAATTAATTAGAAAGACTAAAAATATCGAACTTAGCGTTCGATATTTTTATTGTATATAGGAGTCTATCTTATAAATTAATTCTGGTGATTAAGAAAATTAATCGTATCGCGCATGGCGTCTGCTACAGTGAGCTCAGTCTGCCAATCAAGTTCGCGCTTGGCCTTCGCTGGATCGGCATAGATTTCAGCTAGATCACCTGGACGGCGGTCGGTGATGCGATGAGCAAGTGGCTTACCGCTAGCTTCTTCAAAGGCCTTGATGATTTCGAGGACCGAAGAGCCCTTGCCTGAGCCTAGGTTATAAACCTTGGCGCCTGGAGTTTCTGTGGCTTTCAAAGCGGCGAGATGACCCTTGGCGAGATCAACCACGTGAATATAATCACGGATACAGGTGCCGTCTGGAGTATCATAATCATCACCATAGACTTGGAGCTCTTTGATTTTACCTTCGGCAACACGCATGACGACTGGCATAAGGTTGTTTGGAATACCGTTTGGATCTTCACCAAGAAGTCCGGAAGCATGAGCGCCGACTGGGTTAAAGTAGCGCAAAATCACGACAGAGAGTTCTGGGCGGGCAATAGCCTCAGCTTCAAGAATCTTTTCAATGACGTGTTTAGTTTCACCGTAAGGGTTAGTGATACCAACGCCGGTAGTCATGGACTCATCGAGCCTACCAGAATTGAGGCTGCCATAAACAGTAGCAGATGAGGAGAAAATAATTTTATTAACGTTGAATTCGGCCATACACTTCAAGAGATTGAGGGTGCCGGTGACATTGTTTTCATAATAGCGGAGTGGCTGTTCGATCGATTCAGCAACAGCTTTGAGTCCGGCAAAATGAATGACTGCATCAAACTGAGTGGCAGCAAAAAGTTCGCGCATTTTTTGATAATCAAGTAAGTCAACTTGATGAAAAACTGGAGTCTGACCAGTGAGTTGATTGATTTTTTCTAGGACAGTGATTTTACTATTAAATAAATTATCCAGGATTTCAACTTGGTGACCCTGTTTTTGCAATTCAACAACGGTATGAGAGCCGATATAGCCAGTACCACCGGTGACGAGAATCTTCATATTATTAACTCCTATTTATAACCTTCCTTTATTATATACTCTTTAGGGTGATTTTTCGAAAAATCCAATAGAGAGCACTAAGAGGAGACGAGAGTAGCTTACTGTAGAGACAGAGTTTGTTTGTGAGATAGGGATTTTGACGATTAGATTTCAAGGCCTGTAGGGCTTTTTTTCGATACTCTTTAAAATAATTCTTTTCGATGTGGCCGGTTATGGAATTATCAATAAAGGCAAAATAGGCTAAGATTTTTGCAATATCACAGACGAGATCAAAATCTGGGGTATTGAGATATTTTCTTGCTTCTTCTGCCATTTGTTCTTTTGCCTGGAGACGTTTTAAAGTTTTTTCAGTCGAGGTAAAGTTTTTGGTAATATAAGAATTTTTTCGTTGATAAAAATATAGTTCATCCTTTAGATACTGAATGTTCTTAGCCGCAGCAAAAAGTTTATAAGTCGTAAGATTGTCTTCATGAATCTGGCCGGCTGGATAGAGGATGTGGTGATTTTCAAATAGAGTTTTTCTACAAAGTTTATTCCAGATTAAAATGTCAAAGTCCTGTTGCTTTAAAAGAAAGTTTTTGGTGGCCTCTGTGCCAGTGATAATTTGAGGATTTAATGGATGCGATATTTTATGATCTTGATAGATTTCTTGATAACCACAGACAGTAATGTCGATATTGGGATTTTGGAGGAGTGGAGCGATGAGTTTTTCAAGAAAATCAGGGGTGACACAATCGTCACTATCCACGAAACTTATAAACTTTCCGCGAGATAATTTGAGTCCCTGATTTCTGGCGGCAGAGATACCGGAGTTGGGCTGGCTGTGGACTCGAATGCGAGGGTTGGTCTTGAAGGCTTTGAGGAGTTTTATGGTTTGATCAGTGGAACCATCATCAACGACAATGACTTCAAAATCCTGAAAAGTCTGCGCCAGGAGTGAGTCGATGCAGTTTGCTAGATATTTTTCGTTATTATAAGTTGGGACGATAATGGAGACAAGTGGAGAGTTTGTCATTTTATTTTCCTTCGATAATCGGAATTAGTTGCTCTTTTATGGTCCTTGGAAAATTAAAATCTTGAAGGTATTTTTTTCTTGAGGCTTGACCATATTGTATTCTTAATTCTTTATTCATTAATATTTTACGTAAGGCTTTCACAATAGAGTTGACATCTTTAATAGGAACCAATATTCCATTTTTTTGGTGCTGAACTACTTCTGGATTACCGTCAACATTAGTAGCGATAATCGGTTTTCCGAGCATGGCGGCATCAATCAGAGAAAGGCTAAGACCCTCAATATGAGAGACTAGAACAAAAGTTTCTGCGGCAGCGATTTTTTCTAGAGGCTTATCGGTAAAACCATGATATATGATCTGAGATGTTTGGTGTTCTTCACAATAATTTGCAAGCGACCCCGTGCCATATATGTGAAGAGTGGCGGTAGGAAAATCTGGGGCAACTTCAGAAAAGGCAGAAATAAGTTCTTTAATTCCCTTGTATTCTTCGAGACGACCGAGATAGATAAATGAATCTTTTTCTATGACTTGATTTTGGTAGTTAGAAAATGAATCAATGGCCCCATTTTTGATAGTAACTAAATTCGTGAGGTTTTTGATTGAAGTCTTTTTAATTAAGTTTTCAAAATAATTTCTTTCAAAATCAGAAATAAAAATTACACGGTCAGCATATTTAGCAAGGCGGAGTATTTTTTTCCCGATAGCATTCTTATATTTTTGCTCAACATTTTGTAAAACCCAACTTCTAAAATCCATATGGTCGAGCCAGAGGATCTGAATATCGAGTTTTTTGGCAGCGAGTGTAGCAGCAATCCAATCGTCACGAGATTCAATTATAACGGTTTTAGGATTAAGTCTTTTGAATTGATGGAGATACCAGAAATAGAGATAGTGTTGCCATAGGATATAGAGTGGAAGAAAAAAATTCCTGAGACCACTCCAGTTTTGGTTTTTTAAAAAGGGGGCTTTTTTAGAGCTAATTTTTTTCTTTTTGGCATCTTCAAGAAGCTGAGAAGAGGATGACATAATAATTGGGTGATAATGATGGTCAGACAGAACCTGGGCAAGAGTGAGTTGATAAGTTTCACCACCACCATAATTTCGAGGAAGCGTGTTACGGATTAAAATGATGCTCGACGAAGTAGATGACCGTTTAGTGGTTTTTTCCATATCTTAATTATAACATTAGATACACTATGCTATAATACAAGATAATATGAAGAGGTACGATTTAACGGTTGCGATAACCGCGCATAATGAGGGCTTAGTTGCCCATAAAACTATGCGAAGCATCCTGGAGGCAACCAAAAAGCTTGAAGAAAAAAATATCAGTTATGAGATATTGATTCATATTGATAATGGGGATCAAATTACTAAGGATTACTTCCAGAGATATAAGGATAATCCTAGTGTTGAGATTTTTGAAAATAGCTTTGGTGATCCTGGACCATCACGTAACTTTTTAGCACAAAAGGCACGGGGCGAATACATAACATTTCTAGATGGAGATGACTTAATTTCTGACAACTGGCTGATAGCTGCATATGGGGTTTTGATTGGAGCAACAGAAGAAGTTATCGTACACCCAGAGGGTATTTTGACTTTTGGCACAGGAGTGAATAATGTACTGACGATCCAGAAAGAAACTCTCCCAGTAGAAAAAGATACGATTGTTCTATTAGGTGAGAATCGTTGGTGTGCAATTTTAATGGCAAAAACTTCAACTATCCTAAAACATCCTTATAAACATTTAACCGGCGGATATTCCCATGAAGATTATGTTTTCAATGTAGAAACCACGCATGCTGGAATTAAACACCTAATTGCCAAAGAAACTATTCTCTTTTATCGTAGATCTAGTAATTCTCGTCTTTCATCGAGCAATAGCATGAATCAGATAATCCCATATATGGAATTCTTTGATTTCGATAAAGTACGTGGTTTTAGTCATGAGGCACATGCTGATGTGTCAGTTGGAGTTTCAATAAAACGAAAAGGATACAGGCTATATAAGAAAATCCGTGATAATAATTTCTTAAATTATTTTATTACACCGCCAGCAAAACTAACTCTTAAAGTTCTAAATAGTCTCAATCAGAAAAATCGACAAAGTAAGATTCCTGACTTTGTAGTGAGAGAATGGGCGAAGATTAATCCGCTTGAAACCCAGCTTTATCCATACCCTTTCATTTTGAAGCGCACTCAGATTTATGACCCAAGTGACTTATCGATTATTGGGGAGACTTATCTGAAAATTGCTCAATCCGTAACACATACGCCGGATTATATTTTCATGGTACCTTGGGTAGTTAGAGGTGGGGCTGACAAGGTGATGCTTAATATAATGAAGGCGATTGAGGAAATTCACCCAGGCTCTAAGTTCACCGTGATTACGACTCTACCAAACAAGAATGTTTGGGCTAAGATGCTTCCAAAGAATACCGACTTGATCGAGTTTGGTAAATTAGCAGATGGTTTACCACCATATGAAAAGGATGAGTTGTTATCAAGGGTAATCACACAGCTAAAATGTAAGCGATTACATATCATCAACTCTGAATATGCCTATGATTGGGCCTATAAGCATCAGGAGTTGATTAAGAACCATTATGAGTTAACAGTTTCGGTGTTCGCTTCTTGTTTTATTCCAGAGAGTAACTTTACTTGTAGATTCTCGTTCGATGATCCATTCATTTTTGACGTCTATAAAGTAGTGAAGAAGATTTTTACCGATAATCAAACTTTTGTGGAGGAGTCGGTTGAGAAAAATGCATTAGACAAAAAGATGTTTAAGGTACAATATCAGCCAATTATGGATGAAGTAAAAAAAATACACCATGCTGAGGCAAATAAAAAAGTTCGCGTACTCTGGGCAAGCCGAGTAACGAGAGAAAAAATGCCAGACATGATTAAGTTGATTGCAAACAAACTAAATCCGGATGAATTTCAAATCGACGTATTTGGTGCATTTTCTGATGATGTTAATAAAGATTTCTTCAATGGTGTACCTGTAATTAAATATCGTGGAGCTTTTGATGGTTTTTCAAACATACCAACCGATGACTATGACATACTACTCTACACAAGCGTGGGGGATGGCGTACCGAATATTATATTGGAAGCAACAGCGGCGGGTTTACCAATCTTGGCTAGCAATGATGGTGGGGTGCATGAGTTTATCCAGGACGGCAAGACCGGTTCCCTAGTAAAAGAAATTCGGGACGTTGATGGATACGTGAAGAAACTAAAGGACTTCAGGAAAAATCCAAAGAAATATGAAAACTATGTGGAGGCAGCCCAGAAATTACTAGAGGAGAGACATAGTTGGAAGGCGTTTATTAAAAAGATGAAGGAAGATTTCTAGATTAAGAGGTGGAGTAAGGAAAAAATAAGATGAAAGACATAAAGGTGAAGATGAAGGATTTTCTAAAAAACCACGGTGACAGAATAAAAGAGTTCTTAAAAATATTTTCACTGGTCTTTGCACTAAACTTATTCTTATTATCCTTTGTAAACCTCATAACTAACGGTACCGAAACTGATGTTTTCTATGGTGGGGATACTCCTAGAGTCCTACAGGATATGACTTTGCAAGATGGACTACACTATAGAACGTCGGTGCATCCACTTTTTGTAATTCTAACTCAACCATTTGTAAGAGTTCTAGGAAAGTTAACTGGCGTGGTTGTTGCGGCGGTGATTTTCGAAGCTGCGATTGGAGCCTTAAGCGTAACGCTATTTTATCAATTGATGCAAAAGCTAAAGATTAGTAAGAAGACTAGTTTACTTGCAACAATTGTTCTAACTTTTGCTTTTACTCAAGTTGCCTTCAACTCAATTTTTGAAACTTATGTATTTTCACAATTTGGATTAATACTAATGTGGGTGATTGCAGCCGGTATGATCGATAAAAAACTGGAGCTAAAAGAGTATGCATTACTTGTGGTTGCGGGAATTGGAAGCCTTGCCTTTACTTTAACTAATATTGTTCAGTTCTTGATTCTCCTGACTATCATTATTTTTCTAAATAAGAATGTAAAGCATAAAATTATAAAATTTAGTTCAATTCTTCTGGTAGTCTTATCAATTACTGTGATGCTAGCTGATATTCAAAAGGCATTCTGGCCATCAGCAAATAATTTCTTCACTTCCAGTATTAACGGATTTATTTTGGATAAAAACTCTGAAGAATTTACCTATATTGAACGAACCTGGAGTATGAAGCGTGTGATTTTCCAGATGAATACATCGTTCGTTTATCAATTTGGTTTACTCGGTGGATTAATTCTGGAAAAAAATAACCTAATTAATGCTTTAGGATTATTGGGATTTGGAATATTTGGCTTAATTAATTTATATTATTTCTTTAGTAAGAAAAAGATCTTTCGAGAAAAGATTTACTTCGCATTATTATTTGCCTATGGCTTTAACTTTGTTTTGCATATTTTCTACAACCCGTATGAGAGTTTTCTCTATGTCATGCATTATAACTTCTTAATTATTGCAATTCTCTTCTATATCTTCACGCATTTGGACGAAAAGACTAAAATTTTAAATATACTGAGAGATTTTCTTAGTAAGTACAGAGTCCAAGTTATGGCTGGATATGTATTTTTACAAACCATGGGGATCATTAAATATCTGCAAGAAGTACATGCAAAATTTGGCTTTAAAGATACAATGCCGAAATACATTTTAGGTCTAATTATAATTAACTTAATAATCTTTAGCTCAATCGTGATTAAGAAACGCTATCTAAAGATAGTAGCTGGAGTGGCGATTATTATAGTAAGTGTTTTTAGCTGGTTCTGTTTTACGCAAAACTTAAATCATCGAGAGATTAAGAATGTCGAGGCGCTGGATCGAGCTGGTATTGACTATAAGCCATTTTTAAAAAATGATTTTAGCAAAAATATGGCAAACGAGTTGGCGGAATATCTATATGAGTTAGATGTACCACTGCGAGCGCAAATGTACTTTGTACAAAAACATGAGATTAGCCATAAAAAGAACTCGGACTTCCTGAGCTTTGGTATGGGTGATCGCAGGAAGATGGTTTACAGAAAGGGCAAATTGATTGATCTTCACACAAAACAGGTGATTCGTACTTTTGATTTTAGCCATGAGATGATTATTCCAAATATGTATACTGTGCTTCTACTTGATGAGGCTGGTAATATTACAAGAATCTATGAGGACGAGACTGGAGTGCATATTGAGAAAGGGCGTAAGGCAAAAGTCTGGGAGGATTGGAATAATTTTAACCAATGGGAGGATGACCGACTAAATAACCGTGAGACCAAACTGGTTGAGAATTTAACGAACGAGACAATTACAACAAGCAAGAAAAAGATTCATTTACCAGATTTTAATGAGTCACCGGTGGGGCGAGTACTTAAGGTATTGCATCAGGAGATTTTGATAAACATTAATCGCGGAAGACCAAACACAACACTACTTGCCAAAACGAACGAAGCGGGGCTATATCGTGAAGGAATGATGGCGGCCATGGTTCTCGAAAAGACTGGAAATACCTGGTTATTTGAAGAATGGATGAAACAGGTTAATAATATTTATGACTGCCGAAATAGATTAGAAAAAAATGAGACAAAGTGTGTAGAGTCAGCGGATAATCCTGGTCAACTGCTCTATCTTATTGGCGTAGTCGCGAATCATCGACAAGATTTGGTGAATAAAATTAAGGCGGAAGTTAAGCAGAAGACTGTTGACGGAGAATTCACTGGACTAGTGGATGGGAGCGAGATGGGATACTATCCAACCGCACTGCTAATTAATGGCGCAAGGAAAAATAAGATTGATCTTGGGTATGACCTACATCTAGATAAGGCCGATAAATACCTCGGGCTAACTTGGTGGTTGAACGGATATAAGGAGGCTAAGCATGGTAACATTGTAGATCCAGTACATCCAGCAAAAGAATGGGCGAGCGTACATCAAGAGCCTGGACATTACGGATTGACGACAATCCTTGATGAATCATATCCACTAACTTTCGACGGCGAATTAACCGAAGAAGAGGCAGATGAGCAAAAACTAATTAATGAACATTATAGTCATGTTAAGGGGCCAAAACTATCAAGTATTTGGCATGCTTCAGAAATGTTCTTAATGCTAGAAAATAGAGAGTAGTGTGATGTTAAAAAATGAAGATGAGAGGCTAAGGCTTTTTAAAAAGATTGATAAATCTTTACTTACTTTGATCTATTTATTTTTGGCCGTGCCAATTGCGATGTGGTTATGGTTCTGGTTCAAAAAATATATCTCAATTCCCTGTATTTTGACTATCATTTATGGATTCTTGGTATTTAGAAAAAATATCAAATACAAATCGCTGGATGGATACGAAAGAATTTTCAATGTCAAAATAATATCCATTACTTGTGTTTTAGTACTGGGTCTTAATATTATCTCTGGAGCTGGGGGATTGATGTTTCAGAACTGGGACTACCATAGCCGCAACGCTTTACTTAAAGATATGGTGGATCATCAGTGGCCAGTAAAATATCAGTTCGAAGCAGGATCACCCGAAGCAGATTTTATCGGATCAGAACAAGGATTATTATCTTATTACTTGGCATGGTTTCTACCAGCTGCTGCAATAGGTAAAGTAAGTAAGAGCTTCAATATGGCTTCAATATTTTCATTCTTCTGGTTGCTTTTTGGCGTTTTAGCGGTGATATACTTAATCTTTCGCTATTTTGATCGAGCAAGTCTGAAGATATTATTAGTACTACTGATGATAACTGGAGTAGATTTTCTTGCGTACTTCTTTGATCGATTACTAATTCGCGGAACTTTTGAGTTTCCAAATCTGATCAACTATCTTGATACCCCACTACAGATGTTTTCCTTTCACGGATTTTTCACGCATTGGTTTTGGATCTTTCATCAAGCGATTCCAATTTGGATAGTAATGATGTTATTTATGAATAATAAGGACATTAGATTATTCGGTCTTTATATTTCACTGGCAGTAGCCTTTGCGCCGCTACCAACAGTGGGATTCGGATTAATCTTAGTGAGAGAACTTATAATAAAAATTAAACATAGTAGCTTTACGCAAGCATTAAAAGAGGCTCTGTGTCTAGAAAATATTGTGCCAATCTTAGGTATAGTGCCAATATTGCTGCTTTTTAGACAAAATTCGAGTACAGTGGGTTTGATGTTCTCAAGAACATATATCGTACCACTAAGGGAATATCTATTATCCTATATAGTTTATTTGATTTTTGAAGTTTTCATTTTCTTTTTCATCATGACAAAAAAGAATAAAAGTGTGGTTTTATTCTCAATAATACTCCTGACCATACTACCGTTATTTTACTTAGGAGGTGGGGCTGATTTTGGGAATCGCACGACTATTCCTATAATGATTCTATTATTCATTGAGACAGTTAACTTCTATGTTGACAACAGGAGTCGTAAATATAGAATTTGGTTTGTAAACTTAATATTAATATTATCGTTACCAACAAATCTAGCTGAAATAAATCGATCCTTAATCTATACTTACAAAAGAGATTCAGTGACATACAGATTTGAGAGTGACGGATACGGGACACTGGCCAACTTTGAACATAATGAATCAAAGATGTTTATCAAGAATTTTATTACAAAATATTCACCAGATCAAAATTTCTTTACAAGATATATACTAAAATAAGAAGGGAGACATCATGAAGAAGTATGACAAATTATTTAAGATATTATACGAATGTGGGATATTATTGGTCGGTTTTATAGTCGTTGATGTTTTTATCTCAATAGTCCTCTTTTGCCTAAAGCTACATATTTCAGTGATTAACTTCTGGGCGTCACTAATTATTACCATGCTTGTTTACTTACTGATTGGTAAAAACAATAATAGAATTTACATCGAGAAGGCAATTAGCGTTTTACTATTTTTGGTAATTTTATTTAGCTCAATCTTTGTAGCTAGTAAGATTTATGATTCATCTTACGACGGTAATAGCTACCATAAGGGAGCAATTGGGATGATGTCACATGGTTGGAATCCAGTATATGAGACGGCAGAAGATTATAGCGATAATATATTCCATATTCGCGGAGCAAAGATCTTTACCTGGATTGATCATTATCAAAATTTGAGTTGGATTTTTGGAGCCACAGTCTATCGAGTTTTTGGCAATATCGAAACAGCTAAAAGTTTAAACTTTCTGCTGATTGGTGGTGTCCTATTTATCCTAATGAATTATTTTAGAAGATTTAGGTTCAAAAATAGTCAAAGCATAATATTAGCATTTGTTACAGTTTTTTCGCCAGTAGTCTTGTCCCAGTTCTTTAGTTTTTATATTGATGGAAACCTTGCAGTTGCTTTCTATTTATATATCACAACAATAAGCTTAATTATCTTTGAACTGATCAAACAAAAAAGACTTTCAGGTGACCTTATATTCCCCTTCTTCTTCAGTATTTGTATTTTAGCCAATTTAAAGTTAACCGGTATTCTATTAATTGCAGCAGGTACTTTACCACTGGCAGTCTACCTGACTGTTCTTTTTGTAAAAAAGAAGATTGAAGCTGCTGATTACTGGAAATTATTTGGAACAACTATAGCTTCAATTTTATTTGCAATTTTGGTGATTGGAAGTACTAGTTATGTAAAAAACACTATTACTATGCATAATCCGTTCTATCCACTACTAGGTGATAATCGTTCGGATATTATCACAACTATGCAGCCGGCTGAATTAATGGGAAAAAATCAGCTCGAAAAGTTATTAATATCAATTTTCTCTAGAAGTGATAATGTGCAGCTATATTCATGGAAAGCATTAGAATATAAATTGCCATTAACTTGGAATACTGAAGAAATTAATAGTCTAAATATTACAGATACTAGAATTGGTGGCTTTGGAATCTTCTATAGCTTTATCTTCATTATTAGTATACTAACGATTGTAATATACTTAGTAAAAGCATGCTCGATGAAGATGGAGACTGGCTCTGATGGTGCATTAAAAAGAATACTTGTGGGCTGTATTTTAGCTAGTATCTTAATTTATTTAGTACTCCCTACCGAAAACTGGTGGGCCAGATATGCGCCAAATATTTATTTATTAACACCAATAGCATTAGCAATAATTTTTGGTAAAATGAATCGATCCCCTAAGAATAATTTAATAAAAGCAACTTTAGCAGTTTTTATAACTGTGATATTCTTGAATCAACTGCCATTTATTTATTTTAGGGCAATTACACCTGAAGGAAATAGGATCGTAAAGACTGAATTAATGGAGGCGAAGGATTATATTGAAAGAAATCCAGAAGCTAAGGTGATCATTAATAATCACTACATGGGGGTATTCTATAACCTGCTAGATCGTGGGATTGTCAGGGCGGATGGAAGCAATTTTGAGTTCTTGAAACGCGAGATTGATCGTGAAGCGAAAGAAAAACATCCTCACGTCTTCTTCTGGGGGAGAGCATTATATTAAAAAGAAGCCCGAAAGTGGGCTTCTTTTTTTGCTTAGTTTGCATGAATAATATATTATAGTATAGGATTTTTAGTCCCAAGGAGTGAGTTGATTTTTATTCACGAGGAAGGCTTTCCTAGCAAGCTCTTTTAATGGAGTATCGCTTTTACTATCTGAGTAAAACTCATCAATAGAGGTACTTTGATATTCTTTTTTAAAGCGCCTTACTTTTTCTTCGCCGCGACAATTTTCGCCAGTGATCTTCCCTGTTTTTTCGTCCATTTTGGTGCCCATTAGACTAACTTGAAGACGATCGGTCATTTCCTTTAGAATAAATTCAGGCGAGGCAGAGATAATGAGATCACTCTCTTTTTTCTGCTCCTGATACCATTTCTTGATTTTACACTGGTGCTGATCCCAGAAGGCAGAGAGATCTAAAGAACGGACAGACTTTAGGAAACTAAAAAAGCGCTGTTTGAATTCTTTGCGACTAATAACTTTTGATTTAAATAGTATGGCTGCGAAAATTTGGTATGGTAGGTAAGCTACAAGAAGTGGCTGCTTTTTTACTGAATACTTCCAAAAATCTAGGGATGCGTCGCCATCATATATTGTCTTATCAAAATCATAAACATTCATACTAGAGCCTAATAATCACCATTAAATAACCAACAAAAATGAGTCCCATAATAGCTAGATGTTTATTTTTCATAATCACATCAGCTGGATCACCATATTTATCTTTTTCGGCGGTATAGATATAGGAAATCATAAGGATGATTAGTAACGGGACACTGATTAGGTAGAGGTCACGATGTCCAGCATTGGCATTAATACACCATTCAGTATAAAAAACAATAATTAGCATAAGGAACATGTTCATGATTGACTTAAGGAATTCGGCATTGTATTTTTTTAGAACTGCGCGGGTTTGGTTGCCGGTTTTAGTAATTTCATTATAGCGTTTTGAGATACCTAGGTAGAAAGCACCTGACATGACTACGAGGTAAAGTAAAGCGGAGATGGCGATATTAGTCAAACTACTACCAAGGAAAAGACGAATAAGAAAACCAGAAGCAAGGATGGTTACATCAATAATTGGGACGTTTTTGAGACCAAGCGAATAGAGGAGATTAAGGATAAAATAGCCTGCAATCAAAGCAATGGAGACCCAGGAAAACTGAAAGGCGAGCGAGATAGTGACAGCAAGGGCAAGAAGAACAGCCAAAGTGATCCAAGCTTCCTTCTTAGTCACAGCGCCACTGGCTAATGGCCTATTTTTCTTAACTGGATGCAAGCGGTCTTTTTCAATATCTTTATAGTCATTAATAATATAAATTGAAGAAGCGACTAGGCAAAAAACAAAGAATCCGGCCACACTGCTCCTAAAATCTTGAAGGGTGAGATTACGCAGACCAAAGATTAAAGGAAGAAAAATAAGGAGATTCTTAATAGAATGTTTTGGACGAAGGAGCTTGATGATACTTTTAATTTTTTGCATATGATTCCTTATTTATGGCTAAAGATTTGATAAATATTTTCAGCAAGAATCTCGGAGATATCAATAAAATCAACCTTGGTTAACTCCGGTTTAATTGTAAGAGTATTCGTAATAATGATTTTATCAATATCTTCTTTATTGAGGTTTTCATAAGCGTTACCGCTAAAGACTGGGTGAGTAGCCATCACGCTAACATGATTGGCACCTTTTTCCTTCAGAGCGGCTGCAGCGTGGCAGATAGTGCCAGCGGTATCAATCATGTCATCTATAATGATGATATTTTTATCTTTTGGATCACCGATAATGTTCATGACTTTACTTTTATTTTTTACATAACGATTTTTATCAATGATAATAACATCATTACAGTGTACAAGGTCGGCAATCTTGCGAGCGCGTTTGACGCCACCAGCATCTGGTGAGGCGATGGCAAAAGAATCTTTTTTATAATTCTTCTCAATATATGCAGCAAATTGTTTTTCTAGAGTAATGTTTTCGATAGTCATATCAAAGAAGCCTTGGGTCTGGGCGGAGTGTAGATCTATTGTAATAACATGATTGATCGCTACAGAATGTAAGATATCAGCAATTACTTTGGAACTAATTGGAGTGTTTGGTTCAGCCATACGATCCTGGCGTGCATAACCAAAATAAGGAATGACAAGATTTATGCTTTTTGCAAAACCACGCCTAGCAGCATCAGCAAGGAGAAGAACTGGAAAGAGATGCTGATCAATTGGAGGATTAGTGGACTGAATAATAAAGACATCTTTACCCCTAATATCATCTAGAATTTGAACATGGACTTCACCGTCACTAAAAGTATCAGAAGTACGGTTGGCCAATTTAAGACCAAGGTTGTCGGCAATTTTCTGCGAGAGAATCTGGTCGGTTCCGGATATTAAAATACAGTTTTTTAAGCAAGATTTATCTACCTTCATCATACCTTTATTATAGCACGCTGAGAGATTCGCGTGGGCAAGTATCTCTAATTAATGAACTAGAAAAGAGACTTCTCCAGGCTCCAGATTTGAGCTTTATTAGTCTTGGACCATTTATCCCAAATTTGAATCTGTGTTCCATAGTAGGCATAAGCACCATTAACATCAAGAGCTTTTGTTTCATCGCAAGTGGTGTGGAAGAAGAAGCCACCTTCAACTTGTTCTGCTTGCCAAATTTGAGAACAGTTATTATTTCCTTCTGATAGTAAGAAGATAGGTTCATTGTTTGAAACATGATTAGTATTAAAGCTTAGAAGCTTACCGGACAAGGCGCTCTTGATTTGGTATTTATTACTACCTAGGTGTTTAATATTCCAGATTTGAGCTTTATTTTCTTTGGACCATTGAGAATAGAGCTGAATTTTGGCATAGTCTGCTGGACTAGAGAAAGCGACATCAAGGTAGAAGTTTGGATTGAGGGTAGTCTTGATATAGTAGTTGCCGTCTTCGATGAGGGGCTTGAAAGGAGTGGAAGTTGGAGCGGATGTAGGGGTTGTGGGGGTAGTAGTAGCTTCATTTGCTGATGTGATTTTTTCCAAGCTCCAGATTTGAGCTTTATTAGTCTTGGACCATTTATCCCAAATTTGAATCTGTGTTCCATAGTAGGCATAAGCACCATTAACATCAAGAGCTTTTGTTTCATCGCAAGTGGTGTGGAAGAAGAAGCCACCTTCAACTTGTTCTGCTTGCCAAATTTGAGAACAGTTATTATTTCCTTCTGATAGTAAGAAGATAGGTTCATTGTTTGAAACATGATTAGTATTAAAGCTTAGAAGCTTACCGGACAAGGCGCTCTTGATTTGGTATTTATTACTACCTAGGTGTTTAATATTCCAGATTTGAGCTTTATTTTCTTTGGACCATTGAGAATAGAGCTGAATTTTGGCATAGTCTGCTGGACTAGAGAAAGCGACATCAAGGTAGAAGTTTGGATTGAGGGTAGTCTTGATATAGTAGTTGCCGTCTTCGATGAGGGGCTTGAAAGGAGTGGAAGTATCAACAACTTGTTCAAGCTGCCATTTTTCAGACTGCTTAATCGGACTGCTTGATAGATTAATTTCTACTGGAGTAGCATAAGTAACAGAATCACCTCGGACGCGAAGAGTTCGATTTTCGTCACACGATGAATAGAAGACATACTGATTTTGATCTTTAGTAATCTTCCAACGGCTCGAACAATCGTCAAGGTTTTCTGTGGTTAGTTTGATTTGTGGCTGATTTAAGACATCATCAAAATTATAAGAAAGATTTTTGTTAGATAACACACTCTTAATAGTATAAATATTGTTGCCAAGATGAGTAAATTGCCACTGCTGTGCAAGATTCTCTTTAGACCATTGGGAATACATTTGAGCTAAGGCGTTTTCGTTCTTACTAGCATATTGGACATCAATGTAGAATTTTTGATTAAGATTGGTGGAAATATAGTATTTGCCATCCTGAATAATTCCCTGTTTATTTGAAGAAGCGTCAGGCTTTGCAATTGGTTTAAATTTAACGACTTGTTTGGAAATAGTAGGATCACCAAACCAACGTCCAAAAAGCATATAAAAATTACGATTACCATAGGCGCCACAATAGGAGGTACCTGGATAATTTTTAAGAGCATCAGCATTAGGTTGATATGGGGTATAACGATAGAGAGCAGAGGTAGCTAGGTTTTCAATATTAACCTTTGAACCACCGCAGGCAAAGTTTGGATTATAGTAGATAAAGTTTTCACCAACAGGATAGTTGGTATAACCACCATCTAGGACGTCGCGAAAGAGTCTGGCAGCATTGCGAACTTGATTTCGAAAACCATAGTATTTTGAATCACAGGCAGCTGTATCTGGACAACCAAAACCAGTGGCACTACGGTACTGAATATGATTTGGCCAGGTATCGGTGACGAGACTTTGCTCTTTTTCGATGAGAGTAATTAAAACTTGTGGGTTAATTTGAAAATCTCGACTTGCCTCAAAAATAACCCGAGCGGCAGTTTGTTTTTCACCATTGTATTCAAAGGTCTCTTCAGAAAGACAGACAAATTTACCATTTTCAATATGATATTTATAGCCTGGAAAATTTGCGGCCCTCTGAATATTACGATCATTGCATGGGTTTTTAGAAGTGAGGAATTCCTGAATCTGAGCCTCAGTCATAGTGCCGACATTTGACATTGTATAGTCAGAAATAATATTGCCGGCATTAAATTTTGAGATATCATATGCCTTAGATTCTTTTAAATTTTTGGTTAGAAGAAAGCTAAGAGTAGAGATCATAAAAAAGACAAAAACCAACGCTAGAATATTTCTTGAAGTTCTATAAAAAGTAGAATAAAAAGCTAGATTAATTCTCTTTCTTCTTTTTAGAGTATCTTGCGGAATAATGCGTACGAGATCTTTTTTCATTAATTTACAATTAGTCCTTCTATTAAGCCAGTTTTTTGATTTGCATTGACTTCGATTTTAAAGTTTAGGTTACCAGAGGGGAGGTTTGCGAGTGGAATATCAAAACCTTCACAACTACCAGAAGATGGATTAGACACCACATTGACAGTTTCGGAATAGACTGAATTTCCTGACGAAAATACCGTAAGCTTGCAAGTACCAGGAAGCTTTAAAAATTGGTTAATATTGACACGAATACGATATTTATTACCAGCTTTTTCGGAATACGTGACTGTGCCAGTTAATTTATCTAGTTGATTAACATCCTGACCTTCGTATTGTTCGGGGGTTTTTGGAGTACGACCAGCTTCAGCATCTTCCTTTGTACCATCTTCTGTATGAATTGGCTGATTTGAGGTTTCATCTGAGGCTTGGTCAGTTTTTTGATGTATTTTTTCTGTTGTTTCTGGAGAATGATTAGTGTTTCTACCAAAATCAACTATCTTAAAAATCTTAAGAACAATAATAGTGGCAATAACCGCAAGGATAAACGCTGAGATAACAAAAATTGGGGTTTTGCTTTTCTGATGCCTTTTTGTGGTTTGTTTTGCCATTTAGATGATCCCTTTTATGTTTATATAATAGCACAAAAAGAATGGATTTTTTAACATGAATAGTTTAGTATAGAAGTTTATTTTAGATCTAATTTGAATTTTTGACTTATATAATTAAGAAATTTTCGAAATATCTTATCAGCAGTGTGTTTTTTTATAATTGAGATAATTAAGCCTCCAAAGAAAACAAGGATGGTAGTTAAGACGATAAAAATGATAAGGCTTTTAGAAGTGCTATAGGTTTGCAGCCAGGCAAAGAAACTAGCTAAGAGTAAGTAATTATATGGTGCATCGTGAATTAGATATATACCCAAGGTATGCTCTGAGGCCTTTGTTAATATATTGATAAGAGGATTTTTCTTAGCCACATTTGTTTTGACAAAGACCATGAAAAGACTAACGCTCATCAAAAGCGTAACAATAGAGTTTGGAGGCCACATATAATACATGGAGATTTTTGGCATAAATGGAGAGGAGAGATATTTGAAGATGAAGATAAAGACCACTGCAAGAATGAGTGAGAAAAAATGAAGCTTAACGAATGATTCACGATCCTTTTTTAAAATGCAATCAAGTTTTTGGTATTTGGAGATATATGAACCGAGAAAATAGAGAAAAATTAGCCAGATAAAACGACTATATATAACCCCATTTTCGGCACTATTAACGGCGAGGCCAGAGATAGTAGGAATTACAGAAAGCAGAAAGAAAGAAACGACGAGAAGTTTTCGATGTTCTTTCTGATTGAGGCTACTAATAAAAAGATTCAGGTATGGTGAAAGCAATAGGATGGCAATATATGAAGTAATATACCAATAATAGCCTAGACTGACTGGAAAGAAGGTACTGAGAGTCGGAATATATCCACCTTTTATGATAATGCAGAGGATGATATTTAAGATGAAATAAAACCAAATATCATAGATTAGATGAATAATTTTCGTTTTCTTCGAGCTGTGACTTTTATAGAGGAAGAAGCCAGTAATTAACATAAATAGATTAACACCAATTTCACCAAAGTGTAGGAGAAAAGCCACGATAATTTTATTAAAACCACTTAAATTTTCAAAAATAAGACCTTTATAACAAACATGAAAAATAATGATCATGATAATTGCTACAATTCGCAAAAGATCGAGAGAATAATTTCTCTGCTTTTCTATCTTATCTACCTCCATAATAACCCTATTATATCTAATTATCTGTTTTTGGGGGGATTTTTCTAGAAGTTAGATCTTAAAGAGACCATTATGCTTTTTCTGGTCGTAGATTTCGACTGGAATGCCTTTGGCTTTGATTTTTTCCTCAACTAGGATTTTGATTTCCTGATCATAGGTAGTTTTCTCTTCGCGCTTTGATAATTGCTGCTTTACTTGGTCTGATATTTTTTTGCGTTGAGTTTTGGAGAGACCGAATTCCTTAGACCAAGAATCTAACTCAGAGAGGGCAGCTTGCTGGTCATATGAATAGTTAAAGAAATCAATGTAATTGCGATTATCCTTTGATCCGGAGTAGAGGCGGTCAAGAATTTTTGACGGCACGCGCAAAAGCTCATCTAGGTTGATTCCCTGGCGGTTCTCCTGGAGTTGCTTTTTGATAACTTGAATAAGAGAGTCTATATAGTCAGATATTAGCTTAGAATTAGCGAATTTATAACCACCTTCTGGAGTAGGGATGGCATAGAGATTGGCGACGGTAAAATATCGATCAAAGAAACCTGATTGTTTTTGATTACGATAGGATTGCATACAGACGACACAACCTGGATCGACGATATCGACTGCTACTTGAGATGATTCAGGGGTAGCTTGATTTTCATAAAACTTGAGGAGCACTTCCGTGTTCTTAGCTTTTACATCTTGATTCTCTTCAGCTTGTAAATTAAGTAGTGGAACACTTGCGGTTGTAAAATAATCTTTAGCTTCCCAGGTTTTTAGACGATCTGGAATAGCGGAGAAGATTTCACCCCATTCAGAGAAACTGCGACCAATTTTTCCAGCTAGATCGGTTGGTTCAGATTGGTCGATTGTACAGGACGTAGCACCGAGGCCGCATTGGCTTGGCTGCGAAACGTTGCACGTGCCAAAAGCCCAGAGAGCGAGCAGTGATTTGATCGCAATAATAAGAGACCAGACCGTAATAAAGACGATCAGGACGGAGAGGATTTCAATAAGAGCGCTGGCAGGTTTTAAGAGTTTAGGATTTTTTACAACTAGACGTTTTAAGAGAGTATTTTTAACATCATCTTTAAAGTTGGTGTCACATTTTTGCAGACGAACCTTCTTAAAAACACAGTGCCAGGCTTTTTTGAATACTGCCCAATATTTTTTTCCAAGTGTTTTATTAAAAATACTAAGAAAGCCAACAAAAACAGATATGAGACATAGAATAATAAAAGCAGCAATACAGACCATTAGTTAAATTTCCTTAAAATTGCGATGAGTTTATTGATATCCGATTCAGTAGTTTGATAGCCAAGTGAGACTCGGACGAGTGGCGGGAAGTGCATTTTATGATCTAGGTAATAGTGTACACAGAAATAACCGGAGCGAACCATGATGTTTTGATCACTGAGGGCCTCGGCGAGAAGATGACTATTTATTCCCTCTACATAGAATGAGAAGGTAGTAGATTTTTCTTGATTGAGACAATGGATTTTAGGTTGAGACTTTAAGAAGTCAAAGAGTTTAGTTTCACAGAATTCTAGGCGTTCTTTTGCGGAATCTGGCAGCTTCTCAAGCCAGAAAAGAGCAGCACCAAGGGCGATGATTTCGCCCCATGCCTGGAGTCCAGCCTCAAAGGCGGTGTGGATTTTATCATCATGTTCAGCGGAAAGAAGATAAGAATTCTTTTCCACATCATCGACCATACCTCCACCGAGAAAAGTGAGGTTGAGGTTTTCTAATAAGGTCTTTCGCACGACCATGACACCAAGTGAGGCGCTATACATTTTATGGGCGGAAAAACAAATTGCATCAGCTTCAGTCTCCTGGAGGAGTTGATAGTTATGGGCCATCGCCTGTGCGGCGTCGAGAATAATAATTCCCTGTTTTTGATGAACATAGATGATAATATCTTTGAGATTTTTTAGCGTGCGCCCATCGATATTACTCATAACATTTATGACAACCAGTGAATTATCTGGGATTTCAGAAATCGGAAGTGAACCGTCGGCTTCTCTTGAAAGTACAAGACGTTCTAGCTTAGCACGGGCAGCAGCTGACTGAGTAGCAAGGAATACTGAGTTATGTTCAATGTCTGAGGTGACAACAGTTTTGATATCTGCAGCTTTAAAATTAAATTGAGAAAGAAGGAGGTTAATACCATAGGTGGTATTAAGAGTGAAGCTAACAAAATAGTCTCTTTTTTTAAGTTTAAGGAGTTTTAGGACTTGATCGCGAGTCTGCTCTACTTTTTGATCGGTAATTTTTCCCCACTGATACTTTACACGTTCGCCACATGAATTATGTTTTTGATAGTACTCCACTAAACTATCGATGACTGGTTGCGGACGGAGTGACTGACAGGCACCATCAAAATATACATCTTGGCGTTTAAGATACTCAAATCCGGACGTGCGCTCAGAATTACTAACTGATTTTGATTGGGTTGTAGCCTGTTTTTTTGATAGGTTAAAAAATACCATCGACCTCCTTATTTATGATTATTTTATCACAAAATAGATGTGAAAGAGTTTTCCACATCTCCACATTGCTATTATTATAATTTGATATTTTAATATTAACGCTTTGTTCGGTTTGAGTTATCAACAGAAAGTTGATTTTTTCCACAAGCATTTTTAAGCTTGGAAATAATGTATTTTATTTGTTCGGTTTTAATAAAATCCAGAAAAATTTGGTGTTCGGTTTTTTATATCTGAGAGTTTTTCTTGCTCAGATTAACAGAGGTGGGTTATGTTTATGACTCTAAATCGAGGCCAAGAATTTCAGCTGCCTGCATCAAAATATCATGATCAGAATCCGAGGCAAACTGCAAGCGCTGCTTAAAAAGCGCGGTGGTTTCTGGAAAAGTGAGATCGACAATTTCTAGGGAGCGAGCGGAACCAGCGTTGCGTTTCAAAAAACCAAGCTGGACTAGATTATCGATATGCTCAGCCACAGAGGCGACGGAGCGTAAATCGAGTCCTGCCGCAATTTCACGATAGGATGGCGAGTATTCATGATTATTCTGAAAGTCTTCCAGAAAATCCATTAATCGCTTTTGCTTTTTTGTCAATTTCAGTGCCATATTTGTTATAATTATATAGTAGATGGAGATTTTGTGGCAAAAATGAGCAATTCGTATATTGATGGACTAATATCACCCTCGAGGAATAAAAGAGTAGCGCGAACCGTGCGACCTAAGGCTAGCCTAGAGATTGGTGAGGATCAGGCCACAAAACAACACTTAGAACAGCAACGTTTACTTAGGGCCGAGAGATTACGTAAAGAAAAATTGCGTAACCGAAATATATCACTCGCTCAAAGCGATGATCCATTGGTTGGACAGGCTGAGATCCGACGAAAGCAATCAGTAGGATCTGGTAACACAAGAACAATTAGCGAGATAAGTGCAATGCCTGAGATGGATGCTTTTAATAATAAAGCAACCTCAGCTAAACCAGAACTCACTGAAACTAGTAAATCAGCTACAGTTACTTCAAAAATTCGTCGTAAAATAGGCGATTTTAGCAAACGAAATCACGATGATTTTGTTGAACCAGTGCAGGCGTTTGGACTAACACGCCAAGATGATTTTGACGAAAATTTTGACAATAAAAATGAACTGGGTGATGCACGTTTTGATGATGAAAACTTAATTGATTTATCATCTGATGAACTATTTAATAATAGAAAAAAGGGGCGTAAGAACCAAGATTCAGATGAGGATGATAAAAAACCAAAGAAGAAGGGGTTTATTAGACGTCATCCAAAATTAACTATTTTCTTAATCTTATTACTCTGTGGCGGGACTGCACTATATTTATATGGTGATCAATTAGTTGCAAAAGTGACTGGTGGAAAATCAAATTTGGTTGATCTCGTAAAGACTGTAGTAACAGAAAAAATAACACCACTGAAGTCCGATAAGCAAGGCCGCACTAATATTGCAATTTTTGGAACCTCTGGATATGACATGGCCGGAAGTGAGGGTAAATATGTGCATGATGGTGCACAATTAACTGATTCCCTGATGGTAATGTCGATCGATCAGAAAGCAAAGAATGCAGTAACGATGAGCTTACCGCGCGACCTTAAAGTGGGGCGCGAAGCTTGCTACACTGGTAAAATTAACGAGGTTTATGTTTGCGCGAGTAATAATGGTAAAAACGAAGAGGCGGGAGCGCAGGCGGTAATGAAATCCCTTGGTGAAATTTCTGGCCTTGAGATGCACTATTATATTCATGTAAACTGGGGGTCGTTGGTGCAGATTGTGAATGCGCTAGGCGGGATCACCGTAACAGTTGATGAAGATATTAATGATTATTACTACACAAAAGTGGTTATGAAGGCTGGCGTACCAACACATCTGGATGGTGAAAAAGCACTAGGACTTGCCCGTGCTAGACATGGTTCAGCAAGTGGTGATTTTACACGCGGAGAAAACCAACAAAAGGTGCTTGTGGCGATTAAAAACCGCATAGCCGAAAAAGGTATGGATATCCCTGCTATGATTAATTTAGTGAATGTCCTGGGGGATAACCTAAAAACTAATGTGAATATTGATGAAATTAAAACGGCGGCAAAAGTGATGTCCGACTTTAATCCCGCTAATATTGCGTCGGTGCCATTAATTAACACGCCGGAAGGTAATTTAGTTAAAAATGCGAGTTTTCCAGTTAATGGGGTTGATATTTCATTTGTGATTCCAAGTGCCGGAGTACAAAACTATACAAAAATTCAACAATTCCTCGAGAGTAAGATTGCTGACTATAGCGATTCCCCAGCCACTTCACGTATCCTCGCCTTAAATGGTACCGATGAGGGTGGTATAGCGGCAAATGAAAAGATTGAACTCGAAAAAGCTGGTTTTAGAGTCACCGGAACCGGTAATGCGCCAAAGGGAGAATATCCGGACAAGGTTTCGCTCTATATGATAGGCTCTAAGGAAGAGACGAAGAAGAAATTGGAAACCTACTATGGATTAACTGCGAAACTAGCTAGTGAGCTACCAAAGGGTATTGATACAAAAAATTATGACTTTGTGGTAATTATTGGAAAGCCTGAAACAAAAGAGTAGTAAAAAAATAAGACCTCGATTAGGTCTTATTTTTTATGCTGATATATTAAAGTGGTTTTTTAGCAATAATTAAATGCCTTGCACGACCTTCTCCTTCAGAATGAGTGGTAATATCGGAATAATCTTCAGCTAATTTATGAACCACTCGGCGATCTACAGCATTGAGTTCCAAAGTCATTGGTTCCCCAGTCTCACGGACTTTTTGAATCCAGCCTTCAGCCTTCTGCTCAATACGCTCCGCTCGTTGACGTTTGTAATCTGCTATATCAACATTAACGCGAGTTACTTCAGAATTATGGGCGACAAGTGCCATGGAAACGACGTGCTGGAGGGCGCGTAGATTGTCCGCATTCTTGCCAATTAGAAGTGAATTTAAACTAGTGCTTGGTACGCTCAGTTGAATAACATCATCGTCGATAGTGGACCAAACAGCTACATTAATACCGAAAAACGACAAAAGATCCTCAAGATATTTTGTTGCAAAACGAATCGATTCATCCCGATTCATAAAACTCCTATTCTCCTAGCCGTTATCTGGCTGGGTTGAGTTTGAGGATGATTTTTGTTTTAAAGAAGAGTCGTTAGAAGATTTTTTGGCATCCTTGGCAGAAATACGAGTAATACGTGTGCCGGTTTTCTTATTCTCAATTACTTCAGCCTCTTTTATATCGGAGGTCTTTTTCTTTAGTTCCCGAAGAATAGCGCGATCTGTGTTGTCGTCGAGTTTTTCATCTACCTGATTGAAAACAATTTTTTGCTGCAAAATTGTGACTAAATTGGAGAGAAGGTAATACATAACAAGGGCGCCAGGAAGATTGATTGTAATCATCAGCATCATGACTGGCATCATAAAACTCATCTGTCCAGAAACCATATTATTAAGGTCGGCCTGATCCATATCCTTACCAGCTTTAGCGTCTTCAACCATTTTCTTCCAGGTATTTTTAGCGCTCTTCTTTGGCATCTGCATTTTTGACATATAGTACTGAGTAAATGCAGAACCTAGAGCAAATAGAAGAATAATTAATGAACTTAAGGAAGTGAGGCCGGCGCGAACCGAGAGATCGACTTTTCCAAAAAGTTGAGGCTTAAAATCGTAGGTTCGCTCCGTGGTGTTTTCAAGATAGGTGTTTTGCAAGTTAATAATCTCATCAATGCGGGTCATCTCGGAAACTACAGGGTAGGCGCGCTTAGAAACATTATCCTTGACGGTTGGAGTAACCATAATACGAATTGAAAAGAAGAGCGCAAAGAAGATTGGAAGTTGAATAAAAAGAGTCCAGATTGAGGTGAGTGGCTTGACATTATTGCGCTTATAGAGATCCATCATTTGGATAGTCTCAAGCTGTTTATTACCATTACAGCGTTTGCGAATCTCGGTAAGTTCAGGTTGAATTTTACGCATCAACTTCATCTGAACAAATTGTTTTTTAATGAGTGGCCAGGTAAGAAATTTAACGATCAAAGTGAAGACGATCATCGCTACACCAAAATCACCAATGTAATTATAGATTACTAAGATAATATTAATAATCGGGTTGACAATTAGAAAATCAATTAACTCAAACATTTGGTTAATTATAACATAGATAAAGGTAAAAACTAGCAGTCTTCGACGTATTCTATCTTGTATTTATCTAGATCAATTTTATTTGCCTTTAGATAATTAAGCGCATTTTGTTTAAGGATTTTCTTAAAATCGGCCTTGCACGAAAGTGGCTTAATTTTGATCGTAATACTATTATCTTGGTTTAAAATACTATCAATGTAATACCTTTTATCATCATTGTGATATGGGGTTATAGAAAAGATGGGGTCAGTCATGGTCTCATTTTTCTCAATCTCATTCAAGGCTTGCTCTATTTGATTACAAACTTCATCGTCTTTCTGATGCTCTTTGAACCATTTTTTATTATTATCCTCTGGGGTAAGACAATAATAGATATATTTTTGATCACCTTTAGATATTTTGAGTTCAGTTTCCTGTGCCTTGAACCCCTCTCGTTCTATTTTTATTTTATAATCCCCTGGCTTTATCTTTTTTTCACCTGCCGAATAGGCTTCCTGATTCAGTGTTATTTTTGAATCGACTGGAGAAACTAGGATTTTAACTTTTGCGGTTTTCGGGAGGTCAATAACAAACATCGCAATAATATAGATGACTAAGATAAAGAAAGCTGCAGTTGCGATTTTTATTAAAGTGGTGCGACTGAGCGTAATTTTTCTTTGATTTTGTAAACTATTCTCCATCTTATGCTTTTCTCCTAAAGATATAATATAGGCCATTAGGTCCACGGCTATCAGTTAATTTAATACGATCAGAAGTTTCTGGAGCATGCCCCCCGAGAGAGGCCTGAACCTCTTGCAGATGGCCATTAATATTAACTACTAACTTAATGTGGCCAGGGACAATTAGAATATCACCTGATTGTAAAATGGAGGTGTCTCCAGTATTTGGGATCTGATCATAAAGGTCTGGGTGGTTTTTTAGATAAGGGAGTATCGCCGGCGCCGTACCAACTAGTGGAAAATTTGGATCAACACCAGAGGAACGTAGAACTACTGAGACAAAACGACCACAGTCTGTTACGTCGCCCACGTTTCCAGCCTTGCGCTGTGCCTCTAGATAAGCAGTGCTTCCAGTTTTTCGATTACCTGAAAAATATCCCCTTGCTGCACCGTCTGTTTCCGTATCGTAGCGATGCCAGGCTAAATCAACAGCGGTTTGCGAAATTACTTGGTGGCCACCACCAGAATATCCACCAGTACCAGGTTGACTACCTGAACAGCCGCTCGTACCAGAGTTATCCGTAAATCCACCAAGGGCAAGATAAACTACATAGGCGCCAAAATTTCGTTCATTGTGACCAGTCGTACTCACTCCATCACCAACAAACATTTCCCATGACATACCACCTTTAGTGGAATCACGTTTTGCATCCGCGCGCGACATTACATACGGAGAACCTTCACCGATGGAAGCCTGTTCTGGAGTAAAACCCATATCTAGGGCTTGTTTTTTATATATCTCAGCTTCACCATTATAGCGGAAGAACATTTTTTTCACTGTTCTGGAGTCAGGATTAGCGGTTAATTCTGGACCATATCGCTCTTTGACTAACTTAGCGGCAATTTTTGTTTGACGAAGAAACTCCTCGGTTGTAACTGGACCGGCTGGCTTAAAGGCATTACTATTCGTCCCACCACTAGTGTATGAATAAAGCTGGTAAATTCCCTGTCCATTTGATGGGTTTGAAACATTTAGGCTATGCTCACGATAGTGAAGTACTGCTAAAATTTGCCACGGCATGTCATTCTCGCGTGCCGCCTCTTCATAGACTGGGCGATTGGCTGCAATTTTATCACGTTCAGCCTGACTTAAAATCTCATCACCAGCATAGTTTTTAAAATCAGCTGTTACTACCACCTCGGGGTCAGTGGCTGGACCAGTCGAAGAAACTGAGGTATTGGAAGCAGTGCGATCAGATGAACCTATACTAGATGAACCGCTTACAGGTAAGTCAGATTCCCCCTCAAACTCACCCGGACCTTTATCCTGAAAATAACCAAATGGATCTCCTTTACGATTATCTGGTGCACTAGGGTCGGACCATCGATAAAATACATATGTCGAACCAAATCTATTTTTAATAATAGTCTTTTTTGAAATATAATTTGCACGATTATTTTTATCAACAGCCACACCATCATTAGTAATTGATGTAATATCTTTAATACTGTCATGCTCAACTACACCAGTTGGTAGTGTACGTTTACCATTGTTGAGGATGGATTTAATACCATCATAAATATCTTGGGAAATATTTGCGGTTTCGCTATATTTCACTTTCGTAGTGATAGCATACCAGTTGCTATGCTGAAGCATATCAATAAAACCCTGCTCTTTATTAGCATTTTGGTTATATTTATTCATCTGCGATGACTCAAAGAGATTAGCCATCTGTGAGGCTTCTGTTAAAACTGAAACTGGTGGTGATAATCCATTCTCTTGAATAGCCATGGCGGAAATACCACGAAGTTGTCCATCCGTGAAATTATATTTCGTAAAAGACCCAGAGCAGCCAGCGTTTAGGATGGAACTAATAATACCTACAAGTTCCTTAGCGCCAGTTTGTGAAATTTGATTATTTTCAATTAAGCTCGTGTTTGAGGAGATTTTTGAAGCGATATCTATTAATTTAACGTTTTGATAACTCTTTGAGGCATCTTCTATGACTTTATTTGTATCCGTCATATTACCAGAAGCACTATAATTATTGGCTAATAATATGGTTTTTGATGAGCCTGCAGTAAGAATTATCTGGTCGAGCTGTTCTTTTGTTAGTGTTTGTCCGTTTTCTGTACCAAAACTAATTAAGATATTTTTTTGATAGGTTTTTGTATTGAGATTACTTATAAGATCATCAAAGGATAGATTACTAGTGGTGGAAAAATTTGTATCCGCGGTTTCGAGTTTAGAAAATTTGGATTTAAATTCATTTTTAAAACTATCGGTCCCCAAAAAGCCATCTCCAACCACACTTACATCAGAGCCATCACTGGTTTGGCAACTGCGGTCAGGACTCAAACAACTACTATTCTTCTTACCATCTGGATTATAAAAAAGAATATTATTCTCAATAAATTCTGCATCACGCCCTGTTGGGAATTTCGGGATGGCAAAGACTGGGGTGATTGATGCTGTAAAATAATAAACAATAGCAAAAATTAGATAAGCAAGATTCTTAAACCTAAACCTCCTAACCATAAGTACTTTTATTATATCAAATAATTAGTGTTTTTGAAAAACGTAAATAAAAATGCTTTCTCTCTTTATTCTGTTTTGGCTTTTTCAAGAAGATCGGAAACCATGGCACGGATTTGATTAAAATCCATCTTTGTGAAATCCTTAGAATAGATTACAAAAATACAGTCAAGCTTCAGATTGGGATTAAACTCGAGACGGATAGCTTCGTAAACACGTCTTCTGATTTGATTGCGTCCAACTGCGGTTTTAAGAACTTTTTTCGAGACGACTACTGCATAACGCTGCCTCATCCTTTTGTTTGGCGCAAAAACCAGGGAGACTTTTGGTGTGCGAATAGTCTTCCCTTTTTGATAAGTATATTTAACGCCACCACGAGAATGGAAACGATATTTACTAGATAACATCTTATTAATTTTATCACCTCTGTGGAGTTTTGTGGGGTGTTATTTTTTTATTATTTTAGTTTAAGAGAAGCCTCTTCGGTTTGGAGAAAATCTTCTGGACTGTCAGCTTTAATATGCTCCGATTCGTCATCAAGACTTGGCCTGGCGAAAGTTGCGGAACGAAGTTCGCGATAAAGTGCGCTTTTTGCAAGAACTTCCTTATTTTTACCTTTTGCAACAACTTTACCTTCACTTAGAACAATTATTTTATCGGCAATTTTCATGATTTCTGGCTTATGGGTGATAATAATTATAGTGTGATCATCTTTAAGGTCTTCAAGGATTTTGATAATTTCTTTTGAGGTTTCAGGATCCACATTACTGGTTACTTCATCAAAAAGGAGAATTTCCGCCTGGCTCAGAAGTGCACGAGCGATCGCAAGTTTCTGTAATTCCCCATCTGTAAAAATCCCACGCTCTTCATTTAAGACTGTATTTAAACCACGAGGAAGACTGGTAATTTTTTCAAATAAGCCAACTCGTCGACAAGCTTCAATCTGACGTTTTTGATTACGATCAACTACGCTTAAGTTATCCCTAATACTCATCTCAAAAATAATAGGACGCTGAAAAACACCAGAAACGTTGGTGGTGTAAACTTTTTTAGTGTAGTCAAAAATCGAACGACCATCAATCAGGATTTTACCCGATTTTATAGAATAAAGGCGATATAAGAGATTGATAATGGTGGTTTTTCCAGAGCCAGGTTTTCCAACAATGGCAGTAATTTCATTCGGTTTTGCTTCAAATGAAATATTTTTAAGAATTTCGCGACCACTAATACTAAAAGAAACATTTTCAAACAAAACATCACCATTAATATAATCATTATTGAGGTTGCCAAAGCTATTTTTAGTGTAACTTGTATAGTTTAGGATGGATTTGATGCGCTGGATACGGATACTGAAAGTGGTAAGGTTTAATAATTCTTCAAGAGTTTTATCAGTGTTCGTAACGACCATTTCAAAATAGCTAATTAAAAGCACGAGTTTATCAATAGTGATTTGGTTATTAAAAACAAGTGCGGCGAGAACAATATAGAGCGTAATTTTTCCAACCTGAATAATCATCGGAATTTTACAGTAACGTGAAGTGAGATAAAGATAGCGTTTATCATATTGGACATCATAACTACTACGATTGGAGCTAATTTTGCGATTTAGAATTGGCATCAAATTAAGGGTTTTGATCTGTTTTAAATTATTTAAGATTTGGTTTAGGACATCTAAGATACGGTCTTGATATTTTCGGACACCATCAAAATGTTTTGCAACGTTTTTAGAATTTTTAGACATCAAATAGATATAGAGGAGGTCGATAATTAGGGCAATAAGAGCGATAAAAATATTATAACTAGCAAAAATTAAAAAGATGATCAGGAGCTGGATGATACCAGTGAGAGCAATTGCAGCGGAGTTAATAGTTTGAATTAAATATGAAACATCCTCTTTACAGGTGTCGGTGATGCGGCCACGAGAAATTTTCTCAGTGATTGAAATATTACTAATGATATGATCGAAAAGTTTTTGTTGAACCGTACCGTAATAATAATGGGACAGAGTAACATAGATATAATACTTCCAACCAAGAATCGTATATTCAATGATATAAAACAAGAGAAAGAGGATCACATAAAACCAGATAGCGTGAAAGTTGGAACCTTGAGTGATGACGGCGATGATACCCGCAGTGGCAATTGGTGGTAGGAGGCTAACGAGGTTATAAAGCATAAAACTCAAAAAGAGTTCAAAAACTTCAAAGCGTTTTTTGGGGGCAATTTCAAAAACTGTTTGAACTGTTTCAAGAAAATGTCGCATGTGTTTTCTATTATATAGCATAACCATTTAAGAATAAATGCCGGAAAAATGTGGTATAAAAAAATACCGCAAGTGCGGTATTTTTTTTAGTAAGTTAAACGGGCACGTCCTTTAATGCGACGGCGTTTTAACACTTTTTGGCCATTTTTAGTAGCATTACGCTTCATGAAACCATGTTCCTGTTTGCGCTGACGCTTATGTGGCTGATATGTACGCTTTGGCATATGTTTCCTTTATTTCACATAGGATTATATTCATAATCCCTGTATTTGTAAACTGTGTTTAATTATACCGTAGTTTTCCACTTTTTTCAAGAAGTTTTCCACACAAGGCTCTCTATATGATTCAAATTGTGGATAACTCCACCCCTTATATGGATTTCATTATTAGAGCATAAAATAAGATAAAAATAAACCTGTGGAAAAGTATGAAGATTTGTTATAATAGGGGTAATTAAAGGTTATAGAGAAAAAGCTGGAGGTAGCGGCGGTGTTTGACGTGTGGAATAATGTGCTAGCAGAACTTGAAACTAAGATTTCTCAGGAAAATTATGCAACTTTTTTTGCTCAGACACATACTTCGTTGATTAGTACGGATGATGGAATAATAAAGATTGGTGTGCCAAATATCTTTATGCAGGCCAATATTCGAAAAAAATTTGATTCTCATATTCGTGCCGCATTAGAATCAAATAAAATTGAAGTAAAAAATACCAGCTATGTAGTAATAAACAATACTACTAAGGTGAAAAAATCACGCGAGGTGAGTCTTGATGAGTTGCAAAATCGAGTAAGTACGGTAGAAAAAATTACGGTACCTACAAGTAGTTTTAACCCCACAATTTCAACCGGATTAAATAGTAAATTCACGATGGATAATTTTGTGGTGGGAACAAATAATGAATTAGCAGTGGCGGTTGCTAAAAACATTATCGATAATCCTGGGGATAAATATAATCCGTTTTTCCTGTATGGTGGGCCTGGTCTTGGTAAAACACACCTTGTGGAGGCAATTGGAAATGAATTATTAAAGAAAAATCCAAAATTAAAAATTCTCTATACGCCGATCAATCATTTTTACACTGATTTTATTAATGCGGTGCGAAAAGGTGACATGGAGAATTTCCATAAAAAGTTTCAAAAACTTGATGTTTTAATTATTGATGATTTTCAATTTATCGTTGGTAAGGAAAAGAGTCAGGAAGAATTCTTCAATATCTTTAATGATATGCATCAGGCAAATAAACAGGTGATTATCACAAGTGATCGGTTGCCGAGCCAAATTAAAACCGTGGATGAACGACTCGCGTCGAGATTAACGATGACAGGTGCGTTTGATTTACAATATCCAACGTTTGAAGATAGGTGTGCAATTTTACACGCGAAGGCAGAATTTGATGGTGTTGAAATTGAAAATAAAGCAATTGAACATATTGCGAGAAACGTAGAAACTAATATACGTGACCTACAGAGTCTTTATGGAAAGATCGTAGCACTTTCTGAATTAAAGGGCGTTTCCCCGCTTAGTATTATTCAGGAAGGCCTAGCATCTACCCTGCCAAGTAGTGGGGTGAGAGGGCGTAATTTAACTAGTAAAACGGTGGTAAATAAGGTGGCTGATTATTTTAATATTATGCCTGAAGAACTTTGTGGAAGAAGTCGAGTTTCAAACATAAAGACAGCAAGACAGATTGCGATGTTTATTATGTCGAGGGATTTACAGATGAGTACGCCGAAAATTGCCCTTGAAGTAGGAGTTAAAGATCATACTACAGTAATGCACGGGATTAAGAAAATCGAAACAGATATGAAGATGAATTTTACACTGAGAGACCAAATTGGTGAGATTCGGGAGCAATTAAGTGAATAATGTGGAAAAGTTGTGGAAGACTTTGCGAATAAGTAGGTGAAAAAGTCGAGGAAAACTATGTGGAAAGTCAAGCAAATAATAATATATACGCAAAAGGTGTTGAAAAGTCAGGTTTTTCCACTAAATTTTCCAAAGTTATCCAGGTGGTTTTACACAATAAAAAAGTGGATTCTTCCCTATAAAAGAAAGTTATGCACAAAATCCACATAGTCTATTACTACTACAATTAATTATTTAATAAAGGAGAGATATGGAAATAAATGTTGAACAAGGAAAACTAGCGAAGGCATTAGGAGTGGTTAGTCGAGTAGCGGCAGGAAGTAGAACTACCTTACCCATTTTGAACAATGTTCTGATAAAGGCATTAGATGGAAAAGTAAAACTAGTAACAACAAACCTAGATATGGCGATTGTGAGTTATTTAGGGGTTGCTAATTCGAAAGACGGAGAGATTACGGTACCAGCGAGACTTTTAGCAGATTTTGTTAGTAACTTACCCAAGGGTGAGATAAAACTAACTGCAAGTGATTCAAAATTAACTGTGGCTTCTGGTAAATATAAATCATCCTTTAATGGAGCGCCTGCTGAGGATTTTCCGGAGTTGCCTGATATTAATGACGCAGAAGCGGTGATTTATCGAATGAGTATTGAAGCTTTTAAAACTGGGATCAATGAAGTAAAAATTGCCTGCTCATCAGATACGACTAGGCCGTCATTAACGGGGGTGTATTTTAATACTTTTGAGGGTAGCTTATATATTGCTGCAACCGATGGGTATCGCTTAGCTGAGCGAATGTTTATTGAAAAGGTGGAAAGTGATGTGAAGGCGATTGTGCCGGCGGGATGTCTGACTGATGTTTTAGGGGCGATGTCGGATAACATGAATGAAATTGAAATTGTGTTTGATAATTCACAGGTGCGTTTTAGGCTTGGGGAAATTGAAATTACTTCGAAATTAATTGATGGATCCTTCCCTGATTATCGACGTTTAATCCCGGAAACTATTGGTTCAAATATTAAGATGTCAAAAAGTGAGCTACTTCGTATTGTGAAGCTAGCCGCTCTATTTTCACGTGGTGTCGGTGGATCAATTATTTGTGAGGCAAAAAGTGAGACTCAAACTTTTGCAGTTTCTTCGGTAGCTAATGAGTTTGGTGAGAATGCATCTGAGCTCGAGACTGAGGTGGTGAACGATGGAAAGGTGATTTTAAATTCGCGTTATCTAGTGGACGTGATTAATGTGATTGAAGAGAATAATTTGTCATTTGGTATTTCAGGAAAATTAGCGCCAGTGGTGATTAGAAATGAAAAATCAAATAATTATACGCATATTATTATGCCTCTAAAAAGCTAGAATGATTATTGAAAGTATAAAATTAGTTAATTTTCGTAGTCATGATGAGTTTTTGTTACATTGTAAAAAGAAGACTAGTTTAATTGTTGGGGAAAATGGTTCTGGAAAAACTTCGGTATTAGAGGCGATTTATGAAGCGTTGCGTGGAAAATCTTTTCGAGCGACGGATGAGGAGATTTTGAGAAGAGGCTCTGAGTTTTATCGAGTTGAATTGAAGTTTACAAATGGACTTTCAACCGTGGTGTTATTTGATGGGCAGAAAAAGCAATTTTTGGTGGAAGACAAAAGAACCGCCAGATTACCAAAAAAATATCGATATCCAGTGGTGTTATTTTTACCGGATGATTTACATTTAGTGGCAACAAGCCCAATAAAAAGAAGGGCTTATTTTGATCGAGTAATTGCAGAATTTGATGAGGGGTATAGTAGTTCCCTCTCAAAATATGAGAAGACACTAAAGCAACGTAATGATTTATTGAAAAAATATATAAAAAATAATGATAAACGTAGTGATTTGGATTTTTGCGGCAATAAAGAAAAAAGCCAGAGTCGAAGTTATATAGAAATCAGTGATTTTTTCTCTTGGAATATTTTATTAGCTAAGTATGGCTTGGAGATTCGAAAGAAAAGGCAGAAATATTTAGATAAACTAAATATGGTTTTTAATCAAGTTTATCATTCAATCGCGGAAAATAATGATCAGGTGTTTTTGAAATTAGATTTATTTGGAGGTGAGGTTTCAGAGGCGGAGTATTTTAATCGATTGGAAAGAGAGTTTGATCGAGACCTAATTTTAGGTCATACTGGGTTTGGAATTCATCGTGATGATTTTGTGTTTTTATTTAATGAGAAGGAAGCAGATGGGACGGCGAGCCGAGGTGAGCTTCGATCGATGATTTTAGCGATGAAGTTTATTGAAGCAGACTTAATTTTTCAAGAAACTGGTAAAAAACCAGTGGTGTTACTTGATGATGTGTTCTCAGAATTGGACAATACTAGGCAAAAATGTTTGGTGAGGAATTTTAAGGATAATCAGGTGATTATTACTTCAGTGGAGGAAGTATAACTAAGTTAGCAGCTAGTAACCTCAATATCGTAGTTATTAGGATTAAGTTTGTTGTCGGTGAGATATTTATAGGCAGCAGTTTTGAGTTCTTCGATTTGTTGATCGGAGCAAGTAAAGAGGGTAATCTTTAATTTTACCTTGGTTGTTTGAGGTTGTTTTTCGGCAGCAATAGAGAAGCCGGCCTGATAGCTGGAATATGGTGTGACTTTAAAGATTGGATCGCTATCAGTGTAGCTTTTGCGTTCTAGGTCAGCTTTAAAATCAGCAATGTGTTGCACGCGAGATTCATCTTCTGGGTGTGATTTATAATAATCCTGATGTTCAGAATCTGGTTCAAGGGCTTCATAGAGATAAGTAACTTGATTATTTTTCAATTCGAGATCACGAGTGATTTCTTGAAAATTAGCGTTGGAAATTTTTATTATATAATTCCCTGGTTTTAGTTTTATTTTGGCATCACCTTGATAAGTTTTTCCATCAATTATGAAAGAAGCAGAGGCTGGGGCAAGATAATAATCTAGTGTGCCGGTTTTATCGAAGTTGGTAATCCAATTAATAAAGGCAACAATGATTATGATAAGAACCAAAACTAAAAAGCTCATAATGATGGAAAGAAGAGATTTTTTTGGCATATTTCTGTTTTGTGTGTTTTGGTTTTTTGTTTTTTTAGTGATAGTACTTTTTGTAATCATGTTTGGCCTTTTAGGTATTAGATATTAGTGTTTCCAATATAGCGATATGCTTTGAAAGTACGAGAGTTATCATAAAAAGGTAGTAGTTCGCCAGTGCGTGAGCCGTGAGAAGCGGAGGCGATTTTGCCAACACCGTTTTGCTCAACATAGATTTCGATATGTCCAGAACTGAGACGAATATCACCAGGTTTGAGAGAGCCTTGTCGGTTTTCAACTTCAACGAATTTACCGGAGTTTTTTACATAGTTTGAAGTTGGACCACTATTACTGACACCGCAGCAAACAAAATTTTTATCGATTCCTGAATAACGAATGACGGTAGCAACAAAGGCATCGCAGCTAGCACCCATCATAGACCAGCGATCACCAAGTCGATTAATGCCAGTTTCGATGAGTGCGTTACGATAATTATCGTTTGGAGTAATGCCGTGGCCAGTATTTGTCCAAGCAAGATTAAGGGCGGTTTGATTGATACTGAGATTACCGCCTCCACTTCCGGAGCAGTTGCTGATACCATTTGAGCCGCCGAGAGCAGAAAAGATAAGGAAGGCACCTGGAATTAGGTTAGCGGAGGTTGGATGTCCGTGGTCGGTTTTTATCATGAGCCAGTTGGAATTTTTTCTAGAATCACGCTTACTATCGGCAAGGTTCATGACATATGGTGAGCCTTCACCACGAGCAGCCTCTTGCTCGGTATAACCAAGAGTACGAGCTTGCGAGATGTAGGAGCGAGCGGTGCCATTGTAGCGGAAAAGGAGGGTTTTGATTCCATCGTCAGTTTTTAAGTTTAGGCCGGCGCCGTAATTATTTTGTAAGAGCTCGGCCATAATGTCAGTTTGCCTTTGAAATTCAGCTTCAGAAACTTCACCAAAATTAGTGAAAGCGTTACTATTGTGGCCACCTCCAGTGTAAGAATAGAGCTGATAAATACCTTGACCATTGGTTGGATTGTAGCGACGAAGACTGGTTTCGCGATAGTGAAGAGTGGCGATGAGCTGCCATGGAAAACCATATCTTGCGGCAGATTTTTCATAAACTGGGCGGTTGGCGTTAATCTTATCGAGGTCAGATTTACTGATAATTTCAGAACCATCATAGAGTTTACCGATAGTGCCGGAAAGATTTGAGGTAACACAGTTTTCAGCATCTCGATCATAATAATAAATACCATTAATATCGAAGATATCCCATTCGGATTCTTTAAGTGCGAAAACTTTAGCTGGCTGAATGGAAACAATGAGAGTTAGAAGTAAGAGAAGGACCTTTTTGTGATTGAGTTTTTTAATACTTAAAGCAAAATGATTTATGCAAGCGACGAGGTTTTTCATACTAGGTAACTCCTATTTCTTGAAATAGTTTTTAAATCAACATAGGAAGATTGAGTAAGGTTTTGGTAGATGAAGTGGTGATCTGAGCCGGAGTTTTTGGTTAATATGGAAGAGATTTTTGCTACTGAACCTAAAGAGTCTTTAGTGGTTAGAGTTTCTTTTGTGAGACTATTGAGAGTGAATTCTGGTTTTTCTGCTTTTGGTGGTTGATAATTCGCGAGATAATTAGCATAGTCGAAGAAAGCAATTACGGTTTCAGCTTGGTTTTTAGTGATGCCAGAAATACGGGCTAGAATACCGGAACGAGAGGTATCGATTGGGTTTTTTGCATAATATGCTTCTTTATAGGCAGTAATTGGGTTTCGATCGTTCCCTTCTGAGTCAACTACACTAGCGCATTTGATTTGAGTGCAGATACGAGTTTGCTCGGTGTAATGTTGAAGATATTTAAGTTCTTGCCAGTGTGGATTTTGGTTTCCCATAACGCAATAAGCGCCGGAGGCCCAGCCTTGAGTTTCTGGTGACATATCAGAAACCGCATTGTAGAGCTCAACAGCTTCCGAGATGATCGGAATACTGTTTGCGAAACCGAGATTAGTATTCATAGCATTGGCAATATTGGCATCAAAGTGACCGAATGGTGAGTCACGCTCGTCACAGAACATGGTTTTATGGGCGAGAAGAGAGTTTGGAATGACCTCATCAAATCCGTCAGAGTTTTTGCGGATATTTTGGTTAACGACGCGTTGATATTCGGGATCGGTGGAGCTGAGTTTTTCGGTGGTGACGTCAGTGGCAATTACTTCTCCGCCATACATATCACAGGCGGCACCAATACTGGTAAGAGCTTCGCAATCTTCGTCATTACCAAAGATTTTTTGGTAATCGGTGCCGGCGAGTTCGGTGTCAGTGGTGAATCCTTCGGAACCATCTGCGGCAAGGACGGATTGTCCGGCGTAACCAAGAATGGAGCTGAAGGAATTTTTGGAAACTTCACTTAGATTTGAGAGGCTGGAGAAAAGAGTAGTGGAGCTAGTTATGCGGCTGAAGCGGCCTAGGATGGAACCGAGGAAGGTGTTTGGACTGGAAGCGTCAAAAGCGCTTTTAGACTTGCGATCAAGTTCTGCTTCCCTGTTTGCGGCGATGAGAGTTTCTTGATAATAGGCGGTGGCAGCTTCTTTAGAAGCGAGACTTTGTCCGGAGGTTGAACGGCCAACTTTTTTATTAATTAGGGCAGCACCTTGAATATATTTTTCACCAGCTGGTTTACCAACGAGGGTTTTTGCTGGATTTTCGAAGAGGACTTTTTGAATATATGGGAGGAGAATAGAAAGCATACCAGCAATGGTACTGGCGAGAGCGACATTTACAACAGTAGTCTTTAGGAGGGTAACGGCAGTTTTGATAAGACCACCACCAAAGGCGAGGGTGGCTAGACTAATAGCGGCACCAACAGCACGAATACCACCACAGGCACGGGCACGAGCAGTAGTGAGACCTAGAGCAAAACCAGTGGCAAGAAAGGCAGAATTGATGGAGAAGTTTTTGGTGTAATTTAGGTTAACTTTTTCACCGGCTAGAACATTGCCAAATCCTTCGGCTTGAATAGGAGCACCAGTGACAGTTTTCTTTTCACCAGTGGAGACATCGGTATATTCAGTAGTGGCTGGAGTGTTGAGGAAATTAAGGACAGAATTGGCGGCCGCTTCGTTGCCATAACCAGCTTTAGTTTTGCTGATATTTTCTTGATTACTCATGAAGAAATGCATGGCTTGATAGATTTCATTGGCGGCAATGGCAACTGAGATAAGGTTGGCAACTTTGAGTGCGGTACAAGTAAGACCACCAGCTTCGGCGACGCGCCCAGCGGTACTTAATAAATAATTATTGGCTTTAATATTTGGAGTGTCACCTTCGATATTACTACTATCGATGTCTTCGCCGGTTTTGGAGATTTTTGTAGTTTTATTTCCTCTTTCGTCAGTATCTTCAGTTTCCGTGGTAGTGTTGATGCTGGAATTGGTTTTATCACCAAAAATACCTTCTTCGGTGGTCTGATAGTTTTTAGTGTCGGTTTCATGATTACCAGTGTTTTTATAGGCGGAGAAAAGATTTCTAGTGATGCCAATTTTGGCGAGACTCATAGTGGCTGGTTTATCAAAGAAATTGGAGGCACGAGCGCGTTTAGCGCGGGTAAAAGCTTCCTGAAAGGCAATATTTTTGGCATAAAAATTGCGGAAATTTTCGGAGGTAATAGTGGCGCCGTCATAGACTAAATGATAACTGGAGCCGGCGTCAACTACCTCAATACCGTTGGTTTTGAGACGGTTTTCAAAGTATTTTGGGAAGGCTCCCTGTTTTTTGGCGAGAAGTTCTTCGGTGATTCGAAGAGTGTTTTCGGAATAGGAACCAAACATGGTGTCAGTGGCCCTCGTGATGAGAATTTCGATTTGATTACCTAGGTTGCTTACGGAAAAAAAGAGGAAAAGAATAACGGCCAGGAAGGCACCAAAAGCAAGTGCGACCGGAGAGTATTTTTTGATTTTTTTGGCGGTACTGAGTTTTGATAAGCCAAGATTTTTGGTGGATTTTATGTTGTGATGATTAAGGCTTCCAGTATAGAGAGGTTGGTTTTCGAGAGTATCGGCGGAAGGTTTGCGATCTGAATCTGTAAGGGTATCGAGAGAGGCCTGCTCAGCATTCTGTAAAGATTCCTTGGCAATCTGGGAACGAAAAAGTTCCGTCTCAGAATTTTTACTGGACGGCAAAAAGTTAGGAGTTATGGAATCCTTGCCGTAATAGACCTTTGGCATAGTTATATTATATAAGAAAAAGGTATTTTTTGCTATTTTGTTTAACGATTATAGCGAACCGGATTGGTGGTAATGAGATTAGTTTCTGTTTCAGAGGCGACAATTTGAACGTGGACGTGAGATTGGCCAGCGAAGAAGAGACCTTGCCCAACTGGGAGACTAGAGAGAAGTTGACGCTCGGCATTGGTGAGCTTGAAAACATCAGATAGAACATCGACAGCGGCACTGGATTGTTTTAGAAGTAGCTGCATGGACGAGTTCATGACGATGGCACGACCCATTTTGTTGCTCATGAAGTCTTCAACGTCCTGAGTGATAGTGGTGAGACCGAGGTAATATTTTCGAGCACGTTTGGCGAGGGAGAAGAGGAAGTTAGCGGAGTCATCATATTTCATAAGCTGCCAGGCCTCATCAACAATAAGAATACGGCGTTTTTGTTTGGCGCGAACAATGTTCCAAATATGGTTCAAGACAATATACATTGCGACTGGGCGAAGTTCATCTTCGAGGTCGCGGATATTAAAGACAACCATTTGGTTATTAATATCGATATTGGATTGCTGAGAGAAAATACCTGCAAAAGTTCCGGTGGCATATTTACGAAGACGCTGGGCGAGTTGAGGGCCGGAGCCACCCATGTGGGCGAGAGTGTCGTAGAGATTAATAATCGTTGGCGGAGTGGATTGATGTGTGAGAGGGTCTGAAGTAATACCGGCACGAGCATAGGTGTCGATGAGAGCTTGGTCGAGATCGGCTTCTTCGTTAGGAGAAAGAGCGGCAACGGTTTGACCACCAGGACCTGATTGGGTACCACCGAGCATGAGACGGAAAAGACCATGGAGGGTGACAAGATTAGCACGGAGCGCGTCAGAGGCATCCTCAGAATCAATCACTTTTGGTAGATCAAATGGATTAATGCGAACATCGGAGTTGAGGGAGAGTCGAACATATGAGCCACCAACGGCATCACAGAGTTTTTGATACTCATTTTCAGGGTCGATGATGATAATTTCAGTCCCCATCATCATGGAGCGGATAGCCTCAAGCTTAACCGCGAAGGATTTACCAGCACCGGATTTAGCGAAGACGACAAGATTGGCATTTTCTAGAGTGAAACGATCGAAGATAACGAGACCATTATTATGAAGGTTAACACCATAAAGAATGCCTTTTTCTTGGGTGAGATCAGCAGAAGTGAATGGGAAGGAAGTGGAAATGGCGCTAGTGTTCATGTTGCGGCGAATCATTAACTGATCAGTAGCCATTGGCATGGTGGAGTTCATTCCCTGTTCTTGCTGGGAAGTGGCAACTTTAGAAAAAATCATAGCAGAGCCAAAATAATTTTCGATTTTGTGTTGTACGAAATTTAATTCATCAAGTGAGTCAGCCCAGAGAGTAACGTATAAGCCGAAACGGAAGAATTTTTCGCGGCCAAGCTGAAGGTCATCGCGGAGTTCCTCGGCATCCTGGATGGCGTGTTCGGTTTCAGGATTACGGATACGACCTTTTTCAGCATTCAAGGAAATATCAGCTTCAAGCTGAGTGACTTTGCGACGTAGATTTTTCATAATCACAGTAGTGTCGACCGGATAAATGTACATGGAAATATCAAGAACCTCATCCATGTTGATGAGTGGACTGAGCCAACCAGTACTGATGGTGCGAGGATAACCATAAATATAGAGCGTGCGGCCATATTTGGTGCCGAGACGGAAATGGTCGGATTGGATTTCAATTGAGGAAGGAGAAATAAGATCACGGAGAGTGGTGATGCCCTGTTCAAACGCGCGCTGAATTTCGGCGTCTTCCATTGATTGTGCTTGAGCTGCAAGTTCGGCAGCGGTGAGTTTCTTTTTTGCCATATTTCTTCCTTAATTTAGTGGTTTTGTCTCTGGTTTTTCACCTTTTTTAGTATAAATAGTGCCCATTTTATTAAAATCAATAAACGGTTCCCTCACGGCGGTGTCTGGGTTATTGAAGTTATAGAAGAGCTCGGCGAGTTCTTTGGTATTGAGGCGGACGGAGTGAATGCCAATATTAAAGAGGCCGCCAATGACAGCCTGAACGCGGTTATTGATTTCAGTAGCCGCTTTGTCATAGGTATTGCGATCAATCCTGGTGATTTCAGAGGTTTTTGTGGCGAAGAGAAGATTGAAAATATTTTGGCTCTGGGTACTGGCTTTTTCGAGTTCTGGAGATGAATAATATGGGACGATGACAAAGAAGGACTTGTCCATAATGTTGGCCTCTTGGGAAACTTGGTCGATGAAGTTAATGTAATCGTCCATCAAAACACCGAGGAGCATGTTGTCGTTATTACGACGAATATCAGCAAGACGTTCGAGGTATGGAGCTATATCGATACGTTGAGAACGGACAAGGATTTGGATTGGAAACTCAAGAGAGTTAAGGACACCTTTATAACCATATTCGATACCGTCACGTTCAGGCTCGGACATCAGGTCGTAGTTGATGGATTTACAGGCGACGACGGCGCGGAAGGAGCCATCTTTCATAATAATTAAGCCATCGCGGAGTTCGGAGATGAGGAGGGTGGACTGGGTGGAAGAAGGGTTATCCTGAACTACGTTGGCGGTACTATCGGATTGTGGTGCGAGTGGAATATTATTGGCGGGATAGCCAGAAGCGGGGATGTTGGAATTCTGAGCTTGAGCCTGCGGCACTTGAGGTGCTGACTGGAAATTAGGCTGAGCTTGATTTTGAGGTTGTTGTGGATTCATATGCTTCCTTTTTAAAAATTATTATGAGGCTGGTGGGGTGAAGATGCCGGTAAAATTGTCTGAACTAGCTGGTGGAGTTGGTGGAGTTGGTGGAGTAAATTGCGGCTGGTATGATTGCTGGAATTGGTAAGGTGATGGTGGCTGCTGGAATTGGGGTTGGAACTGTGGTTGAGGCTGGGTAAATTGAGGTTGAGTAAATTGAGATTGGCTTTGTGGGGCTTGAGTAAAGATTTGAGGTTGTGGAGATTGGGCAAAGGCATGAGGTTGTTGAGGTTGAGCTACCTGGGCTGATTGGGCTGATTGGGCTGATTGGGCTGTTTGGGCTGATTGGGCCGATTGGGCTGTTTGGGCGGATTGAGTGAGACGATTAGCTTGTTTGCTAATAGTGTCTATGGTGAAATCTTGATTGTTGGCAAGATTTTGAAGTCCTTGATTAACTTGGGCGGCGGAAGTTTGGTTAATAAAACCATTAACGTATTGTGGCTGAGTAGTAAATTGGGTTTGAGTATTGTTTTGTGTAAAAGTTGGCGGAAGATTTTGGTCGGCATTAGAGATGGCGGCCTTCATGTTTGAAATTAAGGCGGCATGACGATTTTGTTGTTCTTTAGCGATCATTTGATTGATGTTTTGATTGCTATCCTGATCTAAGATGTCAACAATATTGTTGTTTTCTGCGATGAAATCTTCATTGAAATTACTATTGCCGCGAATTGCATAGCCCTCAGAATCAACGAGGTTTGAGAGAAAGGAGAGGCGTGTGGAAGCTTCTTCTTCAGTAATGTTTCTGGCGCGAGGTTTCTCGACAATTTTAGGTGCGGTGATTTTGATGGTAGTTTCCTTTTGTCCAGGGGTCCAACGACGAGTGTTTGGTTTGAGATAGAAGCTGGCAATGGATGCTAGATAAACTTCCATTGGTTGATCTTTTTTTATAGGTAGAGCAAGAATTAAGAAGAAGAAGGTGAATGGGATCGGGATGATGGCGAGTAGTGGAAAAATTTGGAAAAGGCCAAAAATAATAGCAATACCTGCTGCAGAAATGAGAAGATAGATAAACTGTCGAAAGGTAAAAGGGCCAAGGAGTTTATCTTCCGCCTCAACGTCTTGAGGGACCTTGTATGTTGCCATATAGAATTATTTTACCATAAACGTGGTGGAAAATATAAAATACACCCATGTAGTATGAGTGTATTTTGTATTCAGTGTTACGTATTCTGCGTGTCTTTTTTGTTAGCGGTGGCTTCTTTTCGGTCTTTTTCGTTTTCGATAATTTGACGCTTCTTGGATTCTTTAACGTCGTGTTCAAGAATTCTAGCAAGACCATTCTTCATGTTGTCGAAGAGGTTGGTGTTTGGACGACCAAGCTTATCGATAACACCGTTTTCTCTGAAGATCTTATTGATTTCTTTATGAGCCTTATTTACTGCTTCATCGTAGGCTTCTTTTTTCTTTTCAGCTTTAGCTTCATCGTCAAGACCGACTAAATCATCTGGGTTTAGTTCATAATTTTCGGCTACGAGACGATTGAGGATACCATTTAAGACATCGGTTTTCATGGCAGCAGCATTACTGGCAGTAAGCCCACCAAGATATTTTTTAATCTCACGGGTAGCTGTGTTGCTATTTTTATGGTAGGCACTATTTCCGTCTTGGATCTCTTTAGCAATTTCTTCAATATTTTCTTGATTTAGTGTCTTAATGACGTCTTTACGATTGAGGCCTGTAAGGAAGCTTGTCATATTAACAATTTGTTCACTACCTGATTGGAAATTTGGAAATGCGGAAATGATGGCTGGACGAATTGCGTCAAAAATTTCTCCGCTCTTATCTGGATCAATATCTCTATAGCTATCCATCATCATCGTGAGTACATCGGTTGCAGTACGATCGATTTTATCAAAGCGAGTACCTTTAAGACCGGTGGCGATGTTGATCTTTGTTTCATAATCTGGATCACCTTCAACTTTACCGGTAAAGTATTGTTGCATGGTAACTTCCTGAGTATGGCGTTTGCCATTAGTGTAGGCCCAGGTTTCCATGTTGATGAATTTACCGAGACGACCGAGTGTAGGATCGGCATCCTTCATTTGCATAAGGTTGAGAGCTAAGACGTTGGCGGCATCGGTACCTAACTTGAGATTACCGGCATCCATATAAGCCTTAAGTTCAGAGGCGATTTTGTCATAGTCACCACGGCGTGAAAGGACGTTATTGCCGGCGATAATACCATCGATGTTATCGTGTTTGATCATTTGCTTATAAACATTGAAGGCGTCAAGGGTGACCATCTTATCCATGTAGGTGGTGAGCTTGCCAACATTGGCGCGACGCTCGGATTCGTAGGCGTCAACAGCATCGGCGGCAACCATTTGGAGAGCAATAAAGCGATCGGACTCTTGTTCTTTGGAGAGTGTGCCGTCGTTAACTTTCCAAGCGTCCGTACCGGCACCGGCGACCACATATTTTTCGTAGTCTTCTTTATTGACAATATTGCCGTTTTTGTCGAGCTTGGCAGCATTGCGAACGACTTCAGAATAGAAGCGGTTGGCATTGTGATCGTTGCGACGCTTAGAGGATTCGGCGGTTTTGTAGTCAAGGAAGTTTTCGGTCTGGTTACTAGCAAGGGTCTCTAGATCTTTATTTCTGACCTTATTATCTGCAAGATAATCTCCCATGTTACCAAGGGCATCTTCGGTCTTTATATGCTGGGCATCTGTAGCAAGTTTTGAAACTCGGTTTTGGTATTTATAACGCATGACTTTGTTATCTGGATCTACGAGTTGGGTTTTCTTTTCAATACCATCTTTATCTACACCAAGTGAGCGTTCGGCGTAAACAGCTTTGCCATATTTATCACGATAGAGAATGCGGGCGCCACGACCTTTAGCTTCGAGTTCTTCATTACGATAGTTATTAAGAGTATTTTCACGGGTTCTATTTTCATCGTCCTGGAGGAATTTGCGACGAGCAGCGCCAGCGGCTAGTGCACCACCCCAGTACCATGGGAGAAGATTGAGAGAACGCTGACGTTTCATGGCATTTTCGATAGCCTTTTGACGATTGGCTTCCTGGATTGGAGAAAGAGCCTTGGTGGCGCGGCCAGAAAGGTTGTTGCCGAGTGAATTGAGTTGTTTAGAAATACCACCGAGAGCGGAGCCTGAAAGCTTCATTAGGCTGGCAGCGAGTAGAAGTGGAAGAACCTGGACGGCGGCACCGACCATTAATCCAAATGGAGTGGTGGCAGAAGTGACAAGAACCATACTAGCGAGTTTGGATACACCGAAGAGCATACTAAACATTGGATAGAAGAAAAGCATCTGACTGAAGGTATTTTTCCATTTTTGGAAATGTTTTTCAGTGTTTGGAAGGATGTATAGAACGAAGGCAATTGGAGAAATGGAGACGAGGAAGATAACAAGGGCTTGACGCAAGCCGAGAACGAGGAGGCCAACAATGACAGAAATAATACCACCGATAATGAGTGGGATGAAGGCGAGAAGAAGACCGAGCGGGCCACCTGGAAAGGCAAAACTAAGTGCGAGACCAGCGCCACCAGCGGCAACAGTGGAGAATAGTGAATAAAAACCAGTGGCGGTTTTGGAACCGTCGACTGTACCGGAACTAATGGCGGATTCAGCGATGCCAGCGAGAAGGTCTTTGAGGCCGTTGCCTAGGATATTACTGATGTCGACTGCGATCGCGCAAAATAGAAAACTAAAGTTGACAACCATGGCGGTAACGATGAGGCGTGGGAGGGATTTTTTGACACCATAATTATTAATGCCATAGCCGGTGATTTGAGAATAGATAATGACGAGAAGGAAGATGATGAAACAGATATTGGCGATATTGCGCATATAGGACCAGACTTGATAGATTGGAGAATCGCCTTTCATCTCTAGTGGTTTAACATCAAGAAGACCTTGAATAAGGCCATAGAGAGCATCGATACCCTTGGCGAGCAGACCGGTGGTCGGACAAATTAACCAACCAATGGCGCCGATTTGAGAAGTACAGGTGGCTGGTTCATGATTTTCGGAGTTGTTTCCCTCAGTGGTATTTTCAGTATTTCCATTTTGGTTGGCTGGAGGAGTTTGAGAATTGGTGTTCTCGTTTCCTTGGTTTCCAGTTCCCTGATTTTCAGTGGTTTCAGCTCCAGTATTTTGAGTATTGTTTTCAGTATTATTATTTTCGGTGGTTGGATTTTCAGTTGTCTGATTATTTTCAGTAGATTCAGAAGTTATTGGAGTAGGGTCAGCAAAAACAGAAGTGGTATTTAGAAAAGTTTGCGCAAATAAAAAGGCGCTGGAAAAAATCAACCCAGCGAGCATAGTGAAACTTTTAAATCTTGTGTTGACCTTCTTCATACAGATATAAAGCTTTAATTACCTGCATATTATACCACACATAAGCGCTATAGTCAATAGCGTAATAAGGGATGAGTGTGAGACAATATCCACTATTATTATATACAGTTTTAAGTTAATAATGCTATAATCAAAATATGAAAAGGCATATCCAAGGTTTATTGATGCTAGGTTTAGCATTTTTTTCAAGTTTTAGTTTAGTGTATTTGTGGTCAGAGGTGGCGAGTGAGCCAGTATCGGCGGCGGTGATTGAGGAAGAACCAGATGATTCATGTGCGAACTCAATGTTAGGACTTCGTCCTTGGTATAAGGGTTTGGCAACCAGAGAAGGTGGTGATTGTAGGATTGGGACGATCGGTACAGTGAATGGCGATTCGAATTTGGCCGGATTTGTTTGGGTGATTGTGTTGAACTTAGTGTTTGATGCGGCGCTCATGTCAAGTATGGTGGCAACTGGATTTATTATCTGGGGCGGATATAAATATATTATGTCGGAAGGTGAACCTGGGAAAGTGATGGAAGGTAAAAGAATTATCACTGGCGCGGTGATTGGTTTGATCTTAACGATTTCGGCTTCAGTAATTTCAGATACACTAGTGAAAGTAATTGGAGGCGTAGCAAAATAATGAACGTTCTTGAATTTGTAAAAAACTCAGGTGGAAGAATTTTTGGTGACGATTTTGATATCACAAAGGTTAATACCTTAAATAATGCTTTAAACAATATCCCAAATAAGGATAATGCAAGTAACTATGATTTGATGGTGTTGTTTAACTGGGTTTACTCTATGGCGGCGCTAATTGCGGTTGGATTTATCGTTTATGGCGCGATTTTTTATGCGATCTCGGAAGGCGATCCGGCTAGAGTCAATAAGGCGATCAAGACGATTACTTATGCTGTAATTGGATTAGTGGTGGTAGGATTAGCGTGGGCATTAACGACGTTTGTGGTGAATTCGATATCTTAAAGAGGAGAAATAATGAAGAGGATTTTGTTAATATTAGCTGGAGTGTTAATGGCGGGGACACTTGGTATGGTGGCTATTCCACAGACTACTTACGCTGAGAGTGATACCTGCGCAAAGCTGCGGGAGATGACTAATGCGGATGAAGAAACTTTGCAGGCTGCCGGTTGTGTTGATGTCGGGAATAAAAGTATTGCGAGTCTGATCACGACGATTATTAATATTGGGATTTCTGTGGTGGGAATTATCAGTGTGGGGGCGATTGTGATTGCCGGTCAAAGGTTGGTGGTATCTTCTGGTGATTCGGCAAAGATTGTGAATGCAAAAAGAATGATCATGACGGCGGTGATTGCGCTGGTGATTGCGGGGTTGGCGTATGCAATCGTGCAGTTCGTAATTGCTTCAGTTGGTATCTAGAACTCTAAGGGGTGGCCCTTGATTTAACAGATGCTTATGATATAATGAGGAAAATAATATTAAAGGAAAAAATATGAAGATTTCTAACAAAATCAAAACATTAGCCGCTGGTGGTCTTGGTGTAGTTGCTATGGGGCTCCAGAGTTTGCCTGTTGCTGCAGTCGGGAAAATTCGCTGTCCAGATGGGTCTACTGTAACTGGTGACTTATCAAACTGTGGTGCAATTAAAAGTGATCTTAATAATAATAATTTGATGGGTACTCTTAATCAGATTATTAATGTGATTATCGGTGTGATTGGTTTTATTGCCGTTATCGTAATCATCCTTGGTGGTGTACAATATACCACTTCTGCTGGCGATTCTGGTAAGGTTAAGAAGGCTAAAGATACTATTATGTATGGTATTATTGGTCTTGTGATTGCGCTTCTTGCCTACTCAATTGTGAACTTCGTATTATCAAGCCTTTTTAAGTAAAAAATATCGAGCGAGGTAAAAATGAAGAACGGTGTGTACAAAAAAGGCGTAATGATGGCAGCAGCTTTGATGGCGGTTGTATCGCTAGCTGGAAATGTGAATGCGGGAAGTTGTCCTCAGGGATCACTTCGTCAGACCTATTCGAGTTCTATTTCTGAATGTAATATTGCTGAGGATCATGCAGGTTCGAATGATTTAATGAAAACCATTAACACAATCATTAACGTAGTGCTTGGTGTACTTGGTATTCTTGCAGTAGCTTATATTATTTATGGTGGTTTTATGTTTACCACTGCTGCGGGTGATGCTGCTAAGACTAAGAAAGCACGAGAGACAATTATGTATGGTATAATTGGTCTTGTGGTTGCACTTCTTGCCTTTGCAATCGTAAACTTTGTACTTACCTCAGTATTTAGTGGATCTGCTGCAAATAGCGGAGCTGCTGCTAATAATTCTTAAAATACTGATTAGAAATCGAAAAATAGACCCAGTGGGGTCTATTTTTTTATGATCGGTGATTTAGATCGGATATGCTTTTTTAGAATTGATGTGATTATTGGGATGGATATTCTTATTTGAACGGACATGCCTTAAGAAAAATACTCTTATTAGAATGGATATGCTTGTCTAATTTTAATAAATGAACTAGGATAAAGGTATCTGAAATAGTTTAGAAATGTGGGGGATACTTGAGGTTATGGACTTGATGAATTATGTCCACGAAGACTGATATAAGGACAGGTTGGAAGAAGCATTTGTGGATGGAGAAGCATTTTTGGATATTGATGGGGTTCTGTATGTGAGGTAAAAAATACTGCATGGCGTTATTTGTGAGGCTAAAAAATACCGCAGGGTGTGCGGTATTTAGTTTAGTTCTCTGTTCTCGCAGTTTAGTAGCCTTAGATTACTGAATAGTAATCTTGGTTGGAGTTTCAGTTTTCTCTTTTTCAAAGGAGATTGTGAGAACGCCATCTTTTAACTCGGCTTTGACGCTGCCTTCATCTTCGCGGACCGGAACTGGAAGTGCGATGGTGCGAGAAAATTCGCCCCAATAACATTCCTGGATGTGCCAACGAGTGGTTTGTTCATCTTCGCCACCACTGAGAATGCCGGAGATGGTTAAGATGTTGTCTGAGATGGTGACATCGAGGTCATTTTTGGAAATGCCTGCGGTGCGAGCCTTAACAACTAATTTATCGGCAGTTTCATATACATCAACTGCTAATTGACCTGGAAAATCTTCCGGTTCGTCCCACGCCTCTGGATCTTCTTCTGATGGGAGACTAGCAGAAGTTTGAACAGGACTTTGCTCAACTTCTTCTTGGCTATCATTGTCCAGAAATGCAGCCGCGAGTTCGTCTTCCATAAGCATGTCATCGTCATTTGTACGAGCCATTGCTAAGTATTCCTCCACATTTAACTATTGTTATGGTTAATTATAGGAGTGGTTATGTTAAAAATCAAGAGAAAAGTGTGTTTTGATGTAAAAAGCACAATAATTAATGTATTACTTGAAGTACTTTCACCAAACAGATGTCAGAGATGTGGGCTTCAGGGTGAGAGTTTGTGCGGGCGTTGTAAAAAATATCTTTTGGGGACAAATCCTGGATATGTGATTTCTGGGATTGATGGATTTTCACGGGTGATTGTGGGTGGAGTAAAAGAAGGGTTGCTATCTGTAATGTTGAAGCAATATAAATATCAGGGGCGGAGAGACTTGGCACACATATTAGCTAGGAAGGCGTGGGAAATTGCGGAGCGTGAGCTCTTTAAAACTCGTGAGATGGGAGAGGTGGTTATAGTTCCCTTGCCGACGATTCGGCGACATATTAGAGAGCGGGAGTTTGATCATATGCTATGGTTGGCGCGTGAGCTTTGTCGGATGGGTGAAAACTTGAAGCTGGAGCCGATACTTGAGAGATTAAATAAGACGGTACAGGTTGGGAAGAGTGCTAAAGTGAGGCGTGAGCAAGCAAAGCAGGCGTATGGGGTGAAAAAGGAGGTAAGGCTGAGGAGAGACGTTCATTATGTGCTGTTTGATGATGTATGGACGACGGGGTCGAGTATGCGAGCGGCGGCGGAGGTGATGCGAAATGCTGGGGCGTGCAAAATATCAGCATTAGTTCTGATGAGTAATGATTATATCGAGAGTTTTTTGTGATGCTGATGATTAGTTGTTTGTGATACCAACAACAGAATTGAGAACGAAGTTAACAATAGCAAATGCGAGAAGGGAGATGATAAGGCCGATGATGGCATAGAGGATGGTGTTTTTGGCATCAGTAACCTTTTTGCTGTCACCGCCAGAAAGAATGTAGCGAAGACCGCCGTAAACCAACATAATAACAGAAATAAGACCAACAACTAAGAGAATAGTATTGGTGAGGCGGCTGAAAACGCCGTTGTCGCCAATCAATTCAGTAGGCATGCCTTCAGCGCGAGCCGCATTTGCACCTTCTTGTACAGAGAGGGCGGAAGCTAGGACACGGCTGGTGGAAAGGCATAAAAGTGCGCCAAGTCCGGTTAAGGTTTGGGTTAAAGTTTTGGTGATCTGTTTCATATAAACTATCGAATCTCGCAGTTACTTAAATTATGTTTCTATTATACCACAAATATTATAAAAGAAAAATACCTCCTCTTGGGAGATATTTTTCTAAACATATAACAACTATCTATATTCCTGGGCTATACCTAGAAAAAAGAAAATGGATTATTTGGCGGAGAGTGGGAGATTCGAACTCCCGCTGCAGGTCTCCCCACACTAGCGATTTAGCAAACCGCCCCCTTCAGCCACTTGGGTAACTCTCCTTCCCTTCTATCTTAACATACTTCGGGCGTTTCTTGAATGATTTTAAAGAAATATTTGATGTGTTATAATTTAAAAAAGCTAATGAATATTGAGGTGCAAAAGTGAAAGACAATACAGTGGTGCAATGGGAAGCCGAAGAATATGTGTCACACGAAAAGAATATGGGGTGGTATTTTGGGTTGATTTTAGTGGGTGTGATTTTTTCACTGATTTCAATCAGGTTTGAGTGGTGGACCTTTACGGCGCTAGTAGTGGTTTCCGTGGTTGCGATTATTACTTATTCGGTGCGTCCTCCTCGCAAGATTCAGTATGTTTTGTCTGAAAAAGGTTTAACCGAGGGGGAGCGAATGTACCGCTTTGAAGAATATAAGGCCTTCGGAATCCTGCAGGATGATGTGCATTTTGCAATTGTTCTGATGCCAAAGAAACGTTTTTCCCCAGCTGTGACGGTTTATTTTCCTGAAAATAAGGGTGAAGAAATCGTGAATATGTTTGGCAAGAGGCTACCAATGGAGGAAGTTAGACTTGATGCTATCGATAAAATTGTGAAGAAATTGCGATTTTAGATAGAAAATTGATAAAACAAAATGTTTATGATAAAATTTGGAAAAGTATAGTATATAAAAAAGAAGGTGGGTATATGGATCAAAACAGTGGCGCGCCAATGATGGATGCAACGAGTGCGACCGATTCAAATGCAGATTTTAACATTAATATTCAAGACCAGTTGGGTGTGCCTCCAGCTCCTCCAATTCCAGACTTTTTGGCGAATGAACCTAGTATGCCTGGGATGAATCCGGATGTGATGGCTGACCTAACTAATTCAGGTCCAACTCCGATTACTGGTGCACCTACTGAGACCGAGGTACCGATGCCTGCTGCCTTAGAGAGTGCCGCTCCTACTACTGTGGAAACGATGCCTGAGGTAACGCCAGAGGCTGTGACAACTGAAGAAACGGTTACACCAAGCTTGAATAATAATGAAACCGCTGGAAATGAAGGTGCGAATATGCAGTTTGAAGAAGTAAAGAAGCAGATGTTACAGGATCTATACCCATTAATGGATAAGATTAAGATGCAGCCAGAACAGAAATTTAAGGTTTATAAACAAATGATTGAGTCAACTGGCTCAAAGGATATGATTACTTCAGCCTACGAGGCGGTTAAGGGTATCGGCGATGAGGCTGAACGAGCCGAAGCACTTCTCTTCCTAGTTGAAAAGGCAGATAGCTAATATTAACAAAAAGAACCCTGCGGGGTTCTTTTTTTTGATTTGGTGCGGGGTTCTTTTTTGTTGGTTTGGTGATACTAATTTATTTAGGATGTTGCGGCCAGTTTTTTGAACTGGCCGACTTTTCTAGTAGTTTTAGTACATGCCACCCATGCCGGCACTAGCGGCAGCAGAATTGTCTGCTTTCTCTGGGAGTTCAACAATGAGTGCACCCATAGTTATAGCGGTTGCGGCGATGCTAATGGCATTTTGGACTGCTTCACGAGTGACGCGAGCTGGATCGATGACGCCGGCTTTTTTGAGGTCTTGGAGTCCTTTCTCAGGTTCCATAACGTTAATTCCCTGACCCGGTTTAGCGTTTTCAACGGCAGCAAGGAGAGCCTGAGCGTTGAGTCCGGCGTTTTCTAGGATGTGAAGAAGTGGAGCCTTGAGAGCGTTCTTGACGATCTTAGTGCCTGCGTCTTCGCCAGTGAGTTGATTGGCAAGATTGACGAGAGTGACACCACCACCGGTGACGATACCTTCATCTAGGGCAGCTTTTGTGGCAGCAACTGCGTCATCAACACGATACTTCTTTTCATCAATTTCGGTCTCAGTGGCGCCACCTACTTTGATGACGGCAACTTTTCCGAGAAGGGCGGCAGCACGTTTTTCGTATTGCTCACGGTCATAATCAGAAGTAGCAAGATTGGCCTGAGACTTGATGAGCTCAATACGAGCTTTGACTGCTTTATGGTCACCAGCGCCGCTGATAATAGTGGAGTTATCTTTGGTGGCAATAATCTTCTTGGCAGAGCCGAGGCTGGAAATTTCGGCATCCTCGAGTTTCATGCCTTTATCCTCAGAAATGACGGTGGCACCAGTGAGAACAGCGATATCTTCGAGAATTTCTTTGCGGCGATCACCGAAGGCTGGAGCTTTTAGAACGAGAGAGTTGAAGACACCCTTGAGTTTGTTGAGAACGAGAAGTGAGAGAGCTTCGCCACTGACTTCTTCGGCAATTATGACAAGATCCTTATGACCAGATTGGGCAACTTTTTCAAGAACTGGGAGAATTTCGTTACTGGCAGAGATTTTTTTGTCAGTCAAGAGGATGAGAGGTTTGTCGAAAATAGCTTCTTGGCGATTGAGGTCAGTAACGAAGAATGGTGAGCTATAGCCTTTGTCGTAGCTGAAACCTTCAACGATTTCCTGCTCCATTTCGAGTCCTTGACCTGCTTCAACGGTCACAATACCGTCTTTGCCGATTTTGCTTATAACACTAGCGATAAGCTCGCCGATTTCTTTATCTCCGGCAGAAATAGTGGCAACTTCAGCAACCTTTTTATCGTTACCTTCAATTTTTTCGGCAGATTGATTGATTTTGGCGACGATTTCTTCACCGGCTTTTTCAATACCCTTTCGGAGTTCCATTGGGTTAACACCTGCGGCGATTAGCTTATTAGCTTCGCTTAGGATGTTGTAGGTGAGAACAGTGACGGTTGTGGTGCCATCGCCGGCAACTTTGTTGAGTTTCTGGGCGGCAGATTTGATGAGTTTAGCACCAATTTGTTCGCCTAAATTCTCTTCAGAGCTACCAAGGTCAACAGCTTCGGCTACGGTGACACCATCGTGGGTGATGGTTGGATTGCCGTAGGATTTTTCGATAACTACGTTTTGGCCTTTAGGACCGAAAGTGACTTTTACTGCATCATAGAGCTGCTTGGCGCCGCTTAAGACTTTGTCGCGGGCTTGGTCAGCGTAAAAAATTTTCTTTGCCATAGATGATTCCCTTCTATTAAAATTTAAAAATTTGAGCTTTAACTATGTTACTAATTGATATATTTGATTTTTAATTATGTCTTCTGACTAATTGGTTGAATTTTATTATGCTTCTTTCTGATTAGTCTAGGATGGCGAGAACGTCTTCTTCTTTGACGATGAGATATTGAGTGTCTCCGAGTTTAATGTCGGTGGTACTATATTCTTTGAAGATGATTTTATCGCCTTTTTTAATATTTTTGACGTCCGGACCGACTGATTCAACGGTGGCGTAGCTTGGCTTTTCCTTAGCATCACCAGGCATGAAAAATCCGGAAGCGGTCTTTTCGGCTGGAACTTCTTTTTTAGCAACGATATGATCTTGTAATGGTTTTAAGGTCATGTTTTTCCTCCTTTTAATACAGCCGAACTGGTTTTCTGATTACTTTGGCTGTAGCTGTTATCTATTGTATAGCAAAAACTAGCACTGTCAAGTGGAGAGTGCTAATTTGCTAAAAATATTACAACAGAGGTGGTTATGGTATAATGAAGAAAAGTGAGGTGAAGCGTATGAGTATGAAGACTTTTCTAATGGATAAGATCCCTAATTATAATAAATTGGTGATTCCGTATCATGTGTTGAGGGCGGATTTGGCGGCGCATGAGTATGGTTTTCCTGGGAAGAAGATGCGGGTGATCGGGGTGACTGGGACGAATGGTAAGACTTCAACTTGTTTTTTAATTTGGAAGATGCTGAATGCGGCTGGATATAAGACTGGACTAATGACGACGGTGGCTTGGGGCGTGGATAAGCTGGAAAAACAGATTGAGCATATGACGACAGTAGATGCGAAAACTCTGAACTACCGGATGAAGAAGATTGCGGATGCGGGGGCGGAATTTTTAGTACTGGAGGTGACTTCACACGCTTTGGCACAGCATCGAACTTTTGGGGTGCCGATTGAGATTGCGGTGATGACGAATGTTACACATGAGCACCTAGATTACCATAAGACCTTTGAGAACTATCGAGATGCGAAACGCCGATTATTTAAGATGGCGAAATATGGGGTGGTGAATGAAGACGATAAAAGCTGGTCTTATTTTGCAAAAGATGTAAAAGAATATATCACATATGGTATAAATTCTGGGATTCTACGAGCCAAGGATGTTAGATTAGGTGCGCAGGGAGTAGAGTATTTTGTAGATGATGAAGCCTCGGTTGGGGATAAATATGCAGCAGAAAATAAGCAAATGAGGGGTAATAAAAATGCGTCGGGTGATATATTGAGAATTAAAACGAAGATTCCGGGTGAGTTTACGGTCTATAATTCCCTGGCGGCTGTGGCAGTGGGATTGAAATTAGGACTTAGTAAGGAGCAGATTTCGCAGGGGATTTTGGCGCTTGATTCGGTGGAGGGGAGGATGAATCGGTTGGATTTGGGACAGAATTTTGAAGTGATTGTGGATTATGCACATACGCCGGATGCATTTTTGAAGGTTTATGAGTCGGTGGTGCCTGGAAAGAAGGGCCGGATTATTTCGTTATTTGGTGGAGCGGGGAGACGTGATGAGTCGACGAGGGGTGAGCGGGGCGAAATTGCGGCGAAATATTCGGATATTGTGATTATTACAGAGGATGATTCTCGGGATGAAAACCCAGCAGAAATTGCAGAGGAATTCGCAAAGGGGGCTGAAAAGGTCGGATTTTTGCGTGGAAAGAATCTTTTGGTGGAACTCAATCGTGAAAAAGCAATTCAGATGGCGGTCGATCTTGCAAAGAAAGATGATATCGTGTTAATTCTGGGGAAGGGACACGAAAAAACAATCTTAAGGGCAACGGGGGCGGTGCCGTTTGAGGACCTCAAGGTGACTAGAGAGGCATTAAAAAAGAGGTTAAAAGCCTAATTGGCTTGACTAGAGAAGCTTTGAAAATGAGGCTAAAAGCCTAATTGGCGGAGCCAGCAATATTTTCTGGATCGAAGTTGGCGATACCGTTGACGATCTGTTCTTCGGTGTAGTGCATTAGATTGGCGATTGTGGCTGCAGCGGCCATGTACGAAATATTTGGCTCGCCTGTGAGGAAGCTGGCGACATTGAAGCGATGTCCTTCGATATTGAGGGTGGCTTCGCTGCCCTTGCGATAAAGAGTGCGACGTTCGATTTTAGTGTCACTGTAATGGTCGGAGCCATAAGTGGCGGTTCCCTGTTTGCCTTTGAATTTTGAGAATTCAAGGAAATTAGCGTCGTCGCGGTTTAAGACGACAAATTCAGGCTCGAGGTCGAAGAGAGTATTTTCGGCTGCAGCATATTCTTCTGGCGTAAGATCAGAAAGTTTGGATGGGACATAGTCGGTGAGGGCGGCGAGATAAACTGGGAGCTGATAGAAGACGTCCTTTTTGAGAGAACTTGCAGGGGTGGTAATAATGCAATAGTCGGCGCCGGCTTTCCAGGAATCGCTAAAGAATTTATAAAGACTTCCAACTTTAATTTCATCTTCAGAAGCGAGGATACCAACTTTTTCGTTGGCCTCCATGAGGATATGGTAGAGATAATGGGCGACAACGCTTTTGCCGGTGGTGCCAGTAATGCAGATGATGCGCATATCTTTCAGGATGTTGCCGTAATAAGTTTTGAGTAGGCGAACCTTAACTCGACCTGCACGGCTGCCGGTTAGTTTTGATTTGGTGGATTTTTGGTCGAGTGATTCGTTCATGTGTCTTTGTTACCGTTATTAGTTATTGAATAGATTGTTGAGTGAGTCGAGAGATGGCATTGAGCTGCCGCCAAGCGCGCTTTTTAGCATCGTGGTGAAGAGAATGAGGAGGACGATGTAGAGAGCGACCATAAAAGCGACGTTGGCGAAAATGCGTTCGTTGCCTTTATAGTCGGCTTCAGCATTAAGGTTTTCATAGGCAGTGATTGAGCTGAAGGAGATACCGGCCATCATAACAATGAAGCCAAAGGATGGAGAGATGATGGAAGCGAGTGGAGCAAGGATGCTGGTGGCGAGAATGGCTGGAATGCCGGCAATAGTGACGATGGTGGTGAGACGGAAGAAGTTGGTTTTCTTTTTGAAGACGAGAGCGACGAGGTAATAGATACCGGCGACAAAGAGAACTGGGAGAAGGAAGGAGAAGAACTGAGTGAAGATGGTTTGAATCCAGTTGATGTCGTTAAGGTTTTTCCAATTCCAGGCGGCGTCAATCTGTTTGCCGAAGAAGGATTTGTGGGCTGGAACATAGACCTTAGAGAAAATAGTGTTAATCAAATTGAGGACGGTGTAGGCGAGGCCGGTAAAAACTGGAAGTTGCCAGGCGCTTTTGAGATCAGAATAGTCGTTGATATTTTCTTTAATGGCAGTGGCTGGATTTTTAGCGACCGAGAGAAGAAACTTGACGGTGTGATTTTTTGAGGCTTGTTTAAGTTTGGATTTTAATTTGGAGGCGGCGTTTTCTGCGGTTTTTGCAACTTTTTCAGCGCTCTTTTCAGTATTTTTGGTCTTATTTTCTTCCATGTTATTCCTTTTTTCTAATTAAATTATAGCATACCTCTAGGATTTTTAATTAAATATGCTATAATATGAATGTCACGGAAACGTGATGCTCATTTAATTTCTAGGTGGATGTTATTTGAATCTTCGGATTTGAACAATATCCACATCTGCACCCGTAGCTCAGCTGGATAGAGCGTTTGCTTGCGGAGCAAAAGGTCGTAGGTTCGAATCCTGTCGGGTGTACCATATTTGAAATTATTTGAAAAAACTCTTCCCTGTGGAGGAGTTTTTTGTTGACTAAAGTTTATCTTTAGCTGAAGGGTGTGATAGAATGAGAAGTGGAAGCGTGGCCGAGTGGTTGAAGGCGCACGACTCGAAATCGTGTGGGCAGCAATGTCTCGGAGGTTCGAATCCTCTCGCTTCCGCCAGGAAGTAAAAAATGACCCGACAGGGTTATTTTTGTTTCTGCAAGAAACGAGGATTCGAGCCCAGGTTCGCATGGAGCGAAGCGACATCCCCTCATCCTCTCGCTTCCAGAAGGTATTAAAAAATGACCCGTGAGGGTTATTTTTGTTTCTAAAAAACGAGGAATATTATTCCTCGTTCTAAACATATGTTTTGATTTTGGAGATTACTCGCTTCCCTTACCGGTGAAAACGGCACCGAAGGTCTTGAGGAGAATCTTAATATCGGCTGCGATACTCCAGTGATCGATGTAGAAACAATCGAGGCGGACGATTTCTTCGAAATCAGTGATTTCACTACGGCCAGAGACCTGCCAGAGGCCAGTGATGCCTGGTTTGATGCTGATACGACGCTTATGGTGGGCAGAATACTGGTTATATTCATCGACCGTTGGCGGGCGAGTGCCAATTAGCGACATGCTTCCCTCTAGGACATTAAAGAATTGAGGTAGTTCATCGATACTGGTTTTGCGGAGAATTTTACCAATTTTAGTAATGCGCGGATCATTTTTCATCTTGAACATAAATCCTTGCATTTCGTTTTGAGACTGGAGGTCCTTAAGGCGCTCTTCCGCATTTTGGTACATAGAGCGGAACTTATAGATATAGAAGTATTTACCGTTGCGACCAACACGCTTTTGTTTAAAGATGATTGGTCCGGGATCTTCGAGGAAGATTAGAGGGGCGACGATAATACCGAAAAGTATACAGATGAGACAGCCAACTATGGCGCCGCAAATATCCATCAGACGTTTGATGAGTAATTCCCCATCGGTAAAAAGGCGTGGAGAGAGGCGAATAACGCTGGTGGTGCCGAAGTCCTCGAGTTTGGTTTCCAGGGTTTCGATAGCGAAACTATCGATGGTGATGAGAGAGTCAATACCCATTTCACTGACAGCCTCGATGAGGTGCTCGATTTTTTTGCGGTCAATATGGTTGACGCTGAAGATGACGAGGTCAACTTGGTGATGTTTGAGGTAATCAAGGGCGCTTGTGGCGAGCTCCTTAAGTTCGAAGGTGAGATTTTGATTGTCGAACGATTGTGTAGCGTTTTGATTATTATCAGTCTTGAGCTTTTTGAGTTTAAAGAAAATGTCTTTTGATTTGCCGGTGAGAGGTGTGATACCAATGATTTCGCAATCTTCGGCATCGAGTTTTTGGATGTTTGAAACTACCTGTTTAAGATCACTATTATCGGTAAAGATGACGGTCTTTTTGGTATGATGCTCGAGGTATTCGCGTTTAATGAAGTGGATAAGAAAGAGGGCGGAAAAAGATATGGTGAAGTTGATTGAGAAGAAGGTGCCGAAGAAGAGACGCGGAATGCTGTCGCTGATATGAGTCATGTAGACGATGGTGGAGAAAATGATCGCCATAAAGATATTGGTGAGGGCGGCGGATTTGAGGTGGCGGAGAATGCCGCGTTTTGCGGTGATTGGATTATAACGATAGAAGGTGAATACGATGAAATATGAGAGAAGGAGATAGAGGAAAACGGTGGTGTCTTTGAGGTGGCGGAAGGCGACATCAGAGGGGTCCCAACCGAAACGAGAGAGGTATGAAATCAAAAAGGAGATAGCGATGGAAAAAATATTTGCAAGAAATAACCCAACTCGATGATTTGACATAACGTGCTTATTATATCATAAAATATAAATATTTAAAGAGGTAGAGGGGGTGAAATCTCTGTTATAATAGAACAAAGGCGGCGCAAAATGCGTCACCCAAAAATAAGGGAGTTGTTATGGGGAGTATTTTTTCAAAGATTATTGCTGGTGAAATTCCATGCTACAAAATTTATGAGGACGAGAAAACGTTCGCTTTTCTTGATATTCATCCTGAAACACCTGGACATACTTTGGTGGTACCGAAGGTGGAGGTTGATAAACTTTATGACCTTGATGAGGAGGATTACCTGGCGGTAATGAGGACTGTGAAGATGTTGGCTGCGAATATGGAGAAGGTTTTGGGGAGGCGAACGCTTCTAAAAGTGGTGGGGACAGATGTGCCGCATGCGCATGTGCATCTAACTTCCCTGGACGAAAATTATAAATATGGCCAGGAGGTACAGATGACGGAGGCGGAAATGCGTGAGATGCAGGAGAAATTGAAGAAATGAGTGAGAAATATTTTGAAGTAAATGAAAGGAATGAGAGATGAAATTTGCGCCATCATATAATCCGGCGGATTTTGAAACAGAGGTGTATGCAGCTTGGGAGGCGGCTTCGAAATTTGCGCCGGCAAAAGAGGATCGAGGTGGGAGGAGTGGGCGCGAGTCTAAGCGCTACTCGATTGTGATGCCACCACCAAATGCGAATGGTAATTTGCATATTGGACATGGTTTAACAGTGGCGACTGAGGACTCCTTGACGAGATATTATCGTTTGCGTGGTCGCAGAACTTGGTATGTACCAGGGGCGGATCATGCAGGATTTGAGACTTGGGTAGTGTATGAGCGTGAACTTGAAAAACAAGGTAAGACGCGTTTTATGTTCTCTAGAGACGAGCTTTATGCTAGGGTGTGGGATTTTGTGCAAGAGAAACGCGGGGCGATGGAATTGCAACTGCGTGCGCTTGGGGCTTCTTGTTCCTGGAAGGACCTGACTTTTACACTCGACGAGAATGTGATCCGTCAGACTTATCGAACCTTTGAAAAAATGTGGCAGGATGGGCTGATCTATCGTGGTGAAAAATTAGTAAATTATTGTACAAAACATCAGACGGCTTTTGCGGATATTGAAGTTGAATATAAAGACGAGGATGGGGCGCTTTATGAGATTAAATATCCACTTGTTGAAAGTGATGGGTATGTTGTAGTTTCTACAACGAGACCAGAGACGCTGTTTGGTGATACTGCCGTGGCGGTGAATCCGGCAGATGAGAGATATGCTGATATTCTCGGTTTGCATGTTTCCCTGCCACTTACGCGTCGTGAGATTCCGGTGATCGCTGATCAACATGCGGATATGACTTATGGAACTGGTGTGGTGAAGATTACGCCGGCGCATGATGTGAACGATTTTGAAGTGGGGATGCGACATGATTTACCACGAATTTCAGTGATTGGATTTGATGGAAAGATGTTGCCTATTTGTGGGGCTGATTATGAGGGGCTATCGGTTTTGGAGTGTCGAAAAAAGGTACTAAAGGATTTGAAAGACGCGGGACTTTTGCTTGGCGAAAAGAAGATTCGACACTCGGTGGCGCATTGTTACAAATGTGGAACCGTGATTGAACCGATGCTAAAAGAGCAGTGGTTTGTGGATACCTCGAAGCTCGCTAAATTGGCGATTGAACACTTAAATAATAATGAAATAAAATTTTATCCAGAAAATAAACAAAAGGTGCTGGTGAATTATTTGGAGGGGCTGAAGGACTGGAATATTTCCAGGCAGATTCCTTGGGGGATTGCGATTCCAATGTTCAAGAAGGTTGATATGAATGAGCCCGGCGAGGAATGGGTTTTTGATACGAGAACAAATTTGTCCGAGATCGAGATTGGTGGCGTAAAATATGTGCGCGACGAGGATACTTTTGATACTTGGTTCTCTTCTTCGCACTGGCCAATTGTTTGTACGAACTGGGAGGAAAAGATTGGTAGCGAGTTTTATCCGTTGAATGTGATGGAGACCGGGGCTGATATTCTATTTGCGTGGGTGGCACGTATGATTATGGTGGGACTTTACGTGACTGGCGAAGTGCCATTTAAGGAAGTATATTTGCATGGTTTAGTTTTGGACGCACACGGAAAGAAGATGTCGAAGTCAAAGGGTAATGTGATTAACCCGATGGAGATGATTTTGCAGTATGGTTCCGATGCCTTTAGGCTTGGAATTTTGCGTGGTCGTTCGGCTGGTTTGAACCAAGCATTTTCAGAGAATTCAGTAATTTCTGGGCGAAACCTTTGCAATAAGTTGTGGAATATTTCACGGTTTGTTCAGGGGATTGTGGATGCAGAAGAAGCTGAGAAGGGTTTTTCAGAGACTGATGTGTCGGTAGTTCTGGGTAATGAAGCGAATGGAGCGGTGCATCAAACTGCAAGTGACTCGATTAATCCAGAAGTTTATCAGTATACGACTAATAATATGGGGGAGGATTGGATTTGTCGTGAGATTAACCGAGCGAGGGGTGTACTTGAACAGTGTATGGCGGAGTATCGTTTTTCCGAGGCGGTAGAGACAATTTATGAGTTGATTTGGGATAAATATGCGGACTGGTTCCTTGAGAGTCAGAAGATTTTCAAGAATATTTCCCTGCTCAAGGTGACATTAGAGTCGATTTTGACGATACTACACCCATTTGCACCATTTGTAACTGAGGCGATTTGGCAGAATTTGTCTTGGACTGATGGGATGATTATTGATGCAATGTGGCCGTCAATTATGGGCTACGATGAAATTTCTGCGGAGAATTTTGAGCGATTAATTGAGGTAATTTCTGAGATACGCGGAATGGAAACTGCACTTTCGAAATTTAATAAAGGCAAGAAATTCGGACTGTTAGTGGGGGAGGACATTTTAGTTAACGATAATTTGCTACTTGTGAAGTTTTTGTCGAGAGTACCGGCGATTGCCTCGACAAATGGTACGCCACGTGGACTTAGACTTGCGACAGTGAACCATGAGTTATATCTTGATGTTCCAGAGAAGGTGGTAGTTGATTTTAGGGACGAGCTTGAAGCGAAAATTCTTGCGATCGGTCGTGAACTTGATGGACTAAATGCAAGGATGATGAATCCACGATATGTCGAAAAGGCTCCTCAGCAGCTGGTTAGAGAGACGCGTAATAGTATTGCGGAGAAAGAAGAACAGATTCAACATCTAAAATCGCAGCTTGAGTTGATTTAGTTCCCTGTTGTAGATTGTGCTGAATCTTATCTAGACTAAATGCTGCAACAAAAATGAGTCTTTTGTTCAAAATATGGCTGAGGCCGTGAAAAATAGATCCGAGAGGATCTATTTTTTGCTTCAAAATATACTGTTTGTTTTCTGTTTCCCTACTTTGTTAGTTCTCTGTTTTTCTATTTGAGTTGGCGAAATATATTTTATTTTTTCTGTTTTTCTTTCGTAGAGTTGCCAGATGGATCATTTGTCTTTTCTTGATGCGTATACTAAGAAGAATTTTTAGAATGTCTATTTATTTTTTTCTGATGTTTTTCATTTTCTGATTGGTCATGTGAAAAAATGTGTGAAATTAAACACAAAAATAGCGCGCTTCCCTGTTAAGCACGTGAAATTACTTGTGTTTATTAAAATACGAATAAAGTTATGCTTGACAAAAGCATAAAATTATTTCATAAAAGTACGATACTAGATATGACCAACTACTGAGTTTGACTCATTATTTCGAATCTTAATTTAAAGCTGCAGTAATTGTTATGTTTATAATACAGGAGGTCGGTTGCTAAGTCAATAGGTAGTTAAGCATAAGATATATAGTGGTATGTGGAATTGTGCAGGGAATTATTTTGTGGAAAAATGCTGGGATTTCTAGTATGGATTTTTGATTGGTGGATCGTTTTTTATCTCGGTTTAGGTTGATGGATTTGGCTTGGGGTTGCTTGACTCAATGATTTTGATATAGATTTTGCTACAAAATAATTTGGGAAGGGAATTAAGGTAGCTTTTATGCTAAAATTTAGGTGTGGCTTATATTAGAAAATTTAAGACGGCATCCGGGGCGACGGGGGTACAGGTTTGCTATAAAGAACACAGTAAGGTCGTGAAGACTGTGCATGTTGGTTCGGCAAATTCTCCGGAGGGTTTGGAAAAATTACTGGTAAAAGCTCAAAAAATTATAGATGAAGGGAAGAGATCGCTTTTTAATTTGAGCGATTTTTAAACTTTATTTTTTTGTGGGTGGAGCATTTGACCTTTATTTTTGATTTTCTTTTATTCTTTTTAATTTTATCTATTAATTAATTTATCTACCCATTTATCTATACTTATTTATGTATTTTTCTTTTATCTCTCTATTTTTGTCTATATTATTTATATCTATACATCCACCGTTTTAATTTTCTGATTTATTTGAGATTTTCCAGAAAAAAAGACGCTTCGCGTCTCTTTAATTTAGTCTTTTGTTTTAATAATTTTACGCTTTATGCGATTGATTTTTCGGAGGAGGGAATAGAGATAGTATTTTTTGGGGTCGATTAGGTAATCGAAAGTGCCTGCATAGATTTTTTCGTAACCGCCGAAAGATTTTTTGAATTCCGTGAATCCATACCAGGGGTGTGAGGCGTCCGCATTTTCTGGCGCAATACCCCAAAAATCTAGGGTTTTGAGGCCATCCTCTTTGGCGGTAAAAATGGCATGGGAGAGAAGGGCGACGGTTGCGGGGAGGTGTTTGAAATCTAGGTTAGCGGCCGATTGCATATAAAATCTAGTGCCTTGGTAATCAAAGAAAAGGGAAGCGGCAATTATTTCTCCATCTTTTGGGGTCGGTTTGGTTGACTTTATGTCTTTTGATGGGGTTTCAACTAGTGCATTTTTTGCACTAGTTGAGGAAGTGAGATTCGTTTTTCCCGGTATTGCACTAGTTGAGGAAGCGATATTGGTTTTTTCCAGTTTTGTACTAATTGAGGAAGCTATATTTGTTTTTTTCGGGGTATTTTTAACTTGTGCATTTTTTGCACTAGTTGGGAGTGTAACTGATGGGGTTTGGTAGCGGACTAGATAGAGGGAAGCGAAGGGCTGGCTGAGTTCGGTCTTTAAATATTGTTCGGAATAGCTGGCGATATGACGCTCTTTGGCTAGCTTGTGTTGCAAACTAACTAGGTATTTGATATCTTCAGGATTTTTAGTAACCTCAACTGTAAGGCCTTTTTTCTTATAATTGTTGTGTCTAGTACGGGTACCCTGAGAAAAATTTGTGAGAATTTCGGGAACTGAGCTTGTGAGATCGAGACACCAGGTCTCAGCAGGATTTAGGTCCTTGGTTTTCTTAAGCAATTTTTGATTCAAGTTAAAATATTGTGCGACATTAAGTTTTTTCTGATTTTCTGACAAGTTATCCATTTGAATCGGGGAATTATTTGTGAATTTTTGTGGTTCGATACGAATAAAAATGGCGGACTCTTTCTTGGCTAAGGATATGAGTTTTTCAAAACAAGCCTTGGCGTCTTCTGATGTGGCGGATGGGTTTAAGCATGGCCCATAAGGAAGATAAAGGTAATAGCCAAAAGGAATTTTCTTTTTGATGGCGAGGAATTTGTATTTTGAGGTTTCTTCAAAAAAAGTAGTTTCCCCAAGGTCATTTTGTAGTTTTTGCCAGTCTTTTGATTGCAGTAATGGAGACTGGTCTTCTTGATTTAACATTAGAATAATTATATCACTACTTTAGAGATAGAGGTAAAAAAGCTTAGGTGCCTTGTCGCGGGGTCTTTTTTAAATTGTTTAGAGTAGCGACACTTCTTCATGTAGAGACTTCGGCCTTGTTCTGATTTGAGATTTGTTATGACAGCGACACCCCTTCATGTAGAAGCTTTGGTCTTGTTTTGATCAGAAATTGGTCTCTTGATGAAAATATTTGAGGGCTTCTAGGTTTCGAACATTAATAAAGCTGCCTTTATAGGAAGGGAATTGGTGGTTTTTGAGATTTTGGAAACGAGTTTCGAGCTTTTTGATGGCTTGTTCTACGGGTAGCCAGACTAGTTGATAGTCTTCCTCAAGTTCATCTTGCATGTAATGGGTTTCGGATTTTGTGAGTGGGGAAGCATAAAAGAAATAAGTGTTTGTGATACGGTTATTGCGTTCTTCGTAAATTTTACCGAGCGGTTTGATTTTGTCTATGGTATATCCGGTTTCTTCGAGGATTTCACGATTCACAGCTTGGAGAAGGGTTTCACCTGGCTCGATACCGCCGCCTGGAATTGCAAAGTAATCTTTTGCTCTGGAATAAAGTAGGCAGATTTCATGGTCAGAATTTAGCATGATACACCTTGCGGTGTCGCGACGGATGGGGTTTTCTTCGGTTTGTTGATGAAACTCGGTCGGGAGGGAATTTTGTAAAGTTTGATTTTCTAGCTGGTTTTTGAAATAGGAATTATTAATTATAAAAAATGTTTGATCAATTTTCTTAATCTCAGATTTTGTAAGTCCAGTATAAAAATCATTTTGCATAATATTTTTATTGTACATCAAAAAGTTTTTGTATTAGAAAAATGGATTAAAAATAGTACAGGGAAAAGGGGGTGATTTGGTTAACTATTTAATTATGGAACGTGGAAGTATGTTTAAAGTATAGGGGTCGGTAGGTGGAACGTTTGAGAGAATTTCGTAATAGGCTGCTGAGGCAACCATGGCACCATTGTCGCCAGAGAAATGTGGTTCTGGAAAGAAGAGTTTAATTTTTGTACTCAGCTTGGAATTTTGTTGTTCAATGAATTTTGTTAAATCATGGCGAAGACGTTGATTGGCAGAGACGCCGCCGGCAATGATGAGAGTTTTAGTCTCAGGATTTTGTTTTAGGGCGAGTTTGATTTTCTCGATTAGGATATCGGTGGCAGTTTGTTCAAAAGAGGCAGCGAAGTCAGCTTTTTGTTGCGGATTGAGAAGCTCGGCTAACTTTGATGAGGGGAAGGAAATTGGCTGATTGACAGCTTTTTGCACCTCTCTTAGTACAGCGGTTTTTAAGCCTGAAAATGAAAAGTCTAGACTACCAGACATGGGATGAGGAAAGGTGTAGCGTGTTGGGTCTCCGTTTGTCGCGGCTTTAGTGATGGATGGCCCACCGGGATAGGGGAGACCTAGAATTTTGGCGACTTTATCAAAACATTCACCGACTGCGTCGTCTTTGGTGGTGCCAATGATTTCAAATTGTTGGTGAGTTGGCATTTTGACGATTTGGGTATGTCCACCTGAGATAATGAGGGAAATGAGTGGAAATTCCGGGGTAGTTTTTGAATCTGATTCTGGGGTTTGTTTGTCTAGCCAGTTGGCATAAATGTGAGACTTGAGATGATGAACTGCATAGAGTGGCTTATGGTGAAGGATGGCAAGGGTGCGGGCGGTGAGGGTACCGACAAGAAGGGATCCGAGGAGACCCGGGGTATGAGTGACGGCGATAGCGTCGATTTTGGACCAATCGTCGAGAGCTTTGGATTTTGTATGGTTTTTAGTTTGAAGACCGGCTTCTTTGAAAGCTTGGTGGAGGACTGGCATGATAGCTTCTAGATGAGAGCGAGCGGCAATTTCAGGTATGACGCCGCCATAGGCAGCAAAAATATCGATCTGAGAAACCACAACATTACTCAGAATTTTATGACCATCTTCGACGATCGAAATGGCGGTTTCGTCACAGGACGATTCGATTCCCAAAATTCTCATAGGATGATTATAGTATTTTTTATTAAAAAACAAAATATAAGAGCGATTGACTTAATGGTGTTTGGTTTTTGGTAAGTAATTTTATCTAGCTTGAGACTTTGACGGATTCACAAAATATCAGGGGATCTTAGCTTGAGAATTTGAGGGAATCAATTGGTTTTTGGCGAGAGGCTTTGAAGGCTGGGAAGAGACCAAAAACTATGCCGGTTATAATTGCAAAATAGATGGCGACGAGGCAAATTTCAAGGCTGATGAAGGGTTTAAATGGAGTGAAGGTGGAACTGAAGATGGCGATTAGGTAGCCGAGAATGAAACCTCCAATGCAGCCGATGAAGACGAGGATAATACTTTCGAAGAGGAATTGAAGGAAGATGTGGGTGTTAGTGGCGCCGATGGCTTTTCTGATGCCAATCTCGTGGGTACGTTCGGTAACGGATACGAGCATAAGATTCATGATACTAATGCCGCCAATAAAGAGGGAAATACCGGCAATAATTGCGAGCATAAGGGAGATGATTCTATAGAAATTACTGATAGGGTGGGAGATATTGTTACCGTGATTGACTGTAAAACTACCTGATGAGCCTTTGAGGTCGGCGAGAGTTTTATTGATTTTGTTTGCGGTATCTTGAATATTTTGATTGTCTTTGACGGTGATGTTGATCTGTTGAATTTGAGGATTGAGGGATTTGATTTGGTCAAAGTCAACGATGACGGTTTGATCAAAATCAACGCCATTGAAGTTGACGGGATTTTCGATTTTCTGAAGGGTGCCAATAATGATGAATTTATGGCCGGCGAAAGAAAAAGTTTTACCGATTGGTTCACTGGAACCGAAGAGCTGTAGAGCGAGGGAATGACCGATGACGGCCGACTTTAGATTATTATCCTGAATGAAATTTCCGGATTTGAGGTCGAGTTTTAGGATAGATTTAAGGTCTGGATTGGTGGCTAAAATGGCGGCGGAGTCTACAACGTGATCACCGGTGATGGTTTCGTGGAGTACGGCAATTGGTGAGACATAAGCAATATTGTCATCGGACTCGCGAATTTTTTCGACATCTTCAATTGATAAATTAGAGTTATTAAAATGATTGGTATTTGTTAGTTCGTCGATAATACCACTCAGATCATTTTTTGAATTGGCTGGACGGACGAGGATCAGCCCTTGGTTGAGAGACTTGACCTGTTCAGAAATAAGTTGCGAGATACTGCCAGCGAGACTTAAGATTAGGATAATACTAGCGATACCGATGGAAATACCGAGGCAGGTGAAGATGCTGCGAAATTTGTGCTTTTTGAGAGAGTTTTTAGCAATCTCAAAATTAGTGCGGAGAAGTAATGACATTATTTACGGCGTCCTTTCGCTTGTTTTTTATTGCTTTTATTTAATTTAGTTTTTGACTTGGATTTCTTTTTGACGATACTAGAATTCTCAAGTTCTAAGAGAGAAGTCGGTTTTTTGACGATGCGAACTGAGCTATCAGTTGAGCTAGAGGAGACAATAGGGAAGGTCGATTTTTTATCTTTGAAGTCTTTGTCGTCGGATTTTTCTACTGAAATGGCGGTAGTTTCGGGGAATTTATAGCTGAGCGATTTTGAATTATAAGATGAATATGATGTTGATTTGCTGGAAATCTCGGCGGATGACTTTTGATTGTTGTCTGCATTTTTTGCTAAATCTTTTGTCTGTGTAAGTAAGTCTTTTGATTGCAGATTTTCTTTATATTTTTTCTCGGTATCAACAAAAATTGGTTTGAGGTCTATGAGGTTTCTGTATTCCACGTAATCTTCTTCAGGTTCGTCGATTTTTTCTACAGTATTTTTTGGAGCCATTGGGGCTTTACCGGTATATTTTGAGCCAACTGGTTTGATTGGACGAATAACTGGGATGGTTTCTGCTTTGGAATCGATTTCAGATTCTGTTTGGCTCAAAACATCGTTTTTGTCGATGTTCTGATTTGCTTCTGAATTTTCCTTTTCTATTGGCTGATTATCTTTTCCTGAAGATTTCTTAGAATGGAAATTAACCTTAATGCGTTCTGGGAGGTCTTCGTCAGCAACGGTTTTAATATCAGTGGCGATGCGACCATCTAGCATGTGGATTACACGAGTGGCATAGGTGGTGAGATTTGGGTTATGGGTAACCATGATGATGGTATTACCTTCGGAATGGATGCGACGTAATTCTTCCATAACAAGGTAAGCGTTTCGGCTATCGAGGTTACCGGTTGGTTCATCGGCAAGGATGATTTCTGGGGAGGAAACGAGGGCGCGAGCAATGGCGACGCGCTGTTTTTGTCCACCAGAGAGCTGGTAGGGATAATAATATTCGCGTTCTTGCATATTGAGGTAAGAAAGCATTTTTGAGGAACGGACAAGACGTTTGGTTTTTGGAACGCCAGCATAAACGAGTGGGAGAGAGACATTTTCTAGGATGGTCATCTTTGGGATAAGGTTGAAGTCCTGGAAGATGAAGCCAATTTTTTGTGCACGGATGTGAGCCTGGCGTGATTTGGAAAAATGTGTGGTGCGTTCACCGTCGAGGTAGTAGCTGCCGGAAGTTGGAAAATCGAGAAGCCCGAGGATGTTTAGGAGTGTGGTTTTGCCGCAACCCGATGGCCCCATAATCATGATGAATTCGCCTGGCTTGACTTCAAGATTAAAATCGTTTAAGGCAAAAGATTCAGCTTCTCCATAACCGAAGCTGCGTGTGATGTTTTTTAGCTCAATTAAAAGTGAACTATCTTTTCTAGTATTACCCTTTGGACTCATGTAATTTTATTATAGCATGCAGGAGAAAAACTAGGGGTTTATGTGGTAGAATTATTAAAGAAAAAGTGGAGGAAGGTCGATGCCAAAAAGAAAAACTAAGCATTCGAAAAAAACAAGTAGAACAAAAGTGATCAAGGTCGTCGAAAAGAAGAGTGATGATATTTTGCAGGATGATAAAAACTTGCAGGAGAATGTTGTTTTGCGGGAAGAAAATACTGCAGAGAATGTGGCAGAGTCTTTGCCAGAAACTTATGAGGAAAAATTTGAGGGGAATCTGGAGGAAGGCTCAGGTGTATTGGATGAGGCTTTAGAGAAGATAGATGATAGCTCGGATAAGAAATTGGAGGATAATTCAAGAGAATCTGAGATTTCAAGAGAATCTGAGATTGAAGGCCAAAAAAATGAAACCGGAAATGAAAGGGCTGATTTATTAAAGAAGAAGGCTAGTGCGACGGCGCAGTTAGAGAAACAACTGAAGAAAGACCGGAAGAAAATTAAACGCAAATCGAAGAGAGCGGGGGAAAAAGACAAGTCGGAGACGAGAGTGCCGCTTTGGACGAAGATCGTGATTATTGTGCTGAGCCTGATCATTGTGTTGATGATCTCTGTAGCGATTTTTGGGTACATGCTCTTATCGCATACAGCAAATGTCTTCAAGGGAAATCCTATGGATATTCTTATTGGCACGGAGCTGGCGCGTGATGAAAATAATTTGACCAATGTGTTGATTTTTGGAACTTCTGAGGACGCAGAGGGGCATGGCGGAGGACTTTTGACTGATTCGATTCTTGTGGCATCGATTGACCAGGATAAGAAGACCTCAAAGATTTTCAGTATCCCAAGAGATTTATGGGTGAATTATACGGTGCCTGGCGGGGACGCAATGAATTGTGTGGTGGGGACGCAAGGAAAGATTAATGCAACCTATATGTGTGCATTAAACGAATATAAGAATAATAGGGATCAGGCTTCACGTTATTTTGCACGAAAAATTTCAGAAATCACGGGATTGAGCTTGCATTATTATGTGGCGCTTGACTGGAGTGCTTTAAAGACGGTTGTCGATGAGCTTGGTGGAATCGATGTAGATGTTTATGCTGATGATGAAAATGGAATTCATGATACGTGTCAGCATCTTGATTTGCCGCAGGGAATGAATTATGGACTCGATGGGGATAAGGCTTTGAAACTGGCACGGGCGAGAAATGCTGGATGCGATAATGGGGGAGATTTTGGGCTTTCGAGGAGTAATTTTGATAGGGAAATTAATCAGCAAAGAATTTTTAATGCGATAAAAAATAAGGCGTTTTCGATGGGGCTTTTGACGAAACCAACGAAGGTGATTCGCTTGATTGATTCATTAGGAAATAATGTTAAAACGAATATTACAATGGCGGAGGTACGAACGCTGATTGATGTGGCGACGAATCTTGAGGGGGAAGTACAGTCGATTCCGACCGTGGATCAGTTTGGGGTGGGACGAATTGGTGTGCAAAGTGTGGTGTTGCCTAGAGGAGCTTCAGTTTATAATATGAGCTCGCTATTTAATTATGGTGATTTTCAGCGATATTTAAGGAAGACACTGCTGAATTAGAATGAGGGAGTTTAATTTTAGAATACCGCGAAAGCGGTGTTCTTGGGCTCGAATCCGCGTTTCAAATGAAACAAAAATACCCTTGCGGGTCTTTTTTACTTCCTGGCGGAAGCGAGAGGATTCGAACCTCCGATACATTGCTGTATACACGCGTTCCAGGCGTGCTCCTTCAACCACTCGGACACGCTTCCGTCTGGATAGATTATAACAGATATCGGTCGTTTTTTTCAAATATGAATTATAGATTTTAGAATTGTAGATTTTAGAACTATAGGATTTAGATCAATGGATTTAAATATTAATGCGTTTCTTTTTAGAAAGAACTAGATTTGCCACAATGAAGATAACGGAAAAGAGAACTAAAACTAGGAGGTTTGGAAGGATGGTTAGAAAGGAGTTGTAGCTAAACTCAGTCAAGGTGGTGATTTTATTATTGGTGTCGATGAACCAGTAGGTAGGGAAAATGTGGGCGATGGTGAGGACGAAGCTTGGAAGAAAATATGTGGGAACAAAGGCGCCAGAAAGAAAGGCCGGAGCGAGGGAGAGGAGATTCACGACACCGGAGACGGCGTCTCTTGAGAGGTTGAAGGTTGAGACGAGTTCAGCGAGGGTGAGAGCGGCTAATGTGTAGAGCAAAATATTGAGTATTTCGAAGATGAAAAATGGAGTAAGAACAATATTGCCCAAAACAAAGAAGCTAAGAGTTGTGAGCAAAGCAAAAACGGAGAATGCAAAAATAGAATTGGCGAGGAGAAGGCTGAAGTTATATTTCTTCAGGTGGAGGCTGGAAACCATGGTGCGTTTTTTGACAGAAGATTTGTTGAAACTGGTATTTATAAAACAGGTGACATAGAGGATGATGGCCATAATCGTGTAGCTGGCAAAATTGAAAAATGCTGCGATTTTACTAAGGTTGGTGGCATTTTTACTGGCGAGCCGGACGGTTGGGGACTGGTCGAGTCTTTGATTGAGATTTGAGATAATTTTTTCGGAATCCTCGGATGGGATATTGGATTGTTCTTTTGAAGAGTTTTTGGATTCAAGGATTTCAGTTCTTTGCAATTCAAAATAGCGCTTGATGAGATTTTTGGAAAGTTCAGCGGTGTAATTTCCGGAGGTGCGATAGTCTAGAGTAACTTTTTGACCAGAGAGAATTTTTGATTCAAGATCTTTGGGGAGATAGAGAATCATACTGATTTTTTGGTAGAAGAGGGCATCAGTAATTTCGGCCTCTTTAAGATCAATGATCTTGGTATTTTTCGATAAGTAGTCGAGGAAATTTTTTGTAAATGGCTTAGTGGCAAGATCTGAGGAATCTTGACTTACGATGGTGATTTCTGGTTTGGTGTCGACGAAATCAGTGACTGGGGCGGCGTTAAGGTTAATGACGGAAAGACTGGTGAGGATGGCAACATAAATAAAGACAATCCACCAGTATCGTTTCATTATGCGCCAGAAGGTTTTGAATACTATCATGAGAAATCCTTAAAATTATTAATTATAGAGATTTAAATTTTTGTTTTTTAAGCACCGTAATTGAGAGGGAAATACAGAGAAATGAGAAACAAACTAAGCTGATGATATTAGAATTGTAGCGAGAAAAATCATCGTAGATGTTAAGAGAATATAGGCCATCAACAATCATGTTGGCTGGGTTGATTTTATTTAAGAATGGAAGATTGGTGTCGACGAGATATTTGATGGCGGGACCCATCATGCCAGCAAGAAAACAACTAAAGAGGAAGAAGAAAGTGATGATATTTGTTTTGACCTCTGCGGTAGCCTTGATGAGGGTACCGATGCTGGTGCCGAGTGAGATACCGGCGAGGGAACCCAGGGCGGAAATTAGGAGGATACGAGGTAAGTTGTTGCCGTAGTCGATTTTGAGAATGAAGATATTGAAGAGGAAAATGGCAGTAAGTAGGACGAGATGGGTGAGATAGCAACTGAGGAAACTGCTGAGAATGAGGACTGGTTTTTTGGCGGAAGAGACTGAGAGGCGTTTGCCACGTTCACTCATATTGGCGAGCATTGAGGAGATGGTAAACATGGAAATGAAGGCGCCGGAGAGACAGGCCATAGCGATGAGGGAGTAATATTCGATGACAGTATAATCTAGAACTTTATCGGAAGTGGAGTGAAAATCGATGGTATTTTCACTAAGATCCTTGAGTTTATGGCTAAGATTTTGACTGATGCTTTGACCGATTTCAGATTGTAGCTCTTTAATGTTTGGTTTTTGGCCGGATTTAATTTTGGATCTTATCGCGGATTCAATATTTGTTTCTAGGTTAGCAAGTTGCTGTTCGTAGATTGGGCGCTTATCGTTGATTGATTCGACAATTTTTTTAAGAATAGTCTCTCTTACTCCTGGGGATTTGAAGGTTAGAACTGGTTTTTGCTGTTCGAGCTGTAGAATACCGCTTATGGATTTGTTTTCGAGAAGGGTATTAGCTGATTCTAAATCATCAACATATGTGACGTTTAGAATAGGAGATTGGTCTTTTTCGTTTTGGGCGTCAGATTTTTCAAGGCTGGAAATGGCATTTGAAAAATAAAGATCGTTTTTATAATTTTCATCATTAATTATGGCGACTTTGATTGCTTGAAACGAACTACTTTGCTGCATGTTGGAAAAAGTCATACGAAAAAGGATTCCCATAATGAGAATAAAAATAAAATTCCAAAAAAGTAGAGATTTGTTTCTTGAGAGGATTTTAATGTTGTACTTAAAATTATGAAAAAACATTTTAATCCCTAAGAGCCTTGCCAGTTAATTCTAGGAAAACATCATTAAGGGTGGGACCTTCGACGACCTTTGTTTTGGTTTTAGCAAGTTTTTTGAGTTCTTCAACAGTACCGCTGGCGATGATTTTGCCGTTATCGAGGATAATAATACGGTCGCAGAGCTCTTCAACTTCTTCCATGTAGTGTGTTGTGTAAATAACGGTGGCGCCGTGATCGCGAAGTTTTTTAATGTCATTTAGAATATTATTGCGACTCTGAGGGTCAACAGCGACGGTCGGTTCATCGAGGAAAATTAATTCTGGTTTATGAGCGATGCCACAGGCAATGTTAAGACGGCGAAGCAAACCACCGGAAAGCTGCTTTGGGCGATACTTTTCGAATTTTTCGAGACCGACGAGTTTGATGGCGTCTTTGATGTAGGACTTTCTAGTATTTTTATCTTTTACATATAATCCACAAAAATAGTCGATATTTTCATAAACGGTGAGTTCGTCAAAAACGGCTACCTCCTGGAAGATGACACCGATTTTTTGCTTGATGGAATAAGCGTCTGGACGCATAGACTTACCAAAGATCTTAATATCGCCAGAGTCAAAGTCTAGAAGTGAGAGAATGCAGTTAATGGTAGTGGTTTTACCTGAGCCGTTCGGCCCAAGAAGTCCAAGAATTTCGCCCTTTTTAACACTGAATGAAAGATCATTAACGGCGGCGTGATTTTTATATTTTTTAACAAGATTTTTGACCGAAACAACTGTATCCATAGTTTAATTTTATCAAAAAAGACTCACTTTGTGGTGAGTCTTTAGGTTAGCCTTATTTTGTATATTCAGGATGGAATTGATCGTCAAACTTGGTGTGCATATCAAGAACGTTTCGTTGCACAATTAGTGAGCGTTCGTAGAGAAACTGGAACCAGAGAATATTTACAGCGATGGAAATAATAACAAGGACGATGGAGGTGACAGAAAGAATTAATGGTAGTTTATTATTTTTTTCTTTGTTAGTGTTTTGTGTCATTTGATTGTTCTCCTTATAAAAAGATTTTGAACTGAGACTATGATGCCCATACGATCATTGTATCAAAAAAATTAGTTTTATAAAATCTTGGCCTATGTAATATTTAACTTCGAAGATTTATTTTAGAAAATATGGTTTCAATGTCAGATATTGTGATGTTTGACCAATATTCTCTAGTGACGAGAAAACCGCTTGAGGTAATTAATTCTTCATCTGAAATTAAACATCCTTTAGCTTGAAGCTGTCTGTAAAATTTATCAATGAATCCTGAATCTTTGATTTCGTTTAATGAGGTATTTAAATATTTTAAGAGGTTAGGAAAAATTTTTTTTGCGGTTTTTGGGAGACGAATTTGCTTTTTTAAGCCAATATAATTTGGATTTATCTGATAATCTGACCATTGTTCGTGAGTAATATAAGTAACAAAATCTGGAAAGATATATATGTATGGATCGAGGACGCTTGAGATAGAGTTGATAATTGCGCTTGCTAAGGGCTTAAGATGATTTTCTGTAATTTCTATATCAATAATAAGATCTTTTTCTATAAAAGAACCAGGTGATTTACGAGAGAGGAAATAATATTGAGTTTTATGATTGCAATCTTTAGATTGGATGGGCGATGTAATATTTTTTATGAGTGTTGATTGATGGAGATCTAAAATCTCTTGAGTTAGAGAATTAAGATCATAAATGGCATTACGTTGCTTATCGCAACTAATTCGGGAAATTGCACGAATAATGTTTGATTGCTCAATCGTAAATTGAGCTGAAACTTTTGTGAGGTTAATTAAATTATTAGTGTTAGAGAAAACTACAATTCCATCATAGTTATCAGCGGTAAAATTTTCATCAAGTGAATTCAGGATGTGTTTTTCTTTTAGTATGGTATAAAAATAATCGCTAAAAAGATGCTGGTATAGATTACCTAGCAGACGAGTGTTTGCTTGTTTAATTATAGTATCGAGATTGCTCATTGTTTTATGATTTATCTAGTTTAGTGTGTAAATCAATTTAATTCTGCTTCTAGAACTTATTTTGCTTTATTTTGCTCTTCAACCACTCTTGATGGCACATCCAAAATGAATTTATGTGTTAAGAAAAATCTATCATCAAGGTATTGAAACCAAAGAATATTTATAATAATAGAAATAATGGCTAGAACTAGAGAAGTGACAGAAAGAATTAATGGTAGTTTATTATTTTTTTCTTTGTTAGTGTTTTGTGCCACTTGATTTTTCTCCTTATTTTATGAAAAAATGAGCAGTTTTATATCGTGCTCGGAATATGGGTATTTAGCTATAATTAATTACTATACCTCATTTTCTAATGTACTAGCCAATAGGTTTTGTTAAATTATAACATAAGAAATTTTATATTTTACGAGAGCTAGTATACTAGAGGTAAATGTATAATAAAAAAATACTACTGGTTGAGGATGAGAAACTAGCTCGTGAGGGGGTGCGTGATTTTTTGATTTCAAGAGGATATTTGGTAACGGAAGCCGTGGACGGGGAAGAGGCAGTGAAAAAGTTTTGCGAGTCCGGACAGAGTGTATTTGATTTAGTAATTTTGGATGTGATGTTGCCAAAAATGAATGGGATTTTGGTTCTGAAGACAATAAGAAAGAAAAGTAAAGTGCCAGTTTTGATGCTGACGGCGCTTAGTGACGAGGGGACACAGCTTGCAAGTTTTGATAATTTAGCAGATGACTATCTATGTAAGCCTTTTTCGCTATTGATTCTTGAGAAAAGAATTGAGGCATTATTGAGACGAGCTTTGGAGAATCCGCAAAAAGAAGAAGTGTCAAAGTGGGTGCGGGAAGGGGTGCAGGTAGACTTCTTGGAGTATAAAGGATATTTAAACGGCGTTGATGTGGACTTAAAGCCTAAGGAAGTTGAGCTTTTAAAGTTACTAATAGAAAACCCAAAAGTGACATTAAGGCGAGAGCAAATTTTGGAAGAATTATGGAAGGATGAATTGCCGTACGATAGGGTAATTGATGTTTATATCAAGAATTTGAGGAAGAAACTTCAGATTGACTGTATAAAAACTGTGAAAGGTGTGGGGTATTGTTATGTCGAAAAATAAGAATGGCTTAAAGAAGATATACTTAAGGATTTTTCCGAAGACATTTTTAAGCATGTCTTTAATTTTGGGGGTATTAATAATAATAGTGCATAGCCTAGTTTATGTGCTAATGAATCAGGCTTATGCGGATGAGAAAAAAGAAAAAGCTAAAAGAAACTTAAATGAATTATCTGAGCAGATTGCTGGGAAATCTACAGAGGAGATCCGGAGAATTTGTGGAGAATTTGCGTTGCAGAAAAATGTAAATTTGAATTTAAAAATTGACGGAAAAGTACAGCATCTGCAAGGATTTTCTGGTGCGGATATTGTGACTGATGAACTTCTGCCGAGTGATTTGGTGCCACTAGTAAACAATGAACAATTGGGGTCTATTTTGGTTTCAGATTTGACGGCTGTTGATGCGGACGGGAAGACAATTTTAGTGCAGATGCTTTCCAATGTAGAGTCTTTGAAAGAAGCGAGGGAAGCAACGCTAAAAATATTGCCGTTCTCGTTTTTGTGTTCAATTGTTGTTGCCTTGATTTTTTCCTATTTTTATAGTCGTTTGATTGTTGAGCCGATTAAGAAAATTGCTATAACGACCGAAAAGATGCGTGAAATGAAGGAGGTGAAATGCGAGATTTCTAGAAGCGATGAAATTGGTGAACTTGCTGAAGACATTAATAAACTATATGCGAATCTAAGGCAGATGATCGGGCGGCTTGAAAAAGAGAAGGGGCTGATTTCGAGACTTGAAAAAGAAAAAGTTGATTTAATTCGTGGAGCTTCACATGAATTAAAGACACCGCTTTCGAGTTTGCATATTATGCTAGAAAATATGTTGATTGGGACGGTAAAAGTCGAGGATTATCCGGAAAAACTAGAGGCAGCAATTTTGGTGGTGGAGAAAATGTCGAAAATGATTGAGCAAATTCTGAATGTGAGCCGGGCAGGTGAAGAGCAGATGACGGACGTTGATATGGCTAGTTTGGTGGAAGAAGTGATTTTTGAATATGAATTAATAGCGAAGACGCGAGGCCTGGGGTTTGAGAGTCGGATTTCTAAAATGAAGATACGGACAAATCGGTCAGCAATGCGAGAGGTGATTTCAAATTTAATCTCTAATGCCGTGAAATATGCCGATGAGGGAAGTGTGATTAAGATCGTTTGTGAAAAAGGGAAATTTTCAATTTGGAATCTCGGAGAAGAGATTAGCGCACAAGAGATACCGGTGTTGTTTGACCCATTTTATCGACGAAATAGTGAGGTTGGCGGAAACGGAATGGGACTTTATTTTGTGAAGAATATTCTAACAAGACTCGGTTTGCGGTATTGGTTTTCTGCGTATAAAGGTGGGATGAAGTTTGAGATTTGGTTTAAGTAAAATATTATATTTATTTTTTAAAACCAACATAAATCAGTTAAAGATAAAGATTTAATTCTGGAAAATTAATATGAGAATAAAGATTCTTGGGATGTTAAAATAAATGAAATAATTGAGGTTATGGAATGAAGCTAATTTTTATGAGACATGGTGAGGCGAGAGACAATGTCGAACAGGTTTTTTCTTCTGATAATTTATCTTGTTCACTGTTAACTAAAGGTGGTATTCAGAGAGTTCAGGAAAATACACGAAAACTAGGAAGGATAGACAAAGTGTATTACTCGCCGATTTTTCGGACGGTTCAGACTGCTAACTTGGTTAGAGAATATATGCCGAGTGTTGAATTTGTGGCTGACGATAGAATTCGTGAAATTGATTACGGTACTTATAATCAAAAGAAAAATGATTTTATATTAGATGACGTGCGTAGAAGGCAAAAGGATGGTGACTTTTTTATAAGGTTTGGAAAATATGGTGAAAATAAATTTGAGATATACAATAGATTATTGAGTTTTCTAGAAGATTTAGAAAATGAGAATTTTACAAATAATAATATATTGATCATATCTCACGGGAATATAATTTCATCGCTAATGCGGATTTTGAATATAAAATCAGCTCATTTGAATAAGGGTGAATTTATATGTATTGATAATGTTGATTTTAATGAGGCTAGGAGAACTAGAAATGAACTTATTAAGATAACACAGGAATATATTAATTATAGAGAATATATAGTTAGCCGTGTTAATCATTCAAGATCAAGAGATTATTTATCTTTAGCAGCATCGAGACGATACAATGATATTAATTTTAGTAATATGGTTTTAACGGAGCTATGTGAAGGATTTAATGATGATCTTAGATTAGTGTTCAGTACTAATAAAAGTACAAATATAGCGCCAACTAATGGGGTTGTATGTGTCTGTATATTTAGAAATTTTGGGGATTTTTTCCAGAAATGGATTACTCATTATGTAGATATTGGTGTAAATAAATTTGTTTTAATTAATTGTGGTGATCCCGAAGAGCTTGATTTGATTAAAAGATACATTGACAGCCTTGATATAGATGTTGATGTGTGGCGATGGGTGGGCGTATTTAATTGTAATAAGGAATGTACAATTAAACAGAGAATAATTGATTATTATGGAATTAATAAATGGTATTTGCTTGTTGATTCCGATGAACTATTTATCTTTCCTCATTTTAGAAATACGAATATAGGTGACTACACTGTAAAATTGGAGCAAGATAAGGTTTTACTAACAAAAAGCTTGATGATTGATATTTATCCTAAGGGTAATATTTTATCAAAAAGGAACCTGGATGAGTGGAGATATGTGGACAAAAGTGGATATTGTTGCGAGTCGAAGCCTGGTGATTTTTTACGATTTTATGGTGGAATGAGGACAAGGGTATTCGGGATCAAGTCTAGTATTCAAAAAATATCATTATTTAAATACACTGGTAATGAATTTATTGCTAATGATCATTTTATCTTTCCATATGAGTTAAATAATACTTCACTCAGACATATTTTATTGCACTATAAGTTCCAGCCGGGTTTTCTTAACTATTATAAGACTTTAGCTAGTGAAGGAGTCCATTGGAATGGATCTAGTGAGTATAAAAAATATCTAAATGTTTTTGAAGCAAATAACGAGGTTGATTTATATGATAAAAGTATCTCTATGGAAGTTGATTATGATGAAATTTTTGAATTGTTAAAATGAAATAATTTCATATTAGTTTCACATTGACGTAGTATCTTAGTGGGGAAAGGAAAAATATGGAAGTAATACTACGTGCGTGGCGGTTTGTTACGCGAAAGAGAATGAAGTCGGCAGTTATGGCCTTTATTTTGTTTTTAATGTCGACGATGATTTTGTCAGGTCTTGCAATTAAGAATGCGACGGATCGGGCGGCGGGGGAAATTGGGAAAAAGGTTCAGAGCGCCTTTGTTTTAGAAAACAATGCTAGGTACAATATGGGGACTCCAAGAGGTGCTGGCACTGTGAAGAATAAAGACATTGAGCAGATTGCTAAGCTTGATGGGGTGACTGGCAGTGTGAGACGGATGGATTCTTTGGTTGATCTGAAAAATGCTAAACAAGCGAGACTACCGGATGGTACTAAAGATTACGATGCGAAAAAAGAAAAAGATTATGGCGAGGCAGTGAATTTTATGGGGGTAAATGATTCGGCGCAAGAATTAAAATTTAGGACAGAAACCTTTAAGCTAGTATCAGGGCGACATATTAAAAGTGATGATAAATTTAAGGTCTTAATACATGAGGATTTTGCGAAGTTAAATAACCTGAAGCTAGGGAGTAAGATCAAGGTGCAGGCAAATCCACATGATCCAGATAATTTACAAAAGTCTCACGAGTCTGCGGAGGTAGAAGTTGTGGGGATATTTAGTGGAAAGAATTCAAGAAGGGCATCAGTTCGATCGGAGTTATTTGAGAATATTTTCTACACTGATCTTGCAACTACACGGAAGACGAACAAGGTAAATTACGATAATGAGATCTATCAGAATGTGACATTTTTTGCGAAGGATGTGAATGCCATGTCAAGGATTTTAGAGCAAGCAAAGAAGTTACCGATTGACTGGAAAATGTATCAGTTAACAAAAAGTGAACAGGAATTAGCTGGAATTACGAGTACACTAGGTGGAATTTATGGATTAGTATTTGGAGTGATGATGTTCGGGATGATTCTTGGGGTCGGCGTATTGTCATTGGTGCTATTTCTCTGGATTAATGAGCGTAAGAAAGAAGTGGGGGTACTGCTTTCGATCGGAGTTTCAAAAGTAAAGATTGTTTTACAGTTTGTGGCTGAAGTCCTAATGATTTTTGTAGTGAGTTTTCTTCTTTCATTCTTTGTGGCTGGCAGCGTGTCTCAGAAAATCGGTGACAATTTAGTGTCGCAAGCGTCAAAAAATACGACGAAAGAAATTAATAAATCTTTGAATGGAAGTTTTGGCGCGGATGCGGATTCGTCGGTGACAACCAAAACAATTGATCACATTGATGTTACGGTGAGGCCAGAGCTTCTGGTAGGGACTTTTGGATTTGCGATGGGGGTGATCGTGGTGGCAGTTCTAATTGGAGCATCACCGATTCTTAGATTAAAACCAAAACAGTTGTTGATGGAACTAGAATAAAATGAATGTATTTTCGAGAGCAATTATTGCAGTTTTAAGAAAACCTTCAAGAAGCTTGATTTTATTAGTGCTAATGATATTGATTTTTACGGCATTAATTTCCGGAGCAGTGGTGAGAAATTCAATTGGCGATCTGAAGGGAAGGCTTGATCGGAATTTTAAAGCTGGTTTCGTAATTAGTACTAAGGGAATGAGCGCCGGTGGTGCAGCTATTGGGGGAATAGCTGCTGGCGGAGTGGAGACTGATGGCGGCATGGGAGTTGAGAAGACACAAAGTGGAATAAATCTTGGTGGGTTAACTTTGAAGCAGGCAGAGTCAGTTAAGGAGGTTAAGGGAATTGAATCAGTAAATTTTATACAGAATGAAGTTGTTGCAAGTGATAAATACCAGCCGGTTGAAGATGCGCGCGGTGGGGTGAAACTTGATGGGGTGAGGTTTAATTTTACTGCAACATTTGTAGATGACAGTCAGCTTTTTCCAGAGTTCTTAAATGGACGATATGAAATAAAACAGGGGCGCGGAGTTTTGCGTGGAGGAAAAGACGAAGTACTAATACACGAGGAGTTTGCTGAGAAAAATCATTTAAAACTTGGCGATGAGTTAAGTTTCAAGATACATGGTAGAAAAATTAAACTTGTGGTGGTGGGTATTTTTACAGGCAAGGATGCTCAAATGAATGGTTTTGCGTCTGAAGCCCAAAATCGGCTATTTGTTAGCTTTAAGACACTCGAGAATATTTCGAGGGATTTGCGATTGCAACAAGTTAGTTATTTTGTAAGTGATCCGAAAACAATTGAAGAGGTAATTGTGGAAGTTAAAACAATGAATCTGCCTTGGGAAAACTTAGTGATCGAAAATAACTTCGAAAAGAATAAGGACCTTTATCAAACGATTGAGAGTGTAAAGAAGATGCTGAATATGATGTTGGCCGCAATTTCTGTAGCAAGTATGCTAGTACTTGGTTTTGTATTGATGTTTTGGTTTAGAGGCAGGATACATGAAATCGGTACATTGCTCGCAATAGGAAAGACTAAGCTGGAAGTGTTCTTGCAAGTAGTGGTTGAACTTTTAATTATTGCGACGGTGAGCTTTATTCCGGCAATGTTTGTAAGTAACTTAACTGCGGACACAATGACTAAAACGATTTTAGAGCAGGCGGACTCGGCGGAAATGAGGGGCGTAGATGAAATTAATGTGAAACGTAAAGAACTTAATGTGAACGATTATGTGGCAGTAATGAGTTTAGGAGTGGGGGTGATTTTGCTTGCAACTGGTGGTGCGTCAATTTCAACGATGAGGCTGACGCCAAAACAAATTTTAACAAAGATGAAATAGGAGGAATATGACGGTATTAAGTATGAAAAATGTTGGATTCAAATATGACAATACAGGTGTGGAGGTTTTGAAAAATGTGAATATTGAATTTGAATCAGGAAAATTTTATGCAGTGGTGGGAAAATCTGGCTCTGGTAAATCAACGTTCTTGGGACTACTGGCGGGACTAGATACTCCGACAACTGGAGAAATCCTAGTAGATAAATTTGATATTGCGGCGATGGGGTATTCATATCACCGGAAGAATAATATTGCGTTAGTATTTCAGAGTTATAATTTGATTGACTATCTAACTCCAATGGAAAATTTGAAGCTAGTTAATTCTCAGGCGAGTAATGAGGTACTTAAAAGAATGGGTCTAGGGGGGTCGATTCATAATCGAAATATCATGCAGCTTTCTGGTGGACAACAACAGAGGGTGGCAATTGGGCGAGCACTGGTTTCAAAAGCGCCAATAATCTTGGCAGATGAGCCTACGGGAAATTTGGATGAGGAAACAACCGGGGATATTATAAAAATATTGAAAGAGGCAGCACACAAGGATCATAAATGCGTGATTGTAGTGACGCATAGCGATCAGCTTGCGAAATCTGCGGATGTAGTATATCAACTAAAAGAGAAAAGTCTCGTGAAGAAGGGGAAATAAAAGATATAGCTTCAAGGATATTTTGCGTGCTATAATCTTCTAAGAAAGGCTTAAAATGTGTGCACAATTTGTAACGTCGAATAAAGTGACTTGTCCGAACTGCGGAAGCACAAATGTAACTCCGATGGGGAAGAGTGGTAGTTCTGCCGCGGAACGTATGATTTTCGGGAAGATGGTGATGGGGCTTTTGGGTGCAATTTTGGGCTATTTTGCTTCGGATGAAAAGTATAATTTCCATTGCGGAAATTGCGGTGAGGTGTTTTCGATAAAGAAATCATAAAAATGGCTAGCTAGCGCTAGCTATTTTTAATGTTTATGCTAAAATGAAGTTATTGATTCAGAGGTGAATCTTGTTAAATAAATTAAGGCGTGGGCGAAAGGAGAGGTGTCCCATGGTAAATAAAAATATTGAAACAAAAACTGAGGGGTCGAGAAAAAATCCAGGGAAGCCATGCAAATATATTTTTGTGACTGGCGGTGTATTATCTGGCGTTGGTAAGGGGATTACTGCAGCTTCGATGGGGGCGATTTTGAAGGCGAAGGGCTACAAAGTGACTATGCAAAAGTGTGACCCATACTTAAATGTTGATGCAGGATTATTAAATCCAGTGGAGCATGGTGAATGTTTTGTGACACATGACGGTGTGGAAACTGATTTGGACTTAGGCCACTATGAGCGTTTTTTGGATTTTGAAACAAACCGTTATTCGATAACTTTGTCTGGATCAATTTTTAAAGAATTAATTGAAAAAGAACGTGCTGGCGGTTTTCATGGTAAGACCGTACAATTGGTGCCACATTTTACAAATCTGGTGCAGGAAAAGATTGAGAAGGCTTCGAAAGATTCGGATATTCATATTGTTGAAATTGGCGGCACGGTTGGTGATTACGAGGGGCTGTCATTTATCGAGGCAATTAGACTTTTTGCCAATAAAGTGGGACGTCGAAATTGTCTCTATGTGAGCGTGGTCTATGTGCCTTGGATTAATACTTCGAAAGAATTGAAAACAAAACCGGCACAAAACGCTTTGAAGGACTTGCGTGGTTTTGGGATTATCCCGGACGTCGTAGTTTGCCGTACGGAGAATCCAGCACCTCGTGAAATTTGTGAAAAGATTGCACGCTTTTCAGGAATTTCTGACACTGCTGTATTAAATTTGCCAGATATTAATTCGGTGTATGATGTGCCATTTAATGTTTTGAAGTCTGGTGTGCTTGAAATTTTGAATGATTTCGTTGGGGATACTAGCGAGCCTGATATGTCTAGATGGCTGGAGTTTTCGAAGCGCCGAGCTGAGAAATATGAAAAAACCGTGAAGGTGGGATTGGTTGCAAAATATGTTGGAAATGAAGATACTTATATTTGTGTGACGGAGGCTTTAAAGGCAGCTGCAGCATGGAGTGGGGTGAATCTTGAAATTAAATGGATAAATGCCGAGAAGGCTGAGGATAAAGATTTTGCGGCCGTGGACGGATTAGTGGTGCCTGGTGGATTCGGTGCAAGAGGTGTTGAGGGGAAGATTTGTGCGGCGGAATTTGCTCTTGAGAACGATAAGCCATATCTTGGTCTTTGCCTTGGCATGCAGGTAGCTTGTATTGCAGCAGCGCGAAGAGCCGGGCTTAGAAGAGCAAACTCTGAGGAATTTGATGAAGAGACACCTGAAAACGTGATCTATATTATGGACGATCAGAAGGGGAAGGAATCGACTGGTGGAACGATGAGGCTGGGGGATTACAAAGCGAAGCTTATGAAGGATAGTCAGACTGCCAAGATTTACGGAGCAACTGAAGTAGTTGAGCGTCATCGTCATCGCTTTGAAGTGAACCAGAAATTCTTGGATGCAATTTCAAAGGGTGGCATTGAAGTGTCTGGTACTTCTCCAAACGGAAAGTTGGTTGAATTTGTGGAGGCACCTGGACTGAAATTCTTCCAAGGGACACAGGCCCATCCAGAGTTTAAATCTCGCCCACTAAGTGTACATCCTTTGTTCCAAGCCTTTATGGATTCCTTGGTCTAGATTTTGTTTACAGAGATAAAACTTCTTTGTGCTAAAATATAGGTATGGAGAAGATTAAACAATTACTTAAATTAGTGATCTCTACTCTTTATGGAGTGGAGGTTGAGGCTAATGTGGTTGCAGCGCCAAAGGATACTGGTGCGGATTTTGCAACGAATATCGCAATGAGTTTGACAAAGACTTTGAAGCGGAATCCACTTGAGATTGCTGAAGAAATCCGTGGTGAACTATTGAGACGGGCTGATTCAGAAAATGGAGTTGTTGACAATGTGGAAGTTGCGAAGCCTGGCTTTATCAATATTAAGCTTGGTGACGGGTTTTATAAGGCTGAGATTGCAAAATATCAAAAAGATTTCTTGGATAATATATCACAGGATGAATATTTGAATAAAACCGTGATATGTGAGTTTTCCGATCCAAATCCGTTTAAAATTTTGCACGTGGGTCATCTTTATACTTCGATGGTTGGGGACGCAATGTCGAGAATCATTGAGTTCGCTGGCGGAAAAGTTGTGCGAGCAAACTTCGGTGGTGACGTGGGGCTACATGTGGCAAAAAATATGTATGCACTTTTACAGCATGTTGACAGAATTTCGGACGAGATGACACCGACTGAGAAGGCAGAGCTTATGGCTGAGTCATATGTTGAAGGCTCAACGGCCTATGAAGAAGACGAAAAAGCTAAGCAAGAAATTGTTGAAATTAACCAAAAGATTTATAAAATTGCTGCCGCAGGGGAAGAGGTTGTTGCAAAGCTTGAGGAAGAGCTTGAATCCAGCGAGGGGAGTGCGAGGGGTAATGTCGAGAAAGATCTTTTGATTGCAAAAGTTTATTACTGGGGACGCAAAGCTAGTTATCAATATTTTGAAGATTTTTATAGAAATATTGGTGTGAAATTTGATCGATATTATCCAGAATCGACGGTGGCAGGAAAAGGTCTTGAAGTTGTAAGGCGAGAACTTAAGAATGGCGTCTATGAAGAGTCAGATGGTGCTGTAGTATTTAAGGGCGAGAAGTATGGTCTGCACACCCGTGTATTTATTAATAAAAATGGGTTGCCAACCTATGAGGCAAAAGATGTTGGTTTAATCTTTACAAAATGGGCTGATTACCACTTTGACAAATCTGTGATTATTACCGGTAATGATATTATCGACTATATGAAGGTAGTCTTGAAATCAATCGAGCAGTATGCACCAGAATTGTCGTCAAGAACTTTGCATATTACACATGGACAGGTGAAATTACCAGGGAAAGAGAAGATGTCCTCAAGGAAGGGGAATTTCTTGAAGGCTGTTGATGTGATCAATTTAATTAACGATGAGCTGTTTGAAGTGCAAAAAAATGTGAACAGTAGTCGCGGTAATAGTAGTGAGACTGAACAAAAAAAGGTTGATTCGAAGATTTTGTTCGGTGCAATTCGTTATGCATTTTTGAAATATAAGGTTGGCGGCGACATTATATTTGATGTCGACGAGTCGGTATCTATGACTGGTAATTCTGGTCCTTATCTGCAATATGCTGCAGTGCGAGCACAAAAAGTACTCGGAAAGATTTTTGAGTCACAGTCAAAACAAACGAGTAAAGAAATTACTCAAAATTCCTGGACCCTGAACGATTTTGAGAAGAGTTTGATCAAAAAAGTTATGCAGTACAAATCAGTACTTGAAGAGGCGGTAAAAGAATTGGCTCCTAACAAGATTTGTACTTATCTTTATGAAATTGCGCAGGAATTTAGTAGGTTTTACGAAAATGTACAGGTTGTGGGGAGTGATTTTGAAGTTGAACGTGGTGAAATCGTTCTTGCATATCTAAAAGTATTAACACATGGGCTTAGTCTATTAGGAATTGAAGTCCCAGAGAAGATGTAGGTAAAATGAAAAAAGCTAAATTACTTTGGGTGGATTTAGAAATGACCGGGCTTGATCCTGAAAAGGATAAGATTCTCGAGATAGCGGCAATTGCCACAGATTGGCAGTTCAATGAAATTGACCGGATGACAGCAGTTGTGAAGGTACCGAAGAAGCTAATCGAGGAGCGTATGGTGGGAGAATTCTGGGAGGCTAATCCCGAATCGTATAATTCATTGGTTACTCAGAATGAGAAAGGGGAAGATGCTGAGGTTGTGGAAGATAAAATTTTAAATTTTATTGAGAAGAATTTTGGCAAGGAAGTATATCTTGCAGGTAATTCGATTCACCAGGACAAGAGATTTATTGTGAAGGAGTGGCCAAGATTGGATGCAAGGTTGCATTACCGAATGTTTGACGTGTCTGCTTGGAAGATTTATTTTGAGAATGCTTTAAAAATTAAGTTTACTAAACGGGAAAATCACCGTGCCTTAGATGATATTGAAGGTTCAATTGAAGAAATTAAGTATTATTTAGGTTACGTGAAGAAGGATCGAGGTTAGAATGGAATTTAGAATTGAGGATTTGACCGGTATTGGAGAATATAACGAGAAGGAATTTCTGTCAAAGAAAGGTGAGCATGAGGGGGAGCTATTTTTAGCGCCTAATGGGAAGGTGTTTCTAGTTCAGAGAAAGAATACAATTGAAGTGAGAACCGATAAGAACTTGTCGAGGTTATTAAGAGAGCAATATGAATCGGTGATGATATCGCGTTATTTTGGCAATGGGGGAATTGAAGTGGTGATGTCTGGACAGATGTCGCTTGATGAAATTTATGATATGGCGAGATTGAGTTATAATCTTTCAAAAGAGCTTGAATAAAAATTTAGTTTGAGTAAATAATTTGTTCTGATTAAAAAAACTGCAGATGACTGCAGTTTTTTATTTGATATTTAGTTTTACCTCGAATTATGCTATCAAAAATATTTCTTGAACTAAAATATTATTTCTTGCGCTGGTCGCGGATTTCTTCAAGAACGGTGAGAATTTTCTCATCGGTAGTTGGCTCTGTGGCTGCTTCAGCTTCTTTCTTTGCAGTGAATTTATTGATAATGCGAATGAAGATAAAGACACAGAAGGCAACGATGAGGAAATCTACGACATTTTGGATGAAGTTTCCATAGCGAAGGTGGGCTGCACTAGATCCGCCAAGGAAGTTAGGGATGGTGATTTCGAGATTGGTGAAATCGATACCACCGAGAATGATGCCAACAACTGGCATAATGAGGTCATTGACGAGTGAGCTAATGATCTTATTGAATGCGCCACCGATGATGACACCAACAGCGAGGTCGATGACATTGCCACGATTGATGAAATCGCGAAATTCTTTGAGAATCGGATTCATTTTTTTGATACTTTTCTTGAGCTTTTTTAAATCTGGATTTTTCATGAGGCTATTATACCTTATAAAATATTTCTGGTATAGCAGGGATAACCTAGTAGGGGATTAGTCTTTGTGTAATTTTATATTCTCTCGATATAGCTTTTGTGTGAGTTGAAGGAAGACTAGACGGCTTTGATATTAAAATTTTCAAAATTTTCTTTAAGGTTAGTGAGATTTTTAATTTCTGTTTCTGTAGCGGATTTTGCGGCTGGCTTTTGGGTGCGCTGATTGGTTTCGGTTTGGTAGTTAATGAGATAGGCTAGTTGTAAAGTAAATTCGCGAGCGAAAACACGATCGAGATGGGCGGAAATGCGGGCGGTTTCGAGAGTAGAATTTAGTTTATTATTCTTATCTTTTTCATCAGTCGCAATTGGCTCCTCTGAGAGCGAGTCAACATCCTCTATACCAAATTCCTCAGTGAGGGATTTTTTCTCGGTGAGCATGAGTTCGTGAAGAACACCTTTTAGGGACGAACTATAGGCACGGAGGTCAGAGGATTTTAAAAGATCTGAATATTTACCAAGAGTTTCTTCATTGAGATATTTAGCCATGAAGTAGCTGCGAATTAAGTAATCGCGGTCGCGAGTATCTATGGTCTTTTTGGCATTGAGAAGTGAACTGGCGCCAATAAGGAAAAATAGAGAGACTACAAAAATTGCAATATTTTTTAGAGTGAGATATTTAAGAAAGTCAAAACCGCCATTTGGAGTTTTGCTATGATTTTTATTTTCGCTTGCGATCTGTTGCAAGTAAGCCATCTTATCCATGAAAATATTATAGCATAACAGATTTGAGATGCTATAATTTAAGAAATGAGATACAAGTGGAGGAAGAGCTTTAGTGCAGGATGCTAAAGAGGAAATACGAGCAAGACTCCCGATTGAAGATGTAGTCTCACAATACATCGAGCTAAAACGGGCCGGTAGGACGCTGAAGGGGCGTTCACCTTGGGGTGTGGATAAAACGCCGTCGTTTATGGTGTCGCCAGAAAAGGGAATTTGGCATGATTTTTCGGCGAATAAGGGCGGAGATATCTTTAGTTTTATTATGGAGGTGGAGGGGATAAGTTTTAGAGAGGCGCTAGAAAAATTGGCCGCCCAGGCTGGAGTAGAGTTAAAAAAATATGATCGCAGTGACGAGGTAAATGCAAGATTAAAAATGCGAGCAAAGGAGGCTTTGGAGCTGGCTTGTAAATATTTTCAGGTGTGTTTGGCGAAAAATAAGGCGGTTTGTGAATACGTATTTTATAAACGTGAATTGAATCGACCAACGATTGTGGATTTTTGTGTGGGGTATGCGCCAAATAGTAAGAATAGCTTGGTGCAGTTTTTAGAAAAACGTGGATATTCTTTGGCGGAGATGAAAGAGGCGGGCCTTGTGAATCGTTTTGATGGCGATTTATTCAAGGGAAGAATGATGATCCCGTTTGTGGACGCAAATAGTGGTGACGTGATTGGATTTACGGGGAGAATTATCGATAAGGGCGAGCCGAAATATCTGAATACGCCGGAGACGAGGTTATTTAATAAGGGGCGATTCATTTTTGGTTTAGCGCAGGCAAAAGAGGCGATTCGAAAGAGCAACTTTGTGGTGATTGTTGAGGGGAATATGGATGTAATTTCGTCGCACCAGGCGGGGGTGAAGGAGGCGGTGGCAACTTCTGGGACGGCGATGACGGAAAATCACCTGAAGATTTTGTCGAGGCTAACTTCGGATATTCGGCTGGCCTATGATGGAGATGAGGCAGGGGTTAAAGCAGCAGAGCGAGCAATTATGCTAGCTGGGAAAATCGGCATTTCGTTGTCGGTAATTTCTGGCTATGGACAGGCAAAGGACCCAGATGAACTAATTAAAATTGATCCGAAATTATGGCAAAAATGTGTGGAAGATCGGATGCCGGCAGTGGACTGGATTTTGAAAAAATATGAAACGAAGTTGAATTTAATGACGGGACCCGGGAAAAAGAAATATTCGGATTTGGCAATGAAGATTATTTCTTACATTGAGGATCCGGTAGAAAAGAAACATTATGAACAAATGGTGGCCAGAAAATTAGACGTGACGGTTGAGGATTTGCAGGCGAAAAAGATCCAGGTGGAGACAGTGCGCTTGAAACCTGTGGTGACAAAGGGGCAAGGTGAAGTTTTAGATGAGGGGAGTGAGGTGCTAAATACGCTGAAGACTTTGGAGGATAGTTTGCAGGCGATTTTGGTGTATGGGGGTGCGGTGGGGCAGGAAATTGGGCTGGAGATTCCAGAAGATGAAACAAGGCTTGAGGAGTTGTCTTTGATTTTTGATGAAAAATATGCGGGGATGAGTGAAGACGCGCTGAAGAAGGAAACGATGAATTTGAATGCGCGATATAGGGAGGAGCTAAGAAAGCGGAAGATTTCAGAGCTGACCGAGCAGCTGACGCAGGTTGAGAGTGATGAAGAAAAAACTATGGAAATTTTGAAGCAGATTGAACAGTTGAGAAAAGAATAGCGAAAAGAATGGCGAAAGAATAGCAATTGGCTCTTGTGAAATCTGGACATTTATAAGGATTAGCGGTATAGTTACATAAAAGTCATATTTTTAAAATTGAAAGGGTGTAGTATGGAAGACGCTGGTAATAGTTTTGCCGCATCTGATAAAGCAATGCTCGAGCATTTTGTTGATCAGTTGATTGATGAGAAAGGTATCAATAAGACTGATCGACTACGTGCTGAGCTTATGGAAAAAGTGAGTGACACGGTGATGACTGAAATTCTAATGAATCTACCGGATTATCTTTTAGATAAAATAAATGCTGCATATGACGAGAATACTGCTAGTGAGGAATTGATTGAGGGTATTGTGCGAGAGTCTGGAATAGATACTGAGACGATTGCAAAAAATGCACTGATCAACTTTAGGGAAAGTTTCTTGGCTTAAGATAATAAAGATATGACAACACTTGTAAGATAGGGATAGAAAAATGGAAAGAATTGGTAATAAAAATAATGCTGCAGAGAGTAATCCAGCGCCAGTGGTTGAGAATAAGGGGAATCAGGAGAAGAAGCCGGAAGAGAAAGGCTTAAAGATTGAAGCTAAGGATCTCGGAAATAATGGAAGGAATAACCGTAAGGATATTCTTGATTATATTCGTGAAGAGAATGAAGCTGCTTTGAAACAGATGGTCGGACTGGGCTTGATGGATAGTAGAGATGCTGGGAAAGAATCCCGTTCAATGGCGGACTTCTTGCGGGATGAGGAGGAAAAATATTTTCGAGAGAAAAATAATCAGAGTAAGGTACGCGTGTCTGGTGATGAAGCCAAGAAGATGTCAAAAGGAATGGATGAAGACTTCGTGCCAACGAAAGAGGCTACTCCAGAGGAGTCCATGGAAGATAGGAAGCATGGAGAAAAGGTCTTCCTTGCGAATATTAATAAGGCAATCGGTGAAAATATCGGCATAAAGGCTACTGCAGAGGCGAAGATCGATTCAATTAGAGAAGAAACTACCAAGAAGTTAATTGATACAAAACGATATGATAGTATGCGTAGCTCGATTCAATCTCTTTACGATCAGGGTAGAATTGATAAAGGCCTATATAAGACAAAAATGGCTTCTATTGATGCGATCATTCAAAAGGCTGAAGAAACCAATAATGAGACAATGAAGGATATTGCCGTAGGAACATATGGTAAGATCGCAGCTGAACAAATTAAGGCTGAAAATGATAGGTATGACAATTTAGAGAATGAACGCATAAAGACTGACGAAGAAATCGCAAAGAAAAGGAAGGAATTCGTTGAAGGCGGATTGAGGGGCCTGACTGAAGCGCAGCAGCAGGAATTAGATAAGCTTGAGGATAAAAGACAGGCTTTGATTGCTGATCAGCGTAAAATGAATAGTTTAGTGTCAAAACCAGACGAAGAACGTATTCGTGAGAGAGCGGTGCAGATCGACCAGGAGGAAAAACAGAAGGCGGCGGCGAGAAAGGAAAAACTCGCTAAGATACTTGGTGTTCCTGTCGATCAGGTTGATTCTATGGTCAATAATATGGTTAAAAAGACCGCTGCTGAACAACAGAAAAATGCAAAACAGAATAATTCGGCAAATATAGACAATGGGGATACGAAAAAGAATGTACCGGTAAATATTGATAGCGTGGATGCAAAAACGAATGCTAATACTGATCCGGGTAAGAAAGTTGGTGAGGTTACTGGTGTTGGCATGAGTCCAATTTCATTTATGCGAATGATGATGGCTGGAAATTCAAGTAAGAATACTGATGACAATTCTAAAGATAAGTTAAAAAATCCTGATGGGTCTAATGAAAAAATAAAAGGATTTAATGATTATTTTGAGAATCTTAGTGAGGGGGACTCTTTTGCGCAACGTTCTGCAAAAATTGCAATAGATCTTTTAGGAGTGCATATTGCACTTGAAGATAATGACAAGAGGCGAAAAGCTGCTGAAAAGTTTACATTAGGGGCATGTAAGAACATAAAAGAATTGCCTGATGATGTTAAGGAGAAGACTAAGGATCTTAAAGAAAAACTTGCGCGGGCCGATATGTTCGAGTCTGTTATTAATGACATTAATATTGGCAGGACTCAGGAATTAGCAAAAAAGTATGGGGAGGATGCTACTTTCTTATATATGCGAACAGAGCTTAGAAAAGCACACTTTCAATTACTAAAGAAATTTAATCCACAACTAGCTGGGCAGTATGAAAGTAAAATGAAAGGTGTGACATATGACCCAAAGCTTTATGAAAACATTCCGTCTACAATAACCGAAGAAGAATATAATACTGGAACAGCTGTAATTGATGGTTTGATTAAGGTATTTCTTGCCAAAGTAAAGTTTCGTGATAGGTTGAAGAGTTTTTATGATGCAGAAAAGAAATTAGATGAATCGGCGAAGAGTGAAGAATACAAGAAACTTGTTGCGGATATGAAGGATAGTAAGAATGGCGATAAGGTAGATAGTGTGCCCACTCATGAGATTCATGAAATCGATAAATCGGCAGAAGTAAGAAGAGTGAACGTACTGTCTGGTGATTTGGCGAAAGATTATATTCTTGGTTTTTATGATAAGGATAATGCTACTAAATATAGAGACTTTATGAAGGGGGAGTTGATTTATGAGTCTTCAAGGACGGACATGGTTCTAAATTCTGAGGGGCAAAATATCCAACACGAAAACAACGAGAGGATTAGACAGGCTATGGACAAGTTGAATCTTGATGATATCTTTAGAGGTAGCGCTAGGGAACTAAATGGGCCTGATAGGGAGTTTGAGGGTGCTTATGTTTATACTGAGCTTCAGAAAAAAGTTGATGCGATTAATAAGCGACTTCAGACTCGTGGCGAAGATGCCCCTTCAAAAGAGGAGAAGGAAGAATTATCCCTTCAGGATCATATGGTGAAACAGATGATGTCTAGTTTTACAGAGTATTATTCGAAGAGGTTTAACGTTGAAAAGACTGGTCTGAGGATGAATTTTACATTGATCATGACTGGAGCTAAAAATAGAGTACGTGGGTTATTCCGCAATTTAATGAGACATCGTGCCATTTAGATTATTGTGTAATGATCAGATCTTTAAAACGGGTAAGAGTTTGTCTTATTTGACAGTTTATGTTATAAATTGATGTGATGGTAAAGAGTATTGTGGATGAGAATAATAAAATGAATGATGATGAAGAATTATTTGCTTCTCGTGATGCTGATTTTGGGCCGCAAGAGCCAGGATTAGATGATCTTTCTGAGGACGATGAACTCTCGGATGAGGATCTTGAGATTACTGCGGAAAACGTGGACCAGTTTGCTGATGACTCAGTCAGGCTTTATCTCAGGGAAATCGGAAAAATTCCACTGCTCTCAAATGAAGAAGAAACCGACCTTGCCTATCGCATCGTGAAGGGCGAGAAAAAAGCAAAGGATAAAATGGTCGAGGCGAATATGCGTCTCGTGGTATCGATCGCAAAACGCTATTCTGGCCGTGGTCTTGATTTTCTGGATTTAATCCAGGAAGGTAATACTGGTCTTTTACGTGCCGTGGAAAAATTTGATCCGGATAAGGGATTCAAGTTTTCAACTTATGCTACTTGGTGGATCCGTCAAGCGATCACCCGTGCAATTGCCGATCAGGCAAGAACGATTCGTATTCCTGTGCACATGGTGGAAACCATTAATAAAGTTTTGCGTGCAACTCGAAAATTGACAAACGAACTAAACCGCGAGCCGACTACTGAAGAAGTGGCTAAAGAAATGGGGATGGAGCCGGATAAAGTTGACTACGTAATGAAGATTAAGCAGGATATTGCTTCGCTTGATGCAGCAGTTGGCCACGATGGAGAAGATGAGGACTCTGTTCTTGGTGATTTTATCGAGGATGAGGGTAGAGTCTCTCCTGAGGATGCAGCGGCAGCACAGATGTTAAAAGAGCAGATTGCCGAAATTTTAGGGTCGCTTTCGGAGCGTGAGCAAAAAGTGATTAAATTACGCTTTGGAATTGGCGGCGGGCGTCCACATACTCTCGAGGAAGTGGGTGCGGAATTTGCGGTGACTAGGGAGCGTATTCGTCAGATTGAGGCAAAGGCTTTGTCTAAACTTCGTAAACACAAGGATACGAAGAAATTACACGAGTATATACATTGAAAGCTGGCAAACTTTAATAATATCTAGTAAGGAAAGAGGAAACAGGATATAATCAGGTCATGAAAGAGAAGATTTTAAGTCGGATACAAGCTTATTTGGGGGTATTCATGATGCTTTTTATGACTTCGTTTGGTGCACTTTTGACGATGAATCCTGTATTTGCGGAAGGCGGGACGTCGCCTACTGGAAAGGAGTGTGGAGGCGTTCCAACTTCGGTTTTGCAATGCAACGCTGGGGATGCTAAGGAAGGGATTTTTTCGGTACTCGGGATGGTACTTAATATCTTTACTCTTGGAATTGGGGCAGCCGCAACGGTTGGTTTTATTTGGTGTGGCTATTTATACATGACTTCGAAAAATGAGCCTGCTGTAATTATGAAGGTGAAGACGAGAATTTTTCACATTGTGATTGGGCTTGTGGTTTATGCAATGTTCTGGGGGGTCGCAAACTTCTTGCTACCTGGGGGAATTTACGCTGGCAGGTAGTGGGGTGGCGGAGTAGGATTTAGTGCTTAAATTTTAGAATAGGTTAATATAAATGAAGAAGAGCGGTGAGGATTTTTGGCGTGAGCTGAGGAAAAACCGCTTTTTTGATGAATTGAAATATTTTTTAAAGAGACTCCAGGAGGAATCGGCAGCGAGACGGGTGAGATTAGTGCTGGTACTGAATCCGCGTTCGACTCAGGCGAAACGAGCGGAAGTCGAGATTTTAAAACCACTAAACCGTTTCATATTTGAGGAGAAACTGGTTTCAAATGTTACGACGTTTCGTTATGAGGTGCAGCCGACACACGTTGATGACAATGCGGAGAAGCTCGCGAGCTGCTTACTTGATGGTGACATTATTCTGGTTATTGGCGGAGATGGCACAGCTTCGATTGGGGTGAACGGTGCAATTTTATCGGGGAAGAATGTAAAGTTCTATTCGATTCCTTATGGAAATTTCAATGATATTGCAAGGACTTTACAACGAGCCCGCGGCCAAAAAGTATATGCGATGGAAGCCTTGGTGAATGAGAAGCATTTTCGGTATGCTTTGTGTTATTTTACGGCGGGAATGTTGGCGGAATCGACTAAGATTTTTAACGAAAAGAAAAATCGAGAGAGATTGAGAAGGCGCAAAAAGAATTTGATATTCTCGCTTTGGATTTTATTCGTTTGGTTTATAGAAAATCGAAAAAAACAGTGGTTCTTTAGGTTTAGGATGGAGACGCTTGACATTAATGGCAAGATTTTAGGGTCAAAGATTTTTGAGCCGAGATTTTTTTGGGGAGGAGTTTCGGACTTGATTGCATTAAATGGTGCGACTATGGCAAGAATTCTTGGTGGAGGCGAATATTATCTTGGAAATAGCTTTTTAGTACGATGCGCAAGATTGGGGAGCTTTCTGGGGGTGAGCGGGTTTATGTTGAAGGGGATTTTTGGAAGAGTGAGTGGAGATGAAGTATCTACTTCAAAATATATTTTTGAACATCCAGCTAGCTTTGAGATTCAGGCAGAGGGGGAATTGAAGCGATTTGATGAAGTTTCAACGCTGGAGTTTAGAAAGGTAGAAAAGTCTTTACAGATTTTATAATGCTTGTGCTATAATCATATATAGTATGAGTCTATTGCATGGAGTGGGCGATTTCTTCGCGTTGGATATTGGTACTAATTCGATCAGGATGATCCAGCTTTCTGGTAATGCTGAGAAAGGCTGGACGTTGGATAAGTTTGCCTATGTGCCAGTTGATCAGAAAATTACAAAAGATGATTCGGAAACCGGTAAAAGGAAGCTCGGTGAAATTATTTTGGGGGCTAGGGAACAGGCTGGAATTAAAACTAAGAATATTGCGATTGGTTTGCCAGCGAGAAAGACTTACACGGCGATCATTGAAGTACCAAATGCGCCACAGCGTGAATTGACACAGACCGTAAAATATGAGGCGGATCAATATGTTCCGATGTCGGTTGACGAGGCGAAAATTGATTTTGCTGTGCTGGGGATTAGTCCTAATGACGCAAAAAAGGCGGAGATTTTATTATCTTCAACTGATAATGCATATGCTGAGTCGGTAATGGAAAGCGTAGAACAGTTAGGTCTTAATGTGATTGCACAGGAGCCAGAACCGATTGCGATGGTGAGAGCTTTGGCGCCAGTTGGAGTGCAGGATGCGAGGATGATTATTGATCTTGGTGAGACTTCGACCGACCTCGTGGTGATGTATCAAGGATCTCCGAGATTGGTGCGCTCGATTCCTGGTGGGCTCCTAAGTTTTGTTAGAACTGTAGAAAACTCTCTGAAGGTGCGCGATGATCAGGCACGACAGTTTATTTTAAAGTTTGGTTTAGCACAAGATAAGCTTGAGGGTAAAGTTTTTGAGGCCTTGAAATCGACACTTGAGGGATTTGCGATGGAGATGACAAAGTCGGTGCGTTTCTTCCAGAACCGCTATGTGGGGGCGCAAGTCGGTGGAATTGTGCTCTCTGGTTTTTCGGGAATTATTCCGTTTATGGCTGAGTATATTGAGATGCAAACTGGCGTGGCGACTACACAGGGCAACCCATGGCAATACGTTAAGGTGACTCCAGCACAACAACAAATGCTTTTGCCGGTGGCGTCGGAGTTTGCGGTGGCAATTGGACTTGCGGAAAGGAGTAATGAATAATGAAAAAAATTGATTTTAAAACCATGAATTTTTCCGATATTCCAGCATTTGTGAAGAGTCTTTTTGAGGGTGATAAAAATGACAATACGATGATGGCGGGACAGACTGGAAAGTATGAAGTAAACTTAGTTCCAGACGTGAAGCTGCAGATGATCAAGATGCAGAAAATGCGTAACTTAGTGTTCTTCATTTGTATCGCAGTCTCGATTGCTTCGGTTTCGACAGTAGCGATACTTGGTGGTATCAAGGGGACGCAAGACCTTATGATTTCTGGGCAGGAGGACCATATTAATAAGTTGAGCGATAAGGTGACAACTTATAAGGAGCTGCCGGATTTTTTGACAATTCAGGATCAATTAAAGAAGTTGTCTGAGATTAATAAGAATCGGCCAGTGCTTTCCAGGGTCTTCCCAATTCTTAAAAATCTTTTCCCAACCGGCGCCGATACAATTACGATGTCTGAACTGAACGTCAATCTTGAGACGTCAACTTTGAATTTTGATGGACAGGCAAATGCTGGTGAGGATCCAAAGATTGATTATCGTGTGCTTGAGTCGTTCAAGAAATCTGTGAATATGATGAAGTATGATTTTGGTCGCTTTGTGACGGCGAGTGGAGATCTGATTCCAACACGTTGTATTAGAGAAACTGATGAGAACGGCAACTTATTATCTGACAATGGTAATGTCTATGTGATTTGGAAGCGTGGAACGACTGATTGTGATCCGGGGCGAAATGATCATGCAACGACACAGGCCGAGGAGAATAAAATTACAGACGATAAGAAGGTTGACTCTTCGGTTTCGAATACGAATTTAAACAATGGTCAAATTGGTCAGGTTGGCGATAAGGAAGGTGGAGAAGCTACCAAGAAAACGGTGACAAAGGTAGAGACTGTAGTGCCAGATGAAAAGATTTGGCGTACTCCGCAATTTGATATTTGGAGTAAGGGCACGGAAGTGAAAACTTCAGAAGATGGAGTGGCCGATGATTTGAAATCTAGTTCTGAAACAAAAACTACAACCGAAAATGGCGTAGAGACAGATACTACAACGATTAAGAATGTGAAAAACTATGTTTATAAACCAAGCATGGATCTGAAGGGGAAGATTACTGGGGTACCACATTTTGAGAGTGAATGTATTAAATATAGCGGCCAAGAAGTTTCAACGAATGAGGGTAGCTCTATCAAATGGAGCGCGGAAAATAACTGTAAGATGGTGCCTGAAGGGACGCAGATTACAGATTCTTCGAACGGACGTGATGCAAATAATAACTTAGTGCTACGTTTTACCGCGGTGCTTGCAGTTGATCCAGTGATTTTCGCATACAATACAAAACATGTGATGACGATTGGGCCTACCGGTCAGAATGTGACCGATTCATATCAACAGATTAAGGGTATGTTTGCGGCGGCAGCGAAAGATTGTCGTGCGGATGACTCTGAATGTATTAATACGAGCACAAAACAGACAAGTGACACAAATAAAGGAAATGAGGGTAAAAAATAATGGCAGCGAAGGCGGTTGGTAAGCGATTTAAGATTAGTAAATTGCAGCAACAGATGATGATGGCGGTGCTAGGAGCCTCGTTGGTGCTCGGTGTAAGTATTGTGGTGTCGGTCTATTTGTTAAAGCATATGAGTTTTAACTCAAAGGTAATTAGCAAGCGTGACGAATCAATTGCGAACTATAACCTAGCAATTAAAAATGTGGGGATCTGTAAGCCATCTAGTAAAGACGGAAGGTTTTCAGATAAGGATTTGGAAAAATGTAATCCACAGTCGATTGATGTTTCAACTATTCCTGGTACTTTACGTTACAACGTTATGGTGAATATGGCAAACAATACGGATCTCGAGTCGGTTGGTCGTAGTAGTCAGAAACAGTGTTATGATGATAACCATAAGCGGGTTGATTTTACGGCTGCATACTCAAAATCTACTTCGGATGATGAGCGATCATATAACCTGAAGATGATGAAAATGTGTTCGGCATTACGTGTAATTCCAGATGCTTTGCCAGCACAGAAGAATGATGAAGCTCTACTTGCGTCTTTAAATCAGATTTTCTTGCTTTCCGGTTTTGAACCTGAACAATTATCACCAGGTACCAATTATAAGCAGAGTAAAATCAAAGGTGTTTCGACGATTCCAATTGCATTGACCGTGAAGAGAAACGAGGCGGAGACGATGTCGATTATTTCAAATATTGAGCGCTCAATTCGTGCCTTTAGTATTAACTCTGCTCAAATTAAGTGGGGGAGCAATGCAAGTGATGGTAGTTCAAAACTCGAATTATTGGCGCAGGGTGTAGCATATTACAGTGCGGAGACTTCAGTCCAGGAAAAGATAGAGGTTGTCACTGCAAAAGAGGAAAAGAAGAAAACTGGTGGCTCGGGTGGTACGAACAAGAGTGGAGCATCAAAAACAAATACCACAAACAATACAAAAACCACAAATAACACGAATAACACAAATAACTCAACCAAGAAATAAGGAGAAGGAGGAATAAAATGAAACAATCAGACATCTTTACAATCATCATTATTGCTTCGATTGGGATGGTTGCTGCATTTTTTGCCTCCAATGCCTTGCTAGGTAATCCGGATGAGTTAAGTTTAAAACATAAGACGATTTCACCAATTACAACAGAGGTTGTAGCGCCTGATCCTGAAACTTTCAATCAAGACGCGATAAATCCTACAGTTGAGGTTTATGTGGGCCAGTGTGAAGACGTGGATCAGAATGGAATCTTGGACCGAGCAGAGCTTGTGGCTTGTGGTAAGGCAACGCCGGAACAGGCTGCCGAAGAAGAAAAAGCTAACGAAGAGAAGAAAAAGGCGGAGGACGAGGCGAAGAAGGCTGCTGAAGAGAAGGCGGGCGAGGAATCAAAAAACTCAAGTAGTGAATCAACTAATTCTACGGGTGCCTCGGATTCAAGTAATGCAAATGGCCAGTCGACTTCAAGCACTCAAAACGAAGGAACTTCAAATAATACGAATAATTAGGTGGGACGATGACATTATTAACTCATGAGGCACAGGAAAAGGTTGTAGCCCTATTAATTTCGGAAGGGTTGGTTTCTCGTGAGAAGGTACAAGAGGTGGTTGAGGAGGTTGCAAAAACCAAACAGCCACTTCTTGCAACTTTGACGGCTAGGAAGATTACAGATGCAGAAACGATAACGCACGCTACTGCAGTGGTGATGAACGTGCCGTATGTGAGTTTGAAAAATGTATTGTTTGACCCTGAGATTTTGGCGCTATTACCGCTTGATGTAATTTCGCGTACAATGGTGGTGCCGCTAGGTGAGAAGAACGGACAGCTTTATGTGGCGATGCTGGATGTGTCGAACGTGCAGCAAACTGACTATCTTTCACAGCTGACCCAGAAGCCGATTCGGATTATGATGGCTTCGGAAGAGGGAATTAAATCGGCGATTGCGCAATATCGCGGTGATTTTACGGCGGTAGAGCGAGCAGTCAAGACAAGTGAGGAGAGTGAAGTTTCGCATAGTGCGGACGTGAAAATTATCACACAGGATTCACCAATTTCAAAAGCGCTGTCAACAATCTTAACTTTTGCAGCTAAATCAAAGGCTTCAGATATTCACATTGAGCCACTAGAAAAAAGTTTGGTGGTGCGTTGCCGGGTGGATGGGGTACTGAGGAAAGTCATGGAGCTGCCAAAGACGATTGAACCAGCTTTGGTGTCGCGCGTAAAGATTTTGTCGAACCTGAAAATTGATGAACACCGTATTCCACAGGATGGTCAGTTTACCGTTTTGGTAGACAATAAGGAGATTGATTTACGTATTGCGATTTCGCCAGTGATTTGGGGTGAGCAGGTGGTGATTCGTATTTTGGATAAGAGCGGGACGACGCTTGATATTGAACAGATGGGAATGACTGGGCATGCGCTTAAGATGGTGGAGCGAGGTTTGTCGAAGCCGAACGGAATGATTCTAACTTCGGGACCAACTGGTTCTGGTAAGTCGACGACGCTTTATTCTTTGATCCGTCGAATTAAGTCGGATGGAATTAATATTGTGACTTTGGAAGACCCGGTTGAGTATAAAATGGATGGGGTGAACCAGATTCAGGTGAATGTGGATGCTGGACTAACTTTTGCGGCGGGGCTTAGAAGTATTTTGCGTCAGGACCCGGATGTAGTGATGGTTGGGGAGATTCGTGATGCGGAGACTGCAAATTTGGCAGTACAGGCGGCCTTGACTGGACACTTGGTATTTTCGACATTACATACTAACTCAGCGGCTGGTATTTTACCAAGGCTTCTTGATATGGGGATTGAGCCATATCTTTTAGCTTCAACATTGAATACGGTGATTGGTCAGAGATTGGTGCGACGAGTGGCGCCAAAACGCGAGGCGGTTCATTCAAATGAAATGGAGACCAAACAGATTAATGATTTGGTGGGGAATATTTTGCCACAAAATCAACAGCAGGTGGCGATGGTGTCTGAAGATTTGGGGTACACGGGGCTGCCGGTGGTCAATCCGAATGGATATACTCTGGTACGCGGGATTGACGATCGGGAAACACCGGGTGGCTATAAGGGGAGGGCTGGTCTTTATGAGACGATTGAAGTGGATGATGATATTCAAAAAATGATTACAAAACGGGCGACGTCGAGTGAGATTATGAAATTGGCGCGAACAAAGGGGACTTTAACGATGCGTCAAGATGGAATGATGAAGGCCTTGACTGGAATTACAACCGTAAGTGAGGTGAATCGAGTAGCGTCGGACTTGACTTAATATATAAAACTGATAAAGGTTATGCTAAAATAGCAGGAGAGAGGAAACACATGCAGGGAAATACACAGCCACAAGCAAATATGACAACGATGCCGGGCGCACAGGGTGCTCCAATGGCGGCAGCGCCGATGATGCCTGGGCAGACTTCGGTGAAGACGACGGCAGCACAGCAAGCGGCAGCAGCTTCAACGCCAACAGCTTTGCCTACTTCTGTGAAAATCGAAACCTTGCTTGAGGAATGTATTAGAAGGAATGCCTCAGATTTACATATTCAGGTTGGCTTACCTCCAATTTTAAGAATTGATGGTGCACTAACTCCAATTCCAAATACACCGGTTTTAAATAGTGATGCGGTTGATAAGTTGATTTTTTCAACGCTCGATTCAATGCAGCGTGAGGTATTATCCAAAGATAAAGAATTTGATTACTCTTTCTCTTTTGGTGAAATTGCGCGTTTTCGTGTGAATGCCTTTAATGAGAAGGGAAATTTAGCGGCAGCTTTTCGTTTAATTCCAACTAAAATGCCGACGATTGAGGAGCTGGGGATGCCTCAGGTAATTTCAAGTTTTGCGGATTATCCACGTGGCTTAGTGCTGGTGACTGGTCCGACTGGTTCTGGTAAGTCGACGACTTTGGCGGCAATTATTAATAAGATTAATACTGAAAAAGCGATGCATATTTTGACAATTGAGGACCCGATTGAGTTTACTCATAAGTCAAAAAGATCGTTAGTGGCGCAGCGTGAGGTGCACTATGATACTTTCTCATTCTCGAGAGCCTTGAAGTCGGCGCTTCGTGAGGATCCAGATGTGGTACTACTTGGTGAGATGCGTGACCTTGAAACGATTTCATCAGCAATTACGATTGCGGAAACAGGACACTTGGTGTTTGCTACTCTTCACACTAACTCTGCAGCACAGTCGATCGATCGTATGATTGACGTTTTTCCAGCCGAACAGCAGCCGCAGATCCGTTCACAGCTTGCAGGTATTTTGATGGCGGTTTGTTCACAGCGTCTAATCCCAGCCATTGGTGGTGGGCGTGTGGTGGCCGCAGAAATCATGATTGCCAACTCAGCAGTACGCTCAATTATTCGTGAAGGTAAGACACATCAACTTGATACAACGATTCAGACCGGTGCAAATGAGGGGATGCAGACAATGGACCGAACTTTGGCGAAACTGGTACAGCAAGGTACGGTGACTTATGATGATGCGCGAGACTATGCGGTGGACATGCGTGAGTTTGAACGATTGGTGAAGGGGATCTAATGAAACGATTTTTATATAAGGCACGCGATAGTAAAACTGGCCAGATGTCGAAGGGGGTGATTCAGGCCGAGAACGAAAGGACGGCGGGAAAACTCCTGATTGAGCAGGGGATGACACCGGATCGAATCGAAGAAGATAGCTCGGATATGGGGTTATTTCAGCGTTTTCAAAATAAGATTACAATGAAAGATAAGATTGTCTTTACTAGACAATTTGCAACTTTGATTGGGGCGGGTTTGCCGCTTTCGAACTCATTACGTACTGTAATCGAGCAGACTGAAAGTAAGCCAATGCAAAAGGTGGTGGAATCGATTTTAGTCGACGTGGAAGCTGGTAAGACTTTGACACAGGCTTGTGAGAAATATCCGGAAGTATTTGATAAGGTTTATATTGCATTACTTAGGGCTGGTGAAGCTTCTGGTAGCTTGGATTCGTCTTTGAAACGTCTCGCAGCGCAGCAGGAAAAGGATCATGCGATGATCACTAAAATTCGTGGTGCTCTTATTTATCCAGCAATTATTCTGATTGTAATTTTACTTGTTTTGGTATTCATGATTCTCTTGATTGTGCCGCAGGTGCAGTCACTGTATAAGGATTTAAAGAAGCCTCTACCTTGGATGACATCGGTGATGGTGGATTTTTCGAATTTCTTAATTGCATTTTGGTGGCTAGTGACAATTGTGCTTGGCGTGGCGCTTTACTTCATCTGGCAGTTTAGAAAAACAACCGTGGGGATTGAGTGGGCTGCAACCATTAAGCTGAATGTGCCGATTTTTAAGACGATGTTCTGGCGACTTTATAACTCTCGCTTTGCTAGGACGGCCGCGAACTTAATGTCTTCCGGCGTGTCGATTCAGGATACTCTGTCGATTTCGGGGGAGGCAATGAATAATGTAGTGCTGGAGAAAGAGATTGTTGAGGTCGCCGAGAAGGTGAAGCAAGGTAAACCACTATCATCTTCTTTGAAAGGACTAGATTATATTTTGCCACTTTTGCCACAGATGGCGTCAATTGGTGAGGAATCTGGTAAAATTGATGAGATGCTGGGGAAGGCGGCACAGGTATATGAAGATGAGCTTGAAGAGCAGATCCGCACGATTTCGACGATGATTGAGCCGGTTTTGATGCTGGTGATGGCGGTGATGGTTGGCTTTATCATTATGGCTGTACTATTCCCAATTTACGCCATTGTGAATGACGTACAAGGCAGTAGTTTGTAAGGAAGAAAAATGAAGAAATTATGGACGGACGGTAGTGCTTCACCAAATCCAGGACCAGGGGGATTTGCGGTGATTTGTGATGGCAAACCAGTGCGACTCGGAAGGGAAGATAATTCAACAAATATTAGGATGGAGGGGGCAGCGATGCGAGCAGGCTTGCTGTTTTTGAATGGAGAAGAGGGGGAAATTCATTCAGACTCTGAATTCTGGATTAATGTTTTGACGAAATGGGCGCCAACCTGGGAAAGGAATGGCTGGAAGAAGAAAACTGGTCCAATTAAAAACCTCAATCTGGTAAAAGAATTGTTCGAACTTTACTTAAAATCACAAGTAGAATTGATTTGGGTGAAAGGACATGCTGGGATTGAAATGAATGAATTGACAGATTTTTGGGCAAATAAAGCTAGGGAAAATGAAGGGGCTCCAGGGGTGGACGTGGAATTAGTTTCAACTGAGTAAAAAATGTATTCAGTTAATTCTTAACACAGATATTGAATACATAATTTATAAAAAAGATGGATAGAGGAGAAGGAGAATGCGAAAAATTATTTATAAAACTCAAATAAAAGATCGTGATGAATTTGAGAGGAAGCTTTCATCCCTCGATTTTGATTTTGGTCCAATGTACTGGCAGAATACTCGGGTTTTTGTACCTAAAAATTACAAGAATCATCAAAATTATCCAAGAATGAATCTGGTGATTGAGATGCGAGCTGTTAATCGCCCTGCAAAATATGAACTAGTTTGTAAACGTCATATTGAGGACTCTGGTGTGACAATTGTGCATAGTACACAGGTTAGGGACTATGCTGAGGCAGCTAATATTTTATTGCAGTTAGGCTTTGAGCTGCAGGCGGAAGTACCTAGACGTCGTGCCGATGTTAGAATAAATGAGAGGACTGTGGTTTATCTTGACCGAATTGATACGTTGAATGAGGATTTCGTTAAGGTTGAAGTTGAGCTTGATGACGGAGAAAGTGTGCAACTCGCACAACAGGAATTGGATAGCTTATTAAACAATTTTGGACTCAGGGAGATGAATCGAGTAAAAGAAACCTATGCTGAATTAGCGTAGAAGTGTCCGAGTCGGATTATTTTGTGCTACACTAGATAGAAAAAGAGAGGAACTATGGAAACCGACGGAGGAACGGTAATTACAAATTCAGAGATTAAGAAGATTAGCGACTTTGATGTCTTTTTGTGGGCGAACGAAATTGATGAGGTGAAGAATAACGTTTCTTGTGAGCTTTTCTTATTTAATAAGAATTACACACCATTTAAGATTCGCTATTCAGAGAAGTTAACTAATTCCGTGAAACAGATGTTCATGGGGGAGGCTGCTGCTTTTGTAATTAAAGAGGCAGATAAGGGGCTTGAGTGTCGCGAATATGAAAAATCTGATGGCGAAAATAAAGTGATTTATCGTACCGATTTAAATAAGGTGATTAGGGCGGAAAGCTTAATTCGTTTAGTTGAAAAAGAATATAAGGATATTGATTACTTCACAGATAATGAGCACCAGTTTAAGAAAGTAAAAGGGATTTTAGCAAAATTTACTTATCCTGGTGAAGAAGGGATGAAGACTTTTTATATTGCTAAGGCTATTTCGGCTTCGTCAGCTTTGAGTGCGAAGTCGTCTTGGGAGTTGAATGGTGAGAGTTTTGAGCCGTTTAGCGCTGAGGTAGCTTTGAAAATGCCTGATGATAATCAGGTAGCAATTATTGATGAAAATGTGGTTATTTTTAATCAGAGTAAATTTGAGGCTTTGTTCCAGTATGACTATAAGGCGCAGATGTTGGCCGAGGCAAAGGCACGTGAGATTGAGGAAAAATATCAGTTGTCATTTGCTGAAGGATTGACCTTGAATGCATTGTTGCAGGATAAAAAGCCACTCGTGAAGAAATTGCAGGATATGGATATTCAGGAACAGATGTCACAAGAGCAATTAGTCGATTATGCGGATGAGATGAAGCTGGATTTAATGACTGATGATGACGGCAAGATTATTGTGATGGATGATAAAGATTTGACGATGTTCGTGAATCTTTTAAATGAAGATTATTATGTTTCACCAGTAAATGGTAAACGCTATGAGATTAAATCAAAGAAATTGCTTAATGAGCCAGAGGGTGAACCACCAAGGGGCTAGAATGCCGAATACTTATATTAGATGTACTCACTGTGGGAAGATCGAATTAGTAAAGCCGAGGTGCGACGAGACTCAGGATGCGATAGTTTTGCCAGGAGTCTGTGCGGAATGTTTTTGTCGTATTTTGAATACTGGACGAAGAGTGCTTCTGAGGAAGGATTGGACACAGGTTAGCTTGAAAGATCAACTTGATGATTGAGTAATTTATTTATACAGAAATTTTTTACTTTTAATGTATAAATAATTGACTCAAAGGAGAGAGATGAAAAAAGCTATTAAAATTGCGCTAGCAGCAGGTGTGCTGTGTGGCGTAGTGTTCGGCTCGATTAAATTACTTGAGCTAACAAAGAAAAAAGAAGTTACAAAGAAATATTCAGTGATCAGCACGAGTTTTCCGGGCTATGATTTTGCAAGGGCAGTAGCTGGGAATAATACAGATATAAATGTAAAGATGCTACTTAAGCCTGGAGCAGAGTCACATACTTTTGAGCCGACTCCTCAAGATATTTTGGTGATCAAAAACAGTAACTTGTTTGTTTATGTCGGGGGTGACTCTGATGAATGGGTCAAGAAAATTATTTCCGAAATTGATCCAAAAAAGACAAAGGTTATGAGACTAGTTGATCTAGTTAAGACCAAGAATGAGGAATTGGTTGAGGGGATGGAAGATGATGATCATGACGAACATGATCACGAAGATGAGCATAAGGGACATGACCATGACCACGAACATGACCATGACCACGATCACGAGCATGGTGGACACAAACATGAACATAAAGACGACGATGAAGCGGAAGTAGATGAGCATGTTTGGACAAGCTTGAAGAATGCCAAGGTGATTACCGAGAAGATCATGAAGGAGATGATAACTTTTGATCGTGAGGATGAAGCTAAGCTGACTGAGAACGGAAAAAGCTATATGGCAAAGATCGAGGAAACTGATAAGAAAATTGCTGATATGGTGAAAGTAGCTAAGCGTAAAGAAATCATCGTGGCTGATCGTTTTCCACTAAGATACTTTGTTGATGATTACGGTATAAAATATTATGCTGCCTTTCCTGGATGCTCAGATCAGACTGAGGCAAATACAAAGACCGTGAGCTTTATCGTGAAAAAAGTGAAGGAAGATAAGATTCCAGCAGTGTTTAAGATTGAACTATCGAATGGGCTGATAGCTGAAACGGTAGCAAAAGAAACCGGGGCTAAGATTTTGGAATTTCAGTCTGCACATAATATTTCAGAACGCGATTTTGGTTTTGGAGTAACTTATGTTGATTTGATGGAACGAAACTTTGAAGTTCTGAAGCAGGCTTTAAAAGACTAGGATAATAAAATGGATACAGAAAAAGTGCCGTTGATAAGTGTAAAAAAACTCCAGGTGGAGTTTGAGGGACATAAAGTTTTTTCGAACTTAAGCTTCGAGATTTTTGCAGCGGACTTTATCTGTATTGTGGGGCCAAATGGGGCAGGGAAGTCGACATTAATCAAGACTTTATTCGGGCAGATTAAGCCAAGTAAGGGTGAAATTATTTTCACTGGATTGAAACAAAAGTTTATTGGATATATGCCGCAGGAAAATAAGATTGATAAAAACTTCCCAGCTTCGGTGGAGGAGATTGTGAGATCGGGAACTCTAAATCAGATCGGTTTTCGGCCATTTTATAAGAAGGCCGAGAAAGATATGGCTGAAAAATGCATGAAGCAGTTGGGGATTGCAAATTTAGCAAAGAGACATTTTGCGGATTTATCAGGAGGTCAAAGGCAAAAAGTTTTATTAGCACGCGGCCTTGCTGCAACGAGAAAAATGTTGATCCTGGACGAACCTTCGAATAATTTAGATTTTAAATCAAAGAATGATCTTTATAAGAAACTTATAAAATTAAATGAGGCTGGGGTGGCGATTTTGATGGTGACCCATGATTTGGATCATAAGAACCTAATTGGAAAGAAAATTTTGGCACTGAATGGTGAACAGTATTTCTTTGGCGATACGGAGTCGTATGTGGAGAAAATTCACCATGTTTGATATTTTTGAAATGTTTGGACAAGCTTTTATTCTGAGAAGTTTTATTGCAGGATTTTTTATTGTAATAGCGGCAGCATTGATTGGAACTTCTCTAGTTTTACGTCGTAATGCGATGATTGGAGATGGACTTTCGCACGTGGGATTTGGGGCATTTGCGTTAGCTACGGTTTTTAATTTTGCGCCACTAGAATTTGCTCTTCCGATCGTGATTTTGATGTCCTTTTTGATTTTACGTTTGAACGAGCAGAATAGAGTGCAGCCTGATGCAGCGATAGCAATGGTTTCGGCGGGTGCTCTAGCGTTGGGGACTTTTGTGATTTCGATCACAAAGGGAGTGAATACGGATATTAATAACTACTTGTTTGGGAGCATTCTTTCGATATCTGAAAGCGATTTGATACTAGCTGTTGTTTTCTCGTTGGTGGTCATATTGTTGTTTTTGTTTTGTTATAATAAAATTTTTGCGTTGACTTTTGATGAAGATTTTGCGAGGGCAGTGGGGATCAAAACGGATTTTTATAATATAGTTTTTGCGGTATTATGTTCAATTGTGGTAGTACTTGGCATGAGGTTAATGGGGGCGTTATTGATTTCTAGTTTAATTATTTTTCCAACAATGTCTGCAATGCAGGTGGTAAAAACATTTAAAAAAGTAGTGATTCTTTCAACAGTGATTTCCTTGATCTGTTTTGTGGTCGGAATGATAGTTTCTTATAATTTTGCTACACCAACTGGTTCAACCATTGTCCTAGTGAATGTTTTAGTCTTCTTGCTTTGTCGTTTTCTACGGGTGTAAAAACGAGTATCTTGTTTGATAAAAAGAAAAAATTGGGATAGAATATTTATAATTCTTTAGTCTGTATCTTCGTCTAAAAATATTTGCGGAATGCGGATTTTTTAGTTGAGATAACCTTAAAATGAATCGTTAAACGGAAAGGACTGAATGTTTAGATTACTAAAGTATATGAAGCCATACGTATGGCAGTGTTTTGCTATTGTGCTCGCGGTAGGTTTGCAAGTATATGGGGTATTGATGCTCCCAACGATGATGGCCGAGATCGTGAATAGCGGAATTGTAAAAAACGACACTAGTTTCATTGTTAGGACTGGAGGCTTAATGTTTGCCGTAACTGTAGTTTCGGCACTGGGGACTCTAGTGTCTTCGTATTTTTCAGCTAAGGTAAGTGCGGCGATCAGTCGTGATATGAAACATGATGTTTTTTTAAAGGTTCTTTCTTTTTCAATAGCTGAAACGGAACATTTTTCAACGGCTTCGTTAGTTACGCGTACAACTAACGATATTTCTCAGGTACAGCAAACGATGGTGATGTGTCTATCGATGTTAGTAAGGGCACCATTAATGGCGGTGGGGGCGATAATGCAAGCTTTTGTGGTGGCGCCGGATATGACTTGGATTATCGCCTTAGCAGTTTCGATTTTGCTTGTTTTTTCAATCGTGATTATTTCAATTGCAATTCCGAAATTTGAGATTTTCCAAAAATTAATGGATAAAATTAACCTTTTAACAAGGGAAAACTTGACTGGTATTAGGGTAATTCGTGCCTTGAATAAAGAGGACTTTGAGGAAAAAAAGTTTGTGAAGGCAAATAATGATTTAACTAAGACCGATCTTTCAATTGTGAAGGTGATGCAATTACAGACACCGGTAATGCTTCTGATCTTTAACGGTACTTCGCTTCTTGCGATTTGGGTGGGGATAGCACGTCTTGGTATGGATATTAGTTATCTTGGTAAGATGATGGCGTTTATGCAGTATGCAACGCAGGTAATTATGTCGTTTTTGTTCTTGACGATGCTCTTTGTGATGATTCCGCGTGCAAATGTTTCTGCAAAGCGTATTAATGAGGTATTGATGACTGAGTCGGAAATCCAATTTCCAGAAGAGATGACGGAAGAACCAACCGTTGAGGCTAGCGTGGAATTTCGCCATGTCGATTTTAGGTATGTAAAATCAGAGGGAAAGGTGCTAGAAAATATTTCGTTTAAGGCAGAGGCGGGAAAAACCACAGCATTTATTGGATCAACTGGTTCAGGTAAGTCTACGTTAATTAATCTGGTGCCAAGATTTTTTGATGCGACTGCGGGTGAGATTTTGATTTCAGGTGTAGATATTAAAAAGTATCCAGAAGCGATGCTAATGAAGCGGATTGGCTATGTGCCACAGAAGGGTTATTTATTTGTCGGAACGGTACGCTCGAATATTTTGTTTGGTGTGAATGAGGGGTCGATTGAGTTAATGAAGAAGGCGGCAAAGGTTGCGCAGGCGGCTGAATTTATTAATAAAATGCCTGAAAAATATGAGTCAAAAATTGCGGAAGGGGGAACTAATGTGTCAGGAGGCCAGAGGCAGCGGCTTTCTATTGCTAGGGCACTTGCAAAAGAGCCAGAGATTTTGATTTTTGACGATGCTTTTTCGGCACTTGATATGAAGACCGATAGTAAATTGAGGGGGGCGTTGAAAGCTGTGACACAAAATACAGTTACGTTAGTTGTGGCGCAGCGAATTAGTACAATTAGAGACGCAGAACAGATTATTGTGCTTGATAAGGGGAAAATTGTGGGGAAGGGGTCACATTATGAACTTCTAGATAAGTGTAAAGTGTATCTTGAAATTGCGAAATCGCAGTTATCTGATGATGAAATTGCACGAGAACTGAGGATTAGTAAAGAGAAAGCGGGGAGAAAATAATGGATAGTAGAAAAAATGGAGCAGGGAAAGTTACGACTGGTCCAAAGAATTTCAAGATAGTATTAAAACGTTTTTGGCTATCACTTAGGGAATGGCGAGTGCAAATTATTGTGGCTGCGATTCTTTCGTTGGTGTCGACCGTGATGTCGTTGTTTGGACCAATGATTCTTGGAATGATGACGACTTCAGCAACGGAGTCTTTGAAAAACAGTGGTGAAATTGCTTGGGGAGAAATTAATTTCTTGGCGATGATTTTAGCGGGGCTATTCTTATTATCTGCTGTGGTTGGGTATATTCAGGGTGTGATAACTTCGATGCTCTCTGTGAAATATGAGAAGAAGTTACGCGAAGAAATTTTGGCAAAAATCAAGAGATTACCAATGGAATATTTTGACCGAACGCCAAACGGTGATGTGATGTCAAGAATGATCAATGACGTGGATACGATTGCGAGTTCGCTGGCTGAGACCATGACTCAGATTATTACTAGTGTAATATCGCTGGTTGGTTATTTATTGATCATGCTTTATCTTTCGGTGACGCTATCCTTAATTGCGATTATTGCAGTACCGATTTCGACAGTATTTATCGCAAAAATTTTAAGCAAGGCAAGAAAACATTTTGCGGCAGAACGAGAAGTTCTCGGTAAACTTAATTCGGAAATTGAAGAGAATTATAGTGGCCAGTTGATCATTAAAGCAAATAATCATGGTTTACAATCGCTTCGAGATTTTCAAGATGTGAATAAAAAATTATATGAAGAGACTTGGCGAGCACAGTATCTGAGTTCACTAACTTTTCCGTTAACGCACATTTTCTTGAATTTAGCCTATGCTGGGGTTTGTATGCTGGGTGGATTTTATGTAATTTCTGGGGTGATTACGATTGGTGGGATTCAGGCGTTTATTCAATATCTCAACCGTTTTAATAGACCAATTACCGAAGTAGCGCAGCTTTCAAGTACAATTCAACAGATTATGGCAGCAGCGGAAAGGATTTTTGACTTTCTTGAGGAATCAGAAGAAACGGCGGAAGATTTCAAGAGTTTATATCCTACAATTGCAGGTGATAGATTTAAGGGTGCGGTAGAATTTAACAATGTAAGTTTTAAATATAATACGAAACCTGTTATTAAACATTTTTCTGTAAAGATTGAGCCTGGCATGCAAGTGGCAATTGTGGGTCCGACGGGTGCAGGAAAAACAACGATCGTGAATCTGCTGATGCGTTTCTTTGATCCAAATGAGGGAGAAATTTTGATTGATGGGGTAGATACAAAGAAGATGAAGCGCAGTGAGGTACGCGGCTTGTTTGGTATGGTGCTCCAGGACACTTGGCTGTTTTCGGGGACGATTATGGAGAACCTAAAGTATGGGGCAAGAAAAATCACGGATGAGGATGTCTTTAAGGCAGCAAAGTTGGTGGGAGTTGATCACTTTATTAAGTCGCTACCGGATGGTTATCAAACGATGATTTCAGAGGATTCCGATAATATCTCAGCTGGCGAAAAACAACTAATGACAATTACGCGGGCAGTGATTAGTAATCCTTCCATGATGATCTTGGATGAGGCGACCTCTAATGTTGATACGAGGACTGAACAGTTGATCCAAGATGCTTTTTCAAAATTAACCAAGGGACGTACTTCGTTTGTGATCGCACATCGTTTGTCGACGATTCGTGAGGCGGATATGATTCTAGTGATGCGAGATGGTAATATCATTGAGCGGGGGAATCATGATGAACTCCTAAAGCAAAATGGCTTTTATGCAGAATTATATAACTCGCAATTTAGTGAAGATATGTAGATAAACTGATTACTGTGGTACTATAGAACTAGTAAAAACTAGGAGGACTGTTGTGGCGAAATTGTATTTCAGATACGGGGCGATGGGCTGCGGAAAAACGATGCAACTTTTGCAGGTGGCTTTTAACTATGAGGAGCGTGGACATCGGGTCTGCGTAATGAAACCAAAGACGGATACAAAGAATGGCGAGAAGCTTTTAACTAGGATCGGGCCAGAACGAGTGACGGATTTCTGTTTTGAGAAGACGGATGAGTTATTTGAGATCGTCGAGAAGTTAGAGAAAAAGAAGAAGAAAAAAATTTCTTGCGTATTAGTGGATGAGGCACAGTTTTTGACGCGTGAGCAGGTCGATCAGCTGATGAAAGTGACAACAGATTTAGATATTCCAGTAATGGCTTATGGATTAAGGCTAAATTTCCGTTTGACGGATGGCGGCTTTGAAGGAGCAACTAGACTTTTGCAGATGGCGCATGACATTGATGAAATTAAAACGATTTGTGAATGTGGAAGAAAAGCTACACTGAATGCAAGATTTTTAAATGGAAAGTTCTTGGCGGATGGACCGGACGTCTTAATTGATGATGGAACTTCTGAAGTAGAATATCGGGCAATTTGTCCAAAATGTTATGCGGAATACGCAGCGGGGAAGAAATGTTAATCGTAATTGAGGGGCAGGACGCGACTGGAAAAGACACTCAGGCGAAGCTTTTGGCGGATTTTTTGCGAGAGCGAGGCGAGACAGTGACAGCTTATTCCGAATCCGGGACTGGATCTTCTGATCCTTTTGTGTCGGAGATTGCTAAATTAACTTATCGTACAAAACAGGATATTAATCATCGAACAAGAGTTTTATTGTTTTTAGTGAATCGTTATGAGCAATGGAGAAAAATTGCGGAGCCAGCTCTATCGCGCGGTGAAACGGTGATTTTGACGCGTAACTGGTTATCTACATTGATTTATGAAGGCTATGCGGGTGGCGTGTCGAGGACTTTGATTGCGCGTTTACATAAGGAAATAATGCCGGAATATTATTTTAAGCCAGATAGAATGGTGATTCTGACGCTTTCAGATGAGGAAAGGCAAAAGAGACTGGCAGCACAGGCTAAGGAGCAGGGACGTGTGGGGGAGGTATTGAAAACTGAGCCTTCTGAGTTCCAGAAGAAGGTTAATGGTGCCTATCTAAAGATTGCTAAGGAAATGGGGATTGATACTTTAGATACGAGTGGGACGATTACTGAGGTACATGAGAGGCTGTTGAAGCGACTAAAGCTAATATAGGATGATGGCGGAAGCAAAAATGAGCAGCTTTCACGCGAGTTGGAAAGATTTTTTGGAACAGGAATTTCGACAAGATTATTTTTTGGAGCTTTCTAAGTTTTTGCATCTTGAATATGAGAACAAGAAGATTTTTCCGAGAAAAGATCAGGTCTTTCGGGCTTTTTCAACTGATTTTAATAAAATTAAGGTGGTAATTTTAGGGCAAGACCCTTACCATACACCTGGAGTAGCGGATGGACTGGCTTTTTCAGTGAAGAATGGTCGGGAATATCTGCCGCCGAGTCTGGTGAATATTTACAAAGAAATTGATTCGAATGTCGGGAAGCGGAATAGTCGGAATGGAGATTTGACGTCTTGGGCTGAACAAGGGGTATTATTGTTAAATAATGTATTGACTGTGGAAGCGCATCTGGCGCGTTCTCATCGAGGCAAAGGCTGGGAGATTTTTACGAGGCACTGTGTGGAGCATTTAAGTAAAAACCGAGAACATTTGGTGTTTATTCTGTGGGGGAGGGATGCAAGAGAAAAGAAGAGCTTGATCGATGGAAAGAAACATCTGATTTTAGAATCAGCACATCCGTCGCCACTTTCTGCCTATCAGGGATTTTTTGGTTCAAAACCGTTTTCGAAGACAAATGATTACTTAAGCGAGCACGGTTTGACACCAATTGAGTGGTAGGCTGCTTTTAATATAGGTAAGGGGGGTGGGAGATGTTTGGTGTGGTGACCGTTGCGACTATTTGATATTTTCGCTGTTATAGTTTTAAAAAAAAGACCCGTAAGGGTCTTTTTTGTGAGGTTATATCGAGATGCGTCAATAATTAGATTGCGTTGCAGATTGAACCACCACCCTCTTTTTTGTAGAGGATAGCAACTTTACGTGAACCAGAGGCATGAACTGCGTCTTCACCTTCACAGGTGGCGTTGGTGACGATGCTGATGGTGTGGCCCTTGGAGCCAGTTTGTTCATATGGGTTACCAGCGGTAACATCTTCGATGCCATTTGGGCGACCTTCGGATTGTTCAACCCAGGTTGATTTTGAGCGCTGACCGTTATTGCAGATTTTGGTGGAAGCATCGTAGGAAGTTGCTTCGCGGCAGGAGGAAATGGAGAGTGAGTATGGATCACCATCTGGGTCAACAAATTTATCTTTTGCTTCAGCACTGATCAAGAGGTAAGAATCGTAGAAGTAAGCCCAAGATTGGTGATTGAGCGTACGAGTGATGTTTTGGTCGACTTCGGCGTGGCCAGAAACATAGTTACCATACTTGTCGGATGGAATTGCACCGCTGTTGTTACTTTGATAATTGGTGATGGCGGTAGCGAGTCGTGAAATGTCGGAGACGCGCTGGGTGTCACGGCGGTTACGAGCGAGAGCTGGAAGGGCAATGAAGACCATAAGGAAGATAAGGCCAGCAATACCAAGGACCAACACTACCTCGATGATGGTGAAACCCTTTTTATTTTTAATATCTTGATTTCTCATTTTATCCTTTCTTTGTGGAATTTAGGAGTGTTTCTTTACCCAAATCATACTCAAAAATGATAGAAAAATCAAGGGGCTTATGCTAATATACGGATAGTGTTGTGGTTACTGTTTGTTGTATTTTTTAGTTTTGGTGCGATATTCGGATCGTTTGCCTGTTGTCAGGCGGAACGAATATTTTTGAAATCTGGAGGGAAGGAGCTTGGAAGGAGATCGCAATGTCTTTCTTGTGGGCATAAACTAGAATGGTTTGAGCTAATTCCTATTTTGTCATGGATTTTTTTACGCGGGGCCTGCCGAAAATGTAAGAATAAAATTGGTAAAATTGAGCTTTTTTCAGAGATTACGATGGGGGTGATTTTTAGCTTAATTTTATGGTTTGTCTTAAAGCAGGCTGGGCTGTTTGGGCTGATCGGTGGTGTAAAAACCGTGGAAGGAATGAGTGCGGGCGGGGTGGCTGGTACGTTTGGAGTTCGAGATGAACTGGGTGTGACGCTACTATGCAATACAGTAGTGATTTTGAGACTTATAATTTTACTTTCCAGCGCGGTGTTGTTTTGGATTTTGTTTGTTCATGATTTTAAGTGGCAAAGTTTACCGAGCTGGATTTTATATACATTGATATTTTTGGGTATGGCGTATTTTGTGTTGAACGAAATGACGAGTCTTGGCTTTATGCAGGAGGGGGGAATTTCGGGGGTCACGAAAACGGTTGGTAAATTGGCGTTTTCGCAGCAAATAACCTTCTTGAAAAGAGATTTAATGGGATTTTTTGGAGGGTTATTGATTTTACCGGGACTGTATTTTGTTTTATATAGATTTTCAAAGGAAAAATTAGTGGGTGGAGGAGACTATCTCCTAACTATTTCAATGGTGCTGTTCATTGGTAGGTTTGAGTTGGCGCTGACCCTACTTTGCGTGGCAAATTTATTAGCGTTATTCTTGAACGTGAGGAAGATTTTAAGGAAGAAAGAAACGAAGATTGCATTTGGGCCGTATTTAATACTGGGATTTTGGATAGTGTTGTTTTTGTCACAGGAAATTTTGCGATACCTGTATATTGTATCGGTGTGAGAATTGTGAATTATTCTTTAGTTTCAGTATGAAACTTTTCGTGGACTTCTTTGAGATGTGGATCGGTGATATGGGTGTAAATTTGCGTGGTGGCAATATTAGCATGACCGAGTAGACTCTGGACAGAACGGATGTCGGCGCCATTCATGAGGAGGTCGGTGGCAAAGCTATGGCGTAAAGTATGGGGGGTGACGTGTTTAGTGATACCGGCAAGTCTAGTGTATTTGCCGATGATGCGTTCAATTGATCTTGGACTAAGTCTACGAAAGTCACCAGAGGTATCTGGAATATTTTGATTAGATGAATTGTTGAGGAAAAGAGCCGGAAGGGTGTCGGTCCTGGCGTTTAAATATTCTTCAATATGTTCTGCAGTGGTTTGATCGATGAAGATTGGGCGATCCTTCTTACCTTTACCACGAACCATAAACTCACGGCGAGCGAGGTTGATGGAGTCACGATTGAGGTTACAAAGCTCAGAAACACGAAGTCCGCCTGAGAAGAGAAGTTCGATGATGGCGCGGTCGCGGAGGCCAGTTTCAGTATCGGTGGGGATTTCAGAAAGTAGGCGAGAGACTTCGTCAAAATGGAGAAAAGTCACTTGTTTTTTGGCAGCGCGTGGGAGATCTACCAGGCTGGGATCGAGGGATTTAATACCGCGCTTAGCGAGGTATTTTAGAAAACCGCGCAGTGCAATAAGGTGGTAGCTTTGGGTTAAGGCGGAAAGTCGTTCGTGATTTTGGTTATCGTCAAAGCGGTTGAGACGGAGGCGGAATTTGCGAAGGATTTCAGGAGTTAGATCGGCAGGTTTGATGGTAGCACCTTCAGGGAAATCCTGTGTAATAAGATCTAAAAAGCGAGCCAGATAGAGGCCATAGTTTTCGGTGGTCTTGGTGGAACGGCCTTTTTCAATTTCGAGAGATTCAAGAAAATCACTAATTAAATCGGAGATATCCATAAGAGGTATTATAACAGATTATGCTATAATACGGTTATGGATAATATGGAGAACCCGAATTCGCAATCAGAAATGACGCCGCCGGCTGGATTACAACCAACTGGCTTTCAGTCTAGTGATCTTCAGTCGACTAACCTTCAACCAACTGGACCTCAATCTGGTAGTCTGCAACCAACTGACCTTCAGTCTAATGTATTGCAGATGAATGCACCGGAAAAGACCATGGCGCAGGACGCTGATTCTGATGATTCAGTTTTTCATGTTTTTGGAAATGCGAAAACGGTGGAGTTTGATCAGAAATTGGCAAGTCAACAAATAAATATGAATCCAACAGAGAAAATGGTGGTGGAACCTTTGACTGGAAGTAGCGTCGTGTATGATGCGAGTAGTGAACAGGGGGTACCAGAGAATGGGTTTCCGGCTGGGTATGGACCAAACGCGGGAATAAAGAGAATTGAAAAGCCGGTAAAGCCAAAGCTTAAAGAGAGAATCAAGCGTTCATTCGGTCAAATGACGAAGAAGCAAAGGAGACTTTTGGTAATTATACCTTCGGTATCCTTGATTTTGATTATTACTTTATCGCTTGTGGCTATGGTAACTGGGGTTTTCGCGACTGATTATTCGAAGACCTATAGTGTGGCTAAGTCGATAAAAAATGAGTTGCAGAAAATTCGTAGTAATACAAATTGCGAAAAAGTAATTGAATACAATGATAATACTTTTACGTCAATGGAAATTTATCAAGGATATGTTGAAGAATGTAAAAAAGCTGGACGAGGGATTAGCGAGCAGCTAATTGAGAAAATGGGGGATACTGCCGGTGTCTTGAAGGATGTTGAGGTAAACCGTCGTTTTGAAGCCTTCAAGGTGGCATTGAACGAGAGCAAAAATGGTAATGCGGAGATGGAAAAGACACTGAATTTATACTCGATTTGGCATAGCTGGATTTTGACGGAGGCTTCTGGTGACAAAAGTCATAATGGCTTCGAGTGGAGTGAGGCAGACATTAAAGATGCTGCAAAGATTTTGATTGAGTCTGGAAATGAGAAATTGGCGGCGTACGGAAATCGGTGGGTGGAATTAAAAACTGAGGCAGCAAAGGCAGCGTACAAGTTTTATCACACTTCGGAGTCAACGGAAGTGGTGGACTATGCGGAGGCGAAGAGTGATATGGAAGCCAAGAAGACGGCTTTTTCGGATTTTCAAAAAGAAAAACGTCCGGACGTCGTAACAGAATTCCCATTACAGCAGGTGAATCTTGCAAACATTTCGGTGAAATTTGAGGAAATGTATAGCTTTATTCGAGAGACTTATCAGAAGAATTATAATAAGCGAGTTGGTGGCTGTAAGGAACTGATCAACGCAATTATCTGTGATTAAAGTATTTGACAGGGTGTGATATAATCGGGAAAAGATAAGAGCATAGCTCAGGGAGTATGTATGTCACAAGATAAACCTGCTAATAAAAATAAGGAGGTCGATCTTGCCGACTTCGTACAGAGGACGCTGGTGATTTTTAAGCCAGATTCAATTCAGCGAGGGATTGTTGGGGAAATTCTCCAGAGATTTGAGCGTGTTGGCTTGAAAATTGTAGGCATGAAGATGGTTAGTCCAGATCAAGCCCTGTTTAAGAAACATTATGAGGATATTGGTCAGCTAATTTCACGCCGTGGCGAGGAGACGTTTATGTATAACTTGAATTACATGATGTCTGGCCCGATTATTGCGATGTGTCTTGAGGGGGTTGAGGCGGTGGCATTGGTACGTAAGATCGTTGGACCAACCGAGCCAAAGTCTGCAGAGATGGGAACAATTCGAGGCGATTTTTCACACATGAGCTTTGGTTATTCAAATGCGAAGAAAATTGGTGTACCAAACTTAGTACATGCCTCTGGGAATCCTGAAGAGGCAGAAAAAGAGGTGAAGCTTTGGTTCACGGAAGCTGAACTCTATGATTACGAGGATTTGAACGAGAAATATACTCGCTAGAACTCAAGAATTTGGTGTGATATAATAGATTTGTGTTGGCCTGGTAGCTCAATGGATAGAGCAGCTCCGTCCTAAGGAGAAGGTTGCGAGTTCGACCCCCGCCCGGGTCACCATAAATTGAAATTATATGACAAAACTAATATTTGATGGGCAGCGTGAGGGGGAAGACGTAAAGTTTATTTTTCGTCGACATTTTACTACTGCAAAATCCGGAGTTATTTTCCTGGTCGTAATGACATTTCTGGGATTAATTCCGCTTTTTTTGTGGAAAGGTGACGTGAGGATGCTTTGGACTTTTTTGGGTTTTGTCTTTGTGGGGCTGATTGGCTTCTTTTATTCCTATATGATGTGGTATTTCTCGGTTTATATCGTGACGAATCAGCGAATTAGACAGATTTCACAAAAAGGTTTATTTAAGAAAACTGTGGTGGATTTGGGACTGGATAAGATTCAGAGCATTTCTTATGGAATTACTTCGGTGATTGGTGGGGTGATGGGGTATGGAACGATTTTGATTCAAACGGGAGTGGGCGATTTGGTGATTTCGGCAGTGGGGAAGCCGGCAGAAATCTATGAAAAACTACAAAATATCGTCTCGGATAATACAAAGTAAGTGGAGAGAAAAATGAAGAAACATGAAAATAAAGAGGGTGGGGAGGCAAAGAAAGATTCAATCTTAAAACGCTTGAAGAATCGTAAAGAGCAAAAAGAGATTGAAGAATTTAGGAATAAAACTGAACTTGAGAAGATCGAGGAGAGACGTGAAGAAGTGCTCTCTAAGGGGCGCAAGTTTAAATATCCATTGCAGTATGCAAAGTATCGTATCGTAACATTAACGATCGTGATTTCACTGGTTGCAGTGATGCTAATCAGTGGTTTCTTGTACGTGGCCTTATATAAGTGGCAGAGCACGGATGCCGTACTATACCGTTTAACGCAGCTAGTGCCACTACCGGTAGCTTCGATTGAGAATGAACAAGTTAGGTACTCAGATTATCTAATGATCTATAAGAGTACAATTACGCCGATTGAGCAACAGCAGGGAAAGTTGGGGAATGAAAAAGATACTTCATCGATGGAGTCGCATTATAAACGAATGGCCTTAACAGAAGCAGAGAATTATGCCTATGCCTTGAGGCTTGCGAATGAATATCATTTAACAGTAAATAAAGAAGAGATTGATAAGGCGCTTGATAATCACCGTAAGATTGGTGGAGTGGAGCGTAGTGAGGAAAGTTTTAAGAAAATCCTGGAGGATAATTTTGGTCTTTCGATGAAAGAGTATCGTCGAATGTTATATCTTTCTTTGATGAAGGAGAAGGTTTCACAGCAGATTGATAATGAGGCAATAAGGATATCTGAGACCGTACAAGCTGGGGTGAAGGCGGGGAAGACCTTGAAGGCTATTGCGGATGAGCTTGGTGATAAAGTGCTTTATGAAGAGACTGGTGGATTAGTGGACAAAATGAACGTAGATGGTGGTCGGGCTGGAGTTGCGATGGAGTTAGCTGCGGGTCAAACTTCTGATCGCGTGATGTCTTCCTCTGGTGACGGATATTATTTCGTGACTTTGGTGAATAAAACAGAGTCATCAGTGAATTATACTTCAATTAAGGTTCCGTTTTCAGAATTCAATAAGCGAGTGAAGCAAGTACGCGAGTCGAGTGGCGTGAAGGAATTTATTAAATTAAGTGAAGAATAGAAAATAAATTTTTGGGGTAAAACTAGAATAAGAAAAGAGAACTGTAGAAGTTCTCTTTTTTAGGATCTTCTTGGTGCGAGTAGAGGGAGTCGGACCCTCGTCTCTTCCTTGGGAAGGAAACATAATAGCCGTTATACGATACTCGCAATAATATTATTTTAGCATAGAATAGAAAAAAGGTAGAAAAGTCTTGCGAAAATAGAGGTGATAATATATACTACTGGTAGTGGATTCGTAGCTCAGTTGGTTAGAGCGCTGCCCTGTCACGGCAGAGGTCGCGAGTTCGAGTCTCGTCGGATCCGCCACATATACAGCTTTAGGGCTGTTTTTTGTTGTATGAAGAGAGGCTGCTTTTTATATGCGGGGAGAATCGGATTTTAGATTAAGGATTGGAGTTCAGATTACCGTATTAATTTTGTTTTTTATGACTATTTTCAAAAATTAGATTATCGGCTTTATCTTGGTAATATTTGTGTTCAGAGTCACTTTGAATAGTCCAGCAGAGGACTGGATGAGATTTGCGAATTCTTTGGATGGTGGTTCTTTGAATAATTCTTTTATCAACGGAAAGAAAATCTGGATTGAGCCAATAATTTAGGGGGAAGCGGAGAAAAATGAATCCAAAATAGATTAAAATTCGGGGCCGACTGGCAATGAGTAGCCCGGTTGGGAAGGTGGTGTATTTTTTGAACCAGTGTACAATGCGGGGATCAAAACTTTTAATAGCGAAGTTTGTAGCTGAATAAGTTTTTTGATATTCAAGAAGAAGACTAGTGGTCTTTTTGCAAAATTTTTTATAGTTGACGAAAGGTTCAGATTTTAATTCGACAATCAGAGGAGTTTTTCCCGCAATGAGGTCTAGAACTTTTTTGAAGGTTGGAATACAGTGCTCGTCCGTGGTTTGCTCAGATTGCAGGGAAAGGTTTTGAATATCTTCAAGGGTGCTTTTCTTTAGCTTGATTGAGCTTTTAGTGAGGCGCTTTGTATTGCTATCGTGGAAGACAATAATTTTTTTATCTGAAAGAATGTGAATATCGAGCTCGATAGCAAAATGATGGTCAATGGCATTTTTAAAGGCAGCAAGCGAGTTTTCCGGGATAAAGGTTTCTGTGTTATTTTGGAAAAAGGTACCATGTAGTCCGCGGTGAGCAAAATTTTTATCATACAAAAAGGAGAGGCTCGGGTTTGATTTAGTTTGATTATGTTTATGATTAACAGAATTATGGGGCATAAAATAGATATAATAACTGATTGAATAAATATATTATAGCAAAAAACAGAGGGGTGGGCGAAACTTATGAGTTGTTATGTTTCGTATGTCTTAGAGTAGAATAAAAATTATGGTATAATCTGATTGTTGCCATTGTAGCTCAGTTGGTAGAGCAGCTCATTCGTAACGAGCAGGTCGCAGGTTCGATCCCTGTCAATGGCTCCATTTTTTATGGTCTTATTCAAGCTTCATATTCTAAATTCACTAAGCGGGCCCTATATTTTTTAGGGTTAGCTTAGAAAGTCTAGTGCTGAGGTGGCGGCTATGGCGCCGTCACTGGTAGCTGTGACGAGCTGTCTGATTTCTTTCGAACAGCAGTCGCCAGCTGCATAAAAGCCTGGTAAGTTAGTTTCGCAGCGATGGTTGGTGATGACGAAGTCGGCTTCATCGGTTTTTAGATTATGTGTCTCGATAAGGTTCTGGAGAAGTGATGTACTAGGGAAGATGCGACCGATTTTGATAAAGAGAGCTTTGATATGAAGAGTGTTATTAGCTTTATCGTAACAACTATACGCTGCAGAATCGATTGGATCGAGTTTTGGTATAATATCAGAATCGGTATCAGCTGATTTTTCTTGGTTTTTGAAATGATAAAACTGTTGTAGAGGATTTTTGAGATTAATTCCAGAAAGAAGACCATCCTGCTCAAGAAGAACTTTAATTTCATTATCGGCAATAATGTGTATATTTTGACGGGTTTCAAGTTTTTGAAGGAGTAATTCCTCGGCGCGAAAATGAGTGGAACGATGAATGAGAAAGACGTTTTTACATATGTCAGAGAGATATAAGGCTGAGAGGGCGGCTGAACTACCACCACCAACGACGGCGACGTCTTGATTCTTGTAGAGTGAACCATCACAGGTCGCACAAAAGGCAATGCCTTTACCGACGAGATTAGATTCGTTTGGAAGATTAAGTTTACGACTAATAGTACCAGTGGCGAGAATAACGGTCTTAGCCTGGTAGATTTGATTCTTGGTGGTTAATTGATAGATGTTATTTTGTCTAGATAAATCTAGTACTGTCTGATAGGTGATTTTTTGGTTAAGGGCCTTTAACTGAGTGTAGAGATTATTTGAAAAGTCAGCACCTGAAATGTTGGGAAGGGCTGGGTAGTTTTCAACGAGTGGGGATTGGAGAATTTGACCACCGTAGGTAGTTGATTCAAGTAGGAGGACAGTTTTGTTGGCACGGAGAGCGTAGAGTGCGGCAGTCATGCCGGCAGCCCCGGCACCAATAATTGCAATATCATAAATCATAGCCTTATTATAGCAAGTTCTGTTTTAAATAAGACATGATATGATTATAAGTAATGGTACAACTTGGTATTGAGGCAGGAAAAGAGGGGATTTTGAATAAAATTCGTAATTTTTTTGTTCATCGGGAGAAGAGTTGGGATATTGCTTGGCTCCGAGAGAATCGAGAGAGGATGGTGAGAATTTTTTTGGCAGCAGTAGAACAGTACAATTTATCGGCGGCGAATCGGGAGGTAGTCGATAAAAATGGAGTGTATATTGCAGAACAAATGATTGCGCCGGAAGGATATAAACTACTTGTCGGATATCACCAAGATGTGTTGACGGATAAAGAAGAATATGTGGGATATGATGGGGTATATGAGAGACAGATTAATACTACAGTTTATACAAATTTATTAATTGCTTATAACTGGCGGACGATGAGAATAATGATTGTTCAAGTGAACGCGGATTTGACGAATTATTCTAATATTTACGTTTTCTCAAAAGAGAATATTTTGAAGGCAAAATATAGTTGGTTTTCAGATATGTTCCAGATTTATGATAAGGGTGATAACTTGGTAGAAAATTTGGTTACATATTTAAGTTCAAAAAATCGAACAACTTTTGTGATCAATGGGGAGACGGATGAGAAATTAAGAGACGGAGATGGTCGTTTAATTTTGGTATACATGAGACAGGTTGAAGATAAGGCAGATTTTGTGAAGTTTTTTAAGGAGTTTTCAAGACAGATAATCTAAAATGAGTTGCTTTTTAAGGCTAAATAGTCAAATGGGGTAAAATAAGGTAAGATACATAGTGAAAGGATAAAATGAACGAAGGTGATATTAAGATATTAGCAATTGTGGGGATGAGCGGTTCCGGTAAGTCGGTTGTAGTAGACTACTTGACTGAAAAAGGATATCCGAAGGTTTATTTTGGGGGAATGATCTATAAGGAAATGGATCGCAGAGGAATTGAAAGAACGGCGGATGGTGAGAGTGAGAAGAAGTTCCGTGAGATGATACGAGAGACAGAGGGAAAAGACTGGGTGGTAAAACAAGTGATCGAGGAGACTCGTGGGTTGATTGGTGCTGGACAGAAGAGAATTGTGCTCGACGGACTTTATTCTTGGACGGAGTATAAGGCATTGAAAAAAGAATTTCCTGGACAGCTAACTGTTTTAGCTGTGGTGGTACCAAAGGCATTGAGGCATTTTAGGGTCGGTAAGCGTCCTGAAAGGCCATTTAATACTAAAGAAATTCAAGAACGTGATCGTTCAGAAATCGAAAACCTTGAGAAAGGTGGACCAATTGCGATGGCTGATCACTATGTGCTTAATGATGATTCTGTGGCTAAGCTACATGATGATGTGGACAAGATTTTGCAAAGAATTGAGTTTTAAATAGGTTAGGTGTGAAAGCGAGGTGCGCGAATGAAAACACTAGTAATCATCGATGGTAAAAGTGTATTCTATAGGGGGTATTATGCGATGGGTAATTTGTCGACGGCAGAAGGGGTGCCGACGTCTGGTGTTTATGGTTTTGCGACAATTGCGATGGAGATCGTCAAGAAGCTGAAGCCAAATAAGGTGGTAGTTGCATGGGATAAAGCTCATACTTCAACAGCTAAACGTCTCGCGATATATCCGGAATATAAGGCAGGAAGAGTAAAGCCACCAGAAGATTTTTATGCACAGATTCCGTATTTGAGGGAGTTGATTCTAGCACTAGGTTGGGATTTTTTGGAAGCAGATGAATATGAGGCGGACGATATTATTGGTACGCTAGCTAGACAGGCAGACGAAAAACATGACTATATGACTTATATTGTATCTTCAGATTTAGACATGTTGCAGATTGTAGATGAAAACACTAAAATGTATCGGTTACTGAAGGGGTTTTCCAATATTGAAGAAATGGATATTCAAGCGATTGAAGAAAAATATGGTATTTTAAAGAGCCAGTTTTTGGACCTGAAGGCATTAAAAGGTGATAATTCGGATAATATTCCAGGTGTGCCAGGGATTGGTGAAAAGACGGCGGTGAAGCTCTTAAATCAGTATGGCGATATCCAGGGGATTTATGATCATATCGAAGAAATTACGGGATCAACTCAGAAGAAATTAATTGAGGGGAAGGATTCTGCTCTAATGTCATATCGGCTTGCTAAGATTATGACGGATGCGCCGGTTGATTTGGATAAAATTCCGGAGTTAGTGATTGATCAGGATAGAATCGTAGCGGCTTTAAAGAAGCTTGAGTTTAATTCATTGATTAGGAAATTTAGGGCTGAATTTGAAAATAAAGAAAGTTTAGCGGATCCTGAAGTTTTGGAGGATGAGAATATTGTCTTGGAATATCCAATTCCGGATAAGATGGTGGTAATAGCGGATATTAAGGAAAAAATGCATGCTTCGGAAGAGCTAGCCGAGGCGATTCTACTAGACAAGAGAGATTTTTTTGACATAAAACAGGCAGAGTTTCTTATTAATCCACTAAGACGAATAGAGGCCGAGTCGAAGCAAGTCTCGTTGCTTGCAGATGAGACTTGTGGGCGGGCACTTAGTGGGGAATATGATGATGCAGAGAAGATTGAGTATGCAAAAGTAATGTCTGAGCTTCACGGGCAGCCAAAATTAATGGATATTTTATATAAATTTGATTTACCATTAATTCCGGTACTCTATAAGATGGAAAAATGCGGAGTAAAAATAGATCTAGAATATTTTGCTGAATTGAAGAGGGAATTTACAGAGAGAGTCAGTGAGCTTGAACAAAAAATTTATTCAGCAACTGGAGTCTGTTTTAATGTGAACTCTCCGATTCAGTTGTCTAAAGTTTTATTCGAGGATTTGAATTTACCAACTAAGGGAATAAAAAAGACGTCTCGTGGTTTTTCGACAGGCGCGAGCGAGCTTGAGAAATTGGAGGGGGCTCATCCGGTGATCGAATTAATCAAGGACTATCGTGAGGATTCAAAACTATTATCTACTTATGTACTACCATTGCCGGATCTGGTTGAAGGAGATGGACGAATTCATACGACTTTTACTCAAGATGTAACGGCTACTGGTCGACTTTCAAGTGTAAATCCTAACTTGCAAAATATACCAGTAAGATCAGAGGATGGAAAACGTATCCGGACTGGTTTTGTGGCAAGAGAAGGAAGAACTCTGGTTTCTGCGGATTATGCACAGTTCGAGCTGAGACTAGCGGCAGTGCTTGCTGGTGATGAGAAATTAATTAAAGCCTTTTCTGAAAATGTGGATATTCATACTAAGACCGCCGCGGAAGTCTTCAATATTCCGATGGAGCAGGTGACTAAGTCGCAACGTCGTGCCGCCAAGATTATTAACTTTGGCGTGATGTATGGGATGAGTCCAAAAGGTTTGTCGGATGCAGCAGATATGAGCTTCATGGAAGCGAAGCAGTTTATTGATGATTATTTTAAGGTACGACAGCCGATTAAGAATTATCTTGATAGGACTTTGGAGCAAGCACGTAATCTAGGCTACGTTGAGACATTCTTTGGTAGAAAACGACCAACACCAGATGTGAAATCTGCAAATTATATCGTGAGGACGGCGGCGGAGCGGGCTGCACAGAATATGCCAATTCAGGGTACAGAGGCAGATTTGATGAAACGCGCGATGATCCAAGTAGATAAAATGCTGAGTACTAAATTTATGGGGCGAGCGGACTTGGTGCTCCAGATTCACGATTCATTAATTATTGAATGTGACAATGAAGTACGAGATGAAGTAGCTAAAGGATTGGTAGAAATTATGGAGGGGGTGGCGCCAGAACTTCCAATTCGATTGAAGGCTGATGTGTCAGTTGGAGAAAACTGGGGTGAGCTATAAGTTAGGAATCTATCAGGCGCCAGAGGGTGGGATTGTTTTTGATGTAGATGTTGAATCAGAAACATTATGGGCTACTCAAACACAGATTGCGCAGCTTTTTGACGTGGATAAAACGGTAATCTCGAGGCATTTGAAGAATATATATCGCGAGGAAGAATTGGAGGAAGAAAAAACCTGTCAGAAGCGAAATGAGATACGTACCGAAGGAGAGAGACAGGTGAAACGTGAGGTTAAACGTTATAATCTGGATGCAATTATTTCGGTTGGATACCGGGTGAACTCAATGAAGGCGACAAAATTTCGTGTGTGGTCGAATAAGATTTTGAAGGAATACATTACGCACGGAGTAGTTGTAAACAAGACACAATTAGCTCAATCAACGGATTTGGAAGCAGTAAAAAGACTGAACGAGATTAAGGGGGCAATGGCAATTATCGAGCGGGTAATTTCGCAAAATGAACTGTCTGGTGGGGAAGCGAGCGGTGTGATTGAAGTGATGGCGAAATATACGAAAAGTTTTCAGACAATCAGTGAATTTTTGAATGGTCAATTTTTATTGACTAGTAATAAGCGCTCAAGACACGAGCTTTCGGGTGTGGAAATTGAAAATTTGGTAATTGATTTGCGGGAAAAGATGGGGGAAACGGATGATTTTGGTGCCTTAGTGGATGATAAAAATGACTTTGAAGGGGCGGCAAAGTGGCTGCGGGACGGATATGAGGCTTCGGATACGGTGGCGAAAAAAGCTGCCAAGATTTTATATAATGTTGTAAAACGTGAGCCATTTAAGAGAGGTAATCAACAGATTGGTGGATTATTATTTGTGGTGTATCTAGCAATGAATCAGCTTCAACTTAGCAGTATGGGGGAGACAAAGATCTCAGATAGGGCGTTGACAGCTTTAGTGCTTTTAATTTCTGAGAGTGAGTTTAGTGAAGAAGGGCTTTTGATTGATTTGATCTGTAAACTACTTGAGCAGTAGTGACACTAAAAGTGGTTGTTGAACTGGAAAAATGATATAATAGAAAAGATGAAGGATCTGCGAAAAGACCTCAAAGAAGTTTATTCTAAGCATCGCACACTTTTTACTTTAATGATAGTGATGTTGGTTTTTTCGATGATTTTATTTATTTACTCCTTGGCAAATCTACATCCTAATGCGTCCGTTGTAAAAGTAAGCTATGGCGATATCGGACGATATCAGGGTGGTGAATGGTCTTCAATGTCAAATTCTGGTGGATATCATGATGGCTCTTGGCAGGCAATGTTGGTATATCCGTTGTTTGCTTTGATATTTGGTGTTTTACATAATATTGTGGCTTTAAGGATTTATCGTAAAAAAGGTGAGAAGGTAGCTAATGTGTTTGTGGTAACCACAATTGCGTTAATTTTACTTTCGATATTAACGTTATGGAGATTGCTTGGTGAGGGGTAATCTAAAGCTTTCAGATTAGTTTTAATTTTTGTTTGAGCAAGAGAATATGAGAATAAAAAAGAATAAGGAGCCTGGAATCGTAGAAACGAAGCGCTCTGACTGGGCAGACTTGGAAATTCCGCTGGGAAAAAGGACACGGAAATATCGAATGTTGGAGATTTTGCCGGGTGCACTATCTTATACAATGATCTTATTGCTATTTGTACTGTCTTTTATTAGTCCGATTGTGGGATCTTATTATCTTCTATTGATTATTGCGACGACTTTAGTGAAGGCGGTCGGTGTAGTTTATCGTACGGTTCAGGGGTATAATGCGACAAAACGAGCAGACAAGGTTGATTGGCATAAGAGGCTTGCGGATTTAGAAGATCCACATGGAAGTTATGAAAAATTGATGCTTGTAAAAAGTCGTGAGTTTGAGTTTGATGAGCATGTAGAGAATTTGAAGATGATATCAGTAGGTAAGGACTTGGTGCTTTCAGAGAAGGAACTTGATGACAACGGGAAAACTCCGAAAATTGTTTTTCCAAAACCAAACGAGATTTATCATGCGGTAATAATGGTGGCCTATAATGAGGGACTAGATACATTGATACCAACCGTGGAGGCGGTTAAGAAAAGTAGCTTTCCAAATGAGCGAACAATTTTTGTGTTCGGATATGAGGAGAGAGGTGGAGAGGCGATGCGTGAGAATGCAAAAATCTTGACGGAAAAGTTTAAAGATGATTTTTGTCAATTTATTCCAGTAATGCACCCAAAGGATCTGAAAGATGAAATTCAAGGGAAGGGACCAAATTTAAATTATGCGGCTGGAGAATTGGTAAACTATGTGAAGAAGGCGAAAATTCCGATTGAGAATGTGATTGTAACTTCGCTTGATTCGGATAATAAGATGTCGAAATGGTACCTTGATTATGTAGCTTATCAGTTTATTGTTCATCCAAATAGACAGAAACTTAGTTATCAGCCAGTATCGCTATTTACAAATAATATCTGGGATGCGCCGGCCCCAATGCGAATTATTGCGATTTCGAACTCATTTTTTAATATTATTTCTTCGATGCGTTCACATACTCTGAAGAACTTTGCTTCACACTCACAGCCGCTTCTGGCGCTTTCTCAGATGGGCTTCTGGAGTAAAAAGACAATTGTGGAGGATGGTCACCAATATTGGCGCTCACTATTTTATTTCCATGGGGACTATGAGGTATTGCCAATCCATGTGGCGATTTATCAGGATGCAGTTATGGAAGAGACATTCCTGAAGACTTTGAAGGCGCAGTTTATTCAATTACGCCGCTGGGATTATGGAGCATCTGACGTGGCTTATGTTGGCGTGAGGCTGTTTTCGAAGGATCGCAAGAGTATCGGGAAGATGTCATTTATGCCTTTGTTTGCAAAATTTATGAGATTACTTGAGGGGCATGTGACACTGGCTGCAATTTCACCAATGGTGGCATTTGGTGGCTGGGTACCAAAATTACTCAATGCTAGATCAAAAGATTTATTAGCATTTAATTTACCGAATACGATTAGCTTAATCCAGATTTTTGCATCTGTCGGCTTAATGACAACTATTCTATTTTCTTTAAAGATGTTGCCGCCAAGGCCGAAGAATATAAGGAAACCAAAGATTGTGATGATTTTACAGTGGATTTTAATGCCGGTAGTGGCAATTGTTTATCAATCTTTTACGGCATTTTATTCACAGACTCGCCTTATGACGGGAAACTATATGGAAAAATTTGATGTGACAAAAAAGGTTGTCAAGAATAAATAAAATAATCTTTTACATTAAAAAAGCACCTGACGGTGTTTTTTATTTACTAATGGTGGGTCGCGAGGGATTCGAACCCCCGACTTCCTCCGTGTAAAGGAGACACTCTAGCCAGCTGAGTTAGCGACCCTAGTTTTGATAAGTTTACCATAAAATGTGGTAGAATAAAAGAGTTAAATAAGAAAAGGAAATGTCATGAGTAGTACAGAGAATTTAGAGACGCAACACGTGGAACGCATGCGACATACATTGAGTCATGTGATGGCGGCTGCTCTGACAGAAATGTATCCTGGAATTGAATTTGGTGTTGGACCTGCAATTAAAGACGGTTTTTATTATGATGTTGATCTTTCTAAGGTAAAAGGTAGCGATGGCGAGGTGGTCAAAATTTCTGACGCAGATCTGCCAAAAATTGAGAAGAAGATGCAAGGAATTATTGCAAGAGGATTTGAGATGCAATATTCTGAGAAGGATCGTGAAGCTGCGCTTGCCTGGGCAAAAGAGAACGGACAAGAGTATAAGGTTGAATTAATTGAAGAACTACCGGAAGGTGAAGTGATATCTTTCTATCAACTAGGCGATTTTACGGATTTATGTAAGGGGCCACACGTGGGGAGTGCAAAAGAGATTGGTGCTTTTAAGTTGATGCGAGTGGCAGGAGCTTACTGGCGTGGTGACGAGAAACAAGCGATGCTAACTCGTATTTATGGTGTGGCATTTGAAACCGAGGAAGAGCTAAAGACTTATCTTGATAGACTCGAGGAAGCTCGTGCGCGTGACCATAGAAAGCTTGGTAAGGAGCTAGACTTATTCTGTTTTTCGGATTTAGTGGGGGCTGGATTGCCATTGTTTTCACCTAGGGGTACGATGCTCCGGGAGATGATGTCTAATTATTCATTATCCTTACGTGGACGTTCAGGATTTGAAAAGGTGTGGACACCACATATTACAAAAGTTGACCTTTATAAGGCTTCTGGACATTATGCAAAATTTGGGGCTGAATTATTTATGGTTCACTCGCAGGTTAATGGCGAGGAATTTGCCTTAAAACCAATGAATTGCCCACATCATGCACAGATTTTTGCTTCAAGGCCAAGGACCTATAAGGAAATGCCAGTACGCTATATGGAGGCGACAACAGATTATCGTGATGAGAAGTCTGGTGAGCTTGGCGGTTTGTCTCGTGTGAGATCTTTAACTCAAGATGATACTCACGTATTTTGTCGTAAGAATCAGATCGAGGCTGAGATTAAGAATTTGGTAGGTATCGTACGCGAACTATATACAACTGTCGGAATGAGTAAACTCCGCGCTAGATTGTCTTACCGCTCAGATGAAGATAAATATCTTGGCGATACTGAACTTTGGGAGATGGCTCAGAGACAAATTAAGAATGCAGCAATTGATAATAATCTTGATTTCTTTGAGGCTGAGGGTGAGGCAGCATTTTATGGTCCAAAAATCGACTTTATGGCTGAGGATGCGATTGGTCGTGAACATCAGGTGGCGACGATTCAGCTTGACTTTGTGCAGCCGGAGCGGTTTGATTTGACTTTTGTGAACGAGAAAGGCGAAAAAGAGCGCCCAGTGATGGTACATCACGCAACTTTGGGTTCTATTGAACGCTTCTTATCGGTATTTATTGAGCATACTGGTGGCTGGTTCCCATTCTGGTGCGCACCTGAACAACTAAGGATTGTGACGGTAAATGATGAAGTATTAGACTACGTTTCTGAGATTGAAAAGATTTTAAGTGAAGTAGTGCTTGAGAAGCCATTGAAGCATAATGATCTAAGATTTACAGTTGACAAATCAGATGAATCGCTTGGTAAGAAGATTCGCCGTGCAACTAGTATGAAGATACCAGTGGTTTTGATTGTGGGTCCAAAAGATAAAGAAGTAAGAATAGTGAGCTTACGCATGAAAGACGTGGAAAAAACAATTGAGCTAAGAGAAATCGTTGATTTCTTGAAGAATCTAGATTAAGAATGGATATAGGCTCAGCGAAAGTTGGGCCTATTAAATAGGTATGCTAGAGAAACCGGTGATTGTAATTGTGGGGCCGACCGCATCTGGAAAAACAGGTGCGGCGATTGATTTGGCGAAGAGAATTAGTGGTGAAATTATTTCAGCAGATTCAAGAACAATTTATAAGGGGATGGATATTGGAACAGCAAAGCCAACTAGGGATGAGTGTAAAAAAATTGTTCATTACGGATTTGACTTAGTAGAACCTGATGAACGATTTACGGTCTACGACTGGAAAAAGTATGCAGAGGGGAAGATTGACGAGATTCGCTCTCGCGGGAATTATCCGATCGTGGTGGGAGGGACTGGTTTATATGTGGATGCATTGATTTTTGATTATCAATTTGGTGAGAATAAAAAAGACTGCAAAGACAGAAAAAAGATGAGGGATGGATACTTAGTTTACGGAATTAAATGGGGGAGTGAAGAGTTGCGAACAAGAATTATTCAGCGTGAACAGAAAATGTTTGAGAATCCGGAATTAGTACAGGAGACGACACGATTGGCCCATAGGTATGACTGGAGTTTGCAATCGATGCGAAGTAATGTCTATCAGTTTGTATGGAAGATGATTAATGGAGAGATTAACCAGGGGGAGGCAATAACTCTAGGTGCATTAGACGACTATCATTTGGCCAAGAGACAAATGACTTGGTTTAAACGAAATCCTGAGATTAAATGGTGTAATTTAGAATCAGTGGTTGATAAAATTATTGAGGACTTGGGGCTTAAAATAATTAAATAGTACTTTTTAAATTAATTTGTTCAATCCGAAAGGTTTTTGTGCAAAAATATTATGTTGTGGTAGAATAGAGGTAAGATGAGTAAAGAAAATAATACTCCACTAGAAAAACTATTTGGATCAAAAACAAGAACAAAATTATTAAGCCTGTTTTTTGGTAATCCTGAGCGTTCTTATTACGTGCGTGAAATGACGAGAGTAATCGATGAACAGATTAATTCTGTGAGACGTGAGTTATTGAACTTGGAAAGCATCGGGATTATCAAAAATGAGACTTATGATAATAAAATTTATTATTCAGCAAACAATAAACATCCCTATGCGAGAGCACTTGTAATGCTTTTCTCGAGTCGTACTGACGTGGCGATAGAGGCTGCCGTGGTGAAGCCTAATGCTTGGGAAGAATATGTGCGTCCAGTAAAGAATTATTTAACATGTCTTATTGTAACGAATCGCTTGCCTGGACAAGAGGGGGTTGATTTGTTGATTGTGGGGGACGATAGGACGAAGAAACTAACTCATTGGGCAGAGGTGGTAGAAAAGAAAGAGGGAAAGCCTCTGAATTATGTGATTATGTCACGAGATGACTTTCAATATCGCTTAAACGTGAAAGATCGTTTTGTGTCGGAAGCACTTGAAATGTCAATTTTGGAGAAAATTGACCCAGAAGGTATTTTGGCGAGACACTGATATTGATCTTACGAGTACATTCAAGCTGCTTTTGTTGAAATAGAAGAGATTGATTCAGTTAAACCGAGCAGATGATAAAAAATAAAGGAGGAAGTATATGTTTGAATTAGAGAGTAAGAATCCTAATGAAATTACTATAAGGACTGCGACAAAAAATATTGTGATCGATTTTGTTAATGGAATAATTTCTGCTGATTTGCCAGTGGGGAATATTGAGGGGCCTGGAGAATATGAAATTGGTGAAGCTGCAATTCGCGGAATTAGTGTTGCTAAGCATACTAAGACTATTTATGACGTAGAAGTTTCTGGTATACACATCGGAATTATTGGTGACTTTGATGAAAGCTTGGATGAGCTTGGAATCTCAGATATTCTATGTACTAGCTCCGTTAGGGCGATTAAGGAAATTAGTCCAAAATTAATTATTGCCACCGGAAACATTGATGGTATGGTGTCTGACTTAAAACTTTCTGCTAAGGTGGAGAAGAAAATTAAAATTAAGAAGATGGAAGATCTTCCTTCTACACAAGAAGTAATCGCATTGAACTAGAAGAAGTTACAAATAATATAGACGCCGAGGGAAAAATTAGAGTTTTATTAATAATAAGAAATAAATTGATTAGGTATTGATAAAAATAGAGTTCAGGGAACTGGACTCTATTTTTGTGATTTAGTTGGAAGGATTCGATTTTATATAAAAAAGTTATTCAACGATTCACAGAATCTTACTCAAAAACTAATAGATAGGTGAACAAATATTTTATTGAATAAATTATTTGTTCAAAGGGGATGATACTTAGTAGTTGAGTGGTAGAGGAATGTGAATGGGGTTTATGTTATAATTATGGTATGAACTTTGATCTATTTGCGATAGCAATTGTATTTGTTATTATTCTTTTTTCGATGGTATTACACGAGATGGCTCATGCGTACATGGCATATTTTCTTGGTGATACGACAGCAAAGGAGGAGGGGCGACTATCGATTAATCCCCTAGTACATATCGATCCTCTAATGTCGATTGTAATACCATTACTATTATTTATCTCAGGGGGTCCAATTTTTGGTGGGGCGAAACCCGTCCCTGTATCGAAGAGGAGATTAAAAGGTGGAGAATGGGGGATGGCTCTGGTAGCAATTGCTGGTCCATTAACGAATTTTCTTTTAGCTCTTCTAGGGTTTTTAATTGGCTATTTCTCTGGTTTTTTGACACAAGGAGGATACCTAGGGCTGTTTTTTAAGCAAATGGTATTAGCAAACCTAGGTTTTATGATTTTTAATTTGATTCCAATTCCACCACTGGACGGTTCGCGTGTCTTGTACGCGATTGCTCCAGATGGTGTGAGAGATATTTTAGGAAAACTTGAGGGGAGTTTTGGGGTATTTTTGGTAATGGGGCTAGTTTACGTATTTGGTGGATATCTTTCGGTTTTCACCTCAAGTATGATGACATCAATTCTTAAGTTCTTTTATTTTATTGTTGGCATACACTAAGGTATGCTATAATTAAGGTACCCTAGTGGCGGCATGATTTTCCTGAATAGTCATGTTTTAGGGGTTTCGCGGTGTTATCTCCGTGGAGATGCGCATAAGAATCTACCCACCTGTAGTTATTACAGGGAAAAACAGGTCACTAGGGATTATGAATTTTTGGAAATTGTGGGCATGAAACAGAAAGTAAAAATTGTAGGGATGATTCGGAAAGCGGATCATTTTTTAGTGCTCAAGAAAAACAAAGGTAGGATTGAGGATGCTCCGGTTTGGGAGTTGCCAGCCAGTAAAATTCGTTTTGGAGAGCAACCAGAAGAAGCGATGGCGAGGCTGGTTGACGAAGAGCTTTCTATTAGTGTGAAGAAGATTAAATTGAGAGACGTCATCACCTTTACGGAATATGTGGATTCATCGAAGATCTATAACTTATATATCATATTTGATATTGAAATTGATGAAAATGGCAATGAAAAGATAAAACTTGGTGAAAAATATTCAGCATACAAATTTTTAGGATTTAATGATGATATATTTGCGAGTGTAAATCTTAGTAATGCGACAGCGTCTGTGCTTGAAATTGAGTTAGGAAGAACAAGTAACCGCAGGGGTGGGGAGGTGACTATTGGTTTGCGAGGAGCGGCGAGTGCGTCAACAATTTACATCGACGGGGCTTCAAGAGGGAATCCTGGGCCTTCTGGTATTGGTTATGTGATAGTAGATGAAAACGGAATGGAGATTAAAAGAGGTGGTGAATTTATTGGTTTTGCGACCTCGAGAGTTGCAGAGTATTTTGCTTTGAAAGAGGGGTGTGAGCAGGCGATTGAACTAGGATATAAAACCGTGAGATTTGTATCAGATAATCTAATGATGGTGAACCAGATGAATGGGGTGTATCAAATAAAAAATAGTGATATTTTGCAAATTTACAATGATATAAATAATTTAATTTTGAAGTTTGAAGCAGTAGCTTTTGTGCATGTAAGACGAGAGCAGAATGAGGCAGCGGATGCAGAAGCTAATATGGCAATTGATCAGCACTATGCAAAGTAGCTTTCTATGAGAAAAATCTCTTGGAAGATAAAATAACTCTATAAATCTAATCTAAACTGGATTTTAAGGGATTGTTGTGGTAGGATAAAAGAAGTCTGAAAGACAATCGCTTAGCTTGCTAAGAGGAAAGTCCGGGCAGCACAGAACACAGTAGTCGTTAACGGCGACCGTTCGAACATTTAGAAGTGTAGCAATATACCGAAAAAATCTAAGAATAGGGAAAGTACCACAGAGACAATACCGCCTTCGGGTAAGGGTGAAAAGTGTGAGGTAAGAGCTCACGGCGCACTATGGTGACATAGGCGAGGGCAAACCCTACTGGCTGCAAGGAGTGCTAGAGAAACCTTTGTTCGAGGATGCACGCTCACCGCTTGAATATTCTGGCAACAGAATATCTAGATAGATGATTGTCGGTCTACCTAAGGTCTCTTTCATTATGGTTATCTTGTGGTGAAGGAGGAACTGATCGTAGATTACAGAACCCGGCTTATCGAAGACTAAAAAAATAGGCTTTTGGCCTATTTTTTTGTTGTACTATCTAATATTTGATAGATTAGTTAAGAAACCCTTTTTTCTTTAGAGTGCGAATTGCAGCTGCACTAACATTGAGGCGGATTTTCTTACCATTGATGATCAAGGTTTTTTTCTGAATGTTTGGTTTAAAAACTTTTCTGGTCTTGTGCTGAGAGAAGGAGACATTGTGTCCATACATCTTGCCTTTACCAGTGATTTCACAGATTGCCATTATTTATTCTCCTGTTTAGCTTGTTCGACAATGGCTTTGAAGGCAGCAGGTTGATTGACGGCGAGTTCAGCAAGAATCTTGCGGTCAATATTAATGTTTTGCTTCTTCATGAGGCTAATAAGCTGAGAATAGCTTAATCCGAGTTCACGGGAAGCATTGTTAATGCGAGTGATCCATAATGCGCGGAGATCGCGTTTGCGATTGCGGCGGTCACGGTAAGCGTAGCGTAGAGCCTTGATAACGCCTTGTTTAGCAAGACGGAAGCTACGAGTGCGATAATGTTGCATACCCTTAGCAGCAGCTAGGATTTTTTTGTGTTTTGCGCGTGCAGCGACACCTCTTTTGATTCTCATGATTAAACTCCTAATGCGCTCTTAATGTTTTTTGCAATTTTACCTTCAACTGCGCCAGCAGTCTTCATATTGCGTTTCCTGGCTTTTGATTTTTTAGCAAGGATATGGTTGCCAAAGGCGCGTTCGCGGATCAATTTACCGGTACCGGAAATCTTAATGCGTTTTGCAGTGCCTTTGTGAGTTTTTAACTTAGGCATAGGTTTTCCTTTTAGTTATGGTTAATATTTGTATTCAGGAAATAAATTTTTAAAGATTATTTTCTGAAATAGAGGTACGATCAGGGAACCTTGGAAGTAAGGAAATTACTTCTTTCGTACTCCAACTGATAGGTTACGTCCTGCAAATTGAGGTTTTCCTTCGACAATTGCTACTTCAGCTAACTCGGCTAGGATTCGATCAAGCAAAGTTGACCCAAGCTCCTTATGTGTGAGTTCACGTCCGCGGAAAGTGATCATAATTTTACAATGATCTCCATCGTCGAGAAAACTTTTAATTTTGCGGATTTTAATATTGAGGTCATTGTCGCTAATCTTGAGACCAATCTTCATTTGTTTAAGCTCGGATTGTTTTTCACGAGCCTTCTTACGATTTTTGGCTTCTTCTTTCATCTTCTGATATTGGAATTTACCCCAGTCGATGATGCGAACTACAGGAGGATTTGCATTGCCAGCAATTTCTACTAAATCAACGCCATTTTCTCTTGCAAGGAGCTGAGCTTCACGACTTGACATGATGCCAAGTTGCTCTCCATTAGTTCCAATAACTCGCACAGATTCATAACGGATTTCTCCATTGATTTTTGTACGTGAATTTTTGATGCTAATGGTAGTCCTTTCTTTTAACCTTAATAATCTGCATTATATCAAAATTAACGGGGATAATCAAGGGATTAACGGTGCTTTTCTTTGGGTATTTTTCTAGGTGGATTAATGGTTTTTCTAGGTGAAGTTATGTTTTGTGGTTGGATCATGATTTTTCTAGGTGGAACTATAGATGCGAACGGAAGAGACTAATTTATGGTTGATTAAAGCTGATCGCTTCAGAGATGTGTTGGATTTTTATCTCAGATGAGGCGTCAAGGTCGGCTATGGTTCTTGCGAGACGAACAATCTTTAGTAAAGAGCGGGCGGAGAGTTGAAGTTTTTCAGAGGCAAGCTCAAGGTGTTTTTTAACCGGGGGAGATAGGTGGATATAATCTTTGATTTGGCTGGAGTTTAGACAGCCGTTAAATAGATGATTGGAATGATAGCGGGAATTCTGAACTTTTATCGCGGTAGTAATATTATTTTTTACAACTGATTGAGTGTAAAATTGAATACAATTTTTACTAACTGGGGTGGAAGGGGGTTGAATAAGTTTTTTGTTACTGCAAAGTTTATCGATAATTTTTTGGTTACCAAGATAGGGAACATAAAGTTTGATATCGATGCGGTCGAGGATGGGGCCGCTAATACGTTTTTGGTATCTTAAGACTTCTTGGTTCGTGCAGGTGCATTCGCGGACATGACTACCATGAAAACCGCATGGACAGGGGTTCATGGTAGCGACGAGGATAAAATTTGCGGGGAAGGTAACTTTTTCTTTTGCCCGAGAGATGGTGATTTGGTGGTCTTCAAGGGGCTGACGAAGTGATTCAAGTACTTGATGAGAGAATTCTGGGAGCTCATCGAGAAAAAGAACGCCACAATGTGATAAAGATATTTCACCTGGAATAATAGGGTTGCCACCACCAATAATTGCGCAACTGGAACTACTGTGATGTGGAGAACGAAAAGGGCGAATAATATTTTTACTCGGACTATGAGAGAGTTCGTGGAGCTTTGCAATGGCAAGTATTTCTTCTTCTGACGGAGGAGGTAATAAAGAAGGGATGGTCTTTGCGAGTAATGTTTTGCCACTACCTGGTGGGCCAACGAGAAGAAGGTTGTGATGACCAGCAAGGGCTAATAGGATCGCACGTTTGGCAAAGTCTAGACCATAGACATCATCAAAAGTTGGCTCAGTATTCTGAATTGCGTTTCTAGATGGAATAATGGGCGGATTCAAGGCCGATTCGGTTGCTGGTGGAATTAATTTTTGGTGCTTTAGGTGAAGGAATAATTGTTTTAGATTGCTAACTGGGTAGAGTGTGATGCCATGAATAATGGAGGCGGAATAGAGATTCTCGGCCGGTATGAATACTTCTGTAAATCCAGCGGCTTTGGCGGTCTCAATAATATTGATAATGCCGTAAACAGGGCGTATTTCACCACTGAGCGACAGTTCGCCGACAAAGATTTTTTGGCTTATATCTGAGGGAGTGAGTTGTCTACTGGCAACAAGAATAGAGATCGTAATGGGAAGATCTAGAGATGAACCTGTCTTAATGAGATTTGCAAGAGCTAGATTAACTGTTGTTTTATGAATGGGAAACGAAAGGTCTGAATTTTGGATTGCGTTACGAACGCGGTCTTTTGACTCGAAGATAGTCTTGTCACCCATGCCAACAATGTTAAACGCTGGAAGTCCCTTGTTAATGCTGGTTTCAACTTCGATGAGCTTGCCAGTGTATCCATGTGGAATAGCAGAATATACTTTTGTTATCATAGTTTAACTATAGGAAGGGAATGCAGATAAAGCAAAGAAATATGCAAAAAATGAATAAAATTACTGAATACTAATTGGACTAACAGGGGAGAATTTATATCTTGCTTATGCTGGATATCTTGCTTATGCTATAAATTGAAGGGAAAAGAGAAATATGATAGAATATTGGTATCGGGGCTGACAAAGCTTAGACGGATTATTAACAGATATCAGGCATGACGATTGATACCGTAAGTATTGAATAAGTGAAGAAACAACTTCAAAGCACGTGCTTTATGCACCTGTTTACGCCTAATTATTTATAGGCCGGTTTAGATATAGTTTTCCGGATGATCTAAATTGTTATAAAATAGGAAATAGGGGTAGTCCATTGACGGGGACTACTTAGAAAAAATAGTCATGACGACTAGTAGTTTTGTTCCGTTGCCGCTACTAGTGTAAGTCGAGATGAAACAAGGAACTATGCATGTAGAATGATATCATGGAGATTTTTCGGACCCGGAGGCAGTATCCGGCAGCTCCACCAGAAATTAAAAATAACCCCCTCTGGGGGATTTTTTATGACAGATGGCAGGAAAATATTCCACATGTGGAAAACAAAAAAATCATAAAAATTGTATTCAAAAACATGTTGACATAAGCGATTTAGCGCGGTAATATAGAGGTAGCTTTTGAATAAAAAAATTATTCAAAGCCAAAAACAAACAATATAGCCAAAAAACTCCACACTCTATAAGAAAAGTCAGTATTCCTCGCAGTTTAGCTGACTTTTCTTTTTTTGGTATTTTTTCTAAAAAAGACTTTTGGATAGAAGTCTTTTTAATAATATTTGGGATTTAGATTTGTTTGTATTTTTGATGTCGTAGATCAATGATTGGCGGATGATTGCAGGTAGGATTTATTACGAATAGTAAACAAGAATCTAGGTTGAGCTGATTGTGCGGGGTCACTGTGATAATATGTGGGGATGAAAAACAAATAATAGTTGAATAGACTTTTTGAGTAAAATAAGCGTGCAAACAATAAGCAATAACGGAATAAAAATAAAAAGTAAGCAAAGTATTATGGAAGAAGCTTTAGCTTACTTTTTTATAGGTTTATCTCTATAAAATTAATTGAAGTATAAACTGTTTATGCTATGATCAGTGGTTGGATGAGTTTGAGATGATATCGGAAAAATATATAAAGAAGTAATAAGATGTGTGAAGAAATATATCTTGTAAATGCATGGATGACCTACGTGGGGCTGGAATAGCCTTATATAGGAAATTGCAAAAGTGGGTGGTATCGGCCAGCTTTTTGCATGGTCTATGAGCTTATGGTAAATAAAGAACGGACGTATTCTAGATGCTAAGAAACAATAAGTGGATGGCTTAATTAATATCGTAAATGTCTATGTTTATACGTAGTTTATATTCTATCGTAATTGAACTATGTTGCGGAATTTTTGAAAAATATTAGTTTCTCGTAAATGTTTGGTGTTCTATATTTTTTTGGTGTTTTATTTTTTTACATAGATCGCAATTTAAAGATCTGAATTTTCGAAAGAAGAGGGAAGCTAAATTTATGTAATAGTTGTAAAAAATAATACTCGTAGATTATGGTTTGTGTTGTAGTTTATGCAGATAAGAATTACAACAATATTAAAAATAATATAATATTGTTGTTATAAATACTACACTATTTGTAACGCAATTATTAACTATCTAACAGAGGTGATTAGTAATTGATATTGTGTATGTTGTAATAATAACTATATAATTCTAGTAAAAATGCTTGCAATAATATAATGGTTATGTTAGTATAAGAGTGTCGAAAGACAAACATAAAAATCAACAAATAAAAAGGATTGTGAAATCAAATGTAAATTAAAAAGTTGGTTTTAGAGTCTTAATAATATGAAAATATAATTAAGACAAAAACTGTGGAGGGGAACAGAAAAACGGATGCCCCACTATACGTGGAGCGGTCAAAATCTAGGTGGAGATGGTTGCGGTATATATTTATTGTTTTAGCGCCGGATAACCACCCACCTGGATTCAGGATATAAAAGGGGAGAGCACATTATTTAGATATACCAGACGTCTGGGATATAGAGGTGTTTAGATTAATAAAATCGATAGAAAATTATATATGATGGTTGAGGCTGTCGCATATTTCTATAGCGATTTCTAGAATCCAATGAGCATCAGTTATTTATTGCTAAAACAATTGTACATTATTGCTTAAAATGAGCCCTGAAGTGATTTACAGATATGGATGGGGGATCACTCGTGAGTAATATAAACGCAGTTTATAATTAATTCGGGTTTTCTTTTACTGTTTGTTGCTAGATTTTTACGGAAATATAAAGAGGTTTTCGTAATGAAGAGGTGGTGGTTATTTTACTTTTTAGGGTTTTGAACAATTATTTTACATAAAATAGCGTATAATATTTTTATGATTAATCGGCTTATTCTTATTTTGTCGTTGATTGTATTTGCTATTATCTTAGCTATTTTATTTTTGACTTCGCCAGCAGTAATTGGACCGGTAGGGATTTTATTTTTCTTTGTAATGGTCTATTTTTTATCGTTTGGTGTGGTTACTTTTTTTATGCATTTTTTTGTTATGATCTTTTTTTCAAGAAAGAATATGATCAAAAAAGATTATATAAAATCTGGAATTATTGCAATATTGCCGATTACGGTATTAGTATTGATTGCGTCTGGAGTGCGAAATCCAGTGATTTTAGTGGCGGGACCACTTTTTTTGGTTAGCTTGAACGTATTTTTGTTTAGCAAAATTAATGAGAATTAGGATATTTTTTATTTGGTAAAATCATTAAAACTCAAAGTGGATATGGTAAAATATTAGTATGAATAATGGTAATGTTGGGCCAGGTCAAATGATGGGGCAGTGGAATAATTTTGAGGCTCCGAATTATAATCCAGAGCATAAAAATCTAGATCCAACTTTATCCAAGACTGAAGATGCATTTGAGCAAAAGATTGAGCAAAGAGCAGAGCAATTATCTGATGATGTGAATCGCGCAAATGAGGTGGCGGGAAATGCTTATGGAAATACAGCTATCTTAGGAAATGCCAGCATAAACGCAATGGATTTTCAGCAAAACCCTGAGATGAATACGGCGCCATTAGGAGAAGTGGTAACCACAGATGTTTTACAATCAGAGAAAAAGGGGGGAGTATTGGGAACGGATTTGCCTAGGGCAAAAGATATCGATGGACTAGAGCCGGAGTTAATTAAGGCAGTGGACTCCGTGATTGATATAAAAGATCCAGTGACTAAATATAAAAAAATGCGTGAACTAAAGGCTAAATTATTACTGGACAGGTATGGTAGAGTATTAGGTCAAGGAAATGGATAGGGGAAGAAAATGAATGGGAATCGAGTAGAGGAATTAATCCGTGGAAAAACCCACCACAGTAGTGATGAGGCTGAACAAAATAATTCTACAACTCAGAAAATAGAGAATAGGTCTGCAAAAACAGTCCAGCCTAGTGCCAATGAGACTATCCAGGAGAAAATGAGCTCAGGGATGGGGGCGGGTATTTTAGTTTTTCTTGTGATACTGACTGCGATTATTATAGTTGCGGTTGGTTTTTTGAATAAAAAACGTAAGGCAAAGGAATATGAGCGTTCACTAAAATTAATTCCAATGTTAATCCATTTGCCACCATCAACAGATGATATTCAAGGGAGTGGCCGTGATGAGCGTGATGTTAATGATGAAGCGATTTCACAGGCGACAATTATGTATACAATTATTTCCTCAACTTTAAAGAAGGAGGGAATTAAGACTCATATGTATGGCCAGAAGTATTTCTCTTTTGAGATTGTGGCAGTTGACGGTTTTGTTAAATATTATGCAGTGGTGCCGGCGGTTCTAACTGAGACTGTAAAACAAGCAGTTTTGACATCTTATCCTACGGCTAGATTGGAAGAGACTGATGTAGAAGATATTTTTAGTAGTGATGGGATGGATGAAACAACTAGTGCGCAGATAGCTAGTTTGGGTGTTGAAAATACGGTTTCTGGTGGCGAACTGGTGATGAAAAAAGAGGTTGAATATCCAATTATGACCTTCCAGGATATGAAGTGGGATGCACAACTTGCTCTACTTAACGCGTTTTCAAAGGTAAAAAAGGGCGAGGGGATGGGGCTTCAGGTCATGTTTAGACCACTACCTTCTAGTTGGACAAAAAATGCAGAACAAAAAATTAAGAATATTAAATCTGGTAAGAAAAGTTGGGGAAGTGGTGGCACTTATTTACCGCTCCGAGTACTAAATTTATTTTTAGATATACTCAAAGCTCCATTTGAAGTTCCAGATGAACACAAATATGATAAGAATGAACAAGAAAAAGAAGAATTAACCCAGAAGAAACAAGAAGAAATTCAAGCAATTGATAATAAGTCGAAATACCCAGCTTTTGAATGCTTAATCCGAATCGTGGCACACTCAAGCTCAAAGGCGCGTAGTGAAGGGCTGGTTGGCGGTGTAGTTGCAGCATTCTCTCAGTTTGATTCGCCAAATTCAAATGGTTTTAAATACGATTTGAACAAAAAAGTTGATCAGTTGGTAACAGATTATATTTTTAGGTTTTTTCCAATTTCGAATAAAAAAATTGTTCTAAATACTCAAGAGTTAGCATCGATTTTTCATTTACCATCTCAGGCTTCAATTCCATCAAGTGGCGTTGAAAGGCAAATGACAAAACAAGTTGATGGCCCAACTGCGTTAATTACTGATGGTGTTTTGATCGGAAATAACGTTTACCGTGGCGCAACAAAAGAAATTAGACTAAGTGTTAATGATCGCAGGCGTCACATGTACGTAATTGGTGCTTCTGGTATGGGTAAATCTGTATTTTTGAAGAATATTGCATACCAGGATATGCTAGCTGGGAAGGGTTTTTGTTTTATTGATCCTCATGGAGACGTAACGGAAGAACTGCTTTCAATGGTACCAGAGGATCGAATTGATGATGTGATTTATTTTGATCCTTCAGACATGGAATTCCCAATCGGAATGAACATGTTGGAGGCAAAGACGCCTGAAGAGAAAGATTTTATCGTACAAGAGGGGATTAATATGCTTTACTCACTCTATGACCCTGGACATACTGGTATTTTCGGTCCGCGCGGTGAGCAGATGTTTAGGAATGCGGCACTACTTCTGATGAGCGATCCGAAGGGAGCGACCTTCTTGGATATTCCAAGTCCCTTTATTAATGCAGACTTGGTGATGGATAAATTGAAGTATGTAACAGATAGAGATCTGTACGATTACTGGACTAAGGAGTTCCCAGCTTCACAGAAGTCAAATGATGCAGGCGAAGTGATCACGTGGTTTGCTTCAAAATGGAGTCCGTTTAAGCAGAATACGATGATGAAGCGGGTACTTGGTCAGGTAAAATCGGGCTTTAATATTCGCGAAATCATGGATCAGCAGAAGATTTTATTAGTTAACCTTTCGAAAGGTAAACTTGGTGAGCTTAACTCAAAACTTCTTGGTATGATTTTCGTAATGAAATTCCAGACTGCCGCTATGTCACGTGTGGATACACCAGAGAAGGATCGTAAAGATTTTTGTCTATTTGTGGATGAGTTCCAGAACTTTTCAACAGAATCATTTGAGTCAATTCTCTCTGAGGCTAGGAAATTCCGCCTGAATTTGATTGTGGCAAACCAGTTTATGACGCAGTTGACTGATAAGATTCGAGAAGGTGTATTAGGTAACGTAGGTACGATTGTGGCTGGCCGTGTTGGTGTAACGGATGCAGAAATGCTTGAAAAAGTATTTACGCCAGTTTTTAAGGCTGAAGATTTGCATAAACAGCCAAATCATCATGCAATTACAACGGTTTTGATGAATGGCATGCCTTCTTCGCCATTCACGATGGAGCTTTTGGCGCCGATTGGAAAAGAAGATCGTAATGTGTTTGAATCGCTCAGGGAATACTCTGCAAAAAAGTATGGTCGTCCGGGGGCGGAAGTGGATAAAGAGATTGATCAGAGATTAAGTGTTAATGAGGGGGAAGATGACGATCAAGGTTTAGCTGGCGGTGATTTTGTTGAGAATGAGAATGGGATAGGGATTGATCTTGGGGTGGCTAGAGTTCCTGCAGATCAGGCGATTCCAGGTTCAAGAGAGGCCGAGCGCTTAATTCAGCAGCAGCGAGCTGGGAGTGCTAATGTACCTGAGCGGGAATTAACGCTTGAGGAGATCGATGCGGAGCTTGCAAGAATGTCAAATGAAGCTAATGAGGATTCTGCAAGAATGTCAAATGAAACGAATGAGGACCCTGCAAGGATGTCAAATGAAGCTAATGAGGATCCTGGCGTATCTCAGGATAATACTAACCAAAATGCGGGTCAGAATAGTCTAAAACAGGGATTAAACCTTCGTCATGGGAACAGCGGCAATACTCAGTCCAGCAATATGATTAGTTTACGATAGTGCTTAAAAATGGCTTAAATTTGTTCTGAATATATAAAATATAGCCATAAACGTAATAAGTGGGCTTAAAACGGCTGAGAATGCGTCTAAAGGGTGGTTTATCTTGACAGCCATAAGTGCTCGGAGTAAACTAGAAACAGATATCGAGTGAGGTGAACGGTTTAGTAAGTGAGTCTTAGGTATCAGCGATAAAAACTTAATGAGGTATTTGTTTGATGGCTGAAAAACAAAAAGTTGAAGAGTACGACAGTTCTGAAATTCAAGTTCTAGAGGGGCTAGAGCCAGTTCGTGTGCGTCCTGGTATGTATATTGGTTCAACTGGATATGATGGCTTACACCATCTGGTAAAAGAGATTGCCGATAACTCTATTGATGAGGCGATCGCGGGGTATGCGACAAAGGTAATGATTATTTTGCAGCAGGATGGTGGTGTGAAGGTCGAGGATAATGGTCGTGGTATCCCTGTGGATATTCATCCAAAAACTCATAAATCTACACTTGAAACCGTTCTAACTGTGCTGCATGCCGGTGGTAAATTCGGTGGTGGTGGATATAAAGTTTCTTCAGGTCTTCACGGTGTGGGTTCTTCCGTAGTGAATGCGCTGTCGACAAAAATGATTGCTGAAGTTTATCGTGATAAGAAGGTCCATCACATTGAGTTTGAAACTGGTAAGCCAACCATGGCGCTCGACGCTTCAAAGAAGACCGATAAACAGGGTACTTGTATTACTTTTTATCCTGATCCAACAATTTTTAAAGAAACAACGACCTTTGATTATGATTGGGTTTCACATTATGCGAGACATCAAGCTTATCTTACGAAAGGTATTTTGATTTCAGTTTTTGATGAGAGAACTGGTGAAAAGGAGTCATTCTATTTTGAAGGTGGAATCAAGAGTTATGTGAAGCGTTTGAATGAAAGCAAGGAAGTACTTTCTGATGACATCTTCTATGTTGATAAGCAGATTGAAGAGGCAGAGGTTGAAATTGCAGTACAATACAACGATACCTATGCAGAGACGATGAAGCCATTTGCAAATAACGTGTTAACACCTGAAGGTGGTACGCACGTGGTTGGATTTAGGACGGCATTAAATCGTACGATTAATGACTATGCAAGGCGAAATAACTTATTGAAAGAGAAGGAAGATAACCTGACTGGTGATGACATTAAGGAAGGTTTGACCGCTGTAATTTCAGTAAAGATTCCGAATCCGGAATTTGAAGGACAGACAAAGAATAAGCTTGGTAACCCTGAGGTGCGCGGCTATGTCGATAAGGTAATGTCTGAATATTTTGGCTATTATCTTGAGGAAAATCCAGCAATTGCCAAGAAGATTGTTGGAAAAGCTACTTTGGCAGCACGTGCGCGAAAGGCAGCAAGGGCGGCACGTGATAATGTTATTCGTAAAGGTGCATTTGAGGGGCTGAACTTACCTTCAAAATTGGCGGACTGTTCATCAAGAGACCGTACAGAATGTGAATTATTTATCGTCGAGGGTAACTCAGCTGCAGGTTCCGCAAAGGAAGGCCGTAATTCGAAGATCCAGGCAATCTTGCCACTACGTGGTAAAGTTTTGAATACTGAACGTGCCAGATTGGATAAGATGTATGCTAATGCAGAGCTAGTCTCCCTAATTAAGGCTCTAGGTGTAGGAATCGGTGATCAATTTGATCTATCTGGTCTACGCTATTATAAGATCGTATTTATGACCGATGCCGATGTTGATGGTGCGCACATTTCGACATTGCTGCTTACTTTCTTCTTCCGCTATATGCCAGAGGTGGTGAAGGGTGGACATGTTTATCTTGCAAAGCCACCGCTATTTGGTCTGATTAAGGGTACTGGATCGAATAGGAAGATTGATTATATCTATGATGAGGAGGCACTAGAGGCAAAGATTGCTTCGAAAATTGAGGAGCGTAAAAAAGAAGGATTAAAGATTAATCCTGAGGATGAGAGATTCAAACAGGCTGGATATACCGCACAGCAGCGCTTTAAGGGTCTTGGCGAGATGAATGCTCAACAGCTTTGGGATACAACAATGAATCCAGATAATCGTGTCTTGGTAAGAGTAAATATTGAAGATGCAGAAAAGGCAGATGCAATCTTTACAAAGCTGATGGGTCAGGAAGTGGAGTTGCGTAAAAACTTTATTCAGTCGAGAGCTTCAACCGTTAAAATTGATGATTTGGACTTCTAGTCTAGAAAGGAACGATGATGAAAGATAATATAAATAATCCAGAGAATCTAGACAATGAGAAAGTCAGCAAGAATGGTGGTGTACCGGATGCGGCGGACGAAAAAGGCGTAGACGAGACGATGGGGAAAATTCCAGATTTGAAGGAAAAAAGACTAGAGGCTGACGGAGATGAAGCTAGTGAAGTAGAAGCTGATGTGGATGACGAAGATGTGCATATTGGTGGACTAACTGCAAGGCGAGCTGAAGATGGGATTGAGGAATTGACAGTCGAGAATGTAATGGAGGATTCCTTCTTACGTTATTCAATGTCAGTGATTATTGATCGTGCTCTTCCAGATGTGAGAGATGGTTTGAAACCGGTGCATCGTCGAATTCTTTATGCGATGTATAAAAATGGTTGGAAAGCACCGCATGCAACAGTAAAGTCAGCGCGTATCGTTGGTGAAGTAATGGGTAAATATCACCCGCACGGTGACTCATCGATTTATGATGCAATGGTAAACTTGGCACAACCTTGGAAGATGCGTTATACGCTGGTGGAAGGTCAGGGTAACTTTGGTTCAATGGATGGGGATGACCCAGCGGCTTCTCGTTACACTGAGGCTCGTATGGACAAGGTGGGAGCCGAGCTTCTTTCCGATATTGAGAAGGAGACTGTTGACTTTCGTGATAACTTCGATGGAACAGAGAAGGAGCCTGTAGTTCTTCCTGCAGCGGTGCCAAATATTCTTCTGAATGGGCAGATGGGTATTGCAGTTGGTATGGCAACAAATATTCCACCACACAACCTGGGGGAAGTAGTTGATGCAACGGTGGCCTTGATTGATAATCCTGAGGCAACGCTAGAAGATTTGATGAAGCATGTGAAGGGGCCAGATTTTCCTACTGGAGCAGAGGTTTATGGCGGTGCGCCAATGAAGCAGGCCTATGCAACCGGTAAAGGTTCGGTAACAATTCGTGCTGTAGCAAATATTGAAGAGCGTAAAAATGGACGCTTCAATATCGTGGTGACAGAGGTACCTTATGGAATGAGTAAAGAATCTTTTATCGAAAAAGTTCGACAACTTGTATTGGATAAAAAATTGACTCATATTGCGGATGCTAGGGATGAATCTGCTCGTGGTAAGATTCGAGTAGTGGTGGAACTCAAAAAGGATGCTTATCCAAAGAAGATCTTAAATCAACTATATAAGATGACTGATCTGCAGACGACCTTCCATTATAATGTGCTGGCGCTTGTGAATGGAATTCAGCCAAGGATTATGGGGTTGAAAGAAATTTTGGCAGAGTTTATTAAACACCGCCAAAAAGTAATTCGCCGACGTACTGAATATGACCTCAGAAAAGCAAAAGAGCGTGCTCACATTCTTGAAGGTTTGAAAATCGCTTTGGATAATATTGACGAAGTGATTAAGACGATTCGCGAGTCGTATGATGATGCGGATAAACGCTTGATGGAAAGGTTTGGTCTGTCAGAGATTCAGGCTGCAGCAATTTTGGCGATGCAGCTTCGTCGTCTACAAGGACTTGAGCGTGACAAGATTGAAGCCGAATTGCAAGAATTAATGGCGATGATTGCGAAATATGAGGAAATCTTGGCGGACGAGGCAAAAGTGCTTGCGGTTGTAAAAGATGAACTTCTTGCGATGAAAGAGAAATATGGCGATAAGCGTCGTAGTAAGATTTTTAACCATGAACTCGGTAAGTTCTCAGAGGAAGAGTTGATTCCGGAAGAGGAAAGCGTAGTGCTTTTGACTGTTGAGAATTACATTAAGCGAGTTTCTCAGACTGATTTTCGTCGTCAAAACAGGGGTGGAAAAGGAAAACGTGGAATGACGACTAAGGAAGAGGATGTGATTTCTCAGATTATTACTGCAAATTCACATGATTTTCTATACTTCTTTACTTCACAAGGTCGTATCTTTAGGATGAAGGCATATGAGGTGCCACAGGCTTCACTAACTGCAAAGGGCACTGCTGCGGTAAATCTTTTAAATATGCATCCAGATGAGAAGATTACTGAGATCATTAAGCATAATGACGAAATTGACCCAGAGACTGGTTATCTCTTTATGGCAACCAAGAAGGGTACGATTAAGAAGACGGCCGCAAAGAACTACATGAACGTGCGTTCAAACGGTTTAATAACGATTAAATTGGATCCAGGAGACGAGTTGAAGTGGGTGAAGGCAACGACTGGTAAGGACGATATTATTATCTCAACTTCGGCTGGTCAGGCGATTCGCTTTAATGAGGAAGACGTCAGGGCTATGGGTCGTTCAGCGATGGGCGTCCGTGGTATCAGATTGAGACCAAAGGATGAAGTTGTGGGCATGGACGTTGTGACTGATCCAAATCAGACTTTGATTGCAGTCTCTGCTAATGGATATGGAAAGGCAACCCTAGTATCGAACTTCCCAACCCATAAGCGTGGTGGCGTAGGGATTAAGGTGGCTTCTGTGACGGAAAAGACTGGTCCAATTGTGGCAGTACATACATTGGATCCAGAAGCATCAGAGGTGATCATGATGTCTAGCCTTGGTCAAGCAATCCGTGTGGCTGTGAAGGACATTCCAGTACTTGGGCGTGCAACGCAAGGGGTGAGGATTATGCGTCTTGCTGATGATGATACGGTAGCTTCTTTAGGAATCGTGCTTCCTGAAGAAAAAGACGATATTGAAGAATCGGAAGAATAAAAGCTTAAGAAAAATACTCCGGAAACGGAGTATTTTTTGTGGCTATTTTTTGTGTTTTTTGAGTGTAAATTTTTTATAGATTTTTTAGCTGATATATAGCTTATGCTCCAGAATATCCTGCTTATGCTAGTAGGGAAAAATGGGATTTTTATCTCTGTTAATAAAAAAAGTAAAATTGTTATGGTTGCGTATTTTTGGGACTTGGTGGTATGGTGCAGGCAAATGAAAAATTAAATGAGGAAAACAAATGAGTAAACATAATAGAAAAGTTCAATTAGAAGCCACGACGGTTGCCACAGAACGGGTTAGTGCAAGAATGAGGATTGGCGCAATTACAATGGCTACAAGCGCCGTGATGGCATTGAGCTTCGCATCTCCAATATCTGCACTTGGCAAGGCCACAACAACGAGCACTGAAAATAAAGGCAGTAAAAAGGTAGTTTATCCAGAACACCCAAACGCACCGGAAGGTGATTATGAAATAGCACCAATGAAGATTGTGCCACCTAGCTATGAAGGTCATGTGCATATGCCAATGCCATTTGTGAATGGTAAGTTAGCAATGAGTCTTGACAGGATTGACCGTACAAATAGTGAGATTGAGTTTTCAGTAGATAAAAGCTGGCTGGGAAATAGAAAAATAAAACGTCTCGGTGTAGCTTCTATTAGGTGGTATGGATTTGCGATTGATAATTCGGGCTTATATGAAGCTAATACTTTTGACAATGAATGGACCACAAAGATGTTTGCAAGTAAGGCGGACTACGAGGGGTTGTCAGACCGCCACGAATCGAAGGATAGATATTTCTGGGTTAGACCAACTTTTGATTTATTCTATGAATGGTCAAACGATGTCGTATTTGTATTGCAGCTTGATGATAATACTTATTATAATGGGCGTGTTTATTTCAAAGAAGACTGTTTGTTACATTGGATTGAGGGGAGAAACTGCGTAGTGGATAAATATGATCAGTCAAAAACGATGCGTAATGTATCCTATAAGGCAGTGGCGGCGCCAAAGAAAAAATACACCATTGGTATGATACCTAGGGAAGTTGATGGGTATGCAAATACTGACATAAATGCAGTAGAGCCAGAAAAACCGGTAACTCCAGAGAAGCCGGTTACACCTGAAAAGCCAGTAATTCCAGAAAAACCAGTAGTCCCAGAGAAGCCAGTGATTCCTGAGAAGCCGGTTACGCCAGAAAAACCAGTGACTCCTGAGAATCCGGTAATTCCAGAGAAGCCGGTTACGCCAGAAAAACCAGAGGAGAAGAATAAAACTGAGGATGAAACCTCTATTGAAGTAGGTAAGTTAGAGGAAACTAAAAAGACTACAGAATCAGAGAATGAGCCAGAAGATAAATCTGATGAGAAAAATAAAGAGAAAACCGAGGTTGAACCAAAGACTCAGAATGTTGAAAAACCTAGCATATATAATAATCTCCCAAGAAAATCACTAGGCGTGGTGACAGCTCAGAGTATTACTGAGAACCCAAAAGATGATACAGAAAACACGGGAGCTGACAGTATTGATTCGACGGAAATTGAATCTTCTGATAGTGCAGAGGAAAAGGTTGAAAAAGATGAACAGTCTGAGGATAAAGAAAAGACTGATCAGGAAGCAACTGAAGTTCCTAAGCTCGGTGAAGTTAAAAAAGAATTTAATATCTTTAGCCAATGGTGGACATGGCTTATCGCAGGCACGATTGTCGGTGCTATATTACACAAGATCTTTCTCTCAATACGTTCTAAAAAACATGAAACTATTTCAGATTAGATAGAACATCGGCGGTAGCTCTCTCAAGAAAGAAAAATCTCTCAACAATATCGCCGACACTGAGAGAAAGTGTACATTAAAAAATGTCTATAATATCCTATAGAATATAGATATGATAGCTACCTTAGCTTAATATCTATAACTTTTAAAATAGACGCTATAGCCGTCCTCGCGACGGCTATAGTTATTTTATATATAAATATAATGTGATAAAATGGATCCATGGAAAGCCTTTATGTTTTTTTAGCATTTGTTATGGGCTGGTTTGTAGCACAAGCTTTAAAGCTGATTTTCTTTATTATTAAAAAGCGTGGTAAGACTACAATTCGTGATGTTATATATTATGCAGTAAAATCTGGTGGCATGCCCTCTGGCCATACCGCGAGCTTCATGGCGATGACTATGACAATTGGATATATTAGTGGTTTTAATTCAGCGGTTTTTGCGTTAGCCGCATGTAATACATTAATTATTGTATATGATGCAACGAATGTGCGTTATTCGGTTGGTGAGCACGGAAAGTTATTAAATAAGATTGTTGATGATAAGAATAAAAGCGAAGGGACCAGATTGAATAAACTCCGTGTGGTTGAAGGTCATACGGTGGCAGAAGTAATTGCGGGTTTTTGGATTGGAATTTTTATTGCAACATTGATAAAAATCGTGTGTTTATAGAAGGGAAAGGCGTTTTTACAGGCATAATTGAAAAAAGTTTCAAAAAAAGTAAAAAAAGTCCAAGAAATGTATTGACAGTTTTGTTTAAGTAAACTATTATTAGAGCATACAAAAGCTGCGACATATATAAAGATGACTGTGCGCTTTTGGAAATTGAAATTTAACAATTCAGTTGTGCAATTTGAAATGGTAATATGTGTGGTTTTATAATCATACGAGTCCATTTCTTTCATCGTCAGTTTTATTTTATTTGAGTTTTCAAATTTAAAATTCAAGGTCTTAGGATCTTTAATGGAGAGTTTGATCCTGGCTCAGGATGAATGCTGGCGGCATGCCTAATACATGCAAGTCGAGCGGTAGCATGGCTTCACCGTTCTCTTGACACACTTGGCTATTATGCGAGTGGTAAGATTCGAGGGAACTGTGAAGCTGATGACGAGCGGCGGACGGCTGAGTAACGCGTGAGAACATACCCCAAAGTGAGGGATAACTAGTCGAAAGATTAGCTAATACCGCATGTGATCTTTGGATTAAAGCATTTATGCGCTTTGGGAATGGCTTGCGTACGATTAGATAGTTGGTGAGGTAAAGGCTCACCAAGTCGACGATCGTTAGATGGTTTGAGAGGATGATCATCCAGACTGGGACTGAGACACGGCCCAGACTCCTACGGGAGGCAGCAGTAGGGAATCTTTCACAATGGGCGAAAGCCTGATGGAGCAATGCCGCGTGCAGGACGAAGGCCTTCGGGTTGTAAACTGCTTTTATAAGCGAGAAATATGATGGTAACTTATGAATAAGGATCGGCTAACTACGTGCCAGCAGCCGCGGTCATACGTAGGATCCGAGCATTATCCGGAGTGACTGGGTGTAAAGAGTTGCGTAGGTGGCAAGATAAGTAGATAGTGAAATCTGGTGGCTCAACCATTCAGACTATTATCTAAACTATCTAGCTCGAGACTGTTATGGGTAACTGGAATTTCTAGTGTAGGAGTGAAATCCGTAGATATTAGAAGGAACACCGATAGCGTAGGCAGGTTACTGGGACAGTTCTGACACTAAGGCACGAAAGCGTAGGGAGCAAACGGGATTAGATACCCCGGTAGTCTACGCCGTAAACGATGGATACTAGCAGTTTTGGGTATCGACCCCCGGAGTTGCGAAGCTAACGCGTTAAGTATCCCACCTGTGTAGTACGATCGCAAGATTAAAACATAAAGGAATTGACGGGGACCCGCACAAGCGGTGGAGCGTGATCTTTAATTCGATGGTAAACGATAAACCTTACCAAGGCTTGACATCCGATGTAGGCTCTCGAAAGAGAACTGTGCCTTCGGGAACATCGAGACAGGTGATGCATGGCCGTCGTCAGCTCGTGTCGTGAGATGTTTGGTTAAGTCCATCAACGAGCGCAACCCTTGCAACCAGTTGTATTTTTCTGGTAGGACTGCCCCGGTAACGGGGAGGAAGGAGGGGATGATGTCAGGTCAGTATTTCCCTTACGCCTTGGGCTAGAATCGCGCTACAATGGCTGGTACAATGCGAAGCGAAGCAGTGATGTGAAGCAAATCGCACCAAAGCCAGTCCCAGTTCGGATAGAAGGCTGAAACTCGCCTTCTTGAAGTCGGAATCGCTAGTAATCGCAGATCAGCATGTTGCGGTGAATACGTTCCCGGGTCTTGTACACACCGCCCGTCAAACCATGAGAGTCACCAACACCCGAAGTCCGCCTCGGCGGCCTAAGGTGGGGGAGATGATTGGGGTTAAGTCGTAACAAGGCATCGGTACGAGAACGTGTCGATGGATTACCTCCTTTCTAGAGAAGGATTTGATGAGCATTAAATAGCAATATTTAATGTATCTAGGTCGGTCGTAATTGTGTTAATTAAGCTTAGAACACAATATAGCTTACGAGAGTAAGATACGATTTACAGCTTACATTGACTTTCGATGAATTGCACAACTGAGTTGTTAAGGAAGACCCCGGTAGGGGTCTTTTTCTAGTCTAAATTTAGTTCTAGATGGTCTTCTCGGATTTATTGATATGATATACTCGATTTATGAAGAAAAAGACACTGCTTGATTTGGAAGATTTTATTTATGAATTTTATGGGGAGGAAAATATTGAAATCTCCGTAGCGGTGCTTACGACTATACTGGGTGTATTTGCGGGAATTAAGCCGGCGGGGCTTTTAACAAACGATGTCATGAATAACGGAGATGTGCTACTGGACGGCGGCAAATTTGTAGATTTTTTAAGTGAACTAGGGATTTATATTCTGATTGGTGAAAATAGAATATCTCATGAAGGTGAGCCTTATATGACAAAAGCGGAAGAAAATGAAATTTATGATGATGATTTGGATGTGATTAGCTTGACTGGAGACGCTCCGGATATCAATGATTTAGATATAGAAAAGTTGGATGTAAGTAAACTTGGTTTGGATGGCGGTGAAGTTTTAAAGTTTAATCTGGAATGTTTAGGAAATTATAGGGGTGGGGAATTTTTATACATCTCATTCCAAAAAAGAATTTGCCGGGAATTAAAGTTAGCGTATGAGCAAATGATGAATTCGATGCGAAATGGTTTTGTGATGGATGGAAAGGAAGATGAATGGACTGTGGCCACATTTAAGATTGGTGACTTGCTAGGCTATCCGGAGACTGCGATTATCGAATATGTTTCTAAAAATAAGAATGAACTATATATAAACAATGAAGAACATCTAGCGAGAATTAGAAGAAATCGTTACTATGCGCATAGTGAAGTTTTTGAGGATGCTGAATTTAAGGAGTATGATCTGCCAATGAATTTGGCAATCAAAAAGTACTTGCCGCGTACGGCAACGATTATGGCGGCAGATTCGACAAAGAGATGGTTAGACTAATCTAATTTTCTTGTGGTAAAATAGAAAGAGTTTAATGGAGAATAAAAAATAAAATGGGTCTTTTGATCAATCTAGCGTTGCTGCTTGTGGGCTTTGTTTTTCTAATTAAGGGTGCAGATGTTTTTGTGGATGGTGCAAGCGATACGGCACGTAAATTTCGTGTACCAAAGATGCTGATTGGTTTAACTATTGTTTCTTTTGGTACGAGTGCGCCAGAACTTGCAGTGAGTATTCAGTCGATTCTCTCTGGTAAGGGTGATATTTTGCTAGGAAACGTGATTGGTAGCAATATTCTTAATATCTTGCTAATTTTGGGGCTTTCAGCACTGGTGGGAACGCTTCATGTTAATACGGCGACAGTGAAGAAGGAAATTCCAGTACTTATTTTGATAACTATAGCGTTTACAGTGGTACTTTCTGATAAGATTTTTGGATTGGGTGAGAATTTATTTACTAGACAAGATGGTATTATTTTACTCTTGTTTTTCTGTGTTTTTATCTATTATCTTTTTGGTATGGCGAATCGGAAGACTGGTGCTGAGAATGAGATGACTGGGAAAGAATCTGTAAAAAAGGAGACTTCTAAGTCAGAAAAAGTCGCTGAGATTAAGTCAGAAAAAGTTGCTGATATTAAGACAGAAAAGGATGCTGAGGCTAAGAAAGAAGCAGATGAGGAGGGGGAAGTTAACTTAGTTAAGGCAGTTTTAATGGTGGTATTTGGCCTGGTTGGAATTGTATTCGGTAGTGACCTAGTAGTAAAAGGTGCGTCAGAAATTGCGGCAACCTTTGGTGTAAGTCAAAGAATTATTTCTCTTACCATTGTGGCGCTGGGTACTTCATTGCCAGAATTGGTAACTTCTGTGGTTGCGACTCGTAAGAGTGAATATGATATCGCCATTGGAAATATTGTTGGATCGGATATCTTTAATATTGGTATTGTGGCGGGACTTCCAGTTGCTTTGTTAGGCGGGGTCGGTGGAAGTGCTTTCTCAGTTGTTGACATTGCTGCGTTAGTAATTTCACCAATTGTTCTTTACTTCTTTGCAAGGCGTGGACATCGAATTGGATTCAAGAAGGGGATCGCTTTCTTATTGATGTTCGTGGTCTACTATGGCTACGTAATTATGGGAAGTTTTGCATAAATGAATGATTTTATGATCGAACCGGAACTGGACACAAGAAATCTTGTGGATGAGTTTAAGGGGAAGTCTAATGAACAGGTAAAAGCTGAGCTAGGCGAGAGACGAAATAGTCTTGAGGTCGCAATTGAGAACGTGGAACATGACTTTAATGTGGGGACGATCGTGCGTTCAGCAAATAACTTTAATGTCGGGGTTGTACACATAGTTGGGCGTAAGAAATATAACAGGCGCGGTGCGATGTGTACAGATAAATATCTGGAGATTAAGTACTGGACTGATTTTGAGAGCTTTGTGGTTGACCAGAGGGCGCGGGGTCGCGAGGTTGTAGCGATTGAAAATAATACGGAACGCGCTAAGCCGATCCATCAAAAGATTTTTTCTAAAAATACAACTCTGGTTTTTGGAAGTGAAGGGAACGGAATTAGTGCGGAACTAACAGCGGCGGCGGACGATGTACGCTTTATTGAGTCATTTGGTTCAACAAGGTCGCTAAATGTTGGTGTGGCAGCGGGAGTGGCGATGTATGAATGGGTTAGGCAGGTAGTATTATCGCTTGAAGACAATTGATACTAAAAGCGACAAGAAAAGAGTATGAAGGTTGGCGGTAACAGCCAGGCCGAGACCGACGCCAATGAGTCCCCAAAATTTGACGCGATCATAAGACGAAACGCCGCTTAACATATTGTCAGAGATGATTTGATATTTGGAGATAACAAGGCCGCTGATGGCAGTGATTAATAAGCCAATTATCATCCAACCGAAACTAAAATTCCATTGCATGGATAAATTATAGCACAATAAAAATGTGAATATAAAAAGTGTAGTGGTTCTTGATTTTTATAAATAGATAGAGTAAAATAATTGAAGACGGGGATATAGCTCAGCTGGTTAGAGCGCGTCACTGATAATGACGAGGTCTGTGGTTCAAGTCCACATATCCCCACCACCTGAAAATATGTTCGTTTGAGCCGCTAGAAGTAGCGGCTTTTTTTGTTGAATGGGATATAAAAACATAGGTAGGGACAAGAAAAAAGACCTTTTTGGTCTTTTGTTGGTGGAGTATCTAGCGGGGGGACGCTAAATACCCCATGGCTGATTTTATCAGAAAAATGGTGGAGTAACAGGGATTCAAACCCTGGACCTCTGCCTTGCAAAGGCAGCGCTCTAATCAGCTGAGCTATTACCCCAGTGGAATTATATTAGCAAAGAATAAGTTTAATGTCAATAAAAAAGATAGAGTGACTAATAAATATTAATGAGAATAGAGGAGTGGGCATAGTGATAGATATAAATGACAGCATGGGCATTAAAATATATTATAAAATAATAATTAACTTTAGCATATTGACAAAATGCTTTTGTTATTGTATAATACAAGACATAAGCCAAAAGGTGCGTCAGAGAGACACTTTGAGGTGGTGAGGGGAACAATAACAATTATTAATATTTCTGGTGGGCAGAAAGAGAATTAAATGGCAGGAACTAAACAAGGTGGCCTCAAGGCTGCAGCAACTAACCGTGAGAAATACGGTAAAGACTTTTACGCAAAGATCGGCCAAAAAGGTGGACGATTAGGTTGTACTGGTGGATTTGCAGCAAACCCTGCACTTGCAAAAATTGCCGGTGCTAAAGGTGGTCGTATTTCACGACGTGGCCCAGCTAAGAAAAATGTTGCTTAATTTAAAGATTAATAACTTATTAGCTTAAAATATTAGCTAGATCCATCTAGAAATTGACGAACCCAGAAATGGGTTCGTTTTTTTATAATGTTCGGATTTTTATTAAAAGAGGTTATGGATAAATAACTTAAATATGATATATTATAGAGAGAAAAGGAGGCGATATGAATTTTAATGAATATCAAGAAAGTGCACGAAAATATGATACTTTCTCTTATGAGGATTTTGTAAAGGCGGGATCAAGAGTGTCCGATGTTGGCGTTTTGGAGAAGGTATTAGGGATTGCTGGCGAGGCTGGTGAAGCATGTGACAAAATTAAAAAGATTATTCGTGACAACGATGGCGTAGTAACAGACGAGAGGCGTCTAGAGATCGTAAAGGAATTTGGCGATGTCTTGTGGTATCTTGCAATGGTCTCGCGATATCTTGGAGTGGAATTTAATGAGGTGGCAGAGATAAATCTAAAGAAGCTTGAAGATCGATTCCAGAGAAACCAGATTCATGGGGCGGGCGATAATCGCTAGAGGTTAGAATTTGAAGTCTTAGACTCTAAACACTTAGAAAAATCAGGTATTGAGAGTTTCGGGCCTTTCGGGCTTAGATTAAATCGCAGTGGGGGCAATACCAGGTTTGGTTTTTATCCTGAAACATGGTAAGGCCGCATTTTTTGCAGGTAGTTTTTTGGTGGAGCCAACGACGGTAGGTATCAAGATGAGCTTCGGCAAAATCTTGGTTGAAAAATAGGTGATATTTTGTTTGTAGATTAGGGTTATTCTCGAGAATTGTTTGGGCCGCATGCCAGGCTTCGGTTTCAATCTTGATACGATCGATGGAAAGCTGAAAATTACGATGACCAGAAACGGCGTGACCTAGTTCGTGGAGCAGCTGGAGGGCAAAATCTTGAAAGGAATTGTTTGTATCATTTGGGTTACTAGGCTCGTAGAAAATAGTGTTTGGTGGGCGGAAAAGGAAGCGGGGGCCGGGTTGAAAGCAAAAATTAGGATAGAGGGATTTTAGGTCAGCAAGAAAATTGGAGAACGGGCTGTTTGGTGACTGATTTTTTATCTGATTAGAAGAATTTGCCTGGCTCATTAAAAATATTATAGGTGGAGGTGGCGAAAATAAAAAGAATAAGAGGGAAGGAGGGTGAGTAGTGAATGTAAGAGATGGATGGTGAGTGAGTCATAGACGCACGCTTTACAAACAGGGGTGGATTTGGTATATTAAAAGATAGATTCGGGTTCGTTCATTTGGGGAAAATAGCTCAGAGGTATAAATGTTAAGTGGGAAGATTTTTCTTAAGTGAACGGGCCTGAAGAAAGGAAAATATAAGTAATGGCTGATGCCAAAAAAATCACAATGGACGAATTGCTTGCTTCTGCTAGTGATTCAGTCAAAAAAGTAGTCGCTGGAGATACTGTTTCTGGTGTAGTACTTTCAGTAAAGAAACACGAGATTTTGATTGATCTCGGTGCACAGGGTGTTGGTTTAGTACCACGCCGTGAAGCTTCTTTTGCTCGCAACCTTGAGGTTGGTCAGGAAGTTTCTGCTTCAGTTATCGATCCAGAAATGGAAGACGGTACTGTACTTCTTTCACTCCGTAAGGCTGTGAAGGATAAGGGCTGGGATGAAATCCAGGCTAAGATGGACGCTGCGGAAATCGTGGAGGTTACTCCATTTGATGCTAACCGTGGTGGTCTTTTGGTCGAATATGAAGGAATTCGTGGCTTCTTGCCAGTATCACAACTTTCTGCAGAGCACTACCCACGCGTAGGTTCAGCAGATAAGGATGAGATTTTGCAACGTCTTAACTCTCTTGTTGGTAAGGGAATTAAGGTGAGAATTCTTGATGCTAACAAGAAAGATAACAAGCTTATTTTCTCTGAGAAGGAAGCTGTTAAAGATGGTCTCGCTGCTCGCTTTGCTGAGCTTCACGTTGGTGATGTAATCAAGGGTGTTGTGACTGGTGTAGTCGATTTTGGCGTTTTCGTAAATGTTGAAGGTATTGAAGGTTTGATTCATATCTCTGAAATTTCTTGGGAACGTGTAAATAATCCTTCTGACTATGTGAAAGTTGGTGATGAGATCGAAGCAAAGATTATTGCTATCGACAAGGAGCGTTTGAGTCTTTCAATGAAGCAGCTCGTTGCTGATCCATGGCTTTCAGAAGTTGAGAACCTAAAGAAAGGTTCAAAAGTTGAGGGAACTGTAACTCGCATCACTCCATTTGGTGCATTTGTACAGATTTCACCAGCTGTTGAAGCATTGGTCCACGTCTCTGAACTTGGTGAAGGTAATGATGTTGATCCTGAAAAGATCTTTACTCTTAATGAACGCAAGAGCTTTAAGGTGCTTGATATTGATCGTGAAGGTCGCAAGATTTCACTTTCAGTCGCTAAATAATTAGAAGACTAAAAAAGAACCCCGTAACAGGGGTTCTTTTTTAGTTGAATAAATTATTTATTCAATGGTTTGTGACAGAGCCACCAGTCTTCGCAGGTGAATTCGCCAGCTTTTGCTGCGGCAAAACGTTCCTTGACAGTGGTGATGTCTTTGGCTGGAGGGACAATAACGTCGGCACCAAAGAGTTCATTGTTTGGCCAGTTGGCAGGAAGAGCAACTTTGTGTTCTTCTGAAGTCTGAAGGCCTTTAATCATACGTAAGATTTCATCCATGTTGCGACCAAGCTCTTGTGGGTAATAAAGAATAGCGCGGACTTTACCTTCTGGATCAATGACGAAGACGGCACGGACGGTGTTAGTGTCATGGTTTTTACCTGGATGGATGAAACCAAGCTTGCCAGAAACGAGGCCAGTGTCAGCAATGATTGGGAATTCGATTTCAACATCGAAGTGCTCCTTGATCCATTCAGTCCACTTGATGTGGGAGAAGACCTGGTCAACGGAAAGACCGAGAAGTTCAGTATTCATCTCGCGGAATTTAGCGTAATTCTTCTGGAAGGAAACGAATTCGGTAGTACAGACTGGAGTGAAGTCGGCTGGATGGCTAAAAAGAACAAGCCATTTGCCAGCGTAGTCGCCAGGTAAAGTTTTTGGACCATGAGTGGTTTGAACTTGCATGGTTGGCAGCATTTCACCAATAAGAGGGATATGCTGGATTTCATTATCGTTCATAAAAATCTCCTTGTTAAGGTTTGTGTATTTTTTGGTCGGGAAGACCCCTATTTTTTTATCAAAGTTGTGTTATTAAAACACAGTTAATCAATTTCAAGGTCGTATGCGACCATTACTATTCTAACATAGAAAACAATTGTGGGAAGAGTAATGTGGTAGAATGTAGTTAATAAGAGAAAAAATGAGCAGAATTGGGGAAATGGTTAGCGATGTTAGGTAATGATAACCTGGAAAGATGGAAGAAAATAATATATTTTGTATTTGTGCTTTTATTTTTGATTATGATAACACTGATATTGTATATGTTTAACGTGATACCCCATCGGCAATTTACTAATGAGGATTTTGGGATCGAAACTTATAAAAGCCCTGTTGATAAGGATGGGGATGGAATTGATGATCAGACAGATTTTTTACAAAGCGTGCGGAATTATATTGCAACAAAACCGAAATATAAAAGTAAATATTATAGGACAGGTTATCCAGATGACGGATTTGGCGTTTGTACGGACGTGATTGCTTTTGGACTTAGGGGAGCCGGATATGATCTGATGGAGCTGGTGAATGCTGATATTAGAGCGAATAAGAAAATGTATCAGCTGGATGTAGTGGATAAAAATATTGATTTTCGCCGAGTAAATAATTTAAGAATATTTTTTGAACGTAATGCGAAGTCTTTAACGACAGATCTAACAGATATAAAAGAATGGCAGGGTGGAGATATAATTGTGTTCAAGACGCACATTGGTGTAGTATCGGATAAAAGAAATTGGCGAGGAATACCTTTTATTATTCATAATGGTGGGTTTCATTTTGAAGAAGATATACTGGAGTATCGGACGGATATTGTGGGGCATTTTAGGATGAGCTAGGTTTTAATACGCGATTTTATAGTATTAAACAAAAATCCTAAAAATCTAGGAGGAAAAATGGATAAGCTTACATATAAATATTACAGAAAAAATGGCGGGAAAAAAGTATTCATTATCTTGCATGGTAGTGGACCAGTTGGCGTAGAGACTAGTTTTATTGCATCTATTTTTGACGCTATCGCAACAACGAAGAATAGTGTCATCGGTTTTAATTTTCCATTTTGCGATCGCGAAGAAGTTAACTCGAGTGGACCAGAATTAAAAGAAGAAGTGAAGTCACTAAAGTGTGTGATAGATTTTGTCCGCTCAGAGGGTTATGAAGAAATTGGGATTATAGCAAAATCTCTTGGTGGTATTGTTGCTAGTTACTACCTGGAGCAATACCCAGATAGCAAAATAGATTTAGCAATTCTAGGATACATCCCAAATGAGATTAGACAAAATGCGATCATAAATAATTTAAGTCTTGTTATTCAAGGTGAAAATGACCGTTTCGCATCGCCGTCTAAAATTAAAGAACTTGTTAATGAATCAGTTGAGGTCGTTGCCATAAAAAATGCAGATCATAGTTATAGGAATGAGAAAAAAGGACCTATATATCAGGGTCTTGTAATTAAAGAACTACTTGAATGGACAAAGAGGAAAAAGTAAGGTTGTTTATAGTTTTAAGATTTGCAGAATTATATAGTGTTTTAGTATAACTTAGGAGAGGTAGTATAACAAAAAACAGACCTTTAGGGTCTGATTTTTCATAGTGGCTCCCCCGGTCAGGCTCGAACTGACAACCTCGAAGTTAACAGCTTCTTGCTCCACCATTGAGCTACAGGGGAATCTATGAAGAGATTATAACGCAACCGGCGCAGCAATGCAAGGGGTTTTGAAACGAGATAGTTGGTGCAAAATGATATAATAGTTTTTAGAGATTAGTAGAGGTTAAAATGAAACAGCTTGAGAAATTGTTGAAAATTCAGGATATTGTCGTTGAGGCAGAAAAGGAACAGAAAAAGATTATTAATGGCATTTCTTTTGAGGTTAATGAGGGTGAGACGGTAGTGATTTTGGGGCCGAATGGGGCGGGAAAATCGACTCTAGGCGCAGCCTTGATGGGGGACAGGAGATATAAAATTACGAGGGGGAAGATTGAGTTTTGCGGGCAAGAGGTTAGTATGATGGATACTGACAAACGCGCCTTGCTTGGGATGATGATGACAATGCAGAACCCAGTAGAAATTCCGGGAATTTCTACAACTGAGGTAATTCGAAATGCTTTGATGGCTAGGGGTGAGAGGTTGCCGCTTGATACGATCCGGGAGCGAATTTCGACAGTGTGTAAAAAACTAAAAACAAATATTTTCTTTGCAGAAAGAGACTTAAACGTGCAGTTTTCTGGAGGTGAGAAGAAGAAAAATGAAATTTTGCAGGCGATGGTTTTAAAGCCAAAGCTTTTGATTTTGGACGAGATAGATTCAGGACTTGATGTGGATGCGACAGAGAAAATTTCAGAGATGCTAGCGGAACTTGCAAAAGAAACTAGAGCTGCATTTTTGGTGATTACACACAATATGCGGATCTTAAAACATTTATCTGTGGATAAGGTGTTGATCCTGAAAGATGGGAAAATAGTGCGAACGGGTGGAGACGAACTTATAAGAGAGGTGGAAACTGAGGGGTTTCAGAATTTATAATAGGATGATCCAGAAATGATAGGGGTGAAAAGATGATGAAGGAGATAAAGAAAAATAGAGGTTTAACTACGGAATGTATCCGGGAGCTTTCTGCGCGAAAAAAAGAGCCAAAATGGATGTTGGATCTCAGGCTTTTGGGGCTTTCATATTGGGAAAAATTGAAAATGCCAGCATGGGCGCCGGATATTACAGAATTAAATCTTGATGACATTTTAATGTATGTGGAACCGAAGAAAGAGATGGTGGGTAGCTGGGATGAGGTGCCGGCGGAGATCCGGGAAACTTTTGAGCAGCTTGGGATTCCAGAGGCTGAACGTGAGCATTTGGCTGGAGTGGGGGCACAATATGATTCGGAAGTGATTTACCATAATCTGAAGGAGCAGATTGCAAAGAAGGGTGTAGTGTATTTGCCGATGGAAGAGGCGGTGGCAATAACTCAGAAACCTAGGGAAGAGGTGATTCGTCAATATGGTGTGGATGTAGCGGAGATTTTAAAGAAGCATTTTATGAAATTAATTTCTGAATCTGACCATAAATTTGCGGCTTTGCATGCGGCAGTCTGGAGTGGTGGTTCGTTTATTTATGTACCCAAAAATGTCAGTGTAGAAATTCCGATTCAGAGTTATTATCGTTTGAACGCACCGGGGGCAGGGCAGTTTGAGCATACTTTGATTATAGTTGATGAGGGATCGGACTTGCATTTTATTGAAGGTTGTTCAGCACCAAAATACACAGTCTCAAATTTACATGCAGGCAGCGTGGAGCTTTATGTGAAGAAAAATAGTAGACTAAAATTTTCGACCGTAGAAAGCTGGTCAAAAAATGTATTCAATTTGAATACAAAAAGAGCATACGTCGAGGAAGATGGGTCGATTGAATGGGTCACTGGATCATTTGGATCGCGAATTTCAATGCTTTATCCAATGGGAATCCTGGCTGGGGCTAGAGCAAAAATGGAGTACACCGGTGTAACATTTGCGGGTGCTGAACAAAATCTTGATACAGGTGCAAAAGTTGTTCATATCGGACCAAATACTTATTCAATGATGATGGCAAAATCTTTAAGTAAAGATGGTGGAATTTCAACTACACGAACATTGGCTAAGATTTGCAAAACGGCGGTGGGGGCAAAGTCATATACGGACTGTAAATCACTAATTTTGGATGATAAATCGATCTCAAACGCGATTCCGGAAGTGAAGGTGGAATGTGACGATGCGGAGGTTTCACATGAGGCCAGTGTGGGGAAAATTTCAGATGAGGCAATCTACTATTTGAAGACTCGAGGGATTTCTGAGGATGAGGCGAGAGCTATGATCGTGCGGGGATTTACGGGGGATATATCGAAAGAACTACCAATTGAGTATGCAATGGAAATGAATAATTTAATTAAGATGGAAATGGAAGGAACTGCATAATGTATCGGGAGGAATTTGAAATTTTTGAGTTAGCGCCGGAATTAATTGATTCGATGATGCCTTTTGTGTATTTAGATAGTGCGGCAACCATGCAGAGACCGAAACGGGTGATTGAGAAGGTTTCTGAATACTATAAAACATTGAACGCTAATCCACTGAGGGGGCTGTATAAAATTAGTGAACAGTCTACGAGATTACTAAATCAGACTCGTGCTAAGGTGGCTGAGTATATAGGCGCCGGGGCAGATGAGGTGATTTTTACTAAGAATACCACTGAGGCAATAAATTTGGTTGCAAATGGAGTAAGGGAATTGGTAGGGGATGGAAAAATCTTGATTAGTCTAGATTCACACCACAGCAATATATTGCCATTCACTGAGAGATATGGCGAACAGGTTTTGATCTGTGAAGATGTGGTGGCGGAATACATGAAGTTGAAATCGGTGGAGGAGCAAGGCGCGGATGTGAAAATTATAGCTTTGACAGGACTTTCAAATGTTACTGGTAACGAACAGATTGAGACGGTGCAAGAATTAAGAAAAGTAGGGTTTAACGGATTGATCTTGCTTGATGCAGCGCAATTGATTGCGCATCAAAAAATTAACCTTGAGACGCTCGATGTAGATTTTTTGGCGTTTTCGGGGCATAAGATCGGTGCACCAATGGGCATAGGAGTGCTTTATATGCGTCGAGATCTTATGGAAAAGATTAAACCACTAAATTATGGCGGGGAGATGGTGGATGCCGTAGAGATTGCTGAGAATGCGCGAGAAGAGGCAAATAAGACTAGTGATCTTGTTATGGTGCGGGCGGATTATGCGTTTGGGCCACAGAAATTTGAGGGTGGAACAATTGATATGGGCGGAGTAGTTGGACTCTTACAGGCGATTAGTTTTTGGAATAAAAATAATAAAGATGAAGAGCTATTTGCTGAGACTAGAAAATTGACTGAATATGCCGTAGAGAAACTATCTGCAATTTCAGACTTAGAACTTTTTCATGGTAAAAATGGCATAATTTTATTTAATATTAGGGGGGTGCACCCACATGATACGGCTCAGATTTTGAGTAATTATGGTGTGATGGTGCGGGCTGGATGGCATTGTGCAGAGCCAGTATTGACGAGGCGAAAAATTGGTCCAGCGGTGCGTGTGAGTTTGATGTTTTATAATACAAGGTCCGAAATTAATTATTTGGCATCAATTTTGGGAAAGATACGTAAGGAAATGGGGCTTTAATTGTTCTTTAAATTAAAATATTTTTTAAGTAAGAAGTAAGCTAAAGATAGAGAATTGAGTAAAAAATGTATGATGAGATATTACTAGAGCATAATCTATATCCAAAGAACAGGGGTGAGTTGGAGGGGGCAGAAATAAGAAAGGAATTAAAAAATGCCAGTTGTGGCGATAAAATTTTTGTTCAGCTAAAAATTGAGGATGGAGTGATTGTGGATGGTAAATTTACTGGGCATGGATGTGCAATTTCTTTAGCTTCGGCAGATTTAATGATTGAGACGGTGAGGGGGAAGACTTTAGAGGAAGCGAAGGAATTGAGCGATTTATTTAGAGAGATGATTCTTGAAAATGAGAAGTTTAATGCGGACGGCGGGTTGGAAAAAATGGGAGAGGCAAGAGCTCTAGAAATAGTCTCGAGGATGCCAGCGAGGGCAAAATGTGCGGAATTAGCGTGGCAAGTTTTTAAGTCATAAAAAGCTTGTGTTTATAGCTCACGCGACTTATAATGGGAGTAGTTTGAGGAGAAATAAATGATAAAGGTGGACGAAAGGTTCTTGGCGGAGGTGGGATTACAAAATCTTCCTGAACCACAGAAAGAGGCGTTAGTGGCCGAGATTCAAGTTGAGCTCGAAAATCGCGTCGGTGAAAAAATGAGTGAGGGGATGACTCCTGAACAACTTGAAGAATTTGACGGGATTATGCGAAAAGACCGCAATGTGATGATCAGGTTTTTGTCGAAGCTTGGCGACTATCGACAAGATGAAATTTATCAGAAATTATTGCAGAAATATAATGTCACAGAAGGAACGCTAGAGATTTTAGGGGAGTACTTAAGCGTGAAATGGATACAGTTGAACCGACCGGACTATGCAAAAGTTGCACAAGATATCGAAAGCGAGTTTAAGCAGGAAATTATTCGAAGTCATGATGAGATAATCGAGGTGCTTAGACAAGCCGAAGCTCAAGAGACAGCGACCGAGCCGATGCCAATATCAGTTTAGTTAAACAAAAACTGAAAAAATAGTAGAAAACCCAGAAGTGATTCTGGGTTTTCTGTTGGGGATTTAGGATTTAAATTTTGATTTTGATTTTGATTTTGATTTTGATTTTGAGTTTGATTATTTCACGTAGCCGTTGTAGAAGGAATTTGCATCCATAGGTTTGCGACCGAGCGGCTGCAAACGATCGATGATGATGTTTTGATTGTCGCCGCACGTGAATTTGATTTTGGCGCGGTTATCTGCTTCTGTTTTTGTATCTAGATGGGCTTCCAAGATAATACATTCATGATCACCAATCTTAAGTTTGCTTTTTGGGAAAGTTTGAAAAGCGCGAATCTGATTTAAGAGATTCATTGCAGACTTTTTGAGATCTAGTTGAGACATTGAAGTATCGAATTTTGAGGTATAGGTGGCTTCCTTATCATTTTGTGGTATTGGAATTGGTAGAGAATTGAGGTGTTCAACCAACCATGTAGTGGCGCGGAATGAGAGAGCCTGATAGATCTCGGATTTTGCAGGATATTCGGAACTAAATTCATCAGATTTAATGGTGGTTTGGTAATAAATTGGGCCGGCGTCCATGGCTTTAACGAGTTTCATAACTGAGACGGAAAAATCTTGATCACCATTTAGAATGGCGGATTCAATTGGTGAAGCGCCTCGATATTTTGGCAGTAATGATGGGTGAATATTAAGAATGCCGATTGGCTCAAAAAGTTCAAGGATGTCAGATTTTATAATAACACCGAAACTTGCGAGGATCCCGAAGAGGGATGGGTTGGCACTCTTGAGGCGTTTGACTTCATCGAGGTCGGCCTTGTTTTTAGCATGAAAAACAATTTCACAAGTACCTGAATTCTCAATACATTGTTTTGTGAAGTCGGCAAGAGGGCCGTTGCCGAAAAAGATAATCTTGTTTTGCTTAGCTTTATTCATCGCCGAATAATTCAGGATTATTTTTGATACGTGAGTCATAGTCAAGCGGTTTGAGATCACCGTCTTTGTCGAGTTCAAAAAAGGCTTTTTTATCATCTTTAATATGATCAATGAAGAGGATGCCGTCGAGATGATCAATTTCATGCGCAAGGGTACGCGCAAGGTTGTCTTCGGCTTTGATACGAACTTCGGTACCATCAATAAGTTTGGCTTTTACGCGAAGTTTGGAATAGCGGGGAACGAGGCCGTAGATAAAAGGTACGGATAAACAACCTTCATAGTCACTAACTAGTTTGCCGCTAGCCTTGATTACTTCAGGATCAATAAGGGCGGTAAAGCTGGCATTTGATTTATCGTCAAGATCATCACGAATGATAATGATGCGTTTATTAATACCGAGCTGAGGTGCGGCCATGGCTGCAGAAAGCTCGTGTGGATGTTCTTTTTCCCATTCTAGGCTGGCATCAATCATCTGTTTGATGATTTGGTGAGTCTCTTCGGTAACATGATTAACCTTGGTTGAAGCCTTGCGAAGACGTGGGTCGGGTACGGTAATAATATTCATATCTATATTATAACCTTTTTCGGCTGTTTATAAAGTATAAGCGATATTCTTCTAACAGGGGTGAAATAAGAAAAGTGAAGATTTTAAAGAGGCTATGCTTGTGTTTTTGGAAAAAAGGACTATATTCAAGACAGAGAGATAAGCTACATAGATAAAAGTAGACATTATAAACGTTACTCTGATGTGAAAGAGAATATGTAGAGACGAGGTATTTACTTATCTTTACAAAATATTATATAAAGGATTAAAATCCTTTATATACTTTCTGCGAATAAGGATTAGATTTATAGGATTTAAATCATGATCCTAGCTCATCTAAATAAATCAAATTTCTATTCTCTTTCACATTAGATTAAGGTTTGAGACTATAAAAAATACCCCCAGGGAGGGGTGTTTTTATATCTAGAGGAGGGAAGGTGGATCAAGAATGTAGCGGAGATTTGAGAGAGAAGTGTGGGTTTGAATAGAAAGAATAGCGGAAATAAGAGATTGTCTTGAGGTGGCTTTAATAATAATCTGCCAGGTATACCCACTAGGGGAGAACTCATGAAATGCTGGAGTAGGTGCGGAAAGAAAAATATTCTTTTCGGAGCGGAGGAGGGTATGGAGTTCGCGAATTTTCTTAATGGTAGTTTGTTCGGTTTTTTGAGTAATATAAAGTTTGGCCATATAAAAGTATGGTGGAAAATGACCCTGTTTACGTTTGGCTAGGAGATATTGATAGGCCGAAAGATAATCATTTTTGATGGCAAATTGAATAATGGGGTGATCCGGTTGATAGGTTTGGATAAAAACAGATGCTTCATCTAAATGACCTCGGCCAACACGGCCGATGACTTGGGTGAGGAGATGGAAGCTTCTTTCTTCCGAGGAGTAATCTGGTAAACTAAGGCCGCCATCAGCTTGAACAATGCCAACCGTGGCGAGTTTAGGTAGATCAAGTCCTTTGGCGAGTAGCTGAGTGCCGACAAGGATGTCGATTTCGCCAGCTTTAATTTGTTGATAGAGCTGGTTGAGGGAATTTTCGGTAGTATTATCGGCGTCGAAGCGAGCGATTTTGGCATTTTTGAAGAGTTTTTTGAGTTCTGTTTCGAGTAATTTAGTACCGAAGCCTTTATGGATAATGTCAGTATGAGAGCAGACCGGGCAAACTTTAGGTACTGGCTCAGTATGGCCACAAGTGTGGCAAACTAATTTAAAGCTGTCACTATGAAGAGTGAGTGGTAGGGCACAGTTTGGACAAAGAGCTTGCCAGTCACAGTGAGTACAAATTGTAAGCGGAGCGGAACCACGGCGATTATGGAAGATAAGGGTCTGCTGATGCTTTTTAAGGTTCTGAACAATTTTTTTAATCAGGGGATCAGAGAAGTAACGGTTTTTTGTAAAACTGTTGGAATTTTTTAGATCGATTAGTTCGATTTTAGGGGTGAAGGCGGTCTCTTTGGCGCGCTTGGTTAGTGAAACATAGGCGTGATTTTTTTCTGCAAGATAATAATCTTCGATGAGGGGAGTGGCGGTTCCGTATATACAGTCAATATTTTTAGTGTTCGATATAAAACTAGCAAGACGGAGGGCGGAATAGCGAGGCGGATTTTCTTGGTAATAGGCTGAATCGTGAGCTTCGTCAATAATAATAAGGCCAAGATTTTGGAGCGGAGAAAAAATGGCTGAACGTGCGCCGATGATTATGAGTGGCCGGTTGCTACTTATGATTTTTTGCCAGGTTTGATGACGACTAGCTTCAGTTTGTTTGGAATGTATGGTGATAACAGAATTAGGAAAAAAGCGTTGAAACTCCTGTACGAGTTGAGAAGTGAGAGAAATTTCGGGAACGAGAATAATGCTGGAATGGGATTTTTTGAACTGCTCCATGGCGAGAGCGAGATAGAGATTAGTCTTACCGGAGCCAGTGATTCCGTGTAGGAGTTTGGTACGGGATTTGATTTTTTTGAGATTTTCGAGGGCAGTTTTCTGAGCTTGGTTAAGAGGGATATCTTGAGGTAATTGAGTAAAATTTGTGTTAATTTTCTCTTCGGATAATTTACGACGATTCTTGGTGAGACCTTTTGGAAGCAAGAGGTTGGTTATGGCGGGAAGAGGAGAAAGGTAATACTGACTAAGCCAGAGAGCTGATTTTAGGAGGTGGCTAGGGAGTGGCGGTAGGTTTAAGGAAGCGTGGATGGATTTGATTTTGTATGGGAGATTTTCTGGCGGTGTGGTGGATTTATAAATAATGCCGGGGGTGATAGCTTTGCCAAGTGGGATGAGGACGATTTGTCCAGGCGTAAGTTTATCGGGTGAGCTATAGGTCAGCAAACTCTCCGACGGATCGGTAGTCTGACGGAAAATTTTGGTGGGGATGACCTGGTAATACATTGGAACTATTTTAGCATAAGTAAAGAGATGAGGTATTTGTTGTGAGAAATACAAAATTTTGGTATACTGGTTTGAAAGAAAAGTGAGGTAAAAATGTTGGATATATTCATTACATCCAGGGTCCGACGGAAAATTTTGGTGGTTTTCGCGAAGTATCCAGATTTTAAGACACACGTAAGAGCGTTATCAAAGCTGATTCATGAGGATCCAGGAAATATTCAGAGAGAGTTGAAGCGACTCGAAAAAGGTAATTTTTTGATTGTGACAAAAAAAGGAAATACAACAATTTACCAAACCAATAAACAATTTCCAATTCTGAAGGAACTTCAGGGAATTGTGATCAAGAGCAAGCAGATGGTGCCGGGCTCAAAACAAAATAAAACAATTCAGTAATAAAAAATCGTCATGACGAGGATTTTTGAGGAATTACTGAAGAAACGGGGGGTGAACCATGATTTTTTGAGTCCAAAATATAGGGTGGATCTTGCAGATAAATTGCCGGATATTGAGGTAGCAGTGAGTCGAATAGCTGAGGCGATCGCAAAACAAGAAACTGTATTAGTGTATGGTGATTATGATGTGGATGGAGTGACGGCAAGCACATTAATGTATGATTGCTTGCGGCTTTCTGGGATCAAGAATGTGTCAGTGATGCTGCCGGATCGTTTTATTGATGGATATGGAATGGGAGAGAGAGTAGTAGGGCGGGCGGAGGAACTGGGTGCCACGTTGATTATTACAGTGGACTGTGGTAGCAATAATGCGGAAGTGATTGACAAATTAAAGGCACGTGGGGTGGATGTGATTGTGACAGATCATCATGAAATTATGAAAGAAATACCAAAGGGGGCGATCGCGGTAGTGAATCCGAAGCGGGACGAGCAGTCGGAAATAAGGGAGCTTTGTGGATGCGGGGTGGCGTTTTTGGTTATGCAGAAAATGGTGAACTTGGGTTATATTCCAGAGGGGCGGGAGAAGTGGTATTTGGATCTAGTCTTGATCGGAACTCTGTGTGACTCGATGACGATAGATTCCGTGAACCGGATGCTGAGTTTTTATGGCATGAAAGTTCTGAAGAAAACTAGAAGGCCAGGTTTAATTGAGCTACTAAAAGCCTCAAAAGCAAATAAAATTAATTCAGAAACAATTGGATTTCAGCTTGGGCCAAGATTAAACGCGGGTGGAAGAATGGAGTCTGCAGAGATTTCTTTGAAGCTTTTGATGACAGAGAATCATCAAGATGCGAATAAATTAGCCATGAGGCTAAATGAGTTAAATTTAGCAAGGCGGGAGAGCCAGAAAAAAGCGATTTCTGAGATTGCAGCACCGGAGGATGATGTGATTGTGGTGGCTGGAGAGTGGCATGAGGGGGTGCTGGGGATTATCGCGGGTAGATTGGTGGAAAAATATCATAAGCCAGCATTTGTTTTGTCGGAGGTGGAGAAGGGGGTACTGAAGGGGTCGGGGAGGTCGTTTGGTGAGTTTAATTTAGCAGAAGCATTGAAAGCTTGCAAAAATGTAATTATTGGCGGAGGTGGCCATGCGGCGGCGTGCGGGGTAAAAGTGGAAGCACAGAAATTGGATGACTTTCGGAAGAAGGTGAATGAATATTATGCAGGCCTGGGACTTATTGAACAAGAAAAATATTTGGAGCCGCAAGCGGATATTAAATTAGAAGATTTTTCAGAGCTGAATTTAGCATTGATGGATGAAATTAAGAGTCTGGAACCTTTTGGAAATGGGAATTTAGAACCGATTTTTCAACTAGTTGATGTAAAAATAGTACGAGTCAATAAAATGGGAACAGAGGGGCAGCATTTGCGACTTGATGTGGTAGATGCATCTGAAAAACAGATAAAACTGGTAGCTTTTAATGCGCCGGAAGAGTGGTTAAATTTGACAGTGGGTGAGAGAGTTGATATTTGGATTAACTTAGTAGAGAATGAGTGGCAGGGAAATCGAAGCGTGGAAGGGCGAATTTTAAGAATTAAAAAGTCCTCTGTTGAAAAAATGTAGCGTATCTGGTATAATCTCGGCATATGGCAATCAAAGTAACTAGAAAAGACCAGGGAGAGGCAAACGAAAATATTATTCGTCGCTTTAATCGTAAGGTTTTACAGAGTGGAATTATGCCACTAGCAAAATCACAACTTCGTTTTTCAAAGCCAATCTCAAAGCGTGAACGTCGTCGTAAAGCAATTTTACGCGAAATCCGCAAGGCAGAAAAAACTGAGCGAATCAAACTTGGTTTAAAGTAATGAGAAGACCCCACTAGAGGGGTCTTTTTTATGGTATACTATTTCCGTATGAAACTATTATTTTTAGGGGGTCCCGGAACTGGCAAGAGTACAGTTGGGAATAGACTAGCGAATGATTTAAACTGGCCATGGATTTCATCAGGGGCAATCCTTCGGGAGAGCAAGGAACAGTGGGTAATCGAGCGATTAAAAACTGCACAACTATTTGACGACGAGATGGTCTCCGAGCTGGTATTTTCAAGACTTTCGGGTATAGAAAATGCGATTATTGACGGATATCCACGCACTTTAAAGCAGGCGGAAATCATTGTTGACCGGGGGCTTAAGATTGACTATATTGTTGAACTGGTAGTGCCTTTTGAAGAGATCATGCGACGATTGTCGCTTCGTGGCCGCAGCCAGGATGTGCCAGAAATTATTGAGGAACGTCAGGCAGATTATGAACGTAGTCGTAATGAGATTGTGGCGTACTTGGTGGGGAACGGTGTAAAACTTTTGACGGTAGATGGAGTGGGAGAGGTTGATGAAGTTTATAAGCGAACGGTTTCAATAATCCGTAATGAAATTAATAATAATTTAAAATAAAACGCCTATGGGGGCGTTTTTTATGAAAGGAGAGAAAATGATTCTAATTTACGGTCCAGCAGGTTCAGGGAAGTCAACTCAAGGTCGTCTACTTGCGGAAAAATTGGGGAGGACTTGGCTTTCAGCGGGTCAATTAATCCGTGATTCTCATCGTTTTGATGAATATACGAGTAAGGGTGCGATGATTCCGGAGAATATTTTAGTTGATCTGCTTTGGGAAAATATGAAGGCAGTCTTTGATCGTGGCGGCGAGGTGGTGTTTGATGGGCAACCTGGGTCAGTAGAACAGGTTGGAATGTTGGAAAAATGCGGAGTTTTTAAACATACAGAGTTTGTAGTTCTATTAAAAGTACCAGAAGAGGAACTTTTGAAGAGACTAGCAACCAGGGGGAGAGAAGATGATAATATTGAAGTCTGGAAACAAAAAATTACTTACTTTGAACAAAAAAGTTATTCATTTTTAACAGAGATGAAGACTAAAAATGTGAAGATTTTCGAGGTTGATGGTGTAGGGACTATTGAAGAAGTGAACGAGCGTATAATGAACTTATTCAAGGAAAATAAATAAGAGTTCCAAAGGCATAAAAAATAAGGCGCTAGGCCTTATTTTTATGTAGATTATTTTTCTATTCTTCTGGACAGTTTGGCAGGGTAAGAACTTCATAACCATCTTCGGTGACGAGAATAGTATGCTCGCAGTGACAGCCGATAGATCCATCAGATAGGACGACGTCCCAACCATTTTCCTTATTAACATGATTATATGGCTTACCTAGGGAAGACATCGGTTCAATACAGAGAGTATCACCTGGCTTTAAGACGTAACCGTGACCACGCCTGCCATAGTTTGGGACCTCTGGTTCCATGTGCATGGATTTGCCAATGAAGTGTCCAACATAGTTTTCAATTACTCCGAGATGACCACGGCGAAGGACGGTTTCGACGGCATAGCCTATGTCACCAAGATGAACACCCGGGGCAATAGTGTGAATACCAGCCCAAAGACTTTTTTCAGTGGTTTTAATCATTTGCTTGACAGCTGGATTAGCTTTTCCGACTGTGGTAGTGAAGGCGGCATCGGTATGATAACCTTTGTATCCAATAACGAGGTCGAAGGAAACCTTGTCGCCATATTGGAGGGCGTAATCCGAATTTGGAGCCCCGTGAACTAGCTCGTCATTAACTGAGATACAGATAGCGCCAGGAAATTTTTCTGGCAAGTCATCATAGGAGACGTGGGCGCCAGCGTCGGTGATTTTTTGACGAACCCAGGCATCAAGTTGGCGCTTTGTCATACCAACGTCAACATAGTCCTTAAGTTCGGCGAGGAGGGTACCTAAGATTTTGCCACCCTCGCGCATGGCATTAATTTTTTGCATATCCATGGAAGAATTATAACACCGATATAAAATTTAAAATGTTTATGTTATAATACGAAATATGAATGACCAGTCGCCTCATTTTATGTTAGGAATCGATGTCGGCACGCAATACATTCGTGCGGTGGCACTTTCTGAGTACTTGGGTGAAATCTCAGTGATTGCAAATGCTGAGGTGAGAAATAATGGTGGTATGAGTAAGGGGGTTATCACAAATTTGAGTGGACCGGTGCCGGCTTTACAGAGAGCGATGCTTGAGATAGATAAGATTAGTGGTAAATCTCTTGATAATGCTTATACCTCGATAAATGGTTCGCATGTTGGTGCGGTAAAAACTCAAGGGATGATTTCGATTATGGGGGGAGAGACGATTTCGAATAATGATTTAGGTAGGATTCGTGAAATTTCACTTGCTGGCGTAATCCCAAATAACAGGGAAGCACTGGCAATTATTCCACTGAATTATACTGTTGACGGTCAATCTGGGATTCGCGATCCGCTCGGAATGAATGGAATGAAGCTTGAGATGCAAGCAAGTGTGGTTTCTGCATTGACGCCTTCTTGTGTGAATTTAAGAAAACTGACAGCTGAAGCGGGGATTGAAACGGATAGGATTGTACCAACTGCAATGGCAGCAGCACGACCAGTGTTGACCGAACAGCAGAAGGAGAATGGTGTGGCGCTGGTTGATTTTGGGGCCTCGACGACCAGTGTTGCGGTATTTATGGACGGATTTTTGCAGCATTATGAAGTACTAAATGCGGGTGCAAATAATATCACAAATGATTTAGCTATTGGCTTAGCGGTGAATCCTTCGATCGCGGAGGAGATAAAATTACGCTACGTATCGGCGGATTTTCCAGAGAGCGATCGTCAAATAACGACTAAGATTACTGACGAAACGGTAAGTTTCACGAAAGATGAAGTGAATCAAATCGTGAGAGAGCGTTTAATTGATATTTTTGAGCGAGTTGAAAAGATTTTGAAAGCAGCTGGATATGCACAGAAATTGCCTGAGGGATTAGTAATCGTTGGCGGTGGTGCAATGATGCGAAATTTGGATAAATTTGTAAAAGATTTACTCGGAATGGCCGTAAGGATTGGAACTTCTGAGGTGAAGCTAAGTGGAGTCTATGATCTAGTGGATAATCCAAAGTACGCAACGGCAGTAGGTTTAGCACTGATGATGATGGATGACGGAATGATGCTCGGGGAAACTGGTCATGAGTCTGAGAGTGGTGGATTCTTTTCAATCTTCAATATTTTTAGAAAAAAATAGATCTTTTCTCAAATAAATACTTAACTAGATCTAAAAATGTGCTAAACTAGAATTAGTTATTTGTTAGATAGTGAGGAAAAAAGATGCCTGAAATAAAACCGACAGAGGTGGAGACAAAAGCAAGCATTAAAGTTGTGGGGGTTGGTGGTGCCGGTGGATCTGCAGTGAACCGTATGAAAGAGGTTGGTCTTTCTGGTGTGGAATTTATTGCAATCAATACCGATGCACAAGCATTACACCACTCAAATGCTGATACAAAAGTACATATTGGTAAGGGGTTGGGTGCTGGTGGTGATCCTGAGAAGGGTCAATCTGCTGCTGAAGAAAGCCGCGAGAATATCAAGGAGTCACTGAAGGGTGCCGATATGGTCTTTATTACTCTTGGTGCTGGTGGTGGAACTGGTTCAGGCGCTGGTCCAATCGTAGCTAAGGAAGCAAAAGATCAGGGCATTTTAACCGTTGGTGTAGTAACTCGCCCATTTACTTTTGAAGGTGCACAAAGGAAACGTAACGCCGATAAGGCCATTGATGAGATGACAGGAGCGGTAGATGCTTTAATTACAATTCCTAACGACCGTTTGCTCCAGACAATTGATCCAAGAACTCCACTGCTTGAGACTTTCAAGATTGCTGATGATGTCCTTCGTCAGGGTGTTCAGGGTATTTCTGAATTAATTACTGAACATGCATTAATTAACCTCGACTTTGCCGACGTGAAGGCAATTATGAAAGATGCTGGCTCTGCTCTTATGGGTATTGGTCGTGCTTCTGGTGAAAATCGTGCAAAATTGGCTGCACAACAGGCTATCGAGTCTCCACTTATTGAAGTTAAGATTGATGGGGCTCGCGGTGTACTCTTCTCAGTGGCTGGTGGATATGATATGTCTATGTCTGAAATCCAGGAAGCTGCCGAAGAGATTACTGGTGCAGTTTCTCCAGATGCTAACATTATCTTTGGTGCCTCAATTCGCCCAGAGCTTCAGGATGAGATTGTAATCACCGTGGTTGCAACTGGATTTGACTCTGATGTTTACCGCAAGAAACGCGCAGAAGAGGAAGAGCAGAAACGAACCGACGAGGCCTTGTCTCGTGTTGAAAGCTTAAGAAACCAACAAGTTGTTGAGAATGTGCCAAGCTTTACACAGAATGTAAACGAACAGACAACGGCAGAGGAATTTGCAGCTGCACCAAAAGAAAACATTTGGGATAGGATTGGCAAGCAAGACGATGAAGAGGATCTTGAAGTTCCGCCTTCATTAAGAGCTAAACTACGCGGGAAGAAATAAGAAATATGGTCGGAGTAATCTGACCATATCTATTTAAGACTGACGGTGATATAAAACTGGTGGAGGTAAAAATGCAAGTTGGTGTAAAAATTGGAGATAGTAAAGTACTTGAAAGTCGCGAGACTCCAGATGGTCTGATGATACGTCGTCGCCGAGTTACGGCGGATGGTCGTCGTTTTACTACCTACGAGCGTATTGAGATGCCACCACTTTCGGTAATGAAACGAAGTGGAAATCGTGAGTCATTTGACCGAGATAAGCTACACACGGCGGTAAATCGTAGTGTGGGGAAATTTTTCCAATCAGAGCTTGAGATTGAAGATGTAGTGAATAAGGTAGTTGAAAAAGTCTATTCTTTGGGGCGAGATGTGGTGTATTCAAAAGAAATTGGACAGGCAATTCTTGATGTTCTAGCAAAAACAAATGAAGTGGCCTATGTACGCTTTGCAAGTGTGTTTTTGCAGTTTAAAACCCTAGATGAATTTGAGCGAATCATTAGACAGCAGAGAGAAAAACGGGAGGATTAATGAGAATTGTAGTTGTAGTCAAGAGACAATCGGAGTATTTTCGAGAGGCAGATGAATGGCAGCTGGAGTTTGGTCGAGAAACTGGAAATGTGGTAGAAATCATGGATCCTGAAACGATTGAGGGTGAGATCTTTGCGTCAGCACGAGATATTATGCAATATCCTTGTGTTGTAGTATTGGGGGCAGAGGGTGAAGTGGTAAAAAAATGGAGTGGTTCGCCTTTGCCACAATTTGATCAAGTGAGTTACGTGTTACGTAGCGTGTAAAAGTATTGTATAATAGAGGGGATGGAAACCAGGGAGAAAGCTCTAAAGATTTTTTTGGAGGCGAGAAATTGGCCTGGTTTTTCTGTGTCTTGGGAAAAACATTCAAGGAATGTGGCGAGGATTGCAGAGGCGGTAGCCATGGCAGTAAACAAGTATCAGGAAGAATATCTGAAATTACCTAGTGAAATTAACGTGGATGAGGCTTATGCGGCAGGACTTTTGCATGATATTGGCCGAACTTTGGAAGAGAATCCAGGACTTAGACATCCAATCATTGGGTATGAATTTTTAAAGAGTGTGGGGATGGAGATTCCAGCACGGATTTCGATGACTCATACTTATTATGATTATCATAAAATTGATCGAACAGAGTTCTGGGAAGAGATAGATGAGGTGAGTACAAAATTTACTCAGGATTACATGCGAACTGTTGAACTCACTGATATTGATCTGTTAATACAGCTTGCAGATAACATGGGGCATAATTCGGGAATTATGACGGTGTCGGATCGTTTTTGTGAGATTTTGAGTCGACACAGGATTCGTAGCGCAACAGATCATATACGGGCGCTATATAACCTTAAACAGTACTTTGATAAAAAAGCCGGAATAAATATATATGAATTATTCAGGGATGAGATTATACGAACAACGATGATTGAACCTAATGGAATCATGAGAGAAAGGCAACAAATTACCGACGAAACGGAGGAAAAATTATGAAATATCAAGCAAATACAAGACGAAGAGCAGGCGAATACGAGAAGGCGATCGTAGAATTCTGGAAGAAGAATCGAGTTTTTGAGAAGTCGATTGAGCAACGTGATATAAACAACTCGTATGTTTTTTATGATGGGCCTCCATTTATTACAGGTTTGCCACATCACGGTACTTTACTTTCTTCAATTGTGAAGGATGCAGTACCTCGTTTTTGGACGATGCGTGGTAAGAGGATTGAGCGTCGTTGGGGGTGGGATTGTCATGGTTTGCCAGCAGAAAACTTTGTTGAGAAACAGTTAGGAATTCAGGATCGCCGCGAGATTGGTACAAAGTGGCCATTAGCAACCTATATTACTAAGGCGCGTGAATCGATGGTTTCAAATTCTGAAGCCTGGGAAGGCGTGATTGAACGTGTGGGCCGTTGGGTGGACTTTCGCGGTGCTTATCGTACCATGGATAAAAACTTCATGGAGTCGGTTTGGTGGGCTTTTAAGACGCTCTATGAACAGGGAAAAATCTATGAAGGGCGTAAGGTCTTGATGTATGATACGAAATTCTCAACACCGGTCTCAAAGATGGAAGTCAATATGGATAATGACGCCTATCAGACCGTGACTGATCCTTCGGCATATGTAAAGTTTGAAATTATAAGTGAAGGGAAGCTGAAGGGGGCCAAGTTGCTCGCCTGGACTACTACACCTTGGACTTTGCCAGCGAACTTATGTCTAGCAATCAATGAAGAGCTTGAGTACAAAATGTACTCAGTAGGGGATGAAAAATTAATTCTAGCCTCCAGTTTGGCTGAAAAAGTATTGGGTGGCGCTCAAGAGTTGATGATGCTTTCTGGTAAAGATCTAGTTGGCTTAGAATATGAGCCTCTGATGCGCAACTTTGAGAAGTCTGAGTGTAAGAAAAATACATATAAGGTAGTGGCGGCAGATTTTGTTTCCAGTACCGAAGGTACGGGAATCGTGCACATTGCTCCGGCTTATGGTGAAATGGACTATCAATTGAGCCTGGATCAGGATATTGATTTTGTTGATTTACTAGACGAAAGCGGTTATTACTTAGAGAATGCCAAGAAGTGGTTGAATAGCCTGGGAGTGCGCGATACTGATGAATCTGGAATTGAGATTTGGTCAGCTAATAAGTTTATTGCTAAGATATTGGAAGAGAAGGGTATTGTGTTTAAGATTGAGTATATTAAACACGAATATCCATTTAACCCTCGTTCAAAACAGAGGATTATATATCGAGCTTTTCCTAGCTGGTTTTTTGCAGTCAAGGATATGAAGCCAAAGCTGGTTGAGGAAAATGAGAACATTAACTGGTTCCCAGAATATCTAAAGCATGGGCGATTCGAGAAAAATATAGAAGCAGCACCAGATTGGAACTTATCTCGTGATCGTTTTTGGGCGACTGCGATGCCGGTCTGGAAGGGTGACAAGGGCACAGTGAAAGTGGTTGGTTCCTATGATGAGTTATATGAACTCTCAGGGGTGAGACTTGAGGATTACCATCGCCCTTGGGTGGATGAGATCGAGTTTGACATTGATGGTGAGCATTTTAAGCGAATTGATAAGGTGCTTGATTGTTGGTTTGAATCCGGCTCGATGCCATTTGCGCAATTGCATTACCCATTTGAAAATAAAGAGAAATTTGAGAAAAACTACCCAGCTGATTTTATTGTGGAATATGTGGGGCAGGTGCGTGCTTGGTTTTATTATGTTCACGTAATTAATACCGCCTTGTTTGGCCATAATGCTTTTAAGAATGTAATTACGACGGGAACAGTGGCCGGAAATGATGGTCGCAAGATGTCGAAGTCACTGGGAAACTATACTGATCCGAACGAATTGATGGACAAATACTCGGCAGATGCTTTGAGGTTCTTGATGCTTTCATCGCCAGTACTTGCCGGTGAGGATTTTGCTTTGATCGATAAGGATGTGTCTGATGTAGCACGAAAACTGTCGATGATTTGGAATGTATATGATTTCTTTACAATGTACGCTTCAGTTGATGGCTTTGATTCAAATCAGGCAATTAGCGTATCAAAATTAGAGAATCCACTAGATATTTGGCTGGTTTCGAAGGTTTATGTGTTGCGGAACCAGATTACGGCTGGAATGGAAGAATATAATATTCCGGGGGCCTTATCTGAGGTTTTGGCCTTTATTGATGATCTTTCAAACTGGTTCGTTAGGAGATCGAGGAGGCGTTTCTGGAAGTCGGAAGACGATAATGATAAGAATGCGGCTTATTCGACCTTGTATTATGTCTTAGTGTATTTGGCAAAAATCTTGGCGCCATTTACGCCATTTCTTGCAGAAGAGTTATATCAGAAGATGACTGGAGCGGGAGTTGATTCTAGTATGGTGGAGTCTGTGCATCTACTTGATTGGCCAGAAGCGGGCGAAATTAATCTGGAAGTACTTGATAAGATGGCTCGTACTCGCGAGATAATTACAGAAGGTTTGGCACTGAGAATGCAGCGAAGCGAATCTGAGGACCAGATTAAGGTCAGGCAGCCACTAGCTAAGTTTGTCTACAAGGGCGAGAGTCTTGGTGAATTTTATGAGAAGATCATTGCCGAGGAAGTGAACGTAAAGACGGTTGAAAATGGTGATGAGACATGGCTTGATAAAACGTTGACTCCTGAACTTCGGGCAGAAGGATTTGTGCGTGAATTAATTCGTTTTGTACAGGCTGCTAGAAAGAAGGCTGGACTTGAGATTGACGATAGAATTAAGCTATCACTGAATATTGAGGTCGAGCCTGAGTGGCAAGAGACTCTGAGGAATGAAGTTCTAGCAGTTGAACTTGTTAAGGATGGGAACTTTGCCCATGATGAGATCGTAAAAGTGAATGGGGAAAATGTGACGATTTCATTAGAGAAGGCTGCGTAGAAAACTTAAAATATTGCGCATGATAGGATAAGGACTAAACCTAAGAGAATAAAAAGAAGCCGAGTTCAGGCTTCTTTTTTATATGTCGATGTAAATGGTAAGTATGTTGATGTAGATGGTGAGTATATTTGACAAATAACAAAATATGTAGGTTTTATATGTTGACAAAATAGCATAAACATGATAGTATTTTAACTAGTTAGATAATAAATAAAAACAAAAAGCAAAAAATAAATAAATCTAACAGATAGGAGCGGCGGGGAAGATAAAGAAGGGGGACGAATGGGGGTAAGCTAGATTTTCAATTTTAATAATGGAAGGATAGAACCAATGTAGTGAGGTAAGTAACTTATTATAATTGAACGAACAGAAAGGATATATAAGATAAGAGAAAAAATAAAATTATAACGAAAGGAGCGCATCTAAAGAATAAGAAATAGATTAAGTAGGGAAAGGAGATAAAAATAGGAAGAGGCTAATTCTAGTCAACCATTAATAAACAAGAACTGGAAACAGCAAGCACTGAATTAAATTATAAAAATTAAATAAATTATTCACTAGTATTTTAAAAATATGCTACAATGAATAAAAGCCAATAAAAATAAACATAATAAAAAAAGGGGAAAATATGACGTTTGAATTTTTCAACGACGAATCTGGATATACTTTAAAGAAAACTGTTAGTGCTGAGGCACAGGCAAAAATAGTCGCAAGACTTGGACGTGCAACTTTGAAGCTTGCATAACTAACATAATTAATTAAATAGCATCTCAACAGAGGTGCTATTTTTTATGTATAAAATAATTATTCACGATAATTTTAGAATAGCTGTGTTGGTTTTTGATTTATAAAAAATGTATTCAGATTTTACATTTTTGGTGTACAAATGTTGCCTGAACTGAGAAGGAATTACTGTATAAAAATTTAAATAAAATGATTGACTATTTTAAGCTCTAGCGATATGATTGGGGCATAAAAGTCATATTTTTAACACAAACATTAACGGAAGGATCTTTATCGTTATGATGGAAGATAAAACGCAGAATCCTGACCTAACTTCATTAGGTGAAGCCCTAGATGAAGCTAGTCTTGCAGGAATGTCGCAAGATCAACTAATTGGTCTATTTGTTGACGAATTAATTAATGAGAAAGGGGTTGAGGTTTCTGAACTTGAAAGGGAGAGAATCGCAGAAAGACTTAAGGATGCGGTTATGACAGAAATTTTGATGAATATGCCGGATTATCTTGTAAATAGAATTAACGATAGCTTTGATAATGGCACTGCGTCAGATGCTTTATTTGATGAAGCGGTTGAGGAATCTGGAATCGATGCGAATAAGATTGCAGAAAAAGTTATGATTAAGTTTAGGGATGATTATTTAAACGGTAAAATTGGAGAGGAAAAATAATATGGGAAATCCTGAAAATAGGGGCGGAAATGCATTAAATAGTGATGGTGGAAGAAACGATGCTTTTGATGCATGGAATAAGGTGTTAGCTTCTAAAGCTTCTTGGGAAGAAAGGGCCAAGCAGATAGCTGAGGAGGTAAAAGGAGATCCTTCTTGGAGATACTCTGGAGGTCATGAATCTGGTTATAGAGTTGAATGGACAGATACTACTGCTGATAAGAAAAATAATAAGACTGATGACGTCAATAATGTTGGTAATGCTAATATTGCCGGTGAGCCAGCAAAAGATGGATACACTTACCATATCAGTCCAGAAGATGTTCAGGGAGTTGATCCGGAATTAGTAGTGGATATTAATGACACTCTTAAAAACATGAATCAGAATAAGGACAAAAGTGCAGAAAAAAGTCCTAACGAAGATAAGCCTTCTGGAGAAAATACGTCTGAAAAAAATGGTAACAATAAAACGGACGTAGATGCTAAAGAAGATGGTGTAGATAGCACTAAGACACCGGATGATGAGAGATTCACGAACAAGGAAGAGATAGAAAAAGAAGTTACAAAGAACTGGAATAGCCTTAAAAGGTACGAAGATGCATCGGCATTGAATCCTGAAAACCTTGAAAAGAAACGTGGACTGGTAGCTGGTATTCTTAATAAAATTAAAACTACTGGAATTGGAAAGAAGGTCGCATTGACTGCAATTACCGCTGTCCTTTCTGGAATGATGTTTCTGTCGGGCGTTATTCCGGGTGCTAATGCGAGAAAAGGGAATATTCCTCTTAATAATCAAACCGCGATTGAGACCACCCAGAATACACTTGACATGGCAGAAGATAATCAGGATGTATTAGACGAAACAAAGGTTGAAAAAACTAATTTAATTCCAGAAATCAAATTAGCAGGTGGTGAGGTCCTCCAAATTAATGGTGAACTAGGTGGCGATAATTTGGGTACAGATTACTTTAATTATGCAGAGAAGATTGAGGGGAGAAATAAAGCATTTGGCCCATCTCTTCCGGAGTTTAGGCAAAACACATACGCTTGGGATGCGGTGGCTAATGATCATGATGCACGAAATGACATGACGAGAAGGATTATCGAACGTCATTTTCAGTCTGCCCTAGATACACCACAGATGTTCACAATGTTGGCTATGATGGGTGAATTTAATGATGGGGATAAAAGAGTAACCCAGGAAAAGTTAAACGACTTGATTCATATGGCAGAGTCAGATAATGCTTTCTATGAGGAAATGGTTAATGTATATAAAGAGAAATTCCCTTCATATATATCTGATGTATATTTTAATATAGCTAAATCGAACGATAATTACGGCTCATTTTATCTAGATTCAGAAGGGGGCTATGAGGGCGCAAATATGTTATCCGTAAAATATGATTCAGTAGTTGCACCAGAGGTTGGTGGAAGCCTTATAATTGAGTGGCAGACAGCTGATGGAAAAAACTGGTTTAATGAACATCCGGAGGCACTGGAGAATTTATTGAGTATCGCAGGTATTGATGGTAGTGGTGGTAGTGGTGGTAATGCTGAGGATGTGACAATACTCGGGCTTGGTGCTAACTGTAATGGTGCGCAGCCTCACATAAAGAAAACTCCACATGGCTCGTCGACAATAACTAAAAAGACTCCAAAAGGCTCTTCAACACATAATAATATAACCCCAACTCCTCATAAGGAACCTGTGCCAGTTCCTGCACCAGAGCCAGAACCGCAACCACAAACTCCAGGTGAAAATACAGTTACTCCAAATAATAATCCACAGAATAATCCAAATGATAAACCAGGTAACAAACCAAATAATAACCCAAATGACAACCCAGGTGATAATCCTGGCGGAAAGACTGTGGAACTAGAAGGCAAGACTGATTATGTTGGTGTAGACTTTGACCAAAATAATAATAAGGCTACCGTTACGGAAACTGATCAAGATAGGGCGATTGCTCAAAAAGATGAAGGTGAGAATAATATTCTCGAAAACGGAGCTGGTGACGTAGAGGAGAATGGACAGGCCTTTGCTGAGCAGGCGGGAAATGAATATGTGGCGACTATAGGTGATAAGAGTGAAGATAATCAAAGAACAGTAGAGATAGGCGACGTAGATACAGAGAGTAGAACGACAGCAGAGGCGTCCCAGACATTTGAGAATGACGATCATACCGTGAATGAGAAGGCAGACGAAGATTCAAATGGATTAGAAAATTTCACATACGAAAATCTATTTAATTAAAGGTTAGCTAAATTCAATATTGTAGAGTCATAAAAATAAAAAGGAGAGAAATGAGAATAAACACAAATACAAAAACTTGGGATGCGTGGCGCCGAACGGCGCACCGTATTCTACCAGCGGTAGGCCTGGTCGCTTTAGGGACTGTGGCGACTATGCCAGCTGCGGATACCCATGCGTATGATACATGGGGACCGGAGCGACCAACCTATACTTGGGATAAACCTGCAGACCATGCAACGATGAACTCGATCACTAATAACCGAGCGCTCGGCGATGAGCGAAACTTCGTAAGAATTAAGAAGGTTGGCAGCCAAGACAAATTTGGTGACAACGTAGTAGCGGAGCCAGGTGCTGAATATGAGGTGCAGGTCTTCTTTCACAATAATGCAGCAGCTAATCTTAATGATAGGACTGGACGTACCTATGCACAAAATTTACGCTTAGTCATGCAGGAAATCCCTGAAAATATTCAAAAGGGTGAGAATGTAATGATTAAAGGTACAATCTCGGCTACTAATACTAGCCCGCTTGAGGTTTGGGATACTGCTTATATGCAGGCTAATGAATCGGTGTCACTGAGATATATTCGTGGTTCTGCAAGAATTTATAACCAGGGTGCATTGAATAATAAACTGATTGACGATGATGCATTATTTGGGAAGAATGGTGGAACTCGTCTAGGGTTTGACCACTGGGGTCTTTTACCAGGCTGTAATGAATATTCTGGCCATGTTTCTTTTAGAATCAGGGTTGATAAGTCTGCGTTTGATATGGACAAGACTGTATCTAAAGATACCGCAAATGATTATAAGAATACGATTGACGCTGAGCCTGGCGAGACACTTGATTTTAAGATTTTATTTAAGAACACAGGAACTACATTGTTAAAAAATGTTATTACTTATGACCTCCTGGGTAAGGGAATGTCATTTATTCCTGGGACGACTAGAATCTTCAACATTACTCATCCAAATGGTACTTTTGAGAAGGATGATTTATTTACTAATGGGTTTAATATCGGTGACTACAAGGCTGGTATGGAGGCAACGATTACCTATAAGGTAAAAATCGATGACGATGAAAAAATGTATCCATGTGGACAGACTGTGGTTATTGAGAATAATTCTGCGGTTGGCGTAAAGACCGTAACGATCCATGATAAAGTAAAGGTTCGTGTTACACGCAAATGTAAAGATACGCCAAAGGAGACTCCGAAACCAGATCCAAAGACTCCTGAAACGCCAAAAGAACTTCCACATACTGGTGCTTCAGAAGTTGTATTAGGAATCGTAATTGCAGCCGTGATCGGTATTGGTGGTGCTTACTATATCGCATCAATGAAGCAGCTTAATAAGCTTGAATCTGCCGCTAAAGGCAAGAAAAAATAATAGTAGGAAATAAAGAAAAATTTCACTGGTCATCTTTGGGAGAATAAAGAATGACCAGATTGAATAAAATATTTATACAACTTACTATTCGCACATTAAAACCTGAGTATCGCAGAAAAATAAAAAATATTTTTCGACATTGCGAATAGGACTTGGGCGCACATTATTATTGCACATTAGTTTAGATAATTCATGTAATATTGTCTGAATTTATATACAATTTTGCACATTAAAATATGACTCAATTTTCTCACTTTTAAATTTTAAAATCTTAACTTTCTCGCAGTTAGTTTAGATTCCTAGAGTGATGCGTTGCTTTTTATAGGGAGATATGATAAAATTATTCCTAGTTATTACTAAATAAGGAATATTATGAAAAAGGCAGTTGTACTCATCGGCGGCAAACAATATGTCGTTGCTGAGCAAGAGACCCTACGGGTGGACCTCCTCCCGGCAGGAACAAAAGAGCTCGAAACTGGCGCATTACTTCTGATTGATGGAGATAAAATTACTGTAGGTACTCCTGAAGTCAAGGGCGTAAAGGTTTCAGCAAAGGTGGTTGAAGAGAAGATCGCTGGTGATAAAATCCGCGTAATTCGTTACCACTCAAAGAAGCGTGTACATAAAGAAACTGGACACCGCCAAAAATATAGTTTGATTGAAATCACTTCAATTAAATAATCTTGGGGGACGAAAAAGACTCGAACTCGAGTCTTTTTTCAGTGTTTATGGTAATATATAGATATATGGCGACGGTGATTTGTATAACTAATCAAAAAGGGGGTGTTGGAAAAACGACTACGGCAGTTAATTTGGCGTATTTTCTAGCAAAAGATAAAAAAAGAACACTTTTAGTTGATTTTGACCCGCAGGGAAATGCGACTTCTGGTCTAGGTATTGATAAGGCTCCACTGGAAGAGAGCTATGAAAAAACTGGTACTAGCACCACAATGTCAGAGGTTTTGCTTGGCCAGAAAGAGATTAAAGAAATTATTTTGAATACTAAATTTAAGGAGCTTGATTTGGCTCCGGTAACACCACAATTAGCTAATGCTGAAGTAAATTTAGCGAGTTTGGATAAAAAATTTATTCAACTTAGGAACGCTATAAATCGAGTAAAAGATTTATACGATTACATAATTATCGACTCACCGCCAAGCCTATCACTTTTAACAGTAAACGGAATGATTGCGTCGGACTACCTTTTATTGCCGGTTCAGACTGAATTTTATGCTCTGGAAGGCGTGGCGCAGCTGCTTGATTCTGTAAAATTAGTGCGTAAGGCAATGAATCCTGATCTGAAGCTCTTAGGAGTACTTGCAACCATGTATGACAAGCGAACCTCGCTTTCTGTGCAGGTGGTTGAGGAGATTCAGAAGTATTTTAAAGATAAGGTATTTAAGACCTTAATTCCAAGAAATGTGAGGCTGGCGGAAGCGCCGAGCCACGGGGTGCCAGTTGGTGCTTATGATCCATTTAGTAAGGGGTCGCGTGCATATAAGGATTTAGCTAAAGAAGTAATTAAGCGCGTGGAAAAAGGAGAAAAATAATGGCCGGTAGAGGACTCGGGAGAGGGTTTGATAGTTTGATCCCTACAGATATTGTAGAGAATGATTTTGATATTACTGCGTCTCAGGATGCAAAAGAAAGCCAGTTGATTGAGCTTGATCTCTCACTGATCGTTCCGGATGAAGATCAACCACGTAAGGATTTTTCCGAGGAAGCATTGGCGGCACTGGCTAATTCGATTCGTGAGCACGGAGTGCTGCAGCCAATCGTCGTCGTTAAGGACGGAGCCAAATATAAAATTGTTGCTGGCGAGAGGCGATATAGAGCGTCAAAACTTGCTGGTTTAGAGAAAATTCCGGCAATTATTCGTACACTCGACGCGCAGAATAGACTGGAACTTTCTATTATTGAGAATGCTCAACGCGAAGATTTGAATGCGATTGAAATGGCGACCGCATATGCAAAGCTAAAAAACCAATTTAATTTGAGCCAATCAGAGATTGCAGTGAGAGTAGGAAAAAGCGAATCTTCGATTGTGAATACTATGAGGTTATTAAACCTTCCAGATGAAGTTAAACATGCGATGATTGAACACAATCTTACTGAAGGCGTGATGAGGCCATTAATCTCGGCAGATGCGGAACTCGTAAAGAAAGTATTACCACTAATCATTGAGGAGGGGTGGTCAGCAAGGCAGGTAGAGCGTTATATCGCGGAACACAAAAAACGTAGCTCGGCGAAAATTGTGAAGGAAAATGTTTTTTTGAGACAGGAAGAAGATTTGAGTGCAAAATATGGGGCAAGAGTGAGAGTGCGAGGGAGGACTTTAACTCTGGCGTGCAAAAATGATGAGGAATTAAAACGTTTGATTGATAGACTTTCGGACTAGTTGAGAAAAACTCTGGATTGAATAAAAAAGTTGTTCAATATAAAAATATAAGGAGCTTTGCGAAAACAAAATGGTAGACATAGGTAAGGAAACTGATTTGAATAAAAAAATTGTACATGCAGAGGCCAAAGGTGATATGGATAAAAAGGTAGTACGACAAGAGACCGATGATGGAGTGAATAAAAAAGTTGTACAACCAGAGGCTGATGGCGAAAGAGTGAAAAAGGCGATTGAGTTTGCGAAAAAGGCTCATGAGGGGCAGAAGCGAAAAACGGGGGAGCCTTATATTATTCATCCGATGGCAGTCATGAGAACCTTGATGGACTGGGGGATGGATGAGGATACCATAATTGCCGGTGTTTTGCATGACACTGTGGAAGATACAGAGGTGACACTTGAGGATATCAAGAGGGAATTTGGTGAATCGGTGGCCTTTTTGGTGGACGGAGTGACGAAAATCGGGAAGGCAAGGCAGGGGATGCGAGATATTGACACCTATTTGCCGGCTACAAAAGATAATTTATTAAGGTTACTAGTCGCAACAGGGGCGGATATTCGAGTTTTAATTATTAAACTTGCGGATAGACTGCATAATTTAAGGACACTTTCGGCTCTTTCCCCAGAAAAACAGAAGAAAATTGCCAAGGAAAGCCTGGAAATTTTTGCGCCACTTGCGGATAGATTGAATATGGGGAAACTTAGGGTGGAAATGTCTGATATCGCCTTTTCATACGTGGATCCAAAGAGATATAAAGAACTAAAGGAAGTCATTGAGAAGCGGAATCAGTCTGCCGAGAAGGCCTTAAAAAGGATAAAAAATGAGGTTAATACAGTACTGACACGCGAAAAAATCAATTTCGAGATAAACGGACGAGTGAAATCGGTCTATTCTTTACATAAGAAGTTAGCAAAATATAATCAAAATATCGATGAAGTGTATGATTTGACAGCCCTACGGGTGATTGTGGATGATATTACGAGTTGTTACTTGGTTTTAGGCTTAATTCATTCACTATATACGCCTATGACGGGGAGAATTAAGGATTATGTGGCGGTACCAAAGCAAAATGGCTATCAATCGCTACATACAACAGTGATCACCCCTGATAAGAGGATTGTGGAGTTTCAGATTCGCACAAAAGATATGCATGAATATGCCGAGAGAGGGCTTGCGGCAAGCTTCTATTATAATGAGCAGAAGCTGACGGAGAGCTATAAAACAGGGAAGATTCAGCATTTGCCAACCAACTTATTGTGGATTTCAGAACTACAGATGGCGGCAGCAAAACTAAGAGACGGTAAACAAATCGACTTAAAGAAGCTGAAATTGAATCTTTTTGCAGATAAAATCTTTGTATATACACCAAAAGGTGACATTATCGACCTTCCGATGGGGGCTTTGCCACTTGATTTTGCGTACAGACTGCATTCGGAGCTGGGTGGACATGTGATGGGGGCAAAGATTAATGGTAAATTATCTAATTTGAACACAAAATTAAAGAGCGGCGATGTGGTGGAAATTATTACGAGCAAGAACCAAATGGTGAGGCCGAGCTGGTTGGATAAAATTATTACACCGCATGCAAGGGCGAAAATTAAGCAGCAACTTGGTAAAACTTTTGAGTCAATAATGGGCTCAAAGAAAAAGCAATAGCGGAATAAAAATAATTAAATTAATAAAAAAATAAAAAGTAAGCTAAGTAGAATAGAAGAAGCTTTAGCTTACTTTTTTGTTAATTCATCTCTATAAACTCAGTAAAAAATATGTCGCTTATGATATAATCAGAATTAAATGAAAGTTAAGCAAATGCGGAAACGAACGGACTTGATTAGGGTACTGCTTGCGCTTTGTTTTATTTTGATTGTTGCGAGGATGTATGACCTACAGATTATATCGCATCAAAAATATGTTGACCTGGCGATGTCGCAACAGACGATGCAGAATACAATTTTTGCAAAACGCGGCGAAATCTATATGATGGATGGGGATAATACTACGCCAGTAGTGATGAACGAGAAGGTTTATACGATTTCGGTGGATCCATTTTTGTTGCGCAGTGAGGGTGGGCAGGAGTTAAAAGAGGATGAGGCAAAAATCGATCAGCTGGTGCAGGGGTATGCGGTAAATACTTGGGATAAAGTGTTCGCAAATGAGGCGTCGCGATATGCTGTGATTGCAAAAAATGTGCCATATGAAAGAGCAAAGCAGATTAAAGAAGCAAAAATTACTGGTGTTTACGCGCAGGGTTCAACTAAGCGAGTGTACCCGGAGGGGGATTTGGCGGCACAAGTATTGGGATTTGTGAATGCTGATGGAAAAGGGCAATATGGAATTGAGGGGAGCTTAAATAAGGAATTAACTGGCGTAAATGGGATCTTAAAGACAGTAAAAGATGTCAATAATATTCCACTAACAATCGGAAAAAATAACGTACGTGTGCCAGCGCAGGATGGAAAAAACGTAGTATTGTCGATTGATCGTAATATCCAGAAGAAAACTGAAGATGCAATTAAGGCTACTATAGAAAAGTTTCATGTAACAAATGCTTCGGCAGTGGTGATGAATCCAAGAAATGGCCAGATTTTGGCGATGGCGGGAACTCCAACCTATAATCCGGCTGAATATGCAAAGGTAACGGATGCGCGTGTATTTCAGACGGATGTGACGATGTCGGCTTTTAATCCGGCCTCAGTTTGTAAAACATTTGCATTGGCGGCGGCGGTGGATAGTGGCGTGATGACGCCGGAAACAACTTATAATAATACCGATCTTGTAACGATTGACGGTTGGCCGATTCAGAATGCGATTAAGGGGCATACTGGAAACATTTCAATGCAAGAGGTGTTGACATATTCTTTGAACACTGGCTCGATTCAGGCTTTGAGGCTACTTGGTGGCTCGGAGACGGAGATTACTTATCAGGGGAAAGAAAAGCTTTACGATTATTACTATAATAGGTTTGGACTGGGGAAATATACCGGAATTGAGCTAGCAGAATCTAAAGGTACAGTGATTCCACCTACGGATATTGATGGTACGAATGCACGTTATGCAAATATGACGTTTGGTCAGAGTTTGGATTTGACGATGATACAGGTGGCAACAGCTTTTTCAGCAGTGGTGAATGGTGGTGACTATTACACGCCAACATTGGTAGCGGGAGAGATCAAAAATGGAGAGTTTGTGCGTGATGTCTTGAAGGAACGTGATCATCAGGCGATTGAGTCGTCAACTAGCGAGACAATGCGAAAGATGTTACATACTGCGAGATTGGTTTTTCCAAATGTAAAATACTATGATGAGGGGGGTTATGTCGGCGGTAAGACAGGTACGGCGCAGGTGGTAAAAAACGGTAAATACACCTTTGATGAGACGATTGCGACTTATATTGGTTATGGGGCTAGGTCAGAGACGGATTATCCTGAATATGTGATTATGACAAAAGTTTGGGAGGATAATCGAAGGCTAGACGGCGGGATGGATGCCAAGCCAATTTTTGATGAGATTAGTCAGTTTATGGTAAACTATTTAAAGATGAGGAGGTAAAACTGTGCAGAATAATTTGGATGGAAATGCTCTATATGGATTACTGCTGGCGCTGGGTAGTTTCTTATTCGCAATGTTTTTGACGCCTTTTTATACAAATTTAGCCTATAAATATCATTTTTGGAAAAAACAGAAGAAAACTACGGTACAGGGCGATGCTTTGCCGATTATGACAAAGCTGCATGCGCATAAATTTAAGCGAGTTTTTCCAACGATGGCGGGAATTATTGGGGTAGTCGTGGTGGCAGTGGTGACCTGGTTTTGCAACTGGAATCGTGCGGAGACTTGGTTGCCGTTTGCAGGCTTTTTAGGTGGTTCGCTGGTGGGATTGATTGATGATCTGATTAACGTCTTTGGTACGGGAGCCGGGGCGGCAGGCTTAAGGGCACCAGTGAAGTTTTCAATGATTACGATTGTTGGGTTGATGTTGGGCTGGTTTTTTACGTATAAGTTAGGCTGGACCAGTATTCACTTGCCATTTCATGGAGACTTTGAACTGGGCGTAATTCCGATGATGCTATTGTTTGCCTTCTCTGTAGTGGCAACTTCAAATGCAGTTAATATTTCGGACGGGCTAGATGGTTTGGCTGGAGGGCTGGCGATGGTGGCATACGGATCTTTTGGGGTAATTGCGTTATTTCGGGGTCAAATTGCGTTATTCGCATTTTGTATGACTGTGGTTGGGTGGTTGCTCTCTTATGTGTGGTTTAATGTTCCACCAGCTCGTTTCATGATGGGCGACGTGGGGTCTTTTGCTTTAGGATCTGGTCTTGGTGTAGTGTCGATGATGACAAACTCATTCTTTCTGCTACCTGTAATCGGCTTATTGTTTGTGGTTGAGGCCGGTTCATCCTTAATTCAAATGACCTCAAAGCAGTTGTTTCATAGAAAAATCTTTTTATCAGCACCAATCCACCATCATCTTGAAGCAAGTGGATGGGGGGAGGCAAAAATTGTCATGCGTTTTTGGGTAATTGCTGGGGTAATGGGGATTATCGGAATATTTATTGCAATGTCAGGGGGAATCATCCCGCAATAAGGTGGTGTAGGGTTTATGCGTAAACATCAGACAGATAAGAATATCTTTATTGCAACCTTTGTTCTGGTATTAATCGGAACGATTATGGTGAGTATTATTGGGCCATCCTATACGAATATCCAGAATATTTCTTATGGTAAAAATGATGATCCGAGCTCGACAATTAAGAGCCAGATTTTGTTTGTAGTGTTAGCTTTTATTGCGATGATGGCGCTTTTAAAAATGCCGCTAAGAGGCTCGGCGGAACGTAATGAAAGGAAGAAGAATTCGAAATTTTGGCAAGCTTTTGCTGGAATATTTGAGCATTTGCCGGGTATCATGATGCTTAGTAGCTTAATTATCTGTGCAATCATGATGATCCCAGGGGTACCATTTGTAAGATGTGCACTGGGTGGATGTAGATGGTTGAATATTGGCCCGATTCCGCTACAGGTGGCAGAATTAGTGAAATTTAGTGCGATTTTTTATTTAGCAAAGGTCTGTACAGATTGTAGAAATGTCGACGGGTTTGATAGTAAGAAAGCTGGACGTGGTGGGATGCAGCGAGTAATGACTAACGTGAATACAAAGAATAGTAGCCGTGTAGGGTTCTCTAGTGACTATAGTAATAACGGACGTAACCTAGGTAACTATGGGGCGAGGGGTGAAAAACAAAATGCGAGAAAACTTGGGGGATTTTTAAAGCCGGGTACGGTTTTATATATGTTAATCGTAGATAGGAGGCTTGATTTTAAGCTGATACGCAAAAGAATTGAGGCATTTAAGGCTAAAAAAGACGGCTGGGCCTTTTGGGTGAAATTTTTGGTGCCTTTTGCGGCAGCTGAATACTTTATTGTGATCGCACAGAAGGATTTAGGGTCAGGATTACCTCTGGCAGCGATGGCCTTTGCGATGCTTTTAGTTAGTGGAGTGAGGTTTAAAACTTTTGTGATGGTGGTTGCTGTGGGACTAGCTCTAGCTGTGTTTTCGATGGTATTAGTGCCACACCGTAGGGAACGTTTGAAAACTTTCTTTAGTGGGAAGGTAGCTAGTAGCGAATCAATAAATTCGGAAGATAAAAGCAAGGATGCTGAAACTTATCATATTAATAATGCTTTGATTGCGATTGGGTCAGGAGGATTATTTGGAGTGGGAATCGGCAATAACGTACAGACGGCTGGATATTTGCCAGAATCAATTACCGACTCGATGTTTGCTGTGATTGGGGAAACGATCGGATTTGTGGGGATTTTGGTGGTGCTGTTTTTCTACTATATGTTGCTTTCGAGGATGCTGAAAGTGGCGGATTGTACGAAGGATAGCTATTACCAACTAGTGACGATTGGGGTATTTGCTTGGCTAGCTGGGCATGTGGTGGTGAATATAGCCGCAATGACGGGCTTAGCTCCGGTAACTGGTATTCCGCTACCGCTACTCTCGAAAGGTGGAACGAGTTTGATTATGAATATGGCAATCATAGGCTTGGTTTTAAATATTTCACAATATACAATGAGAGCAGATGTTTTGGATGCTGAAAGGAGAAAAATAAAGTGAAAATCTTAGTTGTTGGTGGTGGTTCAGGTGGACATATTACGCCAGCTATGTCGGTGATTCGTGAAATTTTTCATAAGTATCCAAATACGCAAGTGGAATTTTGGACTGATCGAAAGTATTATAAAAATATTTCCAATTTAGCAAACGAAATGGCGGTTTCGTGGGGTGAAGAAGAAGGGGTGAGCCGAAAAAATAAGCAATATATAAGAGTGCGTAAGATTTTTGCGGGAAAATTTAGGCGTTATCATGGTTTGAAAATTAAGGATTATTTCGATAATGGGGCGAAAACATTTTTCGATGTAGTATTTGGAAACTTGGTGGGGGCGTTTGGGTTCTTGTTGGGGCTGGTGCAGAGCTTTTTGAGGTTATTAGGTAAGAAAAACCGTCCAGATGTAATTTTTTTGAAAGGTGGATTTGTGGGCTTGCCGGTGGGGATGGTGGCTGGATTTTTGAAAATTCCATACGTGATTCATGAATCTGACGCGGTATTTGGGTTGACCAATCGTATTTTAATGAAGAAGGCAGCTAAGATTGCTACTGGGGTGCCAGTACAGGCGGAAAAATATGGGGCGGAAATTGCCTCTAAGATTGAATGGGTAGGGATTCCAGTGGCACCGGAGTTTGCGCCGGTTAGTCCTTCTTTGCAGAGTGAGCTAAAAAGAGAACTAGGCTTTAATTCGAGGAAGAAATTAGTGGTGATTACCGGTGGATCCCAGGGGTCGGAGCATTTAAACACCGCAACAAGGGCGATTCTGGAAAGATTGCTTGAAGATGCAAGCGTGGGGCTGATTGCTGGTCGTAAGTATTATGATGAAATGCTAGAATTAAAGGATTTTGAAAAATGGAATAGAGCGAAGCTGGATTCAGATTTTCGAATGTGGAGTTTTTCGCCAAAAATGCACGAGATATTGGGGGCAGCGGATTTGGTAGTTTCAAGAGCAGGGGCTACGACGATTTCTGAGCTGGCGGCACTGGAGAAGCCTGTAATTCTGGTACCTTTTGAGAAGCTACCAGGTGGTCATCAAACAAAAAATGCGGAAAGGCTACAGAAGGCGGGGGCTGTGGAAGTTGTTTTGGATGCAAAAATGGAGGAAAAGCCAGAGCTGTTGCTTACAAAGATTAAAGAGCTTTTAGGTGATGATGAGAAGCGGGCTAACTTGGCTTTAAATTTGCGGAAAATTGCAAAAGCTGACGCTTCAACGAGGATGATGGAAATTATTATGGAAGTAAAAAATAGGAAGCGTAGATGAAATTAGGAAGAACGATTGCGGGTGGTCGTGAGGCAGTCGAGAGCGATTTGGTACGACAAAAATTTATTGAGAAGCGTGAACGAAAAAAACGATTACAGTTGATTTTGTTGGGTGCGGTAATTGTGGCAACTGTAGTATCTGGAACTTTAATAGTCCGTGGGGCTCTGCAAAAAACGCCAACAGTAAACCAGAAGCGAGTGGAGGTGGAAAAATATACGCCGACTGTAGAAATCATTGATGAAGACACTTCGAATATGATTACAGAACGCATTAAACAGTATGTGGCTCTAATGGAAAAAGATGTAAAGGATGTGGGAATGAGAGTAACGAAGGCGATTATTCCAGCTGGTAAGGCACGAGAAGTGGATATTTATCTTGATGGAAGGGATGAGTATTATAAATGTAATTTAGATAGGGGGACGGCTGAAACGGTTGAAGATATCGTGAGGATGATAGGATACCTCAAAAAACAGGGAGTGATGGCAGGATATGTGGATGTGAGGCTTGAGGGGCGAGCATACTACAAAGCAAAATAAAGACTATCAATAGTGGAAAAATAACCCCAAGTGGCTGGGGTTATTTTTTAGGGGGGATGCTGTTGTGCCATGGCGATGTGGCTTTGGGTTCAAATTCGGTTTTGTTCGGTTTTAAAAATAAGGGGAGCTGCAGAAAAAGATTTGTTTTTTTGACGGAGGGCGGATTTTTAATAAAGAATACGTATGTTTGTAAAAAATAGCTGTATTTATTAGAAAATAAAAGTAGGGTACTTGCAATAAAAATAACTTAGAGAGATTAGATTTTTCAAGTGTGTTCTGTTCGGTTATTTAGAAAATGAAATAATAAAAACGCAAGAAGGGAATAATTATATTATTAAATTTTTTATAGATACAGACAAAAAGTTTTGCACAGTTGTGGAAAACTGTATAAAATAATTGTTTTAAAATAACAGTGGTGGGATTAGTCCTTATATATACATACATAACGGGGGAGATTTGCATTATATGTGAACATGTGGAAAAGTTTGTTGAAAAATGTCCGAAAAAATGTGAAAAAGCACTTGCATTATGTGCGTAATGGCGCTAAACTAATGTCAGTGGATAACAAAACAAAAACCCACAAACAAAAAGATTAAATATGAATAATCAAGCGACAAAAACAACGAAAGAAGAAATGGATTACGAAGTAATTCGCTTGGTGAAGAAGAGCGGCAGTTAAAAAGGTATCTTTTTGGCACATTAAAAAATGTTTGAGGTCGGTCAACTAGGAGTCTTGGCGCGCGTTTAGGAAACGCGTCATCAAAACCACTAGCACATCTATAAACACCTCCCAATTAACTCAACAAACAACCTACACAATAAGTCTCTCAACGGTTATAGTCATATATTCAGTCTTGCATTGGATGAAACTATAGCAGCATTTATTGTATAGAAAAACAATTAAGAAATTGCAGTAATAAATCTTAATTAACAAACAAAAAACATACAAAAACAAACACGCTAAAATTTCTAGTTGAGCGATCTCAAACTAAAAAGCTTCTATATAACAGGGATGAAAATCTTTGATATAATAGAGGTATGGAAGAGCTTCATAAGCCAGTGTTACTATCAGAAGTTCTCGAGATTTTGCAGCCTAGCGCGGGTGAGTCGTATTTAGACTTGACGGCAGGTTATGCAGGTCATGCGGGAAAGATTTTGGCGGTTACGCGGAATTATAAAGAATCGGTCTTAGTGGATCGAGATATTAATGCAATCAATTTTCTATCGAAGAAGTACCCAGATGGTGAATTCGGACTTGAAATGTTGCACGAAGATTTTTATAATGCGGCGCAGTCTTTAATCGAGTGTGGAAAAACTTTTGATATGATATTAGCTGATTTTGGAGTATCTTCACCGCAACTGGATAATTCAGAGCGAGGTTTTTCATTTATGCACGAAGGGGAACTGGATATGCGAATGGATCAAACGCAGGAGTTGTCGGCGGAAACGATTGTGAATCACTGGTCGGAGAAGAAGCTGATTGAAATCTTCGAACGATATGGTGAGGAATCATCGGGGCTGGCAAGAAAACATGCGAGAGAAATCGTATATAACAGACCATGGAAAACTACTAAAGAGCTTGCGGATGCTTTAAGTCCGAAAGGATGGTTTGGGAAGCACCCAGCAACCAAGGTTTTTCAAGCAATTCGTATTGCAGTAAACGAGGAACTTTCGATTATCGAGAATACTCTACCGTTGATTCCGAAACTACTGAAACCAAATGGACGCATTGCGATTATTACTTTTCATAGCCTAGAGGATAGGTTGGTGAAGCAGTATTTTAAGCAGGTGAGTTCACTTGGAGAAGAGTCTGAACTGGAAATTCTGACAAAAAGTCCAATTGTTGCGGGAATGGATGAATTAGTTATCAATCCAAGAGCAAGAAGCGCAAAACTGAGAGCAGCTAGAAAAATTTAGGATAAGAAATTAGACTAAAAATAGCTTGAACGGGAGTGCTGAAGGTTTTTGGGATGATAAAAATAAAAATAAAAAAGGAGGCTATATGCCAAAGCAAATCATTGTAAAAAACGCTTCTCGAGCACAGAAAATCAAAGTTAATTTTCGCTAGAGAAAGTTAATTCTAAATCTAGGTTGATGTAAATCTCCTGATTTTGAATGTATCAGGCCTTAGGGCCTGCTATCGGGAAGCTTTCGGAAACGACGGAGTCCCGACACGGTTGTAAAGTCAACTGGGAAACGTGTTTAATAAAAAAGATATGACCTTCCCGGAAGCCCTTATTAGCGATGCGGTGGTGCGGCTAATAAGAGCTTTCGGACTATGATTACGGGGCAAATTCGCTAAACGAAGGCGCACCGACCAAGATACACAAATAAAACAAACAACAAAAAACAATATAAACATAAATTCAGGTTAAACTCTAATTAAAATCTTTATTTTTGCTGAGAAGATTTTAGCGAGAGTTTACATAAAGCGAGGAAAATAATGCAGAGTGGAGCAAGAACTATGCGCCAACAGGGTTTTGGCGGTTTTAATGGCATGCGCGGTATCAATGATCGTCCCCAAACTAGCTATTTAGCTAATTCTGTAAGTTCTGGTTATTCACGCAATCGAAATACGGTGCGTCATCAAGCGCGTGGAATCGGTCGTTTTTCAGCAATTGCTATTTTGGTTATTGAGATTTTTACAATCGGACTTTTTTACGTCTCTCAACAGGGGAATGTGACTAGCTATGACTACAATATGAACAAGATTGATACACAGATTGCAAACTTGGAAGCCGAGCGTGACGATTTAAAAGTTGAGCAGGCGAGATTGAACTCGATTGCAAAGAATGCGAAGTCAACAGTGGCGGCCAATATGGAAACCGCACAAGTTGCTGGCTATGCTGACTAATTTTGAAGAATAAATATTATTGACTGAGTGATTCTTGTTACTATTGTAATTAACGCTAACAATTTCTTATTCTCTATAAATATGGTAAAATAGGAGTAATTTTTACGCATTAAGCCTGTTTCTAGGATGGGCAAAACAGGGAAGGAGAAAAATGGCGGAGACCCAAGAGAAGATTATTCAGATCGCAGGCTCAATCACGGTAGATGAATTGGCGGAGGCACTCGGGCTTTCGGTGACCGCATTGATTGGCGAACTTTTTAAGCAGGGAATTATGGCGACAATTAACCAGCGCCTAGATTTTGATACTGCAAGCTTGATTATCGATGAATTAAAAATTGAGAACGTAAAACTTGAACGTAAGAATACGGCGACTAAGACCTCGAATTTTCATAGGGAATTATCAGAGAAGGCCGTATTGCGACCACCAGTAGTGGCGGTGATGGGGCACGTTGACCACGGTAAGACTACATTGCTCGACTCATTGTTACATAAGAAAACTGTGGAAGGTGAGGCCGGTGGGATTACTCAACATATTTCAGCATATCAGTTGAAGCATGATGATAGATTGATTACATTTTTGGACACTCCTGGACACGAGGCTTTTGCAGCGATCCGTCAGCACGGTGCAATGTTAACAGATATCGTAGTGATTGTGGTGGCAGCAGATGATGGTGTGAAACCACAGACGGTGGAGGCAATTAAGTTTGCTCAGAGCGCAAATGCGAAGATTATCGTGGCAATTAACAAGATTGACCGCGAGGGGGCAGATATTCCGCGCACTATGGCGGATTTGGCGCAACACGGTTTGCAGCCTGAGGAGTGGGGTGGCGACATTACAATGGTGCCGATTTCAGCCAAGCGTGGGGATAACCTTGAGAAATTGTTGGATATGATTTTACTCACGGCTGATCTTGAGGAGTTGAAGGCAGATGTGGAAATCCCAGCTGAGGGACTTGTGATTGAATCTCACATGGAGGTTGGAAAAGGTTCTGTGGTGAACTTACTGGTAACTGGCGGTGAGCTAAAGACTGGTAAATTTGTGGTGGCTGGAAGCGCTTATGGCAAGATTCGTACGATGATGGACTTCCGCGGTAAGCCAAAGGGGAAAGCGACTCCGTCGACTCCAGTGACTGTAACTGGCTTTAAGGAATTGCCTAACTTCGGTGATCGTTTTATCGAGGTGAAGGATGAAAAGACTGCGAGAAAGCAGGCACTACTGAACGCCCAGGTGGAGGCTTCAGAGACGGCTTCGGCAAACGTAACTTCTACGGACCTTCTTCGCATGATGAATACGGCAGACAATTCAAAGGTCTTTAATGTGATTATTAAAGGTGATGTGCTTGGCTCCGTGACATCCGTAATCGATTCTTTGAAGATGATTGATACAAAAGGTGAGATTTCTCTAAATATTGTATCTTCTGGCGTGGGTGACGTGACCGAAAATGACGTCTATATGGCGGAAGGCGATAATACCGTGGTGTATGGGTTCAACGTGAATGTGCCAACCAATATTGTGAAGTTAGCGGCGAGGGACGGCGTGGAGATTCGCAATTATCGCGTGATTTATGAACTACTAGACGACGCTAAGGCTTCAATGGAGAACTTACTTGATGATGAGGTAGTTGAGGAAGAAACTGGCGAAATGAAGATTAAGGGCGTGTTTAGGACTGAACGTACGGCGATTATTGCTGGTGGTGAGGTGTTAACTGGCCGCGTTGGAGCTGGGATGCTGGGGCGAGTCTACCGCAATAAGGAGCTGATTGGCGAGGTTTCAGTAGATTCAGTGCAGAAGGAAAAAATGCAGGTGACCGAGTTGGTGGCTGGCGAAACGGGTGGTATTGCCTTCAATTTGGAGAAGAAGCTGGTGATTGAGCTTAATGACCGCGTGAAGTTCTTTACAAGGGAATTGCGTAAGAAGAGGCTCTAAGATATAGGATTTGAAGATATTTATTTTTTAAAACATACTTAAGGCTGAAAGACCTGAAGATATTTATGTTTTGAAAACACACTCAAGGCCGTTTGGCCAAGCTTATAGTTTTCAAAACAATAAATATCCTTCAGATTTTTGTGAGAGTATATAGTTTTTAAAATAATAAATATCCTTCAGATCTCTTGTGAGAGTGTATAGTTATTTAAAATAATAAATATCCTTCAGATTTTTTGTGAGAGTGTTTATGAAAAATATCCTTTAGATTAGATATAAATATGCTAGTTCGGTTTTTGTTCGGAAATAGGGAAACAAACAGAAAGCATTTTTTGGGAAGTGCAAGGCACTTAAACTGGGGCTGGACCGGTGTAAGATTGGCGTGACAATAGGGGTGGGAAGAGGGAAATAAGGGAAAGGGCAAATCCGGCAGATTTTGGCTAAAAATCCGTGAAATTTAGCTAAAATTGAGATTTCACGGGCAAAAATATGCGTACGGATGACCTTTACAGGGGTGGGATTTTTAAGTAATTACGAAGCTCTTCTCCGAATTTTCAGAATTGCTCGGAATTGCACGTATTATGATAGATAAAGGATGAGATTTTGATGTGTATTTACCCCTTAAAGTGGTGATATTTATGATTAATTCAATATTTCTCTGCTGATTTTTTGAGAAAATAAGATGGTAGATGTTTACGGGTTTGGGATTTATATCTATTAAGAGGGGGCTTAAGACGATTTATTAGAGGTTATGAATAGTGGAACGATGTGGACGTATAGGGTTATAGGGTCTTGGTGGAGTGATTGATGACTTTATCGTCTATGTAGACTTTCTCTCTAGTGCGTCGTAAAATAGTTATTGTGCGACATTGTAAATATCGACAAAAGACGGTTGAATATACGTTGGTAATTTAGAAAAAATAGTGGACCGACTCGGATTTGCTGCTAATTCGAGTTTATAGCCACGTAGTAATATCTTTTATTGTCTTATGAGCATTTCCCCCTCTAAATATCAGAATCGCTCCTAGGGGGGTCTAGGAGCGATATTTTAGTGATGAATACTCAGATATCCGTTGTCAGCTGAGCTCTGTTGGCCTTGGATGTTCTGGCGAAATCCATTTTGTCCCAATTGATGATCTTTAGGGGGATTTTGGCTGGTAGAGAAGCCTGGACGGCCGTCGTGAAGGTCAGAGGCATAATTGGTCTGACGTGTAGGAACAGGGGTAGAAACTGGGGATTTAACAGGGGTGGAGGAATTATTGGCTGAATTTTGATGAGAGAGATTGGTTTGTGGATTTACAGAGGTGGAAGAAGAATTAACAGGGGTAGGGGAATTACCGGATTGATTATTAGGGGAAGAGTTGCCTCTCTTCTTATTTTTGCGGTTCTTGTTTTTAGAATTTCGATCGGTATTTCCCTGCTCTTGGTGTCCCTGAGGTTTATTCTGGTTTTGATTGAAATTATTTTGCCTCTGTGGCGCATTTACAGACGTTTTAGCGGCTGAATTATCAGAATTAGTATTTCCCTGCTGTTTTTGGTTTTGTTTTAATTCTGAGGCCTTTTCAAAGGTTTTTTCTGGATTATTTGTTGAGTTATTCTTGACCTGATTGGCTAACTTGTTCGCAAAACTTTCTGGTGCTTTCTTGAGCTGATTATTTAATTTGTCAGCAAAGCTAAGAGGTTTAACAGAGGTAGTTCCCTGTTTATTTATGGTCGAAGGTTGCTTGATATTACTAATGGTTGAAACAGGGGAGGTAGTTGAGGTGGATGAAATAGATGAGGCTACTGAAGTAGATGGGGCGGATGAAGTGGATGAGACAGATGGAATAGATGAGGCGGATGAGACGGATGAGGCTGATGAGACGGATGAAATAGCTGAAGTATGTGAAGCAGCTGAAGTGGCTGAATTCACTGAAGCAGTTGCCGCAGAGGCCTCGTTTTTGGCTTTTTTGAAGGCAGCGCCGAGGTCTTTTAGGGTTAAAGAACTTTTGCCGGAGACGGTGTTTGGAGAAACCTTTTTTGGATCAACTACACGTCCAGTTTCAGGGGCGATAAACTCTAGTTTTGGTGCATTTTTAGAGAATTCAAATTTAGGGGTTTTGGGCGCACTATTTTCACCGCGGCCAGAGTCGGAGAGGTCTTTTTTGTATTTTTCACTTTGTTCGATATTGGCGCGAATTTCGGCTTCTATGTCAGCGCGAGGCCTTGAATAGAGATTGCGTGAACTTTCGATGATCTCGTCAAGATTATCGGTTGGGGCTTTTGGAATATTTAGGGTGGTAGCAGAGAAGGCAGGGGCCTTTTCACCGCCAATAATCATGGAAATGACAAAGTGACGGTTATTCATTTGGATGAGGTCGGAGGCATCGAAAACTGGTTCAAATTGTTTGACAAGAATTGGGGCATCGTCGGCGGAAACGCGGAATGAGATTGTGGTACCAACGTTACCAAAAACGGCATCGCGGACATTCTCGGTCATTTGTGAGATGTACTGGTTGGCAACGGTGAGATTGAGACCATATTTGCGGGCCTCGGAAAGAATGACTGAGAAGGAGTCGGTCGCGAAGTTTTGGAACTCATCAACATAGAGATAAAATGGGCGACGCTTTGAGACGTCTGGGATATCCGAACGAGACATGGCGGCAAGCTGAATTTTGGTGACAAGGAAGGAACCGAGGATGCCAGCATTGTCTTCACCGATGAGACCCTTTGAGAGGTTAACGACAAGAATTTTTCCTTCGTCCATAATCTTACGAACATCGAAGCTAGAGCGGGACTGACCGATGATATTGCGGATGATCGGGTTGGCAGTAAAAGCACCAACCTTATTTAAGACAGGAGCAATGGACTCATTAACTTGTTTTTCGTTCCACTGGCCGAACTCATGTTTCCAGAACTGAAGAACGGTGACATCAGTACAATATTCAAGCGTTTCTTTACGGAACTCCTTGTCAGTGAGAATGCGCGAAATGTCGAGTAGGGTGGTACCTGGGCGATCAAGCAGGGCAAGGAGGGTAAAGCGGAGGATGTGCTCGAGACGAGGACCCCATGAATCACCGAACATACGCTTCAAAACACCAATAACCTCAGAACAGATATTAGGTTTTCTAGTAGGGTCGGAAAGCTCAAGAGGGTTGAAGGCGACTGGATATTGTGTGTCAGCTGGGTTGAAATAAACAACGTCTTTAATACGACTTTGTGGGACAAAGCGGAGGTTGTTTACGGCAAAGTCACCGTGTGGATCAATAATACAATAGCCTTGATTGTAGAAGATATCGGAGAGGGCGAAGAGCTCAAGGAGACCAGACTTACCGGCACCGGTTTGACCGATGATATAAACGTGCCTTGAACGATCGCGGCGGAGCATGCCAAATTGGTGGTTGATGCCGCGGAAATTTGTGAGACCGAAGGCGGAAATATTTTCATCATTAGAGGCAATGCCAGTGATGAGCGGAAGTTTGGCAGGTGGTTCAGCCGTCTTTGAAGTGGCCCAGACAATGTTTGGGGTCTCAACAGATGTGTGGGGTAGGTGATAGACGCTGGCTAGTTCGGAAATGTTAAGAATGAAGCCAGGGTTGGTGAATTGACGCATTTTATATGCATCAAGGTCTTCTCTGTTGAAGCTGCCGCCAAGTTGTTTAAAACCATTAAGGTTGGTAGAGTTGAACTGCTTAAAGGTTCCGACCAGAGCCTGCATATTGAGTTCTGCATTAATTTCACTATTACCGAGATAAGCTAGACGGATTTTTACTTCATAACCGAGTTTGGTGGCCTTTTGTTCGGCGGCGCTAACCTGGGACTTGGCACGTTCGGAAAGTTCTACTTTAACTTCAGAGGCGGTACCACCAGTTGGAGGTGTCCAGAGAGCTGAGATAAGCTGAGCGAGCCAGGTAAAGTCAATATTGAAGAGGGTAAAACCTTTTTTACCAGCTTTTAACTGTTTGATCCACTCATCGGTATCTTTGTGCCAGGAATCGGCGACTGGACGAGTGAGAATTTGAATCCAGAGCTCCTCGGAGTGATCAGGATCAAGTTTAGCAAGGGTGCCGGTAATGCCAGCAAGAGGATCGACCTCGAAATTATCAAAGGTTTTGATTGGGAGGGCGGAATTTTCTGTGAGGCCGAGTTCAGCGGTATAAATAATTTCATGCGTGTCGCGGTTATCGACATAATCTTTGTCAATAGTGTAGATTTGTACGGTTGGGTATTGAGCGTAAATTTGGCCTTCCACGAAACTTTGCTGGGCTTTTGGAGTCCAAACGTAAAAGCGAATCTGTCCACCAGTACTAACCACTTCAAAACTGAGATGTTCTTGGACGCCGCCGGAGCTTTTTAGCGATTCCGCGTCACGTAAAATACCGTGGAGCGAGGCAAACATTTGTTCAGCAGAAAGTTCTTGCTTGTCGTTGTTTTTTGGAATTTCTAGCATCAAAAGCACAGAGTCGACATTGAGAACTTTGAGCTGGTTGATTTTCTTGTGGTTAAGATAGGTGAGAACGCCTAAAATTATCACTATTGGTAGCCAAACAATTGGCATAAGGAGCACGTGGAGAATAATACTAATCATACCTATAGTTTAGCATGAAAAGAATAATTATTCTGCGGTTTTAGCAACTGTATACATGTTTTTGTCAACACGTTGATAAAGTTTTTTGTTTTGAAGATTTAGGAGCACAGTAGTTTCTTTGACTTTACGGACTTTGAGGACGTTTTTTACGATTTCTTCACGAGTGAGCGGAGTTTTTGATTCTTCAAGGATGCTGGTAATAATTTGGGAGACAGTTCCCTTTTTGTATCCCCAATCACGGAGTGCATAAATGCCGCGACCGATGAGAACAAAACGAGGGTCCTTGATAAGTTCATTGTGGATAGCCTGGAGAGTGACATCCTTTTTGCGGAAGCTGGAGGCAGAAATAGCCTCGGCGATGTCGTTAAAATGCATTGGCTCCTTCTTATTTTGAAGAATAACATAGATTTTGTCGCGAATGTTCTTTGGGTTGACAGTTGGCCATTTTGTGAGACCCCACTGGTCGTCTAAAGAAGAAAGTTGTTTGGAGATTGAAGCCACGGCGCGGATATAGTTTGGGTGCTCATAATTCAACTGATTGTCAAGTTCTTCGAGCGAGACTGGGGCTTTTTTGGCCTTGATCAAGTTAACAATTTCATCGATGTGTTTCTTGATGGTTTTTTCGTCACCATAATCAGAGATGCCAATAGCACCGTAATATTTCTCAGTTTCCTCAATTAGAGTGAGATTTGCGGAGATTTCGGCGAGAAAGATGAGATAGGATTTTTCAAGATTAGTGGCTTCGCGGCCATAGATTTTGGTGGTGAGGGTGGAGATTTTAGCGATTCTTCCCTCTTCTGTCAGATTGCGGATAAGGATTTTTTCAGCAGCAGCAAGTTCAGGGATTTTGCCATCTTCTGCGGCAATGCGGAGGCGGACGACAATGGCTTTTTCAAGTTGTCTGACGCGTTCCCTAGTAATGGATAAAAATTCTCCAATTTGTTCCAGTGTTTCGCGCTCGCCATTTAAACCAAAGCGACGAGAGATGATTTCCTTTTCACGATCTTGCTCAATGATACTCAGACTACCTTGGACGGCTTTCGCGATTACATCTGTATGTTGATCCATTCTAGGTCTTTTTCCTTCCTCCACCGCTGAATTATTACTGAATTGTTTTCTAAAATTTAATATATAATAACATTAAAATAAAAATTGTCAAGTAAATAAAAATTGAAATATTTTTCTCTTAAAATCCTGATCCTGTTAACTTTTCTTTAGTTGTTTTCTGTTGTCTATTGTACCATATATTTTACTTATAACCTAATAAGTTTTATTAAAATATAAACATAAGAAGTTTTGTGGTGTGGTAGTTGATTTTAGACAATAAAAATAGCGGGAACTTGAGTTTTTCTCGCTATTTTTTAATAACTTATTTTGTGGCTTTTTTAGCTTTGGCGGTCTTACTAGCAGATTTTGCAGTTTTGGAGGATTTTGTGGCGGATTTAGTAGATTTTTTGGTCTTTGCAGTAGTTTTGGCGGCTTTTGTGGACTTGCTGACAGTTTTTGTGGTAGTTGTAGTAGTCTTACTATTTAATAATTCGGTAGCCTTTTCAAGAGTCAGAGATTTTGGATCAATGTCTGCAGGGATTTTGATGTTGTTTGGCCTTGGGCGCCCCTTGCCGGAAGCTGGTTTTATGGCTGGGCCTTTAATATATGGTCCGAAGGGGCCATTGATAATTTTGACCTCTCCCCAGTCGGCAATAATGGAAGATTTTTTCTTTTGATAAAGCTCATTGGCAAGGTCGAAGGAGATAGTGTAAGGACTTTCGGCCTTATCGGCGTGACTTAGTGGAATGTTGTAGTTTCCGGCTTTAAGGTATGGACCGAAGGGGCCATTGGCGGCAATAAGTTCTGTACCATCCGAGGCTGTGCCAACTAGACGAGGTAGTTGAGGGAGCTCTAGCTGTTTGAGCGCAAGCTCAAGAGTAACAGTCTTTACGGTTTTTCCGGCTGGAAGTGGGGCGAAGATTGGCTTTTCGCCAGCTTCTTTTTCGTTCTCACCTAATTGAATAAATCCACCATTACGGCCAATTTTGGCATAGACTTTCTTGTTGGTTTTTGGGTCAATGCCGAGTTCGGTGGCAGAATTGTAACGGTTAGCCATAGCGGAGGCGCCGACAGTTTCAGCAAATGGTGTATAAAAATCGCGGAGCATTTTGAGACGAGTCAATTTATGCTCGGCAATTTTGTCAAGCTGTTCCTCAATACCAGCGGTAAAATCGTAATCAACAATGTTTTCAAAATTCTCACAGAGAAAATCAGAAACTAATTCGCCAACAGGAGTTGGGAGCAGTTTGCCTTTATTTGCGCCAGTTTTCTCTTTGACCGTGTCTTCAGAAATTGAATTTGGTGCAGCATCTTGGTCAAGCACGCTGTGATGGCCATGAAGGATGATTTCTTGTAGATTGCGCTCAGTGCCTTCGGACTCACCCTTAGTGACATAATTTCGCACCTGGATAGCATTAATGATGGATGCATAAGTACTTGGGCGGCCGATGCCAAGCTCCTCAAGTTTTTTAACTAATGAACCTTCGGTATAACGGGCAGGCGGTTTGGAATAAGTTTGTTTGGCAATTAGGTTATGAACATTAAGTTGATCGCCAACGTTAAGTTGAGGTAGGAGAGTGTCTTTATTCTTGCCGTATATGCGAAGGAAGCCGTCAAAAATTACCACTTCACCTTTGGCGGTAAAATGAAGTTCCGGATCAGTGGATGGCGTGATATCAACAGTGGTTTTGGCAACCACAGCGTTTTTCATTTGTGTCGCTAGAGTACGAGTGCGGATGAGTTGGTAAAGTTTCTTTTCATAATCGTTTTTGCCAGCAACTTCCTGGGCAATATTGGTTGGGCGGATGGCTTCGTGGGCTTCCTGGGCGCTAGCGTCCTTTGTATGAAAACGGCGAACCTGGACATAATTTTCACCAAAAGCTTGCTTAATGCAGTTAGAAATTGCAGCAATGGCTTCACTGGACAGGTTAAGGGAGTCGGTTCGGTGATAAGTGATTAGACCTGCCTGATATAGACCCTGTGCGGCAGACATAGTGGTTTTGGCACTATAGCCGAGACGACTGTTGGCCTCGATTTGCAAAGCGGCGGTAGTGAAAGGCACTGGATTAGCTTTGGTTCCCTCGGTTTGCTCAATATTAGCGACAGAAAAAACGGCTGGAGCAAGAGAATTAAAGAGAGATTTTACTTCTTCTGCATCTTTTAGAGTTGATTTTTCAAGATTTGCTTCAAAAATTTCAGATGATTCCGGGTCGGTTACATTGGCGTTTTGGTTGGAGAACTTACCGGCAACCTTGAAAGTGGATTTTGAGGCGAATTTCTCAATTTCACGCTCTTTTTCAACGATAAGTCGAAGAGCTGGAGACTGAACGCGACCAGCAGATTTAGCGCCGGGAACCTTTTTACGAACGATATCCGAGAGGTCGTAACCAACTAGCATATCGAGAGTTTGGCGGGCCTGCTGGCTGGAGACCATATCCATATCAACAGTGCGTGGCTTAGCAATGGCGGCCTGAAGAGCGGATTTTGTGATTTCGTGAAAAGTGATGCGGTGGGTATTTTTTGGGAGCTTTAAAACCTCAAGAAGATGCCAAGAGATTGATTCCCCTTCACGGTCTTCATCGGTTGCTAGCCAAATTGCTTCGGCGGCCTTAGCTTCTTTTTTAAGCTCAGCAATAATATGTTTATGATCTGGGTCGATTTCATAGGTTACTGCAAAATTGTCATGAACGTCGACCTTGGTGTCTTTACGAATATGTCCAACAGAGGCGAGAACCTTAAAATCACTGCCTAAATATTTTTCAATGGTTTTAGCCTTGGCTGGACTCTCCACGATAACTAAGTTCTTTGACATACATATATAGTAGCACGATTGTCAAGTGGAAGAAAAATATATCAAAAGGCTTGGCAGACCATAAAACTTATGGTAAAGTATGGCTAGAGTGAAGGTTTTCTGGCAGCCAAATACAGGAAGGATATTTTGCTGTGGAATTAAAAAAACAAAAAGCATCAAATAAAGGGGTAAAAATAATTAGCGCTACGTTGGCGGCAAGTCTTTTGGCAGTACCTGCATTACTGTTAAACGGCGCACCAACCTCAGCTGCTTCCCAAACAGCAACCACAACGGTGAATGTCAGGATCGACCCAACAATTGCGATTTCGGCAACACCAAACATCGATATTAATATTACGCCAACTACTTCCGGCCAATTCCAGACCGGAGATGGACGTGTATCAATTTCGACAAATAATACGAAGGGGTATACAACTTATATCACTTCAAGCACCGCCGATACGGATTTGAAACAACCAAGTTCTGCAGGCGTGTCGACTACTATTCCAAGTGTAACTGCGAGCGCAAACACGATTTCTGGTACCGCTTGGGGTTGGTCGAACGATGCAACTCAGTTTAATCCAGTTAAGGTAGCTGGTACAACGGATAACAGTGCAGTATTCAGCAAAACTACAACTGCAACTCCAACTGGCGACAATAAAACCTTGACGGTTGGCGCAAGTGCTACTACTAGTGTTCCTGAGGGAACCTATTCAAATACCTTATTGTTTACCGCAATAACAAATAACTAATCAATAATCCATGCGAGGAAGATATTGTTAGTTTTGGTTTTTGAATAAACTTGTAAAAAAGGACCTAGCGAGAAGGTCCTTTTTGTTGAGCTATAACATACGGTTTATTTTATTAAACCTTTGTGGAATCAAAAAGCCCCAAGTAAGGGTGGGCATCACTTGGGGCTATTTGACCCTACAACGCATCTCTTTGATACCGGGAGATTCCCCGGAGCGTGACCCACCTCACAAACTTTGGGGCCCGCCGGTTATAGGGGTTGCTATGTTCTTAAAGATTGACTTTCAAGTGGAGGTAATACTTATACTTACAACCGATAAAAGAAAAATTGTAAGTCGAAAGTCTTTTAAGAACACGCAACTTCTGTTATATTGGTAACAGAAATTATGATTTATTTAGGTGCGGTGTAGAGACTGTGCCTTTTTTGGCTCTCAATCTCTAACTTGTTGAATTATACCATACAAAAATAAATACGTCAATACTTAAAACTAAGATTTGTAAATAATCAAGTAAAAAGTGGAGGTAAATATTATGATTATCAACTCTTGCGTACCTGAAGACGAGGAGTATTTAGCAAGACTTTCTGCCATTGCGGTTAAGCCTAAAATGTTATATTACTATGGCAAAATGCCAGAAAGAGATGAGAGATTTTTGACTGTGGCGCCGCGATATTGCTTCGAATCTCCTGGACGGGCGAAGACAGTGGCTGTGGTGGGGGCACGGAAAAATACAGAGTATGGTAAGGAGCAGGCATATAAAATTGCGTATGAATTAGCTAAGCATGGGGTAGTGATCGTGTCTGGTTTGGCGTTTGGAATTGATTCGGTGGCACACCGGGCAGCGCTTGATGCTGGAGGGGTAACACTGGCAGTACTGGGAACTCCGATTGATCAAATATATCCTGCAAGTCACACAGGGCTGGCAGATGAGATTGTGCAAAAAGGTGGTGCAATTATTTCAGAGTATCCAGAGTGGAGTGAGGTGAAAAAGGATGAAAAATTATTACAGTTTTTTCAATCGAGGAGTGGGCGGAAGGCTTCATTTTTGACACGAAATCGCTTGATTTCAGGGCTTGCTGATGTTGTGGTAATAGTGGAGGCGGATCTGCGGTCGGGTTCCTTAAATACAGCGCATCATGCATTTGAGCAGAGTAATCTAGTTTATGCGGTGCCGGGGGATGTAGGAAGGGCTAGTTCAAGGGGATGTAATCGACTGCTTGGGCGTGGAGCGGTGGCCTTGACTGATATTGAGGATATTTTATTGGATCTGGGGATTGACGAAAAGAAACGTGTCAAAGAAAAGAAGGTTGAATTATCCGGGGATACAGAGATTGAGACCTTGATTTTAAAGGAACTAAAGAATGGTGTTCGCGACGGTGAAGAGATTCTGGCAAGTATTAATAGAGGCGTTCTATCTGATAATGCTTGCCCTACTATGGGTCAAGCTAGTACAATGACGGTAAATGTATCGGAGTTTGCGGTAGCAATCTTTGAATTACAAATGAAGAATAGGATCAAGTCAATGGGGAGTAATCGTTGGATGTTGGTGACTTAGTGAATAGACTTTGATTTTCTTGGTGATATTTGGTTTAGATATAACTAAATGTGTCTATAGGGGTTGTGATAATAAAAAGCTTGGTGAGGATTAGCTAAGCAAAGAAGAATGAGGAGGTTTTATGACATAAGTTTATATTTTTTTGACTCAATTTTAATGTTTATTTAGGTAAGTTAAACGGGGAGAAATAAAGATGGAAAAAAGAAACCGGAGAAAATATGACGAACAATAATGCTATGCCAAAAGCAATGCCAATTGCGGAGATATCGCATATTCTGGCGAGAATTGGTATTTTGCGGTCACTTCACGCATCGGCGGTGGCGAATCGTTTTAAATTAAACCCGACAGAGGTAAAGATCATGGGGTATGTTAAAAGCAATACATTAAAGCGAGGCGTGAGTGATATTTTAGATTGTTATAATATTGGCGAAAGTTCGGCGGCGCGGTCGATTTCGAGACTCGAAGATCGATCTTTTCTTCACAAACGTAGTCATCCATATAATCAGAAACACATGGATTTAGTGGTTTCAGGGGAGGGGATTTATATTGCGAGCTATATCTTGGTAGAACAGAGAAAATATGTCAATGAGTTATTTGAGGATTTCACACATGATGAACGGATTACTTTTATAAAACTACTATGGAAAATGGACTATAACTTAAGAAAGAGGATTACTGAATATCGAGGTAAATGAAGTTTTAATCTAGGATTTTATAATTTTATAATTTCGTCGAGTTTATCTGAGGCTTTCTGAAGGATTTCAGGGAGAAGATTGGATTCCTCTTCGGTAAAACAACCGAGGACAAAGTTGGCGTCGCCAATTTTACTGCGGAGTTCGTTATTACCGGAACCAAGGCGAAGTCTTGGAAAATCAGTAGTACAGAAATACTGCTCCATGGATTTGAGTCCATTATTTCCTCCACTACTTCCCTTTTCACGGAAGCGGAGCTGGCCAAACTCAAGATTAAAGTCATCACAGACGACATAAATTTGATCGAGAGGTATTTTGTAAAAACTGGCGCATTCTTTGGCGGCTAATCCTACTTCGTTATAGCATGTTTGAGGTTTTAAGAAAATAACGTCGTCTACCTTAGTGTAGATGGAGTGGAACTTTTTGGCGGTCTGCCAGGAAAGATCGTGGGTTTTAAAATAAAAATCAAGGGCAAGGAAGCCAAAATTATGCCTAGTAAAATTGTATTCTGGGCCAGGATTGCCGAGGCCAACGATAAGTTTCATAGAGTAGATTATAACGCATAAATGAAAAATAAGGTGCGAAAATAAGATAGGAAATGGGGCATGAAAAAGGCCACCTTGGTGGTGGCCTTAGGAGGTGACTTAGTTTAGTCCTGGTTGGGATCTCGCCTTGCGATGTAGGCTTTCACAAACTCGCTTCTGACGACTTCGCCCTTACCGAGGCTAATCTGGGCAACCATGGGAAGATCAGTAATATAGTGCTTAATAAAACTGATGCCGTTATTTTGCCTGTTGAGCCCTTCCTGGTGGACCTGCTCAATGTCGCCGGCAATGATAGCCTTGACATTGGTGCCGAGCCGCTTTAAGAGTGTATCTGCTTCTCGCGGACCTTGATCCTGAAACTCGTCATAGATCACAAAAGCATCAGCAAGGTCTAATCCTCTTGCTGCCTCAACTGCGATGGTCTTGTAGCACTGTCGGTATAATTTATCTGCCGACTTCTCAATATCGTTGCCGAGATTGGTGTCAGCAGATTTTTTACTGCTGTTTTTCTTAGCACCGGTACCAAGATCTCCATCTTTTATAGAGTCCAGGTCATTAGAATCGTTTGAACGCTTAGGATTGTTTGAACGTGCGACTGCATTCTTGAACTTCTCGTTGGTTAATTTGAGATAGTTCTTAAGTGCATTCTTGAACGGAGCAATGTTGGGCTCAATCTTCTCGTCAAAATTACCGGGAAGATAGCCATGGGCTCTCTGAAAATCAATAGCGCATGGTACTGTGAAGCATTGCAGGTAAGCGTGAGCTTCATGTAGTATTGTACCGCAAACCGTCGAGAGAAAAGTTTTGCCAGTACCAGCATTGCCGGTAACAACCACGACGGAAATGTCGGGATGACTGATTGCCTCAAGATACATTGCCTGCCCAGCATTCTTGGGTTTGATGGTAGTAAAGCTGCGGAAATAGAACAGGTGTACAATGCGCTGCTGTTTGCAGTCGAAGCGTCCGATATTGTGATATTCTTTAGACTTACCCTTTAGAACATCGTAGCCATTTTGCCCTAACTTAGGTGACATAACGATAAATTCATTGGCAAACAGCCGTGACTCATTCGGTAAGAACTGCTGCCACATCTCGAGACTGATGCCACTATTTGAGTTCATAAACTCTTCATACAACTCAAATGGAACGGTGACTTCACGTCTGCCGGTATAAGCAGGAGCCTTGCTTGTGAGGGTGTCGGTTGCAATACCACTTGCGCGAGCGCGGATTGCGATTGCTTCATCGTTGGTGAGTAGGACGAGACTGTCTATCATGGCGTGGTTCTTGGCGGAGTCGACCACGCTAAGTAGCTGTCCTACGGGATCTTTTAAACCTGAATTCCCAAAAAATGACAAGCTACGAGTGTTCGGAAAAACCGTGAAAAGGTTTTTCTGCTGCGGAAAATAGATGGCCGTCTTCAGCTTATCTGTCTTTTTTTCGTCGGAGACGAATTTTACCTTTTCGACCAACCTACGGAGTCTTCTTAAAACTTGTCTTGCGATGTAGTAATAGACTTCGTTTTCCGGTGAAATCGCGTTCAACTCCTCGATTACGGAAGTCGGTATGATCAGATATGCATGTTGAAAGTCGTCCCATGCACTGTGTGACCATTCTTTGAAGATCTCATCGGTATCACAATCAAAGCTGGGGATGACTTCCGGGCAAGCCAGAAGCGCACTCTTGTCAAGTACGTAGCCAGTGTACTTCTCGCCAGAATAATTGACCCGGGTATCGAAAGAGATGTCTTTGATGACGATGCCAGTGGCGTCGCAGGACGGGGTGGACTGGGTTGCTTTCATAATTCCCTCCTTTTAAAGAGCGTGTGGTTTGAGTAGGTTTTGATAATTAAACCAAAACTATCAAAGACTACTAGTTACAAAAAAGTAGGCACCAATACCCACTTGGTGATATTATTGCACTTTTAAGTAAAAACGCAAGCTTAATCGAATTATTTGTCGTTATCTTTGGATTTATTGCGATAGGACTTGCGTGGGCCAGCAGCGCGATCATTGTGGAAGGAGAACATGATTGGTGTCCCAACGAATGGATAAACCTCACGGATGCGACGTTCAAGATAGCGTTTATAAGACCAGTGGAGAAGTTCCATCTCGCGACCGTGGATTACAAACCATGGTGGGCAGGTATCGGTCTGAATAATATATTTGAGCTTTGGGTGAGTATTTTTAAGTCCAGCTGGCGGATGAGAGACAGTGGCTTCGTTGAGAATTTTATTAAGTTCAGAAGTTTTTACTTCAGTATGTCTAGCTAAATCAATCTCAGTAACAAGTTCAAAGAGCTTGGTGACGTTTTTGCCAGTTTCAGAGCTAGTAATAAGGACTGGAGCGAAGGAAAGGAAGTTGAAATCGCGTTCGAGGTGATTGAGGATATGGTCAATCTCTGTATAATCAGCGGTTTTGGTTTTATCTGAAAGGGTAGATGTAACGGGGGTAGAATTGTCGAGAAGGTCGGCTTTAGTGAGAACCATAATAATTCCCTTGCCAGCCTCGATGATTTGTCCGGCGAGAGATTGATCGAGCTTAGAATGTGGCTCCTTAGAATCAATAAGAAGAGCACAGATGTCAGCTTCTTCGATGGCGGCGAGAGTGCGAATAGCGGAGAATTTTTCAATACCAACCTCGCGCTTGCCTGGTTTTCGAAGACCGGCAGTGTCAAGGATTTCGATGGTCTGCCCCTTAAATTTGACGCGGATACGGTTAATGTCGCGGGTGGTTCCCTGCTTTGAACTAACAATGGCCTGCTGTTTTTGGGCGAGACGATTAAAGAGACTGGATTTGCCGACGTTTGGGCGACCGATAAGGGCAAGCTTGATTAGGGGGTTGCCGTTTTCGTCTAGATTCACCTTACTATCTTCGGTGGTTTCCTCTTTTGGTTTGACATCTAGGGTATGAAAAATAGCCTGTTTGAGATTATTAACACCAAAACCGGTAGTTGCAGAAGTGCGGTGTATATTATCTTCTTTAATACCAAATTTGAGGTATTCGAAATTATCAAGAGACTCTTTGAGGTCGGATTTATTTAAGATTAGGAAGACTGGTTTTTTGGAACGAAGAGCGGAACGGGCGATATCTAGATCGCGAAAATCAGGATATTTGGTGGAGTCGACAGTGAAGAGGATGAGGTCAGCAACTTCAATGGCGTCCTCGATTTGATCTTGGATAGAGGCTTCAAAGTCGTCTTCAGGGTTTTTTAGACCTGCGGTATCGATAAGAGTAAAACAATTGTCGATGGTGGCAATTACGTTGTCACGAGTAGTACCAGCCTCGCGTGCCACGATGGCAATGTTTTTATGCGCCATGCGGTTTAGGAGGCTCGATTTACCGGCATTGGTTTGGCCGATGAGTGCGACAATTGGAAGTTTTTTCATATAAATATTTTATCACAGGAAGCTTCACTTGTAAAATATGAAAAATATGTTGTAGTTGAAATTCTCTAGAATAAACAAAAAAGAGTCAAGTTTTGACTCTAGATCTTGAATTGGTGATTCCGGCGGGAGTCGAACCCGCGATTTTCTGGATGAGAACCAGACGTCCTAGACCACTAGACGACGGAACCAATATGTAATAAAATTAACATTTTTCTAAAGAAAAAGCAAGAGAATTGACTAGTCACAATCAAAAGTGTGGTCATTGTAGTATGAGTCATCAAGTTCTTCAAGCTGGCGTTTGCTGCCACCCATACCTAAATCAAGGCCATCATTTTTGGCGCGAAACTCTTCATCGGACATATCGCCGAGATTATCCTCGTCACCTTCGTCAGTTAAATTGTTGTCGTCATTAGGATCATTGATCTCATAGGTTGTATGATCAAAGCTGTCTGGCTGATTGGCGCCAGAATCCCAGGAGTCGGCGTCGGTGTCAATTTTCTTTTCGACAACTTCTGACATTTTGCTATTTGGTTCACCAGCGTTGACGTAGAACTCTGCACTCATATAAAACTCCTGTTAATTAATTATTATGTTGATTATAGCAGGAATTTAAGATTTTCGTATGAAAGATGCCTGGAGGTATAACTAGGTGGTATTTTATGCTTAGCTTTGAGGAAGTAGCTTGGTTTATTTATAACTATTCGTAAGAAAGTTTGCCATAGCTATCTGGGATGGCAGAAATCCAAGTCCGTCCAGGTTTAAGTTTGATTTCTTCGCCTGTGGTTGTTTTAAAACTAATTTGAGATTCGCGATTTGCTTTATGCCAAGTGCCTTCGAAGACGGTGCCGTTTTGGAAAACATGGACCTTTCCAGAGCCAGTTGTGGTGATATCCTCGTGATAACCATCGAGTGGACTGGTGCGTTCTTTGACGCGCATAACAATAACGACATCTGGATTGATTTGATAAGGCTGATTACAGTCGCGCTTTGGCGATGGCTTGGCCGGAACATTTTCACAAGTGTATGAAAGATGCGTTTCGCCATTAGCATAGCTTCTAAAATAAGTGTTAGTATTTTTACTATACGCGTAGTTTACATTGAACCCTTGTTGATGATTGAAGCGAATATGGATATTTGAAGCTAATTTTTTGGGTTCTGAGGAGGTTTTGCTCTGAGTTTGGTCTGGGGAATCCGTCTGCTTTTCATTTTTTTTAATTTGACTCTCCTCAATTTCTTTTTTCTGTGCATCGGATTCGTCTTTTGTTAGACGGGCGAAGGATTTTGGTTTGGAGAAGGAGCCGCGGGCTGTATTCTCAAGAAAAGTAGCGAGGAGTGGGCCAGAAGTAAAGAGATTGTTTGGTGCAGTATAGCCAAGATAGGCGCCGCCAGACCATTGTCCGTAATTTCTCCACATATAGTTGACGGATTCGGAGATGTGTCGGTAATTGCGAACTGCCGTCAGTGCGTCGTCGGCTCCTCCTGCATGAACAATAGTGCAATCAAACGGGGTGTCCCATTCGAGATGATAGAGTCTAAGCGAACGGATGGGGCCGATAGCCTGGGCGCCAACTGGGTTTTTAAAAATTGCAGCAAAACGGGTGATGCCAACCTCTGCGATTGCTTCAAAAACAATGCTAGCGCGATGTAAGCCGACTTGGGGACGTGCGCCATCTAGGCCGTTAGGAATTTGAATACAGTAGATGGGTTGCTCGTTGGCATTTTTGGCCATCTGTTCGGCTTCTTTGACTGATAGTTTTCTAGTGCTACCATCGGCTTCAATAATTTTTTCACCGTGCTCATTATATTGAATGCCAGAATGTGAAATTACTTCACCGGTGAGGTTGTCATAGAAATAAAATGGAGTACTCTCAACTTCAGTTAGTTGATGTTCCGCTCCTTCTTTGACCTCAGGTTTTTTGGAAAAAAGCAGCAAAAAAGTGCCAGTAATAATACAGAGAAACAAGGCAATTGTAATAATACTAAAGACAAGACGCTTACTTGGTTTTTTAGCATCCGTGCTAGGTTTGTCAGCTTTTTCAGGATCGTGATCTTTAGTATCTTTTTCGAGATTATCCTCTAGGGTGGTCTCGATAAGCGTTGCCTGGCTGTGTTTATTTTTTGGCACTTTTACTCCTTTTGGCGAGAGAGCCTTAGTTATTTGCGAGTGCGGTTCGGACCTTGTTTAATCTAGCTAGGGTACGATTTTTGCCGAGCACTCTCAAGGTGAGATGGAGAGCTGGGCTAAATGGCGCAAAGCTAACCGCAATACGGATGAGACTGAAGAATTCAGCTGGCTTCTTCTCAGTTTTTGTGAGAAGGTCGTTTAAGATATTCTGTAGATTATCATCGGTCCAGTCTTCGTCTTTAACATCGTTTAAGGTTTCGATAGTTTTGGTGAGCAGCCCGACGAGTTCGGTCTCGGAATATTTCTTGAGGAATTTACTATCTGTAATCATTGAAAGATCAACAACTGGGTCTTCGAAGAAATAAGTTGTCATGGTGCGAAGGTCTGAAAGAGTTTTTAGGCGATCGTAGATAATACTGAGAACTGCTTTTTTATATTCGTCAGTTTCAGTTTTTGCAGATTCTGGCCAGAAATCGATTGGCTTAAAGATGTCATAACGTGAGAAATCTTCAGAACCAGAGGTCTCACAGGTACGGGCGTAAAGTTCGTCAATTCCCTTTTCGGTAGCGATTTTACGAATCCATTGACCATTCATCCAGAGAATTTTAACTTCATCAAAGCGAGCGCCAGAATTTTGAATACGGTGAACGGAAAACTTTTCGATAAGCTCTTCAAGTGAATAAATTTCTTGTTCAGTGCCATCATTCCATCCGAGACATGCAAGATAGTTAGTCATGGCTTCTGGTAAAATACCGTCGTCACGATATTCGGTGACGGATTTTGCGCCATCGCGTTTACCGAGTTTTTTATGGCCGTTTGGTGCCAAGATATGTGGCAATGAAACAAAGATATGGCGTGGAACTTCGAGTGCATCGTAAAGCGCAAGATAATTTGGGGTACTTGAAAGATATTCGACGCCGCGGGTGATGTGGCTGCATTCCATTAAAGTATCATCAACGATGTGAGCAAAGTTGTAAGTTGGAAGACCGTCACCTTTTATAAGGATAATGTCGTCGCAAACTTCAGGGCCAGTATGAAGGTCGCCCATTACTTCGTCATGCCATGAATATTCTTTTGGAATAGTTTTGAAACGGATTGGTAAACCTTCGTGCCAGGTTGGGGGATTTTCTGGACGGTGGTTACGATAGAGGTAAGGAACTTTTTTAGTCTCATCTTCTTTACGATACTCGTCGATTTGTTCACTCGAGGTATTGTCGGCATAGGCACGACCTTTTTCGATTAATTTTTTTGCCCATTCTATGTAGATGGCTTTACGTTCGGTTTGAACGTAAGGTACGTGTGGGCCACCGACGATTGGACCTTCGTCCCATTCGAGGCCGAGCCAGCGGAGAGTATCGAAGATCAATTCGGTAGCACCCTCAACAAAACGAGCTTGGTCAGTGTCTTCAATGCGAAGGATAAACTGTCCACCTGCTTGCTTTGCAATTAAGTATGGATAAATGGCACTTCTAATATTGCCAATGTGGATATAGCCGGTTGGGCTAGGTGCGAATCGGGTGCGAATTTTCTTCATAATAAGATAAGTATAGCACCTTTTTTATTCTATAGAGAGGTTACGATATTCTTGATTTGTTTTTTGGTGAGTTCACCTTGGAAATTATTGATTTTATAGACAATACCAGCGTTAACCCAGGCGGCGTTAGATCCACTAATGTATATTGTGATTCCCTGCTCGCGGACAGAGTCATAATTCTCGCCCCACTTAGTTTTTACATAACGGTTCAAAAGGGCGTTGCTATCCCAAGGGAGTTTTTCTTCAGTGAGGGTGAACTTTGCTTGATTTGGGCCAGTGAAATCCATGGCGACACTATTATCTTGTGTGGTGTAGACACCAGAAAGTCGATATTCGCGAGGTATATAACTAGGATAGGTAGCCTGGATACCGGTTTGCATGGCGGCGACACGTACGGAAATGTCTGGCATGTTGGTTTGTGCAATAAAGAAGAGGCTGGCAACTACTGCAGTGGAACAGAAAAGAGCAAAAGCAAGTCTGGTACTTTTTTTATGGATCGATTTTTTCACCGGTTTTACGTTTTTTGGCTGAGTGGCAGCAACGACTTGTTTGGCTTTTGGATCTTCACTCATTTTGCTAAAGGCCGACTCAACTGAGCTAGTGGTCATATTGGCGGCTGGGATGGCAGCCCTTGCCAGTTTCTTTGCTGGACTTTTAATGGAGGCTTTTGGTTTTAGGCTTGATTTGACTAAAGGCTTTACAAAAGATTTTTTACTCTTAGTAAAGATAGCAGTTGGCTTTTCGATGTTCTCGAGAATCTGTTTTTCTTGTTCAGAGACTGCGGAAAATGCACGATCCATTCTTGATTGTTGATCAAAAATAGGAGAGAAACCACTAGGATTTTGTTGAATTTTTTCAGCTGCTTTGCGAATAATGGCAGAGGTGGTATAAGGATTTTTGACACTGCGAGGGGCAACAGGCTGGGCTGATTGGACTGGCTGGGTTAGATGAATTGGTTGGGCTAACTGAGTTGGTTGTGCTAGGTGGACTGGTTGGGCTAACTGAACTGGCTGAACTGGATGGATTGTTTGAGTTGGATGGGTTGGTTGAGCTGGTTGAGCTGGCTGAGACTCACGCATTTTTGGTTCGTATTTTGGGAAATGTGAAATTGCGGTTGGGTGAGTTTGGCGTGGTTTTATTTCGGTACCATCAGAAATATTGACGTGAAAGGAGGATTTTTTTGGTGCAGCTTGCGTTTGCTTATTTTTGAATGTAATACTGACGGAGTTTTGATTTTGAATCGAAGGAGTAGTTTGAGCGACTGGTCGACGAACATAACGACGATTTAATGTGGCAGATGCCTGTAGGATATGGTGGGTACGGCTACTTGTTATATCCTGACCAATAATCTGTCGTTGCATTGTTTATCTTCCTCACTCTTTATTACGCTTGTCGTTATTATAAACTATATCGGTTTGGAAAAGCAATACCATTTAAGAAAAAAGAACATGTTATAATATATGAAGTATGGACATTGATAAACGTAAACGTAATAAGATGATTCGCGTAATTTTCGTGGACATTATTATGTCTCTTGCCGTAGTGGCGTTAGTCTTTGTATTAGTCGCAATTGTAGAGGGGTGGCGTCTCAGTTCTAATCTGAAATTGGAACAGAACGGAATGGCGCAGATTGAATCATTGCCAACTGGTGCCAAGGTGATCATTGATGGTCGACAGGATTTTAATGAAACAAATATTTCAAAATTACTATCGGCTGGTGAGCATGAAATTGTATTAAAAAAAGAGGGGTATGATTCTTGGTCGAAGAAAATTCGGATTGTTTCAGGGCTTTTGACGAGACTAAGAAATCCACGCCTATTTAAACAAAATCGTACCACGGAAAACGTAGCGGATTTTGAGACTTTGCGCTTTTTATATGCTTCTCCTGACCATCGAAGTTTATTGATTGCTTCAAATCAGACAACGAAATGGCAATATATAACTTCACTGGGCGCTGACAAGGTGGTGGCTGAAACTATTGACGTGAAGGGGGTTTTCTCAAACACTAGTGACGGGAATTTTTCTGGCGAAATTCTTGAAGTAAACTGGAATGAGACTGGCGAAAAGGTGTTATTAAAGGTGAAACGTGGCGATCAGGTCGAGTGGGGGGTAATTAATCTGAAGAAGGTAAATGAAAGTGTGAATTTGTCACAGGCGATTTTGAAATACACTGATAAAAACCTTAAGAAGACTGATGTTGATAAAAAGAATGAAGCTGAGAAGAAGGGTACAGTCGAGCAAATAGAGATGAAACACGTACTTTCTAATGTGATGATTGAAGATGCTTCGGCGAATAAGTTTTTAGCGCTAGTGGATGGAAATTTGCAAGAAATCGATATTACTGGAAGAAGTCTATCGGAAGCTTATTTAAAAAATATTGCGCAGTTTAAATTATCTGGTTCAGAAGTAATTTATTTAACTAATGTTGAAAAAGATAAAAGGCAAATTGGTATCTATAAATTGGGCGACAAGGGCGGGATTGAACTTGAAACGGTTGTACGGTCAAAGCGTGATGCAACGATTTATCTTGGTATTTCAGATTTTGATAATAAGAAATATCTAAGTGTAGTGGTTGATGACTTGTTTACTATTTATCGTGCGGATGAGTATCCAACTTATGGCAATAATGATAATTTGCCAGAGAAAATTAATGAGGAGAAGCTTGGGTTTACGCCAAAGAGATTTATAAAATCGTCAAATGGTGAATTTTTCATTGCGGAAACCGATAACAAATTTACTTTATATAATCTTGATCTTGAAGAAGTGAATGTGGTTGAGCATGCAAACACAAATATTTCTTGGCTGGATAACTATATGATGTTTGACGTGGTCGATGGTAAGATGGAAGTCTTTGACTTTGATGGAACTAATCGCAGGACGATTTTGAATAACAATATTGCGGCGGGATTTGACGCTGTAATTAACTCAAATGATAGATATTTATATTATGTCGTGAAGACAGATAATGGATATAGCTTGAAACGAGATAAGCTATTCTAGAGAGAAGCTATTCTAAAATAACCATTGTTTAATCAATAATTAATAATGGGAAATAGATAATAGAAGAATAAAAAATGGGATTTTTTGATATATAATATCCTGATTTTTTAGGATATTAATCCTTTTGATTGGTAAGCCAGTGCCAAACTCGATCAAAGAATGAACGTTCGTTGGCTGGCATAATGGAAGAACTTTGGGTTTTGTCTTTAGCGTTATTGTTATTTTCTGCACCATTTTCCTGGTTAGCAATTTCTGTAGTCTCCTTTTGTTCATAGGAAGGATTGATTTGTTCGGCCATTACGAGAAGACGATAGCGATCAGAACCGAGTGGTGTGCAGGTGATAAGGGTGAGGATTGGCTTGTCAATTTTGTAAACTAGGGCCGCCACATTGGTTGGTTCTACGGTTTCACGCTTATAAACTTTGTAGGTGTAACGTACGGAATTATAGTTGACGTAAATGAGGTCACCGTCGACTAATCGTTCGAGGCCGGAGAAAATAAACTTATATTGATTGTTGCTATAGATATCGCCAGCAGAGTGCCCGGAAATGACAAGATTACCAATTTGGCCTGGCATAGCGTCAGCGCCAGGTATCTTGAACTGTGCTACACCGTGGTTCATGGCATTATTGATGGTTGCCGTATCGTTTGAAATGTTGAAAAAAACTGGGACGTCGACGTTGAGTTTTGGGATTAAAAGACGAGGGTCGGCGGTTGGGGCTTCAGAGACGGTTGGGTCAATGGCGGTAATGCCAGTATCCTTGGTGTTCCCTGGTGCGATATAGGCCATGATTGGAGCAAAAATTAAGCGGTTATACTGTAAGAAAAGAACAAAGAGGACGGAAAAAACGCCGGCAAAAATTGGGACGAATTGCTTATGACGTTTGGAGAGTTTGAAACTGGAATTTGCCTTCTCGCGAATGCGTTCACGAAGACTAACTTCAACTTGTTTAGCACTAGCTTCAGTTCTGGCAATGGAGTCTTGTGAGAGATAGGCGTTGGTCGAGGCGGTTTGGGCGCTGAGCTTAGATTTTTCGGTTTCTAGATATTTTTGAGCAGCCTTAGCGTAATACTCGCTGTAATATTTCTGGTAATAATTTTGCCAATCGGAGTGATATTTTTGCCAATCTGGTGTCTGTTTTGTGAGATTGATCGGAGCCTGCTTAAGCGAGCTACGATTTTCTGAATTATATTTTTGAATTAGTTCGCTTCGCAAAGTCTGCTCGCCGAGCATGCGGTGTTCAATGCGATGCTGGTTGCTATGTAAAAAAGAGAGAGCAGCAAAAGAGCGATTCCGCTTGAGACGATTGAGGGATGAATTTTGCGGCTGTTGGGTTTCGGAAAGATAGTGGCGGCCGGAAGATTGAATAGTAGTGTTGTTCTGAGTGGTGGTATTCTGATTGATGGTAGCATTATTCTGATTTTGTGCGGCAGAAAGCGAGCCACTATTTGAATAAGCAGCCAGAACTTTATTGCGAGCGAGTTCAGTAACGGTTTGTCTCTGTCGATCGCTAGAAGATAGCCCACCATCTTTTGGATTCATGTGTTAATTATATCATTTTTTAGGTTATGTTTGATAAGTTCTGCATGAAAATCAGGATTTTATGGTAAAATAGAACTGTTATGGGCGAATGGCGGAATTGGTAGACGCGCCAGACTCAAAATCTAGTTCCAGTAATGGAGTGTGGGTTCGATTCCCACTTCGCCCACCAGATGTTATTTTGCTTATGTTTTATAGTAGGATCCGTGAGGGGTCTTTTTTTGTTAATTGAGGTCTTGAGAATCCGATTCTTCAAAATCAAAATCGTAATCGTCTTTGATATTTTTATATTTTTCAGGAACAATACACACGATTGGAATATTGTGGTATAGTGCATGCCTTGCAGTTAGCTCATTGATTCCATAATTATTGTTTACATTACCTCTTGTGAGGATGTAGTCTGGCTTTTGCGGCTGGCCTAGCTCGTTGTAACGATTGAATAATAACTCATTAAAATCACTTGAAGAACGACCTTCAAAATCTGCAAGTTCACTTAGGGTAAGGGGAGGTTTTTCTTTTTGGTTGATATATTTTGCAAGATAAGTTTCTGGGATTGCACGAATATTATCTGCATTTTTATTTAGAATTGGTTGTTGAATATTTGATGCTAATGATGTATTTCCATCAACCTTTGAAATTTCAACGAGTGAATTTGGTCTTACGTGGTCAAAAGCGTAGCAGCAGCCATACCCGGTCATAGCTGTGATTCCAGACTCCGTATCGAAGTATGAGGCAGAAAATGTTGCAGAGGTGGTTTTACCGAGCCCTTCCACTTCATTTTGATTTTTCATCCAAAAAGAAGGATTATCCCGAAGAATATCTGCAGTTTGATGTGATTGTCCGTAGTCTTCAGGGTTTACCATATCATTTACATTATCAATCGAGATGCTAGTCTGTAGCGTTTTGAGCGGGTATCCCTCAAGGATAATGAGTCCGACTTTTTTCTGGGAACCATCAGGAAAATTAAGTGTAACTCTTCTACCTATAATTCCCTCCTTGTCGGCTCTGGCTGCATTAATTAGGTCGTCGACTTTTGTAAGTTCAGAATTGAGTTCTCGCTCCATAAGTTCTTGGGCGGCATTTTCTTTAAATTTATCAACACGTTCGTCGTCAGCTATTTTATTCCATTGATCTAGCCAATCACTGTTTTCTGAAGTGCTACTTTTGAGTCTTTCACTCATTTTTATCTCCTTTTAATATAAGCGATATAGCCTGATTCTAACATATAAAAATACAACTATGTGATATAGTGTACGGATCTTTATTTCTGGTATAATTAATCTATCTTGGAGGTGGTATGAAAAATAATGAAAATAAAGGTAGAGTAAATCGGACAATTGTTGTGGTCTGTGGAGTCTTGCTTGGGGTTGTGCTGATGGCTTTTGGTGTGTATCGCAATATTAATTCGGAATATTCGAAACTAAATTTGCCGACAGCAGAAAAAATTCAGGCTGAAATTAATGAAGTCTATCAAAGATTAGAAACAGATCGCAAGGCATTACTGGACGAATTTGATAAAAATGGTAAATCTGCCGAATATGACGTAATTAATCGCAGAATTCAAGAGAGAGAAGTCGAAAGGGCGAATCTTGAGGAGAGGCTGCTTCGAATCAATAATCATGAATATGATGGGGTGAAGAAAGATACAATTAATAAATCAGTGCCATTCTTTGTGGGTGGAATTGTAGTAATTCTAGCTACGCTAGTAATTTCAGGTGTGCTATTTTCACTTCAGCAAGGGCGAAAGAAAATAAATAAAAAGGTTTTATAGGATTTTATGACTGAGAGACAGATTAAAAAGTTGGAAAAGAATTTTGAGGGGGATGGTTTTTGGGGGCTGACTTCTAAAGAGGTTGAGGAACGCAAGAAAAAAGGACTAGCCAATACAGCAGTGGAAACACCGTCAAAAACAATTGGCGAAATTATTGCATCAAATATTTTTACTTACTTTAACTTTGTTTTTCTATTCATTGCGGCTTTGCTTATTGCGGTTCGTTCTTTCCGAGATTTAAGTTTTCTGCCACTAATTGTCGTTAACTCTCTGATCGGTATTCTGCAGGAACTTCGGGCGAAGCAGATTCTAGACAAGTTAACAGTCTTACATTCTCCAGAAGTAATGGTGGTGAGGGATGGTAAGGAAGTAAAAATTAAAATTCACGAGCTAGTAATGGACGATATTATGGTGATGGTTTCTGGAAATCAGATTCCAGCCGATGCGGTGGTGATTGGCGGTGAAGTGGCGGCGAATGAATCACTACTCACGGGTGAGTCAGATGACGTAATGAAGCGAGAGGGTGATGAATTGTTCTCTGGTAGTTTTATTGTCTACGGAAAATGTTTTGCGCGAGTAATTCGTGTCGGTAGTGAATCTTATGCGGCAAAACTAACCATGAAGGCGAAGGAGATTCGCGTGGGTGAACAGTCGGAGATTTTGAGATCGCTCAATAGTTTTGTGAAATTAGCCGGTATTGCAATTATTCCAATCGGCATCATTATGTTTGCGCAACAATATTTTTTGCATAGTGCGACGGCGAAGATGAGTATTCAGGCGATGGTGGCAGCGATTATGGGAATGATCCCAGAAGGGTTATTTTTACTAGCTTCCGTAACGCTGGTGCTTTCGGCAGTACGTTTGGCTCAGAAAAAAGTTCTTGTGCATGATATGAAATGTATTGAAACGTTGGCGCGAGTAGATGTTTTGTGTGTAGATAAAACTGGAACAATTACGACGGAAAAAATGAATGTCGAGAGGGTGGTTGAAATTTCAAAGAATTCTGCGGGATCTGATAGTTTAGATACGACTTCCCTGCTCGATTTTGTTAGCGGGTTTCAGGCTGAAGATAATGAAACGATTCGGGCAATAAAGCGATATTTTGCGAAGAACCACGAGAGTGAAGTGCAAGAGGAATCGAGGAAGCAGCTTGCGAAGACTTGTGGCAAGATGGATCGCGTTTTGGGCTTTTCGTCAAAATATAAATATAGTGGAGTGCAATTTAAGAATCATACATTTGTGATGGGCGCACCGGAATTTGTTTTACGTGACGATTTTTCAAAATATGCGGATAAATTTAGTAAGTTTACGGAAGACGGTTATCGAGTTTTGGTATTTGGTGAATATATGGGGAGGTTGGATTCTGAAAAATCTGAAGTGGCATTAGAAGAAAAAGTGGTACCGATACTGGCAATCGTTTTATCGAATGAGATTCGAGAGACTGCGCCGGCGACTTTTGCTTACTTTAAGGAACAGGGGGTTAAGATTAAGGTGATTTCTGGTGATAATGCGAGAACAGTCTCGGAGGTTGCAAAACAGGCTGGAGTGGAGGATGCAGAAAAATATATCGATATTTCTACTGTGAAAGACGCAAAAGAATTTCGTACGGCAGTTCTGAAATATACTGTATTCGGGCGCGTGAAGCCTGAAGAAAAATTGAAGATGGTGAAGATTTTGAAGTCGGCTGGACACACTGTGGCGATGACTGGTGACGGTGTAAATGACGTATTAGCGCTGAAAGAGGCGGATTGTTCGGTGGCGATGGCTTCGGGGTCGCAGGCGGCAGTACAGGCCTCGCAACTAGTACTGCTAGAATCGGATTTTGCGCGGATGCCACAAATCGTGAAGGAAGGACGTCAAGTGGTGAATAATCTGGAGCGCTCTGGTTCCCTGTTCCTTGTAAAAAACATTTTTTCTTTCATTGGGGCAATTTTATCGATTAGTTTTGGCATGATTTATCCATTAGTACCAACACAGGTTTCGTTAGTTACAATGTTCACGATTGGTGTGCCTAGCTTCTTTCTTGCGCAAATACCAAATCAAAATTTAATTAAGGGTAATTTTATTCTGAATGTTCTATCTAAGGCAACACCGGCGGCTATTACTAACGTGATTGTTATTTGGCTCTTAGTACTAGTTTCACAAATTTTTCATATTGGACGACTGCAGCTTGGAATGCTTTGCGTGTTAGCTTGGGAGGTTGTTGGGATTATTTACTTATATCGAGTCTGTCGTCCGTTTGATAATATTTGGAAGAAACTCATCGTTGGCGGATGTAGCTTTGGTATGCTATTTTGTATGGTTTTCTTGCAGGATTTGTTTGGCATTACTTTCGAGTTATCGGTCTTTGAGTGGGGGATTTTTGGCGTAACGGCTTGTATGGTTTTGCCGATTATGATTCTTTCAGAGCGAGTACTAGCTTATCTTTATTTTCACTTTTTTATGGATGTGGTTCAGAAGAAATTGATTAATAAAAATAAGTAGCTTTTTAATTTGAGCTTGATTGATAAAGATTAAGTAGCTTTTTAATTTGAGCGGACTGCATAACGGAAGGGCTGGCTTTGAGGGCCGCCTTACTCATGGTTTTAATTAATTCAGGATTTTCAAAAATATAGTCAAGAAGTTCGGCCATGGCATTTGGTGTGTTGTTTTTGGCACGAAGACCGCAGTGATCTGGAATATTTTCATCCATGGCGGGATCAGCATATATAACAGGGAGACCACAGGCAATGGCTTCGAGAATAGTCATGCCTTGAGTGTCAAAACCGTAAGAATTGATGATTGAGAGGTGCTGGTCTTTTTCATATTGAAAAAGTTCTTCATGCGGGACTAGTCCAAGGAAGGTGATTCTTGTATCAATGAGATTTGTCTTTGCGAAGGCCTTGGCTTCCTGGAGCTGGTTTCCATCACCGATAACTGTGAGTTGAATATTTTTATGGTATTTGGATTGTTTTATCGATTCGAGGAAAGATAGGATGCGTTTTTCTTTAGAGACGCGAGAAGACCAAATAATTTTTAATGGATCATTTTGCTGTCGTTCGCGTATTTTAAAACTGTATTTTGCGAGTAGTTCATCGTCAATACCATTAGACACTACATGTACGGTTTTTGCGGCGTGGTAGTGTTCGAGGTTTTTGGCGAAGTGCCGAGAGGGGGAGATTACGATGTCGGCAAGACTCGCTTGTCTTATCATTAATTCCCACATATTTCGATGGACTGAGGTTGTAATTAAATAGTTGTCTTTTTTAGGAATTGTTATTTTTCTTTTTTGAATTGATTCTAGGCTTTTTCGATGTAGAAAATTTAACAATGGAGCAACTAGATAGTTAAGTGGAGTTGGAACATTGGTGTAGATTGCGATATCTTCACGTCCATGCATGGTCTGCACTAATTTTAAGTGATACTTTTTGGCCAATTTAACTCCTGCAATGCTACAGCTAGCTTCGTAGTGTACGTGAACTAGATCAAAAGAACTGGAAAAATTGGGGTAAAGCTCATTGATGTATTTTATGATTTTCGTTGGGGATTTTGCAAGTGGGGCACCGTTGGGTCGTAATAATTTGAAGGATGGAACTATAATAATGTCTTCATTGAAATTTTTGTTTAAAGAAAAGCGGAACTTCTTATCCATGGAAATACCTGGCTGTTGTTTTTTCCAGCCAGGACAAAAGATCGTAACTTGATGCCCAAGTGATTCGAGTGCGGTTTTCTGAGCCTTGATGGAGGACGGAATGCCGCCAGGAATCTCGAGAAAGACATCAGTGAAGAAGGCGATGCGCATTACCAGCCGCCGCCACCTCCGCCACCGCCGCCACCGCCGGAGAAGCCACCAGAGAATCCTGATCCACCGGAACTACCTGGAAGGGAGACGGAGCTTGAGATGCTGCTGTTTAGACTGTGGAAGCTAGAATTGGAAAATGCGTACCAGACTGGGAGGGTCATATCTTGTTCGTCGACAAGTTTGTAATACTGATCGAGTGATTTAAGCCAAGATTTTTCCTGTCCAAAGATGATGGCATATGGAAGAAGAGTTTCGTAAAGTTTGACAATTCCCTCATTTGTAGTGTCAGCGCCGTCGACGCTTTGGAGGAATTTGAGACGGTCTGCTTCGGTCATTTTAATGTAGGTTTCGAGGCCTGCTAGATAATTGGCGCGATCGAGACCTTGTTCGGTGTATTTCATGTATTTACTACCAAGAGACGGAACGCAAGTAACCATGATGATATAGAGTGGTGCTGCAAAATAAATTGTACCGTGGAGTAGAAATTCGTTTTCAATAATTGCAACAGAGGCATATTCGCCAAAGGTATTAATGAACCATTCCTGTCCAGAGAGTCCGAGAATAAGTAGAATGGTGGCGATAATGCATGGGACTGCGATACTGAGGACCTTTTTCCATTTTACATTAACAAAATATTTGTATTCTGGTTCAAGGTCGCCACGATCACGGAGATTGGCCTCAATGCGCTCATCAAAACTCTTAAAGAGTGCAGTGATAGTAGCGGTAGCTTTATTGGACTTTAACTCAATAATTTGGTCTTTTTGTAATAGATCGAGTCCACCATTCATGACCTGGAGAAGGATTTTTTGGTCCTCAGTAAGGTTTTTTACGTCAAGCAGCTTAACTGCCCACTTTTCTTTACTAAATAATTTTTTCTTACCATCTTCCTGTTTGATGATCTCAATCTTTTTTTGGATGGCCATCTGGAGTACAGTTGCGACTTTAGGGTTCTGAGCTGGCTTAATGTAGAGATTGGCGGCTTCAGCGATAGTGTAACCTTTGAGTGGTGTGAATTCGGTAGCAGTGATAAGATTTTTAAAGTAGCGTTTCTTTGGTGCGATACGTTTTTTGTAGCGATTAAAAAGGAAGAATCCGGTGCCAAGAAATAGAATAGTCATGCCGGCGACAGCAAAATAAGCGAGATAACTGATACGGCTTGGAGCTGGCTTGAAGGTGCCGTCAACGAAAGCAATAGCAAAAGTGAGACCCTCTTTTCGAGAGAGATTTTTAGCGCTGAAATTAAATCCGTCTTCGGTCTCAACTACGTCGCACTTTCCTTTTTCGCCATAGGCGCCACTGTAACAGACGTAAATATTATAGAGACTTGAGATGAGTGACTCGTCAACATGTACATTGGCAGTAACAGATCCGAAAGGTTGATTCCAGGCATTACCGTTGGCATTCCAATAGACTTCTTGAACGGTTTTATCTTTATTATTTTTATCGTCATTATTTTCTTTGGATTGCTCTTTGACGGTTGCTTCTGAATCTTCCTCGTCATTATCGGCTGTGTCTTTATTGCTTGATGTTTTTGTCAGATCAATAATATTAACGACATTTTCAAAATCATACTCGATAGTATAGGTTTGTTCACCATGGACGTAACTATCGGAATTTCCAATTTTTAGGGTAATTTTACCATCGGAATAATCCATGGTGTATGGTTCATCATTGCCGTTACGTTTGACTTTGGCTTCAAAGTTCGCAGGATTTTTGACAACGATATTTTTACCACCATTGCTGGTAACAGGGATAACACGTTTAATACCATGATTCTGGTCGTGGTCTGGGAACTTGGCAACGAGGGTTTCCGTCACGTGCATTTTAGCAAGGTCATTTTCGCCTTTTGTAATATGATAGTCACCGACAAAACTTTTGAAAGTAAAATTATCTGTAACATCGTATTCATTACGATGACGTCTTGCGTTTACTGGTAAAGGAGTAAGCACTAATGCGGAGACAATAGTGATAATTAATGTGAATTTAAGAATATTTTTTAGTTGCCGAATCATAAGGTTAGTATATCAGAGTTTTTCTATTTTGTTGGTATACTGTCGATGGCTTTTTTGATGATATTGATGGACGACTGAAGTTTTAGCTCCTCGTCTTCGGAGAGTTCAGTGTCGAGACGGCGCACCACTCCGCGACGGCCGACTACTGACGGAAAGCCAAAAAAGGTGTCAGTATAGGCATCATAGGTGGAAACTGGAAGAACACGACGTTCATCGTTAAAAATGCAGTTAACGATGCTGGTAACACAGGCGCCAATACCATAATAGGTAGCACCTTTTTTCTCAATAATCTTATAGGCAGCCAATTTGGTGTCTTCCTCAATTTTATCGAGTTCTGATTTTTTTAGAAGTTTATTGATTGGTTGACTACCCACATTGGCGGTTGACCAGATTGCAAATTCGGAGTCGCCGTGTTCGCCGACTTGATAGGCATGAATTGATTTTGGTGAAACGCTAAGTCTTTCGGCAAGATGGTAGCGCAACCTAGCAGAATCAAGAACAGTCCCGGAACCAATAATTTTATAGCTTGGGAAGTTTGAATATTGCATGGCGAGATAGCTCATAGCATCAACTGGATTGGTAACGATGAGAAGAATTCCATGAAAATTGGCGGCAAGAAGCTGGTCTATGACATTGTGAAGGATTTTTGCATTACGGGCGAGAAGCTCGATGCGAGTTTCGCCACCTTTTTTCTGTGCAGCGCCAGCGGTAAAAATAGCGATATCGGTGTCTCTAGCATCTTTTTCATAGCTTCCAGCAGAGATTTTTAGATAGGTTGGACTGACTGCGAGAGTGTCGCGAAGATCCATAGCTTCGCCCTCAGCATCGGCTTGATCGATATCAACAAGGACAAGTTCATTGACTGGAGTGCGTTGAGAAGCCAGAGAAAAACCGATACTTGCACCAACATTTCCTGTTCCAATAATCATAACTTTGTTTGACATAAGAGCTCCTCGCGATAATGTTTATGCTTTATTTTAGCATAGCGGTTTAATTTTTGCGATGGTCCCAGAAGATCGCACATTCGGCAGCATTTAGGAGATTTGTAGGATTCCAAAGTGCGAGCGTGGAGATTTTACAGGCTAAGGTGCCGGACCAGAGAGTGAGTGGAGTGTAATTGGTTTGATTGATTGGGATAGTATATACTGTGCCTGCACTTGCGAGGATGATTTGATTTTGATGAAAAGTAAGAATTGTGCAAGGGTAGCTGAGGGTGAATTTATGAAGAATCTCGATGATTGGAAAAATTGGCATGGAGAGAAGGATCATTTTTGGATAAAGGGCTGCGCGAAAGATTTTTTGAAGCTGGACGAGGCTGGCCATGAGAATGAGATTTTTACGTTCGAGTATACCTTGAATGTCAGCAGAGATAAGGTCGCAAGCATCGCGAGTGACCACGATAAGTTGGTTTTCATGAAGTTTTCTTAGAGTGTCAATAATAGCGATTTCAGTGATTGAATTTTTGGAGAAATCGCCGGAGAAAAAGACAAGGTCGGAGTCAAGCGCAAAATTTTCGAGGGTAGATGACTTTGCGAAGGAACCTGAGCTAGTGGAGTCGGCAAAATAAACAGAAGCAAAAGCCGGGAGCTTACCTTGTAGGGCGCTTGGTAATAATAGGTTGGCAGATTTAATTGGTAAGCTGTTTAGGAATTCAGTATTTTTAATTTCCACCATACAATTTTCTAGATTCCCGCCAACAACCGCGATGCGACCAGTTTTTTGTTCTGGAATATTCCAGAGAATTGAATCATCAACAATGTTGTCTAGTTTTTTCCAATAATCTGCTGCTTGCATAATTCCCTTTCTGGTTATTTTATGATTATTAATATTAATTTACTAAAATTCGAGAGTGATTGAGATCGGGCAATGGTCAGAACCTAAAATTTCATTATGGATTTCGGCGTCCACTAAGTGATCTTTTATTTTTTCGGAAATGAAGAAATAATCGATGCGCCAACCAACATTATTCTCGCGAGCGTGCCCCCAGTGTGACCACCAGGAATATTTGACGGTATCTGGATGGAGAGTACGGAAGGTATCGAGAAAAGAGCTTTTAATGTAGTTTTCAATGCCAACACGCTCTTCTTTAGTGAAACCAGCATTGTGAGTATTTTGTTTTGGTCTGGCGAGGTCAATTTCTTGATGAGAAACGTTGAGATCGCCACAGAAAACTACTGGTTTTTTCTGTTCAAGGAAGGTTAGATACTTCAAAAATAGCGGGTCCCAGAGTTCGTGTCGAAGACCTAGGCGAGAGAGATCATTTTTAGAATTTGGCGTATAGACTGTAACAAGAAAAAAATGTTCAGTTTCGACAGTGGTAATGCGACCTTCGGAAAGTGGCGTGCCAAAAGTATCTTGATGGAGTTTTTCGATGAGTTGTTTAGTATCGGGGTCATCGATGTTTTTAAGAAATGACTCCATGTTGATTTCTGTCTGCAGAATCTGTTGATTATTTTTTGCAAAAATTGCGGTTCCAGAATAGCCTGCGCGATCAGCGGAATTCCAGAACTCTTGATATTCAGCAAAATCTACTTCGACCTGATGTTTTTTAGCCTTTGTTTCCTGAAGGCAAAGAAAATCTGGTTGAGCTGAATCCAAAAGTTCTTGCAAAACACCTTTTTTGAGGACGGCGCGGATACCATTGACGTTCCAGGAGTACAGTGAATATTTCATATTGACCTCATTGATAGTTTTAGCTATATCTAATATTTTTGACGCTCACGGTCTAAGTCGCGATGTTTAATACTAATTCTCTTGTCATATTTTTTCTTACCAGAGGCTAGTGCGATTTCTAATTTAATATGACGAGAACCACCGAAAAGTTTGGTTGGAATAATAGTGTTGCCTAGTATTTTGGATTTTTGTATAGAAATGATTTGCTTTTTGGTGGCAAGAAGCTTGATATTTCTAGCAGTATCAGCGCCGAGAGTTAGGTTATTCAGCCAGAGCTCATTATCTTTTAGGGTAATAAAAGAACCTTTGAGCTGTACGTGATGATCGCGAATTAGGCGGACTTCTGGACCAGAGAGTACCATGCCGCAAATTATTTTGTCGCCAAGATTATAATCAAAACTAGCGCGACGGTTGACGGCAACTTGACTAACTGGTTTTTTCTTGGCTTTATTCATATTGTTATTATAGCAGAAGTCATAGCCTGGATATTTGTGAATTTGATATAATAGAGATATGAGAATCGCGATTGCGTCGGACATTTATTACCCAATGACAAATGGAGTAGCTGTTTTTGCGCGAAATTTGGCGCGCGGGCTTGCACGGGCTGGACATGAAGTTCTGGTAATTTCCCCAAGCTTTAATGGTAAATTTCATACTGATACTGATGAAGAGACGGGGATAAAAACCGCATATTTAACGTCTCTGCGTTTTCCTTTTTATCCTGACCAAATTAATGAAGTACCAGAGAAGAAAGATTTTTTGGGTATTCCGATGCCGCGTTTGACTTATCGTTATGGAATTTGGTGGTCAGTGAACCCATACTCGGAGATTAAAAAAGTTTTGAGTGAATTTAAGCCAGATGTAATACATCTGCAGACCGCCGAGACGATTGCTCTTGCGGTAATGCGTTACGTGAAGAAGTATAACGTACCACTGGTTTCAACGGGGCATGCTTATCCAGACAATATCACGGATCAGTTGGCGATTTTAAAGCCGAAATTGATTAAAAAAGCTTCTAATGCGATGATTCGAGCATATATGGCGAGTTTTTTGAAACATTCTGAGTATGCGACTATGCCAACGGAAATGGCGATTGGCGATCTGATCCCTAAAAATCGTAAACATTTTAAGGTGACGGTTGAAGCTTTATCGAATGGGATTGATCTAAGCGAGTTTTATCCAAAACGTCCAAATGTTGAAGTGTTGAAGAAATATAATTTGGACAATAAAAGTCAGAAAATTTTATATATTGGGCGAGTTGACCCAGAAAAAAGTATTGATCTTGTACTGAAGGCTTTTAAGGAGTTATTAGGTCTGTCTGGTGTGCCAGCAAAGAAATTGGAGCTAGTGATTGTGGGGGACGGGATCGATTTGGCGAACCTAAAAGTGTTGGCAAATGAACTTGGAATTGAAAAACAGACGAAGTTTCTTGGGCGAGTAATGCCGCCTGAGCTAATCGAAATTTACCGAGCTGGTAAAATGTTTGTGACGGCATCAGAGACGGAGACTCAGGGTATTGTTTTGATTGAAGCTGCGGCGGTGGGATTACCTTTGGTTGCAGTGGACGCTGGGGCAGTTTCGGAGTTATGTCAGGACGGGAAAAATGGTGAACTTTGCCAACCAAGAGACGTGAATGGAATCGCGCGGGCGATGGCGAAAATTCTATTAGATACTGAATTGGCAAAAAATTATAAGTTGGGTTCGATTGAAATTGCTAAGCGACATGATCTAAAGCGAACGATTGCTAGATTTGAAGAAATTTATGAGCAGGCAATAATTTTAAAAAATAGTGAAGAACCTTAAGTCTGGGTTCTGGTGGTGGGAGAAAATTTGTAAAAAGATTAGAAAGAAGAGAGATTGAGATGAATATTTGGCAGAGTTTACCGAAAGGGTTTACAGTTTTGGCTCCGATGGAGGGGGTGACGGACGTGGTATTTCGTCAGGTGATTAATCGCGCTGGTAGACCAGATTTATTTTATACAGAATTTACAAATGTTACTTCTTTTGCGTCTGAAAAAGGCCGACATGATGCCTTGGAGCGTCTGTCAGTTTGTGCGACAGATGCACCAATTATTGCTCAGATTTGGGGAAGAAATCCTGAACATTTTGCAATTCTTGCGGCAGAACTTGAAGGTCTTGGTTTTCAGGGGCTTGATATTAATATGGGTTGCCCGGATCGTCACGTCAATAAGGCTGGAGGTGGGGCGGCGATGATTCGTACGCCAGAATTGGCGGTCGCCTGTATTCAAGAAGCGAAGAAGATGACGAAATTGCCAGTGTCGGTGAAGACAAGACTCGGTTTTACCTATGTAGACGAATTTCGCGATTGGTTGCCTTTAGTTTTGGCGCAAGACGTAGCAAACCTAACGATCCACTTAAGAACTCGTAAAGAAATGTCAAAAGTGCCAGCACATTTTGAGTTGATTCCTGAGATTTTAAAGATTCGTGATAGTATAGCGCCAGGAACAAAATTGACAATTAATGGCGATATTCAGGATTTAAATCAGGTGAAGGAGTTGAGTTTGCAATATCCTGAGGTGGATGGATTTATGATCGGGCGCGGAGTGTTTGTGAATCCATTTTGTTTTACTGGACGAGTGCAGGAGGCGCGAGGCGGGGATGTCTCTGTGCGGGAGTTAATGGATTTATTTAAGTTTCACCTAGATCGATACGACGAAAGGAGCGATGATTTATTATCGCAAGGATCTCGCTATCCTTACGAGCCGCTAAAAAGAATGTTTAAGCTATATTTGAATTCTTTTGATGGCGCTTCAGATCTACGAGTAAAACTGATGGACTGTAAAAATACTGGCGAATTGCGTACAGTGATTGATGAGTTTTTGGAAATGATTTAGTATATTTTGTGCGGTTTCCTTACAGCGATGTAAAGAAAAAATCAAAAAAGAGACCTGAGGTCTCTTTTAGGAATTATGCAAGACGGAGGTGCCAAGAGAGATCTGTGGCATTGAACGACAATTGATAATTGTTGCGTCCTGCAATAACGTCGAAGATGTGGATGGCGGTGTTGCCAATGAAGCGAATATGGGTTTGAAGAAGTTCTGAAACCTCAAATTCCTCACCACTACGGGTCTTAAAGTTGAGAGGCTGACAAGGGGTCATTTCATACCCGAAGAGAGCCATGACTTCGACGCGTTCCTGATTATTGTTAATATTATTTTTCATAAGTAACTCCTTTAAAACTATTTTTGGGAGTCATTTATGCGAGCCTGATTTATTGGCTCCTGGCTAAAAGTATAAATGACGATACTTAAAGCTTTTGAATTTTCTCATTGCCAGGGACCGAAGTATGGCAAGATAGTTATATTATAATGCAAGTGTTTAAAATAGCAAAATAAAAAAAGTGGGGAGTCTGGTTAGGACTCCCCGGTGTTGAGGCTACTGGAAAATGGAAGCTCACTGGTGTGAGAAAACAACAAAGGGGAAAACTTTGGAAGTTTAGCCAGTGATAACTTTGTCTTTACCAGTTCGAACGGTGCCAACCCTGCGCCTCGGCGCCTCTGATAATCATATCCTTTTCTTCCGGACTTATGTCCGGAAAACGTTCAGGATGGTTAACGAGTGCGTCTGCCATGGTCTGATAGCTGTCATAGTCACTGTCGTAACTGTTTTTAGTAACACAGTCTGTGAAGACATGTCTCATACAATTCACCCCCTTTCTGTATGAAATTTTTTGCTTCTCTAGCTGTTCTAGCTGTTTAGCCTCTAAAAGTGCATCGGACTCACCCCTTTCTAATATACCGACGGTATGATTTTCAGACGTTTATGGGTAAATATAAACGCTTGGCAGCAGTTATCTATGTTCCCAAACGTCTGTTACACTATAATAACATAAAAATATATTATGTCAACTATTTATTTTGATAACGGTCGACAAGTGTTTTGCAGAATTCCTTAATGTCACTAAGTTTTGGCTCTTCTAAGTCAATAGCGTTAGTTGGTGAGTCGGAGTCTAAGAAGTCAAGTGAGGTGATTTGATGATAAACAGCATGGATGAGCTCCTCAAAAGTCACTGGCATATTTGCAACTATATCTTCGGTCAGCTCAATACTGTGCATCTTCCCTGTTTCACTATCAATAGTCTCACGACGATTGGGGGCGGTGAAAAGTAGGTTCATTGAACGAACGGTGTAGTCGTGATACGTCTTTGAGAGTTTAAGGAGCATGCGATAGAACAAGAGCTGGAATTGATAAATGAAGAGCGATTCCTTATTTTGCCAGGTATCCTTATCTGAGATAGTGCTGGTTTTGAAGTCATAGAGGTCAATAATTTTATGTTCTTCGTCAATATTGATATGATCGATCTTACCAGTAACCGGGATGCCTTCAAAATTGAGTTTTTCTTTACTAAAATCAACTTCAGCTTTGGCTCCTGGGGCACGAAGAATGTGCTCAAAGGCATCAATAGCGAGTGGTAGTTCATCCCTGCCGCGTTCGATTAGGGTCTCAATGTCTTCTTCGAGTAGATCCTGGTCTTTTGCTTCATTGAGATAAAAATCGACGGCCTCTTCTTTGGTGATATTATTGTTGGTAATCTCTTCAAAGACGTGATGGATTAGGTTTCCATAAACTAAACTAATCGAGTCTGAGGTATCTTGTGGGGCATGAAGAATACTCTGCTGATAAAAGGCGAGCGGGCCACTGTAAGTGAGACGAATAAATGATGAGATATGGGAGGCAGATAGGCGAAAATCTCGTACTTTTTCGAGAAGAATTGGCTTTAATTTTTCAGACGGATTGAGTAATTTTATTAACCAGGTGCGACGAATCGCTGAGGCTTTTTCAGCATCAGTAAGTTGGTCATTGTGTTCGGAAACTCGCCCATTTGGAATAAATGGAGAGCTTAGGTAATCTCCAGCTTCGTTTTGAATAACTTTTTCGTCTAGGAATGAGAGCGGTTTAGATTCTTTGCCAGCTTCGTCGGCGTATTTTGAGCTTGTGATGGTGAGAGTCTTGGCAGCCCTAGTAATAGCTACGAAGAGCAGGCGTTTTTTACCATCAGGTGTGTTGCGAGATTCGCCGATAAAGTCGAGATTAAGGGGCAACGGAATACTAGGTGGACGGTTCGCGCTATCCCAGCCTGATTGATTGGCGCTAATAAGGAAAACATGTTTAAACTCTAGTCCTTTAGATTTGTGCGCCGTCATTAAACTAACGGAATCGTCAGAGTCTTTATAAAAAGTTTGTTCAGTAATTGGGGTATTGGTTTCAGTGAAGTCGTTGAGTAACTGAATTAAATCGTGAAGGCGGAGTTTGCTTTTTTCAGTACGAGAGAGTATGGCGTTTCGCAAGAGATTAAGTCGATTATAGAGGTCAAAAGTGGCTTTTGAATACAGATCTTTGGTATAGAAACTAAGAAATGGTGAGGTGAAGGAGATATTTTGGTTGTTGATTTTTAGTTCGATTGGGGTAACACCTGTGAGAATATCGAGGAAGAATTCAAGTGGAAGAGAGAAGGATTTTTTGGCAAGTTCCGAGAAAAAGGCGGCAAGATTAGCATAGAGTGGATTATCGTGATAGGATTGAAGAATTTCCAGTGCGGTGCGCTTGTTGCGTTCAATGGATTGGATAGACATGATCATATCATCGCTAGAGATATCCCAGAAATTAAAAGATAGGATTTCAGGAAGCATGAAAGCTGGGTTCTCCCCATCAGCGAGCATGGCGATAAATCTACAGAGTGTCGTTAGCTCATAAATTTGCTGATTTTCTAAAATATTTTCGGTACGTTCGTAGGAAATATTAATTTCAGGATATTTTCTGAGATACGGGATAAGCGGAGTGGCTAATGCGTGTTTTGGGAAAAGGATACCGATATCAGATGGCTTGGCGCCAGCCTGGATGAGTTGATGGACTCTTTTTGCAACCCAGTAATATTCGGCATCTTGATTTATAAATTGGTGTCTCTCAATAAAACTTTTTTGAGTAAAATTGTTGTTCAGGGATTTAGGATCTGTAATATCTTCTGCTGAATAAATATTTTGTTCAAAGGTTGAATCTTCGGGAGAAGCTTTAAGAATTTCATTATTTCTGATTGCAATCAACTCTTTTTTCAGCTCTGTCGTAACGGTATTTTCGACATTTAAACTACGTTGCATGGTTTCGTTTTTAATAAAGCTTTCTTCCAGCTGATCTGCAATTTTGCGCGAGAATTGGAGGATTTCAGTAGTTGAGCGATAATTATCAGTGAGGACAATAACTTTTGCGTCAAAATGGTTTTTAAAATGAATTAGACTTGATGCGCGGGCGCCTTGGAATTCGTAGATCGATTGATCATCATCGCCTACTGCCATAACTGCAGGTGATTCTTGCTCGTCTGCAATGAGTTCTAGCAGACGGGTCTGTGATGGGTTGGTATCCTGGTATTCATCTACCATGATATAGAGGTAATTTTGAGCGATTTTACGTCGAAAATCTATATCTTGTTCAAGAAAATTGATTGGAGCTTCAATCATATCATTAAAATCATAGAGATCATGCTCAGTCAAATAATTTTGATAGGATTCGTATAATTCGACTATTTCGCTGAGGCGCTTATTACTGGCTGTATCTGAAAATTTGTAATTACCGGCTTGGTCTTTTGAGAAATATTTCTTAATAAATGTGTTCAGGGGGCTGACTGACGGTTTTTCGCTATTCTGTTCTGCTTCAAGAAGTGCGTAAATTTTCTCATAGAGTATGGTGGTAATTGAATAAACATTTTGTACAATTGGTGAATCTGATTTTAATTCACCCAGTTTCTGTAATAGTGGGATATAGACTGTTTCAGTGAGGATATTAAAAATGTCTTTACCTGCAGCGCGAGCGGGGAGGTTTTGTAAAATTGGCGACAATGCCAGTTCAAGTGTCTTAATCTCAGACTCATTTTTGGCTGCGATTTGTTTCATCTCTTCTGGAGTTAGTTTGGCAACTTTAAACTTGCTTATAGCTTTGAGTAATTCTTTTGGATCACGAACATTTTTGATAATGTAAGAAGTTGGAAGATTGTTTTGAAGTTCACTAATAATCTTAGTCTGTACAACTTCTTCAATTGGATTCGAGAAAACACGTTGCGGTTTGTCTGAATAATGACTATAAAGGCTAAGAATTTTTTGACCAAAACTATGAAAGGTCATGATATCAATCTGGTCAGCAGTTTGGCCAATCATTGACCTTAGACGATCTTTCATATTCTTTGCGCCAGCATCAGTGAAAGTAATACAGAGAATCATACTGGGATCAGTGTCGGTGTTTTTTAGGATGTATTCAACTTTTTTTGAAAGTAGTTGAGTCTTTCCTGTGCCAGGTCCCGCCAACACTAGAAGTGGTCCTTCGAGATATTCAACGGCGGCTTGTTGTTTGGCGTTTAGTGGCATTTTTAGCTCCTTTTATGATTTTTTAGATAGAAAAACGAGGGATTCAATGTGTGGGGTATGCGGGAAAAAATTATAGCCTTCTACATATTTAAGATTATAGTATTCAAGCAACGGTTTAAGGTCGCGAACTTGGGTGATTGGATTACATGAAAGGTAAACGATTTTTTCTGGCTGTACTTCACAGAGTCTATTGATGAGATTTTCGTCGCAACCAGCTCTTGGCGGGTCGACGATTACGCTGGCTTCTTGAGTGATGAGGTCAAGGATCTCTTCGGACTTGGCGAGAATTGGTTTAATATGAGGATTTTTCGTTTCTTGAATAACGCGTTCAGAATTTGTTTTTAGTTCCCCAAAGGCCGAAGCGTTAACCTCAACGAGAGTGAGATTGGTGTTTCTGGCGACAGATAGTCCAATAGTTCCAACGCCGGCATAGAGATCTAGTACAGTATATGAGTCTTTAAGGAAGTCTTGAATCTTTAATAACACCTGTTCATAAACTGGAAGATTAATTTGGAAAAAGCCACCTGGAGAATAGGAGTATTGATTATTTAAGAGTGTGTCCGAGAGGTTCTTGAAAACTGGATGTGACTTACCGTTTTCAAGTAACCCACCAGAAACTTCACCTTTTTGGTTTGCGCGGAGTAGTAGGGATTGGTATTTTCTGGCATCCTCTTGACTGTTATTTAGATCATCAATAATTGCTTTAGCACGTTCAAAAATTGCTGATAGCTCAATGGATGAAGAGGTGATAGGTATTTTTTTATGAGTTCCGCGAAGATGCATGGCAGGATAGATTTTTTCGGTATCGTGATCATAATAGAGAGAGTATTCCATCTTATTGCGGTAAAAATAGGTTTTCGGAGACTCGTGGATTTTAATTTTTTCAATTAGTGAATTGTTGATGTCGGTGGATGTTGATAGATGCTTAAAAAGAGAGGTTAAGATGTTTGATTTTGCTTCCAACTCGGCTTCATCGGTGAGGATTTGCCATGGAGAAGTCGAGAGATATTGCTGATCCTTTGGATCGATGCGTGAACTTGAGGTGGTTTCAAAGGTGAGGGCAATACCTTCAATCAGGTGGGGCTTCTGTGTGGTAATTTGAAATTTTGATACAGTTTCGCCAGGAATAGCATTCCAAAGAAAAACCTTAATACCAGATAATCCGGTAAAAATTTGTGAGTTGATGTCGATATCTGATTCGATAAGTCCAATTCCCTGCCCAGTAGTGGCAAAGTTGGTGATTTTGATTGGGGTAGCTGGGGTTGCAATTCTAGGTTCTTTTTTTGTCATTACATCTAGCATATCTCGGGCGATAGTAGATTGCAAGCGTGGTAAGACGTGGTTAAGATAAGCTGTTGTAAAAAAATACTTGATATCTTGCTTATGCTTAAGATTTTTTCATCTGTTATTCGGCTAATTTAATGAAAAATGCTTGAAAAACCAATGAAGACAAGGTAAGTTGGGATTAGAAATTAAATGAGGTTTTAAAGATGCATAAAATCGGAAAAACAATAATATACTGGCTGGCTATAGTGGCTTGTATTAGAGTTTGTTGTCGTTCACCAAATTTTGACCAAAGAAAATATCCACCTAGAAATGAAATGCAGCAAAAGATGCAACAGGAGAATGATTCTCGCCGAGGTTCTGTTTTTGACTCTTTGCCTACTGAGGCCGATTACTATCGCGGGAGGTCTAAGAATCGGCGAGAACCAGACTCTGGTTTGTATCACAACGATTTTTACCAAAATATCCGTCAGAACCTTCTATCGAGACTTGATTATGAAGAAAGAGGTCTGGCGATTGCATATCTTTTGGGTGACAAAAATGAATTAACAAATGTGACAAAGGAGAAAATTCAAGAAGTTGGGGTCTCTCATCTAATTGCAATCTCAGGGATGCATTTAGCGATACTTGTTGGGATTGTGATTAAAAGCCTTAAGGCGTCTTCAAAACTTCTTAAGACATATTTCTGTGTTGCATTCGTGTTGTTGTATGTGGAGATGATTGGTCTAACTCCATCGCTTCTCCGTGCAACAATTGTGATCTTTTGTCACCTTTTTGCGTCCTATTTTGGAAGAAAAGTATTGGCGTCAAGGATATTAGTAGTGGTAGCTTCCCTGTCGCTCATTATTAACCCGGACAACCTAACCAATATTGGATGGCAGCTTTCAATGATGGCCTATACTGGTATCTTAATTTTTTACCCAATGATAGAGAGCTTCTTGTTTGGAAAAGGTAATATAAAAAGAAGTGTAGGGCGAAAAAATAAGAATAGTATTTGGCGAAAAATTTGCAGGAAGAAACGAGAAGATATAATCTGTGGTTTACGTGCTGGAGTATTAATGTCGCTAGCCGTAAATTTACTGACGATACCGATTACATTATTTGTCTTTGGTTATTTCTCTATATTATCTTTTCTTGCAACCTTGATTTTGTCGCCGATGCTCCCAGTCATATTGGTATCAATAATATTTGTGGGAATAATGCCTCTGACGCTGTACCGTTATGTGGGAGTTTATTTTGTAGGTGGAGTTGGATTAATTAAAATACAGCTTAGAATTATCAATTTAATTTCGGACTGGCAGTATTTTGCGATACATGTGCCTAAAGGAAAGGTGGAATATTTATTGCTCTATCTTCCGGTGCTCTATTTATACTTCTTTTTGCGAAAAAAGAATATCCAGATAGCCAAAAATAATACTAGTGAGCAGGACAAATCTATTGAAAGGAGAAATGAAATGCAGAAAATCGGCACTTATCTTGTCGAGTGGGAGAAACAGCTGCAGCTGCGGTGCAAGAATCAGAAAAATTACAGTAGCGTAGCAGAAACACCTAACAATATGAAAAATGGTGGATGATCCACTGTGTGATTGCTTGAAATAAAGTGACAGTGGAAGGAGGAAGATAAAGAATGCGAGGACCGTGAACTCAATGTAATTTCTTGGAATATTTGGCAGAAGATTAGATATGAAATTGGTAATATCTGTATTAAAAAGATTATTGGTAATTGTACCTGCAAGGGTGGCTAGAATAGATGGTCCAAGATGACGCTTTGTCAGGTAGAAGATAAGGAATAATATTATCTCAATAATTAGAATAACCATAATTGTATTATATCAAAATATCTTGAAGTGTTGGGGCGGACAAAAATAAATTAGAGTAAGTGATTTTAAATGAAGAAGGAGAAAAAATATGAGTGGATGATTTTTTGAAGAAAATATGAGTGAATGATTTTTTGGAGACTCTATGTTTTTAGTTTGATTTTTTGAGCTGAATAAGACGATTTTTACAAGCTATTCTACTTAAGAAGTGCTTGCTTATTAAAGAAAACTAGAAGAGCGCGGATGGGCTAACGGTGAAGGCTACGAGACCTGATGAAATATCGCGAACGATGAGATTTGAGGAAAGTTCGGAGCCTTCAATACGATAGCGAACAATACCACTAGAGTCACGAGCCACCATATAATTCCCCGCCCCGCCCTCGATAGTGTATTGGGTTCCGTTGTTATTAAAATAAAATACGCCGTTTTTAAGTAGCGCTTCTCGTAGCGTTGCCATTAAAATTATTCTCCTTGCTCAAAAATATTACTAGATTTGTAATATTCTAAAATAAAATATTACTTTTGTAAAGTATGGAACTGGAGAATTTGGCTATTTTGCAATACCTAATGATTGATCGGATAAGCTATCTTTTGCGAAAGGCTTTTTGACGTCATTAATATTGTTGATGACTGGTTTGATATTTTGTAAATACTCCTCGAGATCTTTCGCAGAAATAGAACCATCTTCGGAAAAACGATAGGTGAGGTTTTCATCTATCTGAGAGTTCTCATGTTTTTCTGGTAGAAAGCCAGGACGAGATCGGTCGATATAAATATCTCCACTGGCGTGATAAAAATAAAGAGAAATGCTAGTAGTAATGATGGCAATAATAGTAGCCAAGAGGCCAAGGCGAATTAAGGCTTTGCCACCGCTTGAGGTATTGCCGCGTAGGTTAAATTTTATCATCTTGATTTTTCCTCGTTTTGACTAGATGTAATATTTGTTTGCGTTATCGAAGAATCTTCAGTTGTATTACTCTTGGTGGAGGTTGGGGTTGAGTCGGTGGAGTTATTGGACAACTTTTCTCTAAGCTGATTAACGGACTTGAGGTGGTTTGAAAGTGCTATATTTACTTTGTTGACCGATTCTTCTAATTGACTACGTAAGAAGCGTACATTTTCTAATTCACTATAAAAAGTGTCGGGCTGATTTTTACAATCAATAGAAATTAATGACTCAAGATGCTGACTATATGTCACGAAAAGATTGGTGAAACTATTTCTAGAAGTGATAGTCTCGGATTGAATGGAGATTAGGGTAGAGTCTGGTAGGTTATTCTTGATCAGACGTATATTAAGTGGCGATATGTAATTCGAGAGTAGTGTCTGGTAATTAGTTCCTAGGATAACACGAGTTTTTGAATCGTTCCTCTGTACATTCTTAAGACTGGTTTGGATGGACGCACAGTTCATAGAAATATTGCCACGTTCAGTGTCATTTAATTTGCGATGGGTGACATTTTTGAGGATATCATCTTCGGCATAGACTGGGTGAGATAGAAAGATTGTCTGCGTGGTAGAAAAAACGCCAAGAAGTAGGCAGCAGAAAGATGCAAAAATAGAAAGGCTAAGTTTGCTGGATGATGTTTTTCGTGGTGTACTAAACATTACTTGTGTTAATTATAGCATATGCAAGTTAAGGGGGTGATTGACTAATAGCTTATTTATTTCGTTTTAGGATTACTTTTGGTTTTAGAAATATTCAGGCTAAGCTATTCAAGTTAAGAAAGCTAATAGTTTTAAAAACCATTAACTCCAGAAACCGCGTTTCTTTGCAGTGCGAAACTCTTCTAGTAGCTCTTTTTGTTTTTTGGAGAGATTGGTTGGGGTATCAACGATGATATTTACAATATGTGGTCCACGTTCTTCTCCGCGCATTGGTATACCATGTCCAGAGAGCTTAAAAGGAGTGCCAGACTGAGTACCGGCTGGAACTTTCATAGTGATCTTTCCATCGACAGTTTCAACTTCGACTTCACAGCCCAGGGCGGCGTCGATCATTGAAATATGTTGTTCGGAGAGAATAATATAGCCTTCACGAGTAAGTGTCTTGTGTGGACGAACACGGATCTGTACAAGAAGGTCGCCAGCTTCACCAGTTTTGTCTGGGGCGGGGCCGCCACGACCGCGTAGTCGGATGGATTGACCATCATCGATACCGGCAGGGATTTTGAGTTTTATCTCAGACCCATCGATTTGGACGGTTTTTGTAGTGCCAAAAACTGCATCTTCAAAGGAGATGGAGAGAACGGTACGATAATCTGCACCACGTCGTCTTTGTGCTCTACCGCCATTACCAAAGCCGAAAAGCGTGCTGAAAATATCATCAAAACCACCTTCTCCGCCACCAAAATCAAAGTTGAAACTTTGGCCATTGAATGAATACCCGCCACCACCAAATGGATTGCCGTTTGAAGATGCGTTTCCACCAACACCAGCGTGGCCGAATTGATCGTAGCGTGCGCGTTTTTGCTTATCTGAGAGCACCTCATTTGCCTCAGAAGCCTCTTTAAATTTAGCTTCAGCTTCTTTATCTCCTGGATTGCGATCCGGATGATACTTAAGCGCAAGTTTTCGATAAGCTTTTTTAATTTCATCATCGGATGCGTTTTTGGAGACGCCTAAAATTTCATAATAATCTCTTTGTGTAGCCATAACTGGCAATAATTATAGTGTTTTAGCACTCAAAATGCAAGAGTGCTAAAGATTTTGTACAAAAAATAATTATTTAGGTTATAATGAGGTTATAAACGAGGAGTATACGATGAATAAAGATCGACTAATTCTGATTACAAATCCAGGTAGTAGTTCGAGAAAATATGCTTTATATCGAGGAAACGACTTCTTGTGTTCACTACACTTTGAATTTGAGGGTAAAAAAGTAATCTATACCTTAAAAAAGTTAGACGGCTCAAAAGAAAAGAGAGAAACCAAATTAAAAGATCTATCTTTTGTAGTAAATAATTTAGAGGAGATTTTAGCTCGTGAGGGTTATTTAGAAGGGGCAACAAAATTGGATGCGATTTTAGCCCGGGTGGCAGCACCTGGTAGTTATTTTGCGACCGACCATATTGTTGATGAGAAATGTTTAGAACAGCTTGAGATTGCGAAAGAAAGGGCGCCGCTACATGCTCCTGTCATTGCCAGTGAAATAGAGCAACTGAGAAAAGTATTTAAGGAAACGTTAATTATTGCGATTTCGGACTCAGCCTTCCATAATGACCGTTCGGAGGTTGCAAAATCTTATGCGATTGATACTGAGCTTGCACAGAAATTTGATATTCAACGCTGGGGTTATCATGGATTATCGGTTGGCTCGATCGTACGATTTATGAAAAAAGAAAAAATTCTTCCAGAAAAAATGATTGTTTGCCATATTGGATCGGGAGCCTCAATTACGGCGGTTGAAAACGGCAAATCTGTTGATACGACTATGGGGTATTCGCCGCTAGAAGGTTTAATGATGGCTACTCGTGCAGGCTCGATAGATGTGGCTGCGGCACTAGCGATTAAACGTGAACTTGGGCTAAAATCTGATGGTGAACTTGAGAAATATTTAAATAAAAAGTGTGGTCTACTTGGCGTTTTTGGTAAATCGGATGATATGCGAGAAGTTATCAAGGGGTGCAATGAGGGGGATCCGCGTGCAAAATTGGCTCGTGAGCTTTATGTATTGACCCTGAGGCGCGCGATTGGTCAGATGGCGGCAAGTATGGCGGGGGTTGATGCGATTGTCTTTACGGCAACAATTGGCGAGAGATCGGATGAGATCCGTAGGCTGGTGTGCGAGTCACTATCGTACTTGGGATTTAACTTGGATAAAGAGAAAAATACCAAGGGTATTGATGGGAGAATGAATAATGTGGCGCAAGAGAACTCGAAACCAATATTCGTAATTAAGACGGATGAGTCTGACGAAATGATTATGTGTGCTTTTGATTTGCTGAACAAAAAATAGAAGCAGGGCTTCTAGATTTTTGGAGTATATATTTCTTAGAAAATTACCTCTATTCGATAGAGGTAATTTCGCCATTTTTGAGATGGATAAGGCGTTGATTTCTGGATCCACGGAATTTGAGGGTAAGGTCTCGTTCGGAAAGAACAAATGGGCCGTCGATTAGGGCATCAAGAGTCTTAAAGAACTCCCATTGTAAGTTATTCTTTTCTTTTATTTCGTCATAAGTATAGCCAGAGAAAGACCAAACGTTCCAGCCAAGTTCTTCTTTTGCGAATTTGGCGATTTCGATACAAGCTGCGGCTTGAATTGATGGTTCACCACCACAGAAAGTCAGACCGGTTTGTCCTTTGAGTTGTCTAAGCTCTTCTTTGATATCTTCAACGTCAACTAGGACTCCACCTTCTGGATCCCAAGTCTCCTGGTTTTGACATCCTTTGCAATGAATAAAGCATCCTTGAGTCCAAATAACTGCGCGAAGGCCGTATCCATTCACAATACTGTCATGCTCGATTGGACCTGAGAGCCTAATGTGTTGGCTGTCGGAGCCTGGCACGGGTGATTTAAAATCTGTTGTCATATAAAAATCCTTCTTGTAATTCCCTTTTCGTTATAGCTAAAAGTTAGGAGGGGTACTCCTAACTTTTAGTGACTGCCTAGGAATTATTCTTTTCCAAGAGCAGAAGCTGCATTTGCTTTAGCGGATTCGCGAGCTGCTTTTTGAGCTTTGGTGTAAGTACCAGTAACGTTGTGTTTGACACGGTCGTGCTCTTCAGCCTTCTTGCCATCATTCCAGCGTTCTAGTGAGCCAACGAGGTAGCCAGTAATGCGGCGAAGTCTCTCGAAAGGAACGTCGTCTTCGACGCGTCCACATGATGGGCAGCGGTCGCCGGCGATGATGCCAGAGAAGCCACAGACTGGGTCTCGGTCAACAGGGTGGTTGACGGATCCGTAGCCGATGCCTGAGTCGTGCATTTTACGGATGACTGCTTCAAAGGCGTCAATATTCTGTGAAGGATCACCATCAAGCTCGATGTAGGAGATATGCCCTGCTGGACAGAGTGCATGGTAAGGAGCTTCAATTTCGATTTTCTCAAATGCTGAGATTGGGTAGTAGACTGGGACGTGGAAGGAGTTGGTGTAGTAGTCACGGTCGGTAACACCTTTAATGACGCCGTATTCTTTGCGGTCGATTTTGGTGAAGCGACCGGAGAGGCCTTCAGCTGGGGTACCAATAACACCGAAGTTAAGGTGGTATTTCTTTGAGTAGTCATCACAGCGTTTGCTCATGTGAGTGATAATATCAAGACCTAGTTCCCTGGCTTCCTCAGATTCACCATGGTGTTTGCCGATCATAGCAACGAGAGTTTCAGCAAGGCCGATGAAGCCGATTGAAAGTGAACCGTGTTTAATTACATCACGAAGAGTGTCATTTGGTTTGAGTTTTTCGCTACCAAACCAGTTACCTTCGCCCATGAGGAATGGGAAGTTGCGAACATGTTGGTTAGCTTGGAATTCATAACGTTCGAGGAGTTGGTCTTTACAGAGATCCATGAGACTGTCGAGCTCTTTGTAGAATCCGGTCCAGTCAGCTTCCTTTCGTTCTTTGAGAGCGATACCGTGCTTGATGCCTAGACGTACAAGATTGATTGTGGTGAATGAGTTATTACCACGACCAGTGACGATACCATCGGATTCTGGGAAGACGGATGAGAAGACGCGAGTGCGGCAACCCATGGTTGCAATTTCGGTATTGTAGTCACCTTTTTTGTAGTACTTAATATTGAAAGGTGCGTCGATGAAGGTAAAGTTTGGGAAGAGACGCTTGGAAGAAACTTCCATAGAGCGCTTGAAGAGGTCATAGTTTGGATCTTCTGGGTTGTAGCTAACACCTTCCTTAACCTTGAAGATGGAAATTGGGAAGATTGGGGTTTCACCGTGACCAAGGCCTTTTTCGGTTGCGTCAAGTAGGTTCTTGGAGACTAGGCGACCTGCTGGGGTAGTGTCGGTTCCGAAGTTGATTGAAGTGAATGGAACCTGAGCACCGGCGCGAGAATGCATAGTGTTAAGGTTGTGGATGAAGCCTTCCATAGCTTGGAAAGTTTGTTTCTCAACATCTTCATTTGAGGTTTCAATAACAGTTTCAGGAATTTTAAGTTTCTTGAGAGTTTCGTTGTCACCGTAAGCAATGTCGTCTGGAATTTTGATGTCAACTTTTTTACCAGAGTATTTATTGTATTTTTCAAGGTTGGAGCGAAGAGCTTTCTTGAAGGACTTATTTACACCTGGAGCCATAGCGTAGTCAAAGTTTGGAATTGACTGGCCACCGTGCTGTTCGTTCTGGTTTGCTTGGAGGATGATAGCGGCAAGGGCGGCATAGGAGGCGATTGAGTTTGGAGTGCGGAGATGGCCGTGACCAGTATTGAAGCCACCATTAGCGAAGAGCTTGAGTGGGTCGGTTTGACAGCAAGTTAAGGTACCAGTAGCGTAGAAGTCAAGGTCGTGAATGTGGATGTCGCCATTGTCATGGGCTTTTGCAAAACGTGGGTCCATGAGTACGGTTTTGGCAAAGACCTTAGAGCCTTCAGCGCCGAATTGTAGCATTTTACCCATTGCTGAGTTACCATCTACGTTAGCGTTACTACGTTTGACATCAGAGTCTTCTGAAGCGTCAGCAATAGCGATGGTTTTATAGATACCCATAAGGTTTGATTTTGCATTACGGGTTGTGTTGCGTTCTTGGCGATAAGTGATATAAGCTTTAGCAGTTCGTTTGAAGCTTGAATCCATGAGAACCTTCTCAACTAGGTCTTGGATTTGCTCAACGGATGGAGTGCGTTCTTTAATGGTTTCACCAGCAAGCTTTACTACTTTTTCTGCCAATTGAGCGGCGCGGTCGTGCTTGAATTCTTCGGTGACTGCTCCTGCCTTAGCGATGGCGTCAGTGATCTTCTCTTGGTCGAAATCTACGATTTTACCATCACGTTTGACGATTTTTTTGAACATAAAAAATTACCTCCTTGATTGTGTCCAAATTTTCTTTCAAAGTTTTTTGATTAAATTTTTGTTATTAGTGTAATATTTGTGACGCTACATTTAGTGTCTGCAATTATTCTATGACACTATATGTAGTGCGTCAATAGAAAAAGCTTATATTTTTGTTGTATTTTATACACAGATTTTACAGGGATGGGAGTATAATATACAGAGTATGAAAATGAATAAAACTTTTGGAAAATTTGAGCCAAAACGCTGCTGGGTTGGTGATGGCCAGAAGATTTGTTATGAAACGCGCGAGGAAGCGGAGGTTGCGGCACAGGTGGCAGCTTATGACTATGGCGCACCAGAACTTTCGGTTTATAAATGTGAATATGGTAACCATTGGCACCTCTCATCCAGTCGTTTTGAGAAGAATGCTGGTCGCATCTAATAGAGATTATTATTTTTCTAATAAAATTATTACCTAATAGAAATTTATTATTACTGATTAGAGTACCTAATAAAAATATTGAGTGTAATAAAGGATTTGTCGGAGAGGACTAACATATTTTGCACCACAGTCTGGCACTAAAGGAACTCGAGTTGTCTTAGCGATATAAGGGTTTGGGGCTACGTGCTGACCTAGCTGATTAATGCTTTGAGTGTACTTGTTTCGATTCAAGGTCCGGCTATTGATTTTTGGGATTTTGGTTATTTTTTCAGATACCTTACGACCTAAAATACTGTAGCTAATGACTTTTATTTGATGGTCTACACTGCGGCTAAGATCGGTAATAGATAGATGACTTTGATTAGTGAATCCAGCTATGTAGTTGTCAATGATTATTAGGCGATATGGAAATAGAGTTGTATCTTGCGCTTTTTCTGGTTCGGGCAGGAAATATAGATCAAAATCTTGGTTGGACTTTCCGTTTTCTTTAACAGTGATTTGAATGTGGGAGATGGAATGTATTGGAATATCAATGCTTTTATCTACTGTGTTGATTGATTGAATCTTGTTATTTTGTATGATATTCCACTCGATATTCTTTGCTTCTAGGCGAGGGGAGTGCGCAAGGCGAGTCCGTGGAAGGATATTAGATGACAATGAGCTTAAAAGAGCTGGACTCATTAAATATTTATTTTGGATTTTGGATTTTGGATATGTACTCAGACTGAGATGAATGGAATCAAAACGGGGCTTCAGAATGTATTCTAAAGTATTTTTGTATTCCAAAGTATTTTTCTGTTCGCGTGCGTCTGGTTGGTAAAAATTATTGATTATTTCTTCGTCAGATTGATGTTGTAAGAAGATAGATTTAGTAGACAACTTTTTCTCAAATGAGGTAAGTATCTGATTTGTGTTATAGAAAGAGACGGAAATTAATTTTTGGTTTATCAGTTTATTTAATTCGTTAATTTGGCTATTACCTGGGATATCAAATGTATGAGTATTTTGATAATTTGGAGTAACTATAAACAGTAGGTGTTTGTGGTTCTTTTCCCATAAGCCATATTTAATTACATTTTGGATGGATGAATTGATTAATTTTGGAACATTAATGTCGTTAATGTTGCGTTGTTCCTTCATGTAAGAGCCAATAATACTGCTAGCCCTAAATGGGGTGAGGGTCTCAGTATAGAGGCTAAGTCTTATCATAATTCCCTCTTTTTTGTCTGGACTTTTTGGTACATGGATAGGTTTTATTGGTTGTGAATTTTGTGGATGAAATAAATTATATTTGTCGATTTCGGTTTGATTAAAGAATCCATAGGAATAAAAAGTAACGGATTTGCAGTTATTTTGATATGCTACGTTGACGATTTTATTAATAAGTAATTGGATTCTGGAATCTTCATGATAAGAGATTAGATTTGGAATCATAATATGAAGATCTTTAGGTTGATCATCTGTATTTTGGCTAGTAGTTGAATCTAGTGATTTCTTACTAAGATCTTGTGGAGAATGTTTTTCAAGTAGGCTTGACCTGAGTCTCTTAGCTTGATCTTTTGTAATCTTTAAGTCATTCTGCCGAAAATAATAAACCAAGTGTTGCTTATTCTTCGGTTTTAATGGTTTGAGTTTGAGATTTGATAATTTTTGTTCTTTAATGAGCTTGCGGTAGATTATTTCAGCTGCTTCCCTATAAGCGCCAAAACGTGAGTAAGAAACATGTCCATTAAAAATTCGTGCTAGCATGGAGCTATTAGGGGATTGCGTGGCATCAGTGAAACCAAAGGGGTCGATACTGCTTCCGCAGATAAAATCGGCGATATTGCACCAAGCTCCAACTTTTTGATTAAAACTTCGTTTGATATAGGGGTGAAGTCCACCTAAAAGACCTTGCTCCACGTAGCAATCTGGAACATTTTGCCGATAGGGTGAAAAATTTTTATTACGGCAGGCCGGTGGTAAAAGTCCAAAACCTTCGGGAAGATATAGCTTTGGATCACCAAAGCTAGCGTAGTAGAAGATTTTACGGGAATTAAATTTTGACAAAGTTTGACTTATCACCATGGCGCCCTGTGAGTAGCCAGCGAGAATAAAACGAGTGTTCGGGCAGCTTGAAGATACTCTATGGTAGAGATTTTTTAATTCTTGCATGCCAGTCTGAATGCTTTGACCAAACTCAAAAGATTGCCCACCGCTTAAAATTGCTCCAGAGATAATCTTAGGTTGCTCGATGCCAATAGCGGGATATTTGGCACCGTATCGGTTTGACTCACCGAGTTGATAATAGCTATAAGTGAGACCATCTAGGCGGTTGAAAATATCTTTAATGGCACTTGAGAAGCTTTGGTGGTCAATATCATTAAGCCCCTGACCGGAACCGCGTGCAAAAATTACGTAAAAATCTGAACACGGCGAGGCCGCATTGGTTATTGGTGGATTGAAGTGTGAAAAAAGGATACAGAGTAGCAAAGAAAAACAGCACATCAAAAATCTTCTAAGTCGTGACATAAACAAGAGCCTAAAGATAGATTTTAGGTTTGGAAAAGGTTAACTTAAGTATGAGCTACTTTGATGGAAGATGCAAGGAGAAAAGACGGTTTTTGGACTTTTGTTGCTTTTTATCCCTGTATGTGTTGTAAAATAGACTTAGCATAAGCAAGATATTGATAACTTTATCGATGGCTCTACCGATGGCTCTATTGATAACTCTATTGACGGATTGATACTTTTTGATAGATATATAGATAAGTTTGTGGATGGAATAGAAGTTGCATACTGATTGACAGATGTGAATGAGTGATATAGAGTTTTTGAAAAGGAGTGTTAATGAATCAAGATACGAAGAATAGAGAAGTGCCTGAGTGGGATGCTTATTTTATGGGGATTGCTGAGGAGGTGGCTAAGCGTTCAAAAGACCCTTCTTCGCAGAATGGCTGTGTGATTGTTGATTCAAGGAAACGTCCAGTTTCTTTTGGGTATAACGGGACGATTCAGGGTGCGGATGAATCAAAGATGACTTTAAGTGAACGCCCGATGAAATATTATTTTGCCATTCATTCAGAGATGAATGCGTTGCTTTTTGCGGGACGCGACGTGACGGGTTGCACACTTTATAATAAGATGGCGACTTGTGAAAATTGCTTAAAATATTGTTTACAAGCTGGAATTAAACGTTTTGTTTATAAAGAACTCAGAGTCGGGTCTTATAGAAGCGGTGAAAAAAAATCAATGACAAATATCGCTACTGACGAAGCTATTATCCGATTATTAGTAGCCTGTCCTGACGTAGAGACATTAAATATTACCAATGGTAAAACTTATATTGAAGATATTTTAGACAGCTACGACAAAGACTCAGATGAATATCAGAGCTTAGTGAAATGGGTGAAATAAAACATTTAGAGATCTTGATTAATTAATGCAAATAATTCATCAGGAACTTCGTAGTTAATTAAGTGACCAGATTTTTGAATAAAAGTAGCCTTGCCGTTAAACTTTTCAGCAACTTTTTTGGTTTTCATTGGATGATTTAGTCGATCTTCCCTTCCTGCGATAAAAAAGCAAGTTTTAGTAAAATTAAAATCAGAGATTGCGTGTTTAACGGAGAATTTGGCTGCCTTAATTTCATCACTAATACTAGTAAACTTTTTTGCACAAAGCATCGTGGTATCAAGAATCTGTTTAAAGTGGGGCTTTCCCATTGTTCCAATTAGATATTTTGTAACAATAAAGCTAATTAATTTATTTGGAATGAAGGCGATCAGGGGAATAATTGCGGAGATAAATTTTGGCGTATGCTCTGAGATTGGTGAAAGGAAAAAGATCTTTTCATTAATTAGGTTCGGGTATTTTTCAGCAGTGGCTGCAGCAATGATTGACCCCATTGAATGGCCGATTAAGATCGGCCGGTCGAGATTGTTGTCTAAAATATAATCGGCAATCCAGGTTGCATACCCCTCAGCGGTAAAATTTTTTAGAGTCGGTAGTTTTTCGGATTGCGTATTGAAAGCAGGGGGAATATCCGGTGCATAAACAGGGTATCCGAGATCTTTAAACTTTGTTATAACTTCTTTGAGACCAAAATGATTACCGCGAAAACCGTGGACAAAAAGCAGGGCTGGCTTCTCCTTTTTGGTGGTCATAGAGTACCTCCGTTTTAATGATTATTTTGTGCGAAGACCATATTTTTCGATAGTTTCGGTAATGCCGTCACGATCGAAACCGATAATTTGGATAGGATTTTTGTTATCTTTGTCTGTGATAACAGTTACAGGGACAGCAGTGATACCTGGAACGGTGTTTGCGTCAATTTCTTGAAAATCAATTCCTTCTTCATTAAGCCAGTTCATAAGAGCATGGCAATAAATACAAGTAGGGGTGGTATAAACTTTAATCATAATAAGTATATTATAGCAATTTCAATGGAATTTGTCGAATTAAAGAGTTTTTGCTTTGTCGAGCTGGGGGTCTTTACCACTGTTAATGTCGTTGTAGGTACGTTCAACTTCAATATCTGGAGAGATGCCAGTCTTGTTGATGGTTTGGTTATCTGGTGTATACCAGTGGGCAGTAGTAACTTTGAGCAGTGCACCGCCGGAGAGCTCAAGCATAGTTTGGACGACGCCCTTGCCATAGGTTTTTGTACCAACGATGGTGGCTTTTTTGTAATCTTTGAGAGCACCAGCGACAATTTCTGAGGCTGAAGCGGTGGCGTTATTGACGAGCACAATGGTTTTAATGTCTTTCAGAACGGCCTCACCGCGCTTTGCGTAGGTGATAGTTTGTCCTGAGGTGGTGGATTTTTGAATGAGAATCTTGTCGCCATCGAGCCAAAGTGAGAGAAGATCGCGTGCAGCTTTGACGAAACCACCGCCGTTATTCCTTAAATCTAGGATGACTTTATTAATACCTTTTTTCTTAAAATCTTTTGCGAATGACTCCACTAGCGTGCCGGTGTCTTCACTAAAACGGTAGACAGAAATAATTGCAGTTTTGTCTTGATAAGTCACATCGGCAGAGACGTTATTTATTTTTTCGCGAACAAGTTCAAAATCAAGCTTCTGTTTTTCGCGAGCGACTGTTAGTTTAACTTTTTCTCCAGACTTACCGCGAAGTTTACTGGCTATGATGTCAGTATCCTTGTCCCAAACTTCTTCGTCGTTAATTGCAAAGATGACATCACCGGCATGAACCCCGGCTTTTCTGGCTGGATTGTCTGGGAGGGTTCTGGTGACTACGACGTAATCCCCTTGCTTCATCATTTCGATTCCTACCCCAGCCTCTTTAATCTCGCCGTTAAGGCTAGATTTAAAGTCGACAGCTTCTTTGGCGTCGAAATAAACAGTATAAGGATCACCAAGTGAGGCGGTCAATCCTTTTTTTGCTCCTTCGATCATGGCAGCCTTGTCGATACTTCCGTCGTAGTTTGCTGAAATTTGAGAATAGACTTCGTTTAGTTCTTCCCATTTGACTGTGGTAGAAACTTTTTGGTTTAAATTGATGTATGGCGAAAATTGTAAATATAGATTATTCCAGTTTGCACCGATTAAAGCGCCGACAATTAAGGTAACGAAGCTTAAGACAGCGGTTGCGCCGAGACTGACTTGCCTACTTTTTTCCGTATTCTTCATGTATTAGATTATAGCATAGCAGAAGCGGTATGACTTACTAATCAAAACGGATCAAGTAATATCCGGCAGGGTGGTTTACTAATCAAAATGGATGAAGTAGTACCCAGCAGGACTTACGCCAACACGGTAACCGAAGTCGCCCCATTGTCCTGAACGTGAGGAATAGAGATTATTATATTCAGAGACATTCATAGTGCCATTGGCGTTGACCGACTCAACCCACATCACGTGACCCCAGGCGCCGGAGGAGGTTTGGGCAATTGAGTGAGCACTTGGCGTCCGGTCGACACGATAGCCGAGTGATCTGGCGGCTGCAGCCCAGCTATAAGCATTTCCCCACCCGGTAACACGAATGTGTGGTCCCCAGTATTCTACAGCCTTGTAGGCGGCGTAACTGGTACATTGGCAAGTGTAGTATGAATCAAGGATGCCGCGGATATTATCGCGTGGACAGGCAAAACCATAGTTGCCGATGAATGATTCGTAACTGTTGTAACCATTTGCGACAGTACCGAATCCTCCGCCATTACGCATTCTTTGCAAATGATCGCTATATTCTTGATTAATTAATTTAATCTTTTCTTCACGAGAAGAGGCGGCTTCAAGTGCAAATGCAGCTGCATTGTCGCGATACTTTAAGATTAGTTCTTGTTGTTCAATTTTTTTATCTTCAACGGCTTTACGCTGAATCTGTTGGTCCGCAATGACACGTTCTACTTCTGTTTTTTGCTTCTCTAGGTCCTGTTTCATGGTTTTGACGGTTTGGGCGGAGAGAGTAACCTGGTTTTTTGCGGTATCTACACGGGTTTGGCGCTCAGCAAAATCTGAGATCGAGCTTGAACCAGCAAGAATCATGATGGCATCACCGTCGTCTTCAAAATGGAGATTAATTAGCATGTTAGCAAGAGCTTGTCGTTGAAGGTTTAGTTTTTTGGTAGTTTCCTCAACTTTTAGTTTTAGGTCTTCGGCTTCAGCTTCATTGGCCTTAATACGCGCCTCGTACATGGTGATTTCTTGTTGCAAACGTTCGACTTCTCCTTCAAGAGTGGTGGCAGCTTTGGAGGCTTCATTGGCCTTGGTAGTAGCTTCGTTTTCTGCCTTTTTTGCGGCACGACAAGCATTTGAGGTACAATAGGCTTCGTTTTCGATGGCTGAAGCTTGGTCAGGATTGTTAAAAAGATTTGGTAGAATATTGAAGCCAAGAACGAGGACGGTGACAAAAATAAACAGTCTTTTTAGTTTAGATAGGGATGTGCGATTCGATTGTTTTTTGGCTTGTTTTTTTCTTTTTGTCATATTGTAACCTCCTTTCGGAATGTTAGCTTTTGTGGATAAATTTTAGCATAAGAAGTATATAGAGTCAAATTATTTGAAGGGTGAGTTGATTTTTACTGGTGCAAATAATATTTATGTGTTGATTTTTTACTGGTGCAAGGAAAATTTATGCGTAGATTCTTTCGAGTTTTTTATGAAGTGAGCTAATTAAACACGTTTCAGATATTTGGAGACGGCAAGGCGCGATGAAGTAAAGGCGATAATTAGACCGAGGCTGATAAGTGCGAGCGCGATTAGGCCCATGCTTGGAGAATAAATATATTTGCTAATTTCACTCACGTCGATATCGTAAGAAGCGAGCTTTGGTGCGGCGAAGCCAAAGAAGATAAATCCTAAAATTGTGGAGAAAATGCCGGCTAGTATTCCTGAAATCATTGCTTCAACAAGAAATGGGCCGCGCACAAAATGATTGTCAGCACCGACTAGTTTTTCCATATAGATCTCTTCACTACGAGAGTAGATCGCCATACGGATGGTATTGAAAATAACGAGAATCGAGATGATGAGGAAGATACCGGAGAGTGCAAAACCTCCTGTTTTTGCAATATTAGCCCAAGATGCAATAGTTTCGATGGCGGTATCATTGGTGTTATAGGTCGGCTCTTTTTTAGGATCGATATTGTCGCGGAAAGTAGTATCGGTATTTACGATATCTTTAATATTGTCGAGTCTGTCGGCGTTATAAACTTTTATGCGAAGTGTGGACTGCATTGATTTTAACATCAGCTCCTTCATATCATCATCGTTTAGGGTAGCAAGGAGCGCGACGTCGCCAGCTTTTTTAGTCTCTTCTGTAAATTTTGCGTATTCCTGTTCGGAAGTGGAATATTCTGCAGATTTAACATTGGCGTCTTTCTTAATAATGTCAGTCATTTTCTGGAGGACAGAAGTTTCGGTGCCAGGCTTAAAGAAAATAGTGATATCGATTTTATCGCGCATTCGATCAGCGGTTGATGAAAGAATAATGCTAGCAATTACAGTAACAAAAAGGAGAATCAAGGTTAGGGTCATGACAAATGTTGAAGTAATAGAAAGCCAGATATTGCGACCATAACCGATGACGCCATACTTCAAAATACGCAAATTATTGCGCATAAGGTTACCGCGACTGTTTTTTGACATGGTTTTTAGACGATCGATTGTGGTATTTTTGCTTTTTTGTTTCATGATTCTCTGTCTCCTATTGAATTAAGCGCCTACGCTTTGGCGTTTTGTGTCCAGTTAATTCATTATTATTTTCGTTTTGGTTAATATTAACTTCGATAACTGATTTTTTGTGAGCTAGTGGGTTTTCTTCAGGTGATAGGTATGATGTGGCACGCATATAACCTGGGTGAGGTAATCTAGAGATACCATCATTATTGCCATCGAGACGATAAATGCCATGCTCTTTTTGGTCGGAAACAATCTTGCCATCTTTCATGGTAATAACACGCTTCTTGAGGAGATTCACGATACTGGCGTCGTGAGTAGTAACTAAAACTGTTGTGCCGTAATCATTAATTTTCTGCAGTAAGTCGATAATTTCCTTTGAGGTTAAGACATCAAGGTTGCCAGTGGGCTCATCGGCAATGAGAATTTTTGGCTGTCGTGCTACGGAACGTGCGATCGAGACGCGTTGCCTCTCACCACCTGAAAGATTATCTGGAAAACGGTAGGCTTTATCAGATAGTCCAACTAGGTCGAGAACTTTTGGAACCGTATTTTCGATTTCGTGATTGCTCATGCCAGCAATTTCTAAGGCGAAAGCAACGTTTTCGTAAACCGTGCGGGTTGGGAGTAATTTATAATCCTGAAAAACCACACCGATGCGTCGTCGGTAGTTTGGGATATGCTTTTTCTTAACATAATCGAGATCAATACCGCCAATTACAATTTTACCGGAATCGGGAATTTCTTCTTTGGTGATCATTTTGAGAAGTGTCGACTTGCCTGCACCAGATTTCCCGACGAGAAAAACAAATTCGTTGGCTGCAATATGCATGGAAATATTATCAAGGGCAGGCCGGCTGTCGCCGTGATAATGTTTGGTGACATGGTCGAACAATATCATACCAATATTTTAACATAAACGAATTGTGAGTAAAAGCTTAGAATTTTATAAATTAGTTTTCACCAATTTGTGATTCAAGATAGGCGTCAATAAAACCGTCAATTTTTCCATTAAGGACGGCGTCGGCGTCGGTCTCTTCGTATTTCGTGCGAGTATCTTTGACAAGTTTGTATGGCTGGAGTACGTAATTTCGGATTTGCTGACCCCACTTTGCAGATTCGCCGGCACGAAGTTGATTAATTGATTCTGCCTGCTGTTCTTGTTGCATCTGGATTAATTTTCCGCGTAAAATTTCCATCGCCTTTTCACGATTTTGTAGTTGGGATCTTTCATTCTGGATTGCAACAACTGTGTTGGTCGGAAGATGAGTAATGCGGATGGCTGAGTTAGTAGTATTAACGGATTGACCGCCGTGGCCACCAGCATGATAAGTATCAATACGGAGGTCTTTTTCATCGATTTTTAAATCGTCTTCACTATCAAGAATAGGGAGAATTTCAACAAGCGAGAAAGAGGTTTGGCGTAAATTGTCGGCATTAAATGGTGAAAGTCGGACAAGACGATGTACGCCATGTTCTGATTTTAGATTGCCATAAGGGTAATTTCCGTAAACTTCATAAACGGCGGTTTTTATACCGGCTTCTTCCCCAGCGGTTCGTTCGATGAGCTCTACGGTATAATTATTTTTTTCAAAAAAGCGTAAATACATACGTTCAAGCATGCCAGCCCAGTCCATGGCTTCGGTGCCACCAACTCCGGCGGTAATTCGTATAATGGCATTTTTTTCATCGTACTGATTAGTGAAACGAAGAGCTTTTTTCAGTCCAGCAAGAGTCTGTTCCATTGAGGTGAGCTGATCGTTGATCTCTGAAATTAAATCTGGTTCTTGAAGTTCGAGAATTTCCTGGAGGTCAGAGGTTTGCATTTCTAACATTTGCCAAGGTTCGACTTCAGACTTGAGGCGACTAAAACTAGTATTTACTTTTTTGGCATTTTCAGGATTTTGCCAGAGCTCTGGTTCAGAGATTTGGCGTTCAAGATCTTCGAGCTTTGCGATTTTTTGCGTAATTTGAAGCTTCTGCCAGGTAGTGGTAAGGTCTGACTTGAGGATGGAAAGTCGTTTTTCGAGATCATTCATGAGATTATTATATCAAAAGTGACACTGACGCGAGTCTATAATTTATGGTAAGATAAACAAATATTATGACGACTTTAAGTGAAATTAGACAGACCAACCAAGAGGGCGTATTACGCGAAAAGATTATCGTGCGCACAAGTATGATTGGGATTGTTGCGAATATTTTTCTGGTAATTTTTAAAACTACAATTGGTCTTTTGTCAAACTCGATTGCAATTGTACTTGATGCGGTAAATAACTTGTCGGATGTGGCAAGTTCTTTGATTACGATTGTGGGGACAAAATTAGCCGGAAAAGAGCCGGATAAAAAACATCCTTTCGGACATGGTCGAATCGAATATCTAAGTGCAATGCTGATTGCAGTAATTATCTTGTATGCAGGCATTACGTCTCTGTTTGAGTCGGGAAAACAGATTATTCACCCTGAGACGCCTGAGTATAATCCAGTGTCACTCATTATCATTGGAGTGGCAGTCGTGGTGAAAATCGTACTAGGATTTTATGTTAAACGGGTTGGGAAAAAGGTCAACTCGGATTCTTTAATTAATTCTGGTGAAGATGCGACTCTTGATGCGGTCATCTCGTTTTCGACCTTAGTGGCAGCAGGTATATTTTTATTCTTTCAGATTTCGCTTGAGGCGATACTTGGCGCAATTATTTCGGTTGTAATTTTGAAATCGGGAATTTCAATGTTGAAAAGTACAATTTCTCAGCTTCTAGGTGAGCAAAGTGATATAGAGATTGCGAAGAAGATCCAGAAAACTGTTATGCAATTTCCAAATGTTTTAGGAGTGTATGATTTAGTTTTAAATAATTATGGACCAAATCGCTGGAATGGGTCGTTGCATATTGAAGTGCCAGATACTCTGGCAGTAGCAGATCTAGACCAGTTATTGAGGGAAATTGCGATTAAGGTGATTCGGACGCATCAGGTTCTCTTGACTGCGATAGGAGTGTATTCTGTAAATACAAAAGATAAGGAAGTGGTGGCAGCACAGAAGAAGGTGAAAGAAATAGCGTTAGCACATAAATACATACGGCAAGTGCATGGCTTCTATTTAATGAAGGAGCAAAAAAGGATGCGATTTGATTTAGTAGTGAGTTTTGATGCTGAAAATCGCGAGGAAGCTTTCCGGGCGGCGGTCGAGGATATTAAGAAGGCATTTCCTGGATATGAATTACAGGTGGCGATGGACGCAGATTTTATGGAGGAATAAGCTACAGTAATCGGTGAGGTAGATTCTATGGGGGATATAGAGGAATAAAAAATAGACCATTAGAGGTCTATTTTAAAATTCAAATTGGCTGGACCTGCAGGATTCGAACCTGCGAATGACGGGACCAAAACCCGTTGCCTTACCACTTGGCGAAGGTCCATTAATATGATTATTATTTTATCACAGATTTTAGCGGTCGTAAACTTGAATGCCACAGTTTTTGAGACGAGTCTCAATCGCGCTGTCATAGAGTGCTGAATAGAAGAGTCCTTGTTCGGTTCCTCCACGAAGTACGTAGTCGATCATACGAATAATACCAGCATGGGCAACGATGAGGATTTTTGCATCTTCCCCATAATTTTCTAAGGCATCAGTTTGAATATATTTTAGAATGCGGTCGATGCGCTGGAACATGTGTGGTACAGATTCCATCTTGAAGCGATCGGCATTAAAACCGTCTTTCCAGCTAATTTCATGAATGCGAGAACCTTCTTTTCCCTCAAAAACTCCAAGTCCACGCTCGATGAGATCCTCTGAGTAGCGAATAAAACAATTGGCATTTGGCTGTTCTTTGTCGAGGTAGATGTGACTTAACTCAATGGAATCTTCAAGGCTAAGATCACTAAAAATTGACTTGTCCGGAATTGAGCGACCGAGGATAATTTGACAGGTTTTGGCGGCTCGCTGTAATGGTGAGGAATAGGCAATATTGAAACGAACGTTTTTTAGTTCCTCGCGAGCTTTGAGTGCCTGAAATTTTCCGGTAGTGTTTAGTTCAATATCAGACCACCCTTGGTTGATACCAAGAGTATTCCAACTTGTTTGTCCGTGTCTTACTACATAAAATTTCATTGACCCACCGTAACTATTAACTTCTACTATTTATTTAACATTACTCCAATGCCCCAGAGGAGAACAATGAGGGCACCTGCCGCGCAAAGGACGATACCAAGACCACCCCAAAAGTAAGTCATTGAATTATCGTTTTTGATATTTTTTACATCTCTATTTTTTGGTTTTTTGGTGACTTCCTTACTACTGGTCTTTGCGAGGGGTTTTGTGGTCTTTACTGGGGATTTTGCGGTAGTCTTTGCTGGAGTTTTTGTGGTAGATTTGCTTGATTTTTTAGTAATTGTTTTTGCCATAATGTTTATTCTATTAATTCTTATGTTTATTCTAGCGCGACCTAGAACAAAAGTAAAGTTTAAGACCTAAGGACTTCTTATTTACTAATTTTAAAGTGTAGGAAAAGAATTAAAATATTTAGTAGGTTTTAAAAATCACGCTGCCTTTGCTTACTGCTACGGCGAAGTTTTTCAAGCTGCTTACGACGTTCAATCATGGCCAAAACTCGGTCAGCTTTTTGATTATTTTGTTGTTGTAATTCAGAAGGTGTGAGGAAAGCTACATCTTGTTCAGTTGGTCTTTTGTTATAGTTTTCGAAAAAGTTTTTAAAGTATTCTTGATTTTCGGACTCGGCTAGATAATTAAAGTTGCTAAGTGGTACTGAGAAAGGTAGGTTTGCATAGACTGGCTGCCAATAGGTAACTGGAGAATTTTTGATTTGAGGATTTTGTGGGATTGCAATTGGCGGCACGGTCATGCGGTGATGATAGGCGGCGCGTAATTCTTCAGTGCTGCCTACGCATTCAAATGGTTTCATTTCTCCGCCGACGCCAAGGAGCCCTTTGAAGGTTTTGGTGAGATTTGGATCAAGGAAGAGGTCGACGTCGTTAAAGAGTGACTGGAGATATTGTGGTGGAATAAATGGACAAAATAATAGATAGGAATTTGCACATTTTGGACAGTGTCCACACCATTTGAGGGTACTGTTGTGGTTATTTTGCTTGTAGTTTGCTTCATTGCAAGAGCTGAAGCTATACCCGTATTTTTGCCAACATTTTTGAACAAAGAGATCTGCTACGCGAAGTTCACTAAGGTGGCGGATTGGAGATCCGACATGGAGGTCTGGGGAAAGGTATCGATTGATATATTCAGTCATCAACTGTTCGGCTTGCCAAGTTTTTGACCACTGGTGATTGACTGGTAAATCGCCGATCATGGCATGTGGTTCTTCACCTTCGCGACCGATACTGGTCATAACGATGTTCTGATGGTTTAAAATGGCCTGAATAATTGCGAGAGACTCGACAATAAAAGTAACCGGTACGTGACCATTTAATCCACCAGAAAGCTGGAGATGTTGACGATCGATTTGTCGATAAACGATACTGGCTTTTTGATGGTTAAAATTATCATCCAGGTGATCAATTACGTTTGGATGGCTGTGGTCGGGGCTACTAGAGATATACCATGGTGTAAAGCTAATGCTTCTCTCATTGAGAAGTTCGGCCACCAGGAGACTATCTTTACCACCGGATTGTAATGCTAGGATACCATTCCCACGATAACTGACGGCTGGTTTATTTTGGAAGCCATTGGTGGCGCGAAAAGTTGCAAGCTTGGAGCGATCAAGCCGATTTTCAAAGGCGTATTGACTAAGACCTTCTTGATAAACAGTTGAAAAGAAACGTGCTTGAAAGTCATCAAGTGGTCGATCGAGTCGAATATTGGCAGTTGGATGTGCCTTATAGTAACTCGTACCGATCAAGATGAAAGCGAGAAACATCGCCTGATCGAGGAGTTGATTTAATTCTGAGTCATCAAGAATATTAAAAATGCTGGTTTCACTGCCGGGTTTTGGGGCAAAATAGATTTTTTCTGTGAAAATAACATTATCAATTCCCTGGTAAACAAATGAGGCGATACGAGTTGAACGATCAAAATAATAACTCAGAAACCGAAAAACAGCATCACTGGATGGCACGACCGGCCTTGTGAGCGGGGCAGACTGATTAGGTTGAGCTGATTTTTTGCTGAACGAATCTAAAATCGATGTAATATTTGATGGGATCATTAATATTATTTTACCATTAAAAAGCGTTAACGAGTTGCTGGAATTGTTCGCCGCGGTCACTAAAGTTTTTAAACATATCAAAACTGGCGGCGCCTGGACTCATTAATACAATAGCTGGCTTGGCGGACTGATTAATCCTAGCTTCGTTAGTGGATGGAATACAGAGATCATAATTTGAATCGAGGTCGGCAGCGTATTTTTCAGCAAGTTGACGAGCGAGATTGACGGCCTCGTCAAGTGTATCACAGAGGATGAATTTTTCTGGATCCTCGCCTTCGGATAACATAAAACGTGTTTCGCCAATGAGGATGATTTTCTTGAGGTTTTTGGCAGTAAAGAAGCGTTTTTTCATTTCAGTAAGATCAAGATGACGATCTTTGCCGCCGGCGATTAGGATGGTTGGGTAATCTTCAAAGGTACGAATCGCTACATCAGAGGCAGGAAAGGCGGATGAATAATTATCATCGTAATAACGAACATGATTTAGTTCCCTGACGAACTGAATGCGATGAGGGAGGCCTTTGAAGGTTGAAAGTCCTTGTTTGATTTTGAGGTAGAGTTCAGAATTCTGTGAAGCAAATAAGTCATCGAGCGTGAATCCTAGAATATCTAGTACTGCAAGGATGGCTGCTTCAGCATTTTCCCGGTTATGCTCGCCTGGAATGGAGAGAAAATCAAGAAGAGTTTTCAGTTCGGTTTGATAGCTTAAAATTGGATAGGTAGATTTTTTGCCAGGGGCCTGCTCGCCAAGTTTGGTACTAACGGCGTTGTTGGCATAATAAATACAGTAATCTGCTGCGGTTTGGTGTTTTATAATATTACCCTTAGCAGCGACATAATCATCGAAATCTAAGTGACGATCGAGATGGTCTGGCTCAATGCGTAATATTACAGATACGTGAGGGGATTTTTTGAGATCCCAGCACTGGAAGCTACTCATTTCATAAACTACGAGGTCATTTTCTTCGATATCATCAAGCTCTAAGATGGCTGGCGTACCTATATTGCCAACGAGATGAATTTTGCGAAAGCGTTCGGTGAATTGACGGAGGATATTGGTAATAATTGAGCAGGTTGTCCCCTTGCCTTTTGTGCCGGTAACACCGATGATTGGTGCTTTGCAGTGTTCAAAGAAATAGTTTGTGATTGAGGTCCAGTCCTTGGACTTGCCACGATCTTCTGGTTTTAGGACGAACTGTGGTCGGACTGATGGACTACGAAAAACTAGGTCGTATTTTTCAAGTTCAAAACCTGGGATTTCGGAATCCGTGAAATGATCAAAAAAGGTGAATTGATTTGGCTGATCGTCAAGAAGATGGTCTTTGAAATAAGATTCAATGGCGTTGCCTTCAAGACCGTGGCCGAGAACTGCGATTTTCATAGTCTTATTATACGCCATTTTGAGATGACGCGAACTAAAAATCACTCAAGTTTACTGATGGAGGATTTACATTTGAGCATTTTGTGATTTTGCGGGGATTTTTTGTGATTTTGTGGGGATTTTTTTGGATTTTTTGGGGATTTTAAAAATTAAGAGATTCTGCAAGTTGATTGATGACGGCTTTTTCGACAGAACCAACGGCGACAAAGGCATGAATACCAGAGCCAGCAAACTCGCGAGCGAGTTCAACGATGGATGGTTTATTGATTTCTTTAATGACTTGCGGAAAATCATCATAGAGTTCAACTTTTTCGGTCATAAAATAGTCATCGGTGTAGTAATCAGAGATTTGACTGACGGTTTGAGCGCCCATCTGATAGCGACCTTGTGCATAAGTTTTGACGGCTTCAATCTCTTCATCAGATATTTCCCCATTGAGAGCGCGAACCATCTCAACTTGGATGAGTGAAAAAAGTTCATCGGCAGTCTCCAGATTAACCTCACCGTCAAAATCCCAGGATGAATAGTGTTTGCTACTATTGATGCCGCTACCCATACCATAAACAAGGCCACGCTTTCTGGCTTGACCAAAAATTCGACTACTCATGGTGCCATTTAGAATATGGTTGAGCGCACCCATGGCCTGAGTTTCTTGGATGGATAAACGCCTTGGGGTCACCATGGAAAAACCGAATGTAATATTGCTAGCGTCCTTGCGTTTGACGAGAACGGCTGGTGAGGAATGGAGCTTGTCTTTTGGAATCTCGAAACGACGCCCTTCTTTTAGATCCCAATCTTCAAGATTGCGTAAAATTTCTTTCTTGCGGTGCTTAATTTGTCCGGCAATGATGAAACGCATATTTTTAGCGGTATGTGTGCGACGGTAATGCTCACGAATATCTTTTAATTCAATATTATTGATAGTGGCAAGACGCTCTTTGAGGTTGGGGACTTCTTCTCCGATAGCTTTTTGTAATCTTGGCCAGAGGAGTCTGGCGTAATCATTCATATAGCCAGTGAGCTCGGCCTTAACGTTTCCCTTCTCGCTTTTTAGCTCTTCCTCATTAAACATTGGTGAGGTAATTGCGATGCGCTCAAGATTTAAGATTCTTTCCCATTCAAAATCGGCACATTCAGCTTCATAACAGACTGAATAATCTGAGGTCCAGGCGTTGTGGTAGGCGCCGTTTTTGGTAAAATCAGCCTCGTAGGCTTGTTCATCTGGAAAAACAGAATTAGCGCCAAAGCTAAGATGCTCGACTACGTGGGCAATCTCGTAGAGGTCAGGACTTTTAGCAAAACGCATGCCGCCGCGGAATTGAACTTTGATGTTCATGACAGAGGCGCCGGGGACGTCAATAAGAAGTCCCCTCGCGCCATTCTTTAGCTCGATTTCTTCAACAAAATGTTTCATACTAGCGTTTACTGTGTTTTTTGTTCTGACGTTGCTTCTTTTTAGACTTTCTTGCGGTATTACGCTCGCGATTAACGTCGGTCTTTTTGCTGGATCCGGATTTGAATTCGTTATCGAGGTTTTTTACGCCAGAATCAATAGTATTTACGCCTTTATTCGTGGCAGTCTCCGCCATTTGAGTGAGTTCGGTGTCATATTCCTCGCCGTCTACAATATCAGTGGCAACTGCTTCCTGTTTAGTGACGCTGAGGAGGATTTTGAGAACTTCTTCGCGGAGATTTTTCTGCAAACCCTCAAAGAGCTTTTGTGACTCTGTACGATATTCTACGAGTGGGTCACGCTGACCAATGGAGCGCCAGTGAATACCTTCACGGAGGTGCTGCATATTTTCAAGATGTTGCATCCAGAGGGCGTCAAGAACTTTGAGATAAACTTCGCGTTCAATGCGACGCATAACTTCAGGCCCAAATTCGAGTTCTTGATTTGCATATGCTTCGGAAACTGCGGTAAGTGCTAGCTTGGCGCGGTCTTCGGGTTTTCGCATAGCGCCAATGGTTTCAACGAGGTCGGCATCAATATTAAAGACCTGAAGGAAATTTTGTTTGAATTTCTTGTTTACGCGTGAACTTTCGATAGTGAGATCAACTGTTGCTTCCTTCATGAGGCGTTTAATTTCTTGAGAGATGTTTTCTCCTTCAAGAATTTTGCGGCGCATAAGATAGACAACGCGACGATGGCGATTGATGACATTATCATATTGAACTACATTTTTACGAGAGTCAAAATTGAATCCCTCAATACGGCGTTGTGCGGCTTCCAGATTTTTAGTAACAGCGCGGTTGTGGATTGGAGTGTCCTCATCAAGACCGACAAATCTAAGGATGTTGGCGAGCTGATTGCCTTGGAAAATTCGCATTAGGTCGTCTTCGCAAGAGACAAAGAACTGAGTAATACCAGGATCGCCTTGGCGTCCACCACGACCACGGAGCTGATTATCGACGCGCCTTGAGTCGTGGCGTTCGGAGCCGATAACTACGAGGCCGCCTAGTTTCTTTACTTCTTCAGGAAGTTTAATGTCAGTACCACGACCTGCCATGTTGGTTGCAAGGGTAATCGCGCCCTTCTCACCAGCTTTAGCAACAATGGCAGCCTCACGTTCGTTGTTTTTTGCGTTGAGGATTTCATATGGTAATTTAGCTTCATCAAGATACTTAGCGATTAGCTCGTTTTTGACGATGCTCGCTGAGCCAACAAGGATTGGTTGACCTTTGGCATGATATTCCTGGATAGTGCGAACAATAGCGCGGAGCTTGCCAGCTTCAGTACGGAAGATTAAGTCGTCCTTGTCGATACGTTTGATTGGGCGGTTTGGTGGAATTTGGATAACATTAAGTGCATAAATCTGTTGAAATTCTTCAGCTTCGGTAAAGGCAGTACCTGTCATACCAGAAAGTTTTCGATAAAGACGGAAAAAGTTCTGGAAAGAAATGGTAGCAAGAGTCATAGATTCTTCTTTAACTGCAACGCCTTCTTTTGCCTCAATGGCCTGGTGGAGACCTTCATTGTAGCGACGACCATGCATTAAGCGGCCAGTATGCTCATCTACGATGATTACTTCACCAGAGTTAGTGACGACATAGTCGCGGTCGCGATTGAAGACGACTTGAGCGCGTAGGGCTTGGTCTAGGTGGTAGACGAGACGTGAGTTTTCTGCGGAGTAGAGATTATCAATACCGAGGAGACGTTGAACTTTTTCAATTCCCTGATCGGTAAGAGTGACAGACTTATGTTTTTCATCAAGTACGTAATCCTCTGGAGTGAGTTTAGAAACAACTTTAGCAAATTGATAGTAGGAATCTGGGTTATCGCCAGCTGGAGCAGAAATAATCAATGGAGTACGAGCTTCATCGATCAAGATGGAGTCGACTTCATCGACGATGGCAAAATTGAGCTCGCGTTGTCGGAGAAAATCTACCTCGTTAACCATGTTATCGCGAAGGTAGTCGAAGCCAAATTCGTTATTGGTACCATAAGTAACATCAGCAGCATAGGCTTGTTTCCTAGTACATGGCTTTAGATGCTGCATACGTTCGTCGGCGTGTTCTTCATTGATGTATTCTGGATCATAAAGGAAGCTGGCGTCGGCAATAATTACACCTACACTGAGACCGAGGAAGTGAAAAACTGGCGCATTCCAACCAGCATCACGCTGAGCAAGATAGTCATTAACCGTGACAACGTGAACACCGCGTTCGGTGAGGGCATTGAGGTAGGAAGGAAGCAGAGCGACTAGGGTTTTACCTTCACCGGTTTTCATCTCGGCAACATTGCCTTCGTGAAGTGCAATACCTCCAATCATTTGTACGTCAAAATGTCGCATTCCGAGAATACGGAAGGTAGCTTCACGGACAAGAGCAAAGGCATCTGGGAGGAGTTGATCTAGGATTTTGTCTTCAGCCTTTCTAGTATCGATGGTTTTGGTGGAAGTCTTCTTGGCTTTTTTGCTAGATTCCTTCTCTAATTTTTGTTTTTCGAGCGCAGTTTTTGCGTCAGCTTTTTTACGAAGCTCAAGTAGTTGTTTTTTGAGGAGGTTTGTTTGGTCTTTTAGCTCGTCGTCGGACATAGCTTGATATTTTGGCTCAAGCTTGTTGATTCCCTGCACGATTTTTTCCATGCGCTTTAACTCGCGCTTTTCTGGGTCGCCAAAAATACCTTGAAGTACTTTTGTGGTAAGAGTTTTATCAGCCAATTTGTCGGTCGGCTTTTTTTCTTTTTTTACTTTTTTCGACATAGTCAGTCAAAACCTCCAAAAACAGAATATTATTTATAAGTGTATTTTAACATAAAAACTGCATGAAGTGTGATTCATGCAGTTTAATCTTTTAGTTTTTCTCTTTATTTCGAGATTTTCTTAAAATTTAATTACTTATCTCGGTGAAATAGGCGCATAAATGGGTTTTTACGAAGATGTGGATTTGATTCAATCTTGTAGCGACGGATTTGGCCGGTAAGTTTTGCTTCAAGAATATCGATTCCTGCAAAGACGTTTGAACATTCATCTTTAGCAGCGATAACTTTACCGCCAGGAATTTCCATAGCTACAGAAATTTCATATTTATTACCATGGGAACGGTTGACTTCGGTGACGACGATTTTTGCAACAACGTCTTTTTTGTTGCCGCGAGGTAGATAACGGTCAAGTTTACCAATGCGCTTAGTTGCGTATTTCTGGAAACTTTCTTCGACTTTATAATTACTGCCACTGATATCAATTTTTTCGATCATAAATTCTCCTTAAGCCTATTTTAACATAACGATATAAATAATAAATCACCTTAAAGTTCGGAAACGCCGAGGTATGGTTGTAAGACGGCAGGAACTTTGAGCTTACCATCTTTTTCTGCAAAGTTTTCAATAACTGCAACCATGGTGCGAGCGAGTGAGATTGCGGTGCCATTAAGGGTATGTAAGGTTTCGATAGTACCATCTTTGCGGCGGACGCGGATATTGAGACCCTTAGCCTGGAAGTCGGTACAGTTAGAACAGCTGGTTAATTCACGATATTTTTGATCAACTGGAGACCAGTATTCAATGTCGTATTTTTTGGCAGCTGGGGCGCCGAGATCGCCTGCGGCAATATTAATGACGTGGTATGGAATACCAATTTCTTGCCAGATCTCTTCTTCAATGGCGCGGATTTTTTCGTGGATCTCTTTACTCTGTTCTGGAAGACAGAATGAGTACATTTCTAGTTTGTTAAACTGGTGGACGCGGAAGAGGCCACGGGCATGTTTGCCAGAAGCACCAGCTTCCTTACGGAAACAGGCAGAAAAGCCTGCGTAAAAGAGTGGAAGCTTATCTTCGTCGATGATTTCATCCATGTGGTAGCCAGTAATTGGCATTTCGGCGGTTGCAATCATGGCGAGATCTTCACCCTCAATGTAGTATTCATCACTCTGTTCAGAGCTTCTTGGTGCAAATCCAGTGCCTTCGAGAACACGTGAGTTGACCATATCAGGCACATCCATGAGAGTGAAGCCGTGCTCGGTAACTTTTTTAATGCCAAATTGAACTAAGGCATTTTCGAGAAGTGCGAGACCGCCTTTGACATAGTAGAATTTGGCGCCGGCAACTTTGGCACCACGTTCGAAATCGACCCAGTCACGAGAGATGGCATAGTCGAGATGATCAACACCTTCGGCTTTTTGACCTCCCCAAGTTTTTACTTCAACGCTGGCACTTTCATCACCAAGCGGGACATCCTCGAAGATAATGTTTGGTACGGTTTTTAGTAGGTCGCGGAATTCTTTGTCTTCAACCTCTAATTTTGCTTCAAGCTCTGCAAGCTGCTCCTTTAATTCCTTGCCACGGGCAATCTGTTCCTCGGTTGGCTTGCTTCCCTTCATGCTGTCGGTATTCTGATTGCGTTCTTTGCGAAGGTTTTCAACCTGTTGCAGAGTAGCTTTTCTGGTATCGTCGAGCGCAAGAAGTTTGTCGAGATCGACGTTTTTGTACATTTTTTCTGTAATGGAATGCTGAACTAACTCACGGTTGGCTCGGATGAAGTTGATATCTAGCATTTTTTTACCTCTTTTCTTTGATTAATTATCGGTTTTGCGCTTGATGATTGGGAACGGTACGGCCTCGCGGCCGGAGACGCCTTCGAGCAGCCAGAAATTGCGTTCGGAGTTACCCCAACCACAGGCTGGTGGCATACCGTATTCGAGCATCTCAACAAAGTCTGTATCGAGCATTTGTGCTTCACTGTCGCCTTGGTCGCGCATTGATTGCTGCTCTTCAAAACGGGCTAGCTGATCTAGGGGATCGTTTAGCTCGGAGTAACCGTTCCCCATTTCCGTACCAGCAATGATAGGGTGGAAGCGTTCTGTGACGAGCGGGTTCTCTGGTGAAATCTTAGCCAGTGGCGAGAGGCTGAGAGGCTCTTCAATAAGCCAGAAGGGTCCACCGGATTTTTTACGGATTAATTTCCAGAGGTTGTCAATTAATCTTGGTGTGGACTGGTTTGGCTTAATTTCGACACCGTTACTCTTTAAAATTTGCTCAATTTTTGTGCAATCTGGTTGGAAGACATCAATATCAAAATGTTGTTTGATAAGATCGGCATATTTAATGCGTGGCCATTTTTGGTCTAAGTCAATCTCGAAACCACCAACATTAAATTTGAGAGTCCCCCAGGTGCGCTTTGCGACATATTTGATCATTTCTTCATAAAAATCCATGCCGTCATTGTAATCTTCAAAAGCAGAATAGGATTCAAAGGCGATATGCTCTGGAAGATGTTCGTCATCGACACCTTCATTGCGGAAGCGTGGACCGATGTCGTAAACTTTTTCAAAGCCTGCGCCAAGTAGACGTTTGAGCGGCAATTCTTGTGAAATACGGAGATAAAAATCTTCATCAAGTGCATCCATATGGGTAACGAAAGGAGTAGCGTCGGCACCTCCGGTGGTATGCTCGAGGATTGGGGTATTAATCTCGATGAAGCCATGCTGATTCATGAAGTCACGCGTGGCCTGCCAGAAGACACTGCGACGGACAAGGCGCTCGCGGACTTCTGGATTCACATTCATATCAACATAGCGTCTGCGATAACGTTCTTCTTTGTTAGTAAAGCCGTCGCGTCCAGGGAGCGGACGGAGTGATTTTGTGAGTAGGCGCACGGCATTGGTGAAGACGGAAATTTCGCCAGTTTGTGATTTTCCGACCACACCTTCGGCTTCAACAAAATCACCAAGGTCGAGTAGTTTGAGGTTTTTGACGGAAATGAGTCCTTCAGTAACTTCGCCCTCTTGTTTCATGAAGAGCTGGACCTCGCCGAAATAGTCGCGTAGTTTAACGAAGGCTAATTTACCAAAGCTACGAATTGCGACGATACGACCGGCGATGATGACGGTTTTTTGATCGTATTGATCAAAATGTTCTAGGATGTCAGAAATTTTGGTATTGCGATTGGAGTGTGCAGGATAAGGGTTGATGCCGAGTTCTTTTAGCTCGGCGAGTTTACGGAGTCGCTCATCTCGGTAATCGCTTATGGTAGTCATATTTTAGTATTATCCTGTTTATTAAATTTTCATGATTTCAGATTCTTTAGCTTTGAAGAGTTCGTCAATCTTGCCTGAGAAGTTTTTGATTAGTTCGTCAACTTCTTTTTCGCCACGTTTTTTAACGTCTTCAGAGAGATCTTCGGCAGCTTTAAGTTCTTTTCTGGCGTCATCGCGAATCTTGCGGAGTGCGACTTTGCCTTCTTCAACTTTAGTGGATGCCGTCTTTACGATTTCCTTGCGACGCTCTTCAGTGAGTGGTGGAACTGGAACGCGAATAACACGTCCGTCATCGGCCGGATTTAGACCGAGAGTTTGGTCTGCGCGGATGGCGGAGGCGATGGATTGAATGGTTGATGGGTCAAAAGGCGTAATTAATAGCATTGTGGCATCGCCTGCAGTGATATTAGCTACTTGATTGAGCGGCATATATTGGCCATAGGCTTCAACTTTGACGCTGGCAAGCATGTCTGGATGTGCGCGGCCAGTGCGAACTTTTTGCATTTCGGATTTGAAACGTTCAATAACGTTTTCCATGGCTTGTTGGTATTCTGAGTGGTCGAACATATTTTTCCTTGAATTAGATTCTTATTATTATCATATCACATTGAGGTGAGATCAACTTTGATTGGGGACGATTTACTTAGAGGAGGAAAGTTCTTTCTTGAACTCGTCGACTGAAATAGTGCGCACTTCACCGGTTTTACGGTTAGTGATTTCTACGGTTTGATTCTCAAGAGTTTTGTTTGAAATAACAACGCGATATGGGATACCCATAAGTTCGGCGTCGGCAAACTTCTCGCCTGGCCTGAGTTTTCGGTCGTCAAGTAGGATTTGTTTGCGGAAGGAGTTATGAAGATCGAGCGCTAGTGCTTCGCCTTGATCGCCAATACCGATGACATAATATTTGAATGGGGCGATATTTTCTGGCCAGACTAAGCCTTTTTCGTCAGCAAATTTTTCGGCAATAACGCCCATCACGCGAGAAACGCCGATGCCATAGCTTCCCATAAACACAGTCTTTTTGACGCCATCTTGGTCATCAAATTTGAGACCGATTGGCTCGGAAAATTTATAGCGCAAGGTAAAGATATTGCCAACTTCAGCGGCGGTGGTAGGAGTGAAATCTTCACGCTTGGCTCCGAGATCCGCAAGAACCTCATCGTTCATTACTTCTTCATTAATGGCGATAGATTTGTCTTGATTAAGATAGATCGTGTCTTCACCAATTGGTGTTAAGGTCTGAAATTCGTGGCTGTATTTAGCAAAGGCACCGCCAGAAGCATAGGTTTTATAAGTGCAATCACCGAGACCAAGGCGCTGATAGATACGCATGTAAGCTTTGTCAACTTCATCGTAGAATTTGTTGTGTGTTTCTTCGTCGGCACAAAAACTATAGAGATCTTTCATTAAGAATTCACGAGTGCGAAGGATGCCGGATTTGGCGCGAAGCTCATTACGGAATTTATTTTGGAATTGATAAACGTAGACTGGAAGATCTTTATAAGAAGAGATGAATTTAACCATTAGATTGGTGAGTGGCTCTTCGTGAGTTGGGGCAAGACCCAATTCGCCGCCAGCGTTGAGTTTTGTTTTGAACCAGACGTCGATAACTTTATCGTCCCAACGATCAGTTTTTATCCATGGTTCTGGATTCTGCAAGGCAGTCATTTGGAGCTCCTGACAGCCAATTTGATCGAGCTCGTCACGAATAATGTTTTGAATTTTATTTAAGGTAATTAAACCGAGCGGGAGAAAATCGTAAACTCCGGCCATTTCTTTGTGAATGAAACCTGCGCGAATCAATAGCTGTGCGTTTCTTGAGGTCTCTTCCTTCCCTACTTCACGGAAGGTTTTGATAAAAGATTGACTTAATTTCATCCCTTGCCTTTCTCTTTAAAAATGATATTTAATAGATTATAGCATAGAGCTTGACATTTATAATACTTACGTGTATTTTATAAGACATGAAAAAAATTGTGAACCTGACAAAAGACGGTAAAGCCGAGCTTGAAAAAGAGTTAAAGGCCTTAATTGCCGAGCGTCCACAAGTTGCTGATCGTCTCGCTTATGCAAGGTCATTCGGTGATTTGAAAGAGAATCAGGAATATACTGACGCACGCGCGGAGCAACGCCAGATCGAAACCAGAATCTTAGAGATTGAAGAGATCCTAAAAAATGCCAAAGTAATTGAGACTGGTTCTTTTGAAAAAGTATCAGTTGGGGCTAAGATAAAAATCAAAATGCTTGGCAAGGAACATGAATACACGATTGTGGGCGAAGTTGAAGCCGATCCTTTGAATGGACGCATTTCTGATATTTCACCAATCGGAAAAGCCATTATGGGAAAAAAGGTTGGCGACAAATATGTACTTCCAAATGGCAATGAGGGTGAAATTCTTGCGATTGAATAAAAAAGATTAATCTAGAAAAATAATGCCACATTCGGCATTATTTTTTTGTGAATCTACTGTAGAAATAGTTGAAGGGTGATGATTTTTTATTTATGCAAAACCAATGACGTACATGAGGTAAAAAGCGACACCGTTTTTAATCATATGAAGTAGAATGCTGGCGTAGATTGAGTCGGTGAGATCGCGAAGACAACAAAGGATGAGACTGAGGCAGAAAACATTGATGCCGACATTCCACTGGCCGTGAGCGATGCCAAAAATAATTGAAGTTAAAAATATGGCAAGTTTCTTTCCGGTAGTGTTTTTGAGGTGACCAAAGAGCCAGCCACGAAAGAGAATCTCTTCGAAAACTGGAGCAAAAATGACAAGAGCAACGAAGGCTAGGGCGCGATCGACACCAACTAGGTAATGTGAAAAACCGATATCTTGAGTCTGATTGGCCTGGAACCAGGGGAATAATTCAAAGATTTTGAGGAGGACACCGGAGATGATGATATAGATGGCGAAGCCGATGATGCTTAGGGTAATATCTGTGAAGGTTGGAAGTCCCTCAAGCCCCAATTCTTTACGATTAGTTCGCCAAGAATTAAAGATCTTTTGTAAAAAATTGAGTTTTTTGTATTTCTTGCTAATTTTAATTGCGAAGTATGGGATAAAGATTAAGATAGAGACGGCAAGGGCATAGGTTAGGCCAGAATAGATTGCACTAAAAAGCGGGGTCCTAAAGGCAGCAAATCCGATTAAAAGAATCATCGGATAGCCAACAGCGAGTTCGGCGCCGTAACTAATTGCAAAGATTGAAATGGTGTAATTGGCAATGAGTAGGAGTTTTCCCAGCTGGAATTTTGATTTACGGGGGGTTGACATCTGATTTTTTCTCTAGTTATTTAGTAAATTTTAGAATATCAAGGATGGTAATAAATAGACTAAGCGCGAGTAGCGCGAGAAAGGCACGACCAACGATTTTTTCTTCAGTTTCCTTTTTTAGCTTTTTCTTCCTTAGTTTATAGACACCGATAAGGAGCCAGCGACCACCATCGAGGGCCGGAATTGGTAAAACGTTCATACAAGCAAGTGAAATGGAAATCACCGCCGCAAGGAAGGCTAGGTTGGTTGGGCCAGCACTGGTGAAGGCCGGAAAGAGATTACCAATGATGCCGACAGGGCCGGAAACGGATTCACCAACTTTGTTGATCTGCTGCTTGCCTTCTTCTTTGAGATGGTTATCACTACTAAATTGACGAGTGATTCCCTGAAAAATGTTTCCAACGAGTTGGCCGATGCCAGAGAAAGTCTCTTTGGTGAGTTGAGCGGTTGTTCCGAGTCCGACTAATGGTGCTGACCAGGTGTAGCGAATGAGAAATTGTTCATCGCTACCTCTCATGGAAACTCCAAGGGATGGCTGGTTGCTGCCTTCTGGATTGAGTGTTGCTGTGGCAAGGTATTTTTCGCTCGTCGGTGCGATCAGCTCATAGGTGGCGGATTTGCCACGGTGAGTATTATTGAATTCTATGACAGTGTTTGGGGAGAGTACATCGATGGCGTTGCTGAGGTCTTTGTTTTCGGAGATCCGAAGGATTTGAGACTGGGATTTAATGCCAGCTTTTTCTGCTGGAGAATCTTTAATGACTTCTTGAATAATAACCGGCTGGATTTTCATCTTGGCATCGTCTTTGATAGTAAACTGATTTGGGAGGAATTGTGGCATGCCGGCCCAGGCTAGAATAGTGAAGATAAAGATGGCGGTGAGCCAGTTCATGATAACGCCACCATAGAGAATCTGAGTTTTTTGCCAGAAGTTAGTCGCGCCAAAAGTTCCCTTTTTGGTGTCGGCCGCGGATTCGCCATCCATAGCGCAGAAGCCACCAATTGGTAGATAATTGAGACTAAAAATTAGATATTGCTGTGGTTTTGCATATTCAGATTTTGGAAAACGCACCCAAAGATAATTTGATTTAGTATTCTTTTTGAGCTTTTGGCGAATTTTTGTTAGAGGTAGTTTCTTCTGTTCTGCTTCCGGTAGGTTTTTAATGAAGTCCTCGACTTGATCTTTTGGCAAATGGATCCAAGCGATGGCGCGTGGCGGAAAACCAATCCCAAATTCGTTTACTTTGACGCCATTTTTCTTAGCCATAAAGAAATGGCCAAGCTCGTGAAGTACGACTAGGGTGGTGAGGACCAGGAAGCCGACAATTATTCCAAAAACTAAATTCATACTAGTATATTAGCATAATCTTTACTTAAAAAAAATAAACCCCCGTTTGGAGGTTTATTTTTTAATAGACGAATTATTCGTTAACACCAAGCTCGATGCGCTTAAACTGGCGGACGGTAATATTTTCACCGGTTTTGGCAATCATCTCTTTGATGAATTCGGCAACGGTCTTTGTGTCGTCAAGGATGTATGACTGAAGCATAAGAACCTTATCAGAGAAAGCCTTTTTGATTTGGCCGTTAATGATTTGCTCTTTCATGTTTTCAGGCCCCTTGAAGTTGGCTTCAAATTCTGCAGCTTTTTCCTGGCGGGCAGCTTCTGGGATATCAGCTTCAGAAACATAAAGTGGGTTCATGGAAGCGATTTGCATAGCTAACTTGTGTGCTAGCTCCTTGAATTCGTCAGTGTTAGCAACGAAGCTAGTTTCACAGTTGACTTCAACGATGGCACCAAGACGGTTGTCGTGGATGTAAGATGCAACGATGCCTTCACGAGTCTCGCGGTCACCACGTTTTTCAGCTTTGGTAAGGCCTTTTTCGCGCATTGCTTTGAGTGCCTTATCAAAATCACCGGCGGCTTCGACGAGGGCTTTTTTCGCATCGGTAAGACCAACGCCGGAAAGCTCTTTGAGTTTTTTGATTGCATCAATGGTAATTTCTGCCATTTTATACTCCTTAATTTAATTTATTTTTTAGCTTGTTTGATTGCTTCAACGAAGTAGCCAAGGATGAGTTTTTCAGTCTTAGTGGAGTCGTCGTTAGCTGGAATAACGAAGTCAATGTCAGATGGATCGACATTAGTGTCACAGATTGCAATGACAGGAATGTTTAGGGTTTTTGCTTCTTTGATAGCATTCTTATCTTCACAGGCATCGGTGACAATGACGAGGCTTGGCTGATCGGTCATTTCTTTGATACCACCATAGCGGATATTAAGGGTTTCAATCTCTTCCTGGAAGCGCTGTACTTCAAGTTTTGAATAACGAGCTTCGAGTTCACCGGATTTCATGCGGCGCTCGAGGTCTTTGAGTTTCTTAATCTGACGATTGACGGTCTCGACGTTGGTGAGGGTACCACCTACCCAACGTTCAGTAACGTATGGCATTTCGACAGACTCAGCAACTTCTTTAACAATGGCTTTGAGCTGTTTCTTGGTACCGACAAAGAGGATTTTTTTGCCATCTTTGACAACTTTTTCGATGACTGGGAGGGCGCGTTCGATGCCTTCAACAGTCTTTTCGAGGTTAATGATATGGGTATCCTGGCGTTTGCTATGGATGTATTCAGCCATCTTAGGGTGCCAGCGTGAGGTCTTATGACCAAAGTGTGCTCCAGCTTCGAGGAGCTCTTTCATGTCGATCTTGATTGACATGTTTTCCTTTCTCTTCACTTCGCTTTTGTTTACAGGAAAACGTGCGAAGTTGTTTCGTTAATTTAATAATGTGTTTATTATACTATATTTTGAAATTTTGTATAGGGGTAGGAGAGCGCGAAAAACTCTATATCTTTACATTTATGCAATAATCTGGTATATTTTCTGTAATTATGAGTAAAAAAGAATTACAACCAAAAGATTACCGTTTTGTGGTCTTTACAGATGAGGCAGCGAATTTTTCTTTTCTAACTAAATCAACTGCAAAAAGCGACGAAACTGTAAAGTGGACTGATGGTAATGAATATCCATTAGTGAAGATGCAAATTTCTTCAGCTTCTCATCCATTCTTTACTGGTGAAGAGAAGATTATCGATACCGAGGGTCGTGTTGACCGCTTCAAGGCTCGTGCTAAGAAAGCTGAAGAACGTAAGGCTGCTCTTGCCAACAAGGCAAGAAAAGCTGAAAAAGAAGCTGAGAAGAAAGCCGCTAAGGAAGACTAATCAGAAATCTGAAATAAAGATAGCGAAAACTATCTTTATTTTTTTGCCAATTCCCTGCTATAATAAAGAGTAGGCGGGTCTTTAGCTCAGTTGGCTAGAGCGTACGATTCACATTCGTAAGGTCACTGGTTCGAGCCCAGTAAGACCCACCAAACGGTTTATATAATAATTTTTATCTATTCTGCCAATCTATAAGTGTCTGTTAAATCCCTTATTAAAATAGGGGGCTATTTTTATGCCATTTTTACGACATATACGTGCCAAAAATCGCAATTTGCCTCTATAATTTTGTTTGTTAAATCCCCAATCAACTGCAAATAATCTAAACTGGCTTAGGGAGACTATACTTTACCACCCATCTACGATAACGGTATATAGCGCAATAAGCTGGTAAAAATAGTACAGTCGAAACTATAGAATACGCCATAACGGCTGTTGTCATTTTAATCTGGTAGCAAAAATCAAAACACAGCTTAAACGGATAGCCTACCAAATTCAACTCACGAATTAGGCATCCTCCTACGCATCCAATATGGACAGCTGCTAATATAAGGTATGGCAAAAACAGATTACCTTTTACAACCCGACCATAGTTGTATTTGGCTAATGCAATGCCAGAATTATAGGCTAAGAATAATCCCACAATTGCAAGTGGAGCAAGGAAAATAGCGACAAAAATCTGCGCACTTGCCACATTTTTAAAAAATGGCAACGTATGTGGTACCCAAATTATCACAATGATTATAAAAAAGATAAGACTAACAACATTTGGTTTGCTAATTGCTTTTTTAGGTATATTATTTTGTGTTTTTTCTGGTTTCATATTAAGTATTTTAACATAAACTCACAACTTTTCCGTAAGTTTTCACTGCTGTATTCTGTTAAAACCTGGTTAATTGAGCCCCACCAAGTTAACTATATTAGAATGCTTGGGTGTTACGGAGGTATATTTTTACTGATTAAAATATGTTAAAATACGTTTATACAATGTTAATTTTTCTGAAATATAAGTAAATAGAATCAGGTTTTGTGAGGAGAATAGATGGAAGGAAAAATCAAGAGTTTGAAAAAGGAGGCGGAAGAAATTACGCTTTTTTTGGCGGACCCGAACGCTTATATGAGCGAGGATTTTGCTTCCAAATCAAAACGTCTGGCAGAGATTAATGAAATTATTGAAATTGATGAAAAAATCACACAGCTAAAACAAAATATCGTGGAGGCTGAGCAGCTGCTGGACGATGCGGATTTTGCGGAAATTGCAAAGTCGGATATTGACCATGCGCAAAGCGAAATTGAAAAATTGACTTCTAGTCTTGAGGAAAAATTAGTGCCACGCGATCCGGATGATGACAAGCCGGTGATCATGGAGATTCGTGCTGGAGCTGGTGGAGATGAAGCTTCCCTGTTTGCAGCCGAGCTTTATCGTATGTATTTGCGATTTGCTGAAAAACATGGCTTGAAGGTTGAACTGATGTCTGAAAATGCCAATGAGGCTGGTGGAATCAAGGAAGCCGTGATTAAAATTTCTGGTGAAAGGCCGTATGGTAGTTTAAAGTTTGAAGGCGGCGTACACCGCGTACAACGTGTCCCAGCCACTGAGTCTCAGGGTAGGATTCATACTTCGACCGCTACTGTGGTAGCTTTACCAGAGGTGAAAGAGTCGGAAATTGAGATTGATGAGAAAGATTTAAGGATTGATATTTATCATTCTGGTGGTCATGGTGGCCAGTCGGTCAACACAACTAACTCAGCGATTCGTATTACACACTTCCCGTCTGGTCTCGTGGTGGCGATGCAGGATGAAAGATCTCTTCGTCAGAATAAGGAAAAAGCAATGATGGTATTGTGTACTCGTCTTAACGATATGCGCCGTGCAGAAGAGGCTGCAAATGCTTCGGCGGCACGTAAGTCTTTGATTGGTACTGGCGATCGTTCGGAAAAAATCCGTACCTATAATTTCCCACAGGATCGAGTTACTGACCACCGCATTCATTATTCTCGCTCAAATATTGGGGCTGTGATGGATGGCGATATTGATGATATCTTGGCTGAACTTAAGAAATTTGAGATTCAAGCAATTCGTGACGAAAATGGCATAATAGGATAGGTTTTTATGGCGTTAACGATAAAAAAATGGCTGACGCAGGCGAAAACTTTGGTTAATCCACTGGATGCAGAGTTGATTTTGACGAATGTTTTTAAGGCATCGGATCGAACTTTTTTGGTTAGTCATAGTGAAAAGATTTTATCTGCCGAGGAAAGACAGGTGGCAGATAAGATGCTAACACTGCGTGCAGTGAAGGTGCCATTAGCCTATATTACAAGTGAAAAATGGTTTTATGGACATAAATTTAAGGTAACTCCGGATGTTTTGATTCCGAGACCGGAAACCGAACAGATGGTGGAAACAACGATTGACTTATATAATATGCTTGCCACTAGGATTGTGATTAGATATGAAGAAGCAGTGAAGGCGAGGATTGGAGTGATTGAGCCGAGTTGGCCAGATAATCCGAACGTGAAAGAAGAATTGGAAAAAATCAAGGAAGAGATTTTATCTCCAGTGATGATTTTTGATGTGGGTACTGGTTCTGGGTGTGCGGCAATTTCGGTGGGGTTGGAATGTGTTCATGCGCAGGTTCTGGCGCTAGACATTTCGGAACCGGCATTAAAAGTCGCGCGCGAAAATAAGGCAAAATTAAAGGCGGAAAATGTGGTGTTTGCTCTTAGTGACCTGCTTGATCGGATTTCTGATTCTGCGCCAGTGCCTGATATTATTATGGCTAATCTACCATACGTGGATCGCGATTGGGAATGGAGTTCACCTGAAATTGAATATGAGCCAAGTATTGCTTTGTTTGCGGAGAGGAATGGACTGGCTTTGATCTATAAGTTAATGCGTCAGATTAAACAAAAATGGCCAGCTTTATTTGAAGATAAAAAGAGAAATCATCAGAAATTTTTGGTACTCGAATCAGATATTAGTCAGCAGGAGAGGATCATTCGTTATGCTAGGCGTTCTGGGTTTTCTTTGGTAAAGAAACAGGGTCTAATCACCTGCTTTGAGTACTAAAGTTATTAGAACTGGTCTTTGAAAATTGACTGAAAAAATCACCGAGAAAATATCCCCGAGAAATTTGGGGATATTTCTTTATCTAGACTATATTTCTACTGCTTGTAGGCTGCGAGGGTAAGCTCGAGGGTTTCGGTTTTACCACCTCTGACGACTGTGATTTTTACGGTATCGCCGACGGAATATTCACCAATTAAGCTTGAAAGGGAGCCGGAACTTCCGATTTCCGTACCGTTAACGGCGGTAATAATGTCGTTCTCTTTTAAGCCTGCCTTATCGCCAGCACTACCAGAGATAATGGCTTTATTATTCTTGCTTGAGGCAATTAAAGCGCCACGAGTAACGGAGAGATTCTTTTCTTTGGCGATGGTTGGGGTGAGATTGATATAACGGACACCAATCACAGCACGCTCAAAACCTTTGCCACTGAGAACGTTTTTAATAATTCCCTTCACGCTTGAAATTGGGATGGCAAAACCGACGTTATTACCTTGGCTGGCATAGGCGGTATTGATGCCAATTACTTCACCGGCAGCATTGACTAGCGGACCACCAGAGTTTCCTCCGTTGATGGCGGCATCGGTTTGAATCATATCTGAAAGTGTTTCATACTGAGTGCGTCCAGAATCAGTAGCGGTGAGGCTGCGGCCCTTGCCAGAGATAATTCCAGAGGTCACAGAGTTCTGGTAGGCGCCAAGAGCATTGCCAATGGCGACAACCTGTTGGCCAGCGGAAGTAGTTTTCGAGTCACCAAGTTTAACTGGTGAAAGATTGTTGACATTGTTAATTTTGATGATAGCAAAGTCGTTGAGCGGATCGGTGCCGACAAGTTCAACATCTTCGTAAGCAGTGCCATCATCTAGAATAACGCCGATTTTGCTAGCTCCCGAAACAACATGTTTGTTGGTGGCAACATAGCCATCACTACTGAGAATGAAGCCGGTTCCGGCCGCAGTTTGGCTGGTAGTTTCATTGCTGAAGAAAGATTTTTGATCGGTACTCGTAACGATAGAGACGACACTTTTTGAGACGGCATTGGCGATACTAGCAATCGAGCCTTCTGTAAAGTTGGCAGAGTTGCTATCCCGACTGATTTGGCCTGAGTTGCCGAAATTATTACCAGTAAGATTTCTGGTTAGGCTGAGATTGTAAATACTGCAGGCGAGCGCGAGGACTGAAAGAAAGACTGGTAGTTTATTGCTGGACGGTTTTTGGGATTCCTTGATATTTTTTGGTTTAGGGACTTTTTCAGTTTCCTCATCTATCTCAACTTCCCCGACCTTTTCAGTTTCCTTAGATTCCTCGGCTTCCTTAGTCTCCTTAGTCTCCTCGACTTTCTCAGCTTCCTCGACTTTCTCGACTGAGCTGTTAGTCTTGTTGCTTGATTCAAAATCACTTTCTTCAGTTTGAGAAGAAATAAGTTTTTCTGTCATAAATTTACCTCCTTTAGACATTAAATAATGGTTTGCTAAACCAAAGCACGATAATCAGAATGAGAGCAAGTGAGAAAATAGTTGGAGTGGCGATTTTTTTGAAATTAAATTCTTCGTCACTGGAGATTTTGCTAAAAATATTGCCGACAAGAAAGACTATTGTGGTAAGAATGATGGCGGATTGTGGAAGGAGAAAACCGATCTCTTTGAAGGTATAGACGATGAGCCAAGATTGGCAGAGCCAGGCAAATTCAGCAAAAATTAAACCCATCAAAAGTGAGAGGAAGGAGAAATCTGGATCATCACCTTGCACAAGTACGTGACGAGCGGCAGCAAAACCGATGAGAAAATTGAATATTACTGGGAAGGCCGCGTTGGCACTAGCGGACATTAAGGTTGTCGCGGTGGTACCTAGAAAAACGGCGAGTAGAGCCTGAATACCAGAAGCGCGCTCGGTCGACATTGGTTTTAAAACGATGAGCCAGGCCGAGTAAAGAATGGCAAGGATAAAATGGATTGGGAGAAGAGTCGGGCCAGAGGCGTAAGTGATAAAGACGAAAGAAAAACCAACGATGAGGTCGACAAGGTTTGATTTGAGGTTGAGAAAAAGATAGCGAGGGCGGACGGCAAACATGCGCCACTTGGAAATGACGACTAGCAGTGCGCCAGGGATCCAGCTAGCAGTGCTAAAGGTGATAAATACAGAGCCAAGTCCAAGTAATAAGTTGAAAAAGGCGTGCAAAAAAGCACTTACAATATTACGACCTTTACGAATCAAAATATAATCTGACATAGCAATATTATACCTTAAAATAGGCGGATTTTGTTAAATGGATAGAGTCTCAAGAGGACTGGGCCGACGATGCGGCAGTATGGTATGGTGCCAAGTCCGTATCTTGAATCGTATGAATGGGTACCTTCACGATTGTCGCCAGCCACAAAAATTTCATTTTCTGGAACAATAATATCAACTTCGCCAGAGGTCTGGGATTTTGGTCCATCATTGTCGGACTTTCTGGTCTCGTCATCTGGATGGAAGCCATCAGGATGTTCGTTATTATAAACTGTCAATACGCCGTCTTTTACCGTGACGCGTTCGCCAGGAAAAGCGATGACGCGTTTAATGATATATTGATCGCGGATAGAAGTTTCGAGACCACAGGTGAGCGGACCGGACGCATCGCCATTTAAGAAAACAATAACTTGTCCACGTTTTGGCACATAGGGCTTACCAAAAAAATGAGAGAGAGAAACCGCGGCACGATTGACGATGAGGCGATCCTGGCCATGTAGGGTATTTTCCATGGAGGCGCCAACTACGTTATATGAGCGCATGACATAGGTATTTAAAAAAAGTGTGCCAAGGATGACAAAAATAATAAAGGTGACTAGGCTTAGAATATCCTTCAGTAATGGGTGTCGTTGTTTGAAAAAAGATTTTTGATTATCCACCTTATAATTTTACCATAAAAATAATGTTGGATTTATAAAAACGTTGGTTTTACTTTTGATAGTAGTTTTTCAGGAACTCCTGTTTGAATTCTGTGAAAGTGTCGTTTTGGATGGCTTCGCGAATTTGTTCGGTTAGGCGGATGATGAAACGCAGATTATGGATTGAGGCGAGGGTGTAGAATTTACTTTTTAGTTCCCCATCACCGGATCGCCAAAGGTCGCGGAGCTCACCTCGTGTATATCCTGCTTTGCAGGTTGGACAATCACAATCTTCATCAAGCGGCAGGTTAGAATCTTTGAATTTGCGGAGGTTAATGTCGCCGTATTTAGTATAAATCTTGCCATGGCGTGCTTCCCTGGTTGGCGCTACGCAATCAAAAGTGTCAGCGCCCATTTCTGCTCCATTTAATATATCATCAGGATGGGAAAGTCCAAGTAGGTGACGAGGTTTATTTTCTGGCAGTTCTTCATTGCACCAGCGTAAGATTTCGGACAAGTCTTCTTTGAGGAAGGCACCACCAAGACCGTAACCATCAAAAGGCATCTCGCCGAGTTTTTTTGCAGTGCTGCGTCTTAAATCTTCCCAACGTCCACCCTGTAAAACTCCATAGAGACTTTGACGATAACCGAGTGTGTCGCGGAGTTTCATATGTTCATCGAGGCTGCGTTTTGCCCAGCGTTCGGTGCGAGCTAAGGCTTCAACATTGTAATCATAATCATCGGCGAGTGAGGTGAGTTCGTCGAAAGCCATATGAATATCAGCGCCAATGCGACACTGGATTTGCATGGATTCTTCCGGACCGATAAAATCCGGTTGTCCGTCAAAGGGGTCTGTGAAGTTAACACCTTGCTCGGTGACATGGGCAAGACGTTCTTTATGGGCGGTATTGGTGACGCCGCGGTCTTTATCCATAGAGACAACTTTGCCAAGTCCGGATCCGAGAGACATGACTTGGAAGCCACCGGAATCGGTGAGGGTAGGGCCGTGCCAACCAGACCATTTGGAAAGTCCACCCTCTTCGGCGATTTTGTATGACTTGCGACGAAGGTGGTAGCCGTTGCTTAGCATTGCCTGAGCGCCAATTTCTTGAAGTTGTTCGCTAGAGACAAAGCGGACGTAACCTTGAGTGCCGACCGTCATAAAAGCTGGAGTCTTGATTTTGCCGTGTGGGGTATGGATAACTCCAGCTCGGCCAAGTTTGCCAGGAATTTTATGAGTAATTTCAAAATGAAAATCGTAGGGGTCGGCAGTGGTCATGTTAATTCTCTTTTTGGGTTTTTGATTCAGAATCTTTTGATGTGGCTTTATTTTGAGCTTCTGATTTTGATCCTGAATCCTTTATCTCAGAGTCGTCTAAGTATGGACGGACCTTGGAAACGATGAGCAACTCGATTGGTGATAGGATGAACTCGAAACCAAGACCAATAAGATAGGCGAAGATTGCTTGGTTAAGAAAATCATTGAACGGTAAGACGCCAAGGAAGGCAATAGTCTCGAAGACCAAGGTGTCGAGAAGGTGGGCAATCAGAGAGGATCCGAGAGCGCGAACGAGGAATAATCTTGAGCCAGTCTTTTTCTTGATTTTCTCAAAGATGAAGTTGTTGGAAAACTGGGAGAAGAGGTAGCCAGCGAGTGAGCCGATGATGATGCGTGGTGCAAAGCCAAGAACGGAAGAGATGGCGGTGTGCATTTCTTCGGTGCCAGTGAATGGTGGCAGGATGCAGACGATCCAAAAAACAATGGCGGCAAGAATATTAAGTAGAAGACTGGAAAGAATAACTGATTTAGCGGTTTTCTTACCATAGAATTCAATAATGATGTCGCCGAGGATGTAGGAAATTGGAAAACAGATCACTCCACCATCTACGGCAATGCCAAACATGTCCCAAAGTTTGGTAGCGGCAAGATTGGAAATGAGAAGAATGCCGGCTGAAATGGCGGTGAGATAAATCAATGTAGTTTTACGGATTTCGGTATTGTTTTTTACGGAATTAGAAGTTGACATCGATTGTTTCACCAAGTTTGTTTGAAATAGTACCGTGGACGTTTTTGAGTTCAATTGCTGCGCAAGTTTCACCAGTGTAGTCTTTTTGAGTTGATTCGTAGGCAGCTTGATTAATCTCTGCTGCGGCAGGATAGGCTTCGGCTTGAATGCGGAGGGCACCAAGAGCGTCATTGGTGGCATAGATTTCTACTTTTGGATTATTTTTAATCTGGTTGTAGACTTTTTTGTTATTTTTGGTACCAATATAAAGTTTGCCATCGAGAATGCCGGCAGCATCAAATGGGCGAAGATGTGGCTGATCGCCGTCAGTGGTGGCAATAAGAAAAATGCCTTCGAGAAATGGTAAAACTTGTTCCATAATGTTAACTCCTTGTTTTAAAATCTAATTTTAATATATTTTTGGTAGACCGAAAGTATCAATAGCTTAAAATATTGATGATCTGATCTATTTAAATACCTATAATATTATGGCATAGCGAGCCAAAATAGTCTATTTGATTGAACCTAATTATCCATCACTTTACGAATGGCGGCATACTCGTCGATAATGACTTTGATGCAGCCAGCAATTGGGATGGCAATGAGACAGCCAATCAAGCCAAAGGCATACATACCGATGATGATGGAAATAAGGATGATGACTGGAGGCAGCCCAAGGCCTTTTCCCTGAACACGCGGACCGATGACGTTGTTTTCAATTTGCTGATAAATAATATAGAAGAGGAAGAAACTAAGGGCAGCCCATGGTGAGTTAACAAAAAGCAGGATTGAGTTGATGACACAAGTGATGACCGGGCCAAACATCGGAATAAGGTAGAAGAGGAAGGCGATGAGGCCGAGGGGGACGGCGATACTGCCTGAGACATTGAAAATAAGACAAAGGATGAAGACTACGGAGGCGGTGACGATGCCATCAAGTAGGGCAATTAATACCTGGACTGAGACATATTTAGCGACAACGGTACTCATTTTTGAGGTGACACGGTGCCAAACGCGAGTGGCCTGTGAATCGCGTGGCGAAATAGCGCGCCAGAAATCTTCGACCAGTTGTGGACCCTCAAGCATGAAGAGAATGGTGAGGACGATGGTTAGGATAGTGTTGGTGATGATGGTGCCAATGGTGCCGACGCCGGTGATGGCGATGTTACTAATATTATTTAGTAAGGTATTACTAAAGTTTTTAGCTGCGGAAGTGATTTGGAGCTGGAGGTCTGGTATACCAAAATAATTACCGAATTTATCGATGTCGATTTCACCAGTGACTGCAGCAATTTTTTGCGGTGCCGTAGAAAGAAAAACGGAAACTTGCGAAATAATGACTGGGCCAATCACAGCGAGAATAATAGAAAAACCAAGCACGACGACGAGTACGGCGATGATGGTGGCAAGTTGCGGTCGTTCTTTTCTTTTGTCAATTTTGTCAATTAGTTTGGCGAGTGGTTTTAGGGCGATAGCCAAAAAAGCTGAGATAAAAATGATAATTAAACCGCTGGCGGCCTTAAGAATTAAGTAGCCGAGTCCAGCGAAGGCGATAATAACTAGCCAAAAACGGATAAACGTCTTGGTATCGACCTCGATTGTGCGTGACATGAACCTCCTTTATTTTTATTAAGTATATCCGAGTTTGGAAGAAAAAGAAATAAGCTAGTTTAGGTATTGCCAAATCGGGGTGGTGCCATCAGATACAGTGAAGCCATGTTCTGCGATTTTGTCGCGAAGCTCATCGGAAAGTTGGTAGTTTTTTGCCTTACGAGCAGCTTGGCGAGATTCAATTAACTGAAGTACTTCTACTGATGGGAGAAATTGATCAGAAAAGAGATTGAGGCCAAACAGATTTTCGATGAATGCCCACTCTGCTAGAGTTGGTGTGTTCTGATCGATAATGGAAAAAGCTTCGGCGGAGTTAAGATTGTTGGATGCACTCTCTAAGACTAGCTTTGTAAGATCGGTTTTTGCGGTAATTTCAGAGTTTAATAAATTACCGAGAAAATCCTGTAGTTCTTGAGTGGTTTTTAGTGTAGCTATTTCAGGTTGTTCTTGTAATAATTTGGCAATTTGATTTTTCCATTTGAGGCGGCGATTTTTGGTGCCGGCAAGGTCGGTGAAGGTAAAATTACGTTCAGATTGATAATGGCCTTGCAAAATCCAGGTTTTATAGTCGGCTGGTAAAAAACCACGAGTAGAGAGGTCGGCAAGAGTGTAGGTGTTGCCGAGCGATTTGCTAATTTTTTGGCCGTCAATGGTGATGAAATTACAGTGGAGCCAGAAGCGACTCATGATTTTTCCAAAAGCAGCTTCGGACTGAGCGATTTCGTTAGTGTGGTGGACTGGGATGTGGTCGATGCCGCCAGTATGGATATCGAGTGGTTCGCCAAGTTCAGTATGTGAGATGGTTGAACATTCAAGATGCCAACCGGGATAACCTGGGCGGCCTAGAAAATCCCAACGCATGGCGTGGTCTTCCCCAGCCTGAATAAATTTCCAGACTGCAAAATCAGAGGCATTACGTTTTTCTGGATTAAATTCGACGCGAGCACCGGTTTTTAGGTGTTCTAAATCGAGTTTGGCAAAGTCTGCATAGTGAGCAAATTTACTAGTATCAAAATAAATACCATCGGAAGTCTCATAGGTATAGCCTTTTTTGATGAGATCTTCAACGATAGTGATATCTTCCTTGATATAATCTGTGGCACGAGCGATTTTGTTTGGCTTAATGAGATTAAGCGAGTAAAAATCTTTAAGGAAAGCCTCAGTGTAAAAATCAGCAATTTCCCAAACGGTTTTATTTTCACGTTTGGCGCCTTTTTCTAACTTGTCGTCCCCTTCGTCGCCGTCAGAGGTGAGATGGCCAACATCGGTAATATTCATCACACGATTGACTGTCCATTGATTTAGTGTGAGAGTGCGAACGAGAAGGTCCCAGTAGATATAACTCGCGAAGTTGCCAATATGGGCAAAGCTATATACGGTTGGTCCGCAGGTATAGATTTTGACGTTTTTAGGATCTTGTGGAGTAAAGTTTTCGATTTTTCTCGTTAGAGTGTTGTATAGTTTCATTTAAAAACTCCCGATAAAAGTGGTTTCTGAATCTATAGATTCTTTTTCGTATTCCTCAATTAATTTAATTGAACAGCCGACGAGTTCGCGGAGGGTATCTTGATAATTTGTATCATAAATACGGAAGCCGGCAGCGTATGGGTGTCCGCCGCCACCAAAAAAGCCAGCGATTTTATCGGCGACTGGGATAGAAGTGCGGATTTTACCAGTCAATTTACCATCTGGGTAGGTTTTGATGGCAACGGCGATTTTGACACCTTCCACCATTTTCATTTCTTCCAGAATTAGCACGTTTGGATTATATTCGTCGGAATATTCTTGAATTTCGTCCCATGATATATGAATTGTGGAGAGCTGTCCATCAAGTGAGTAGTCGATACGATTGATTAGCTCAGCTTTATAGGCAAGAATGCGCTGAGATTTTTTCATAAATTCTTTGCGGCGTTCTTCAAGTTCTGTAATATCAGCGCCGAGATCTTCAAGTTCGGCAGCTAGACGAAAAGTTTCACTGGTTACACCGGCTGAAGTGAGGCCGAGAGTGTCAGAAAGAAGTCCCTGAAAAATATATTCTGCCGCGGCTTTATTAATGTCTAAGTTGAGTTTTTTGGCGACCTTATAGATAAGATTGGTGCAGGACGGGAGATGCTCAATGATGGACTGATGTGGAAAATCGAGGTCGTCTGGGGTTTCATGATGATCAAAAACAAAGACCGGTTTGGTGTAGAGAAGATTTCGAATAGTGAGATCATCGGTAAGTTTACTGAGTAAAATTTGTGCGGCAGTGTCGACAATAATATAGCCATCAGCCTCATAATCGATTTCACTTTGGACTTTTGACCAATTAGTGTAGTAACGAAGGTATTTTGGGATATTGACTGGGCAATACTGGGAAATTTGCTTATCAGAAAGTAAAGCTTCAAGCGCGAGCGCGGAGCCAAGTGAATCGCCATCTGGATTTTCCGCCTGAATAATGCAGAGGCGAGATTTATTTGAAATAAACTGTTGAAAATTGTCGTACATTGATTTTATTATAACAGATGGCAGAGTTAATTAGACGAAACTAGGGGTTTTAATTAGATGGGAATTTGACGTTAAATAGGTGTCAACATATTAGACGTCAACGTCACCAATGAGTTTAGTACTTTCACTGGCTGGAAGACTTTCGACTTCTTTCAAGCGTCGCTCGATTTGACGAGAAGTAGTGGCGGCGGCGTCAATTTTATTGGCAGATTCTTGAAGTTTTTTCTTGGTGGCTTCAAGGAGGTCACCGAATTTACTGAATTGAGTTTTAACGGCGCCAAGTACTTGCCAAACTTCACTACTGCGTTTTTCAATGGCAACGGTGCGGAAGCCCATAAGTAGGCCAGATAAAGTTACTGGCAGAGTGGATGGGGAGGTAATGCTGATGTTGTATTTTTGGCGGATCTCGTCAGAGAGACCTGGGATGCGTAAAATTTCTGCATAGAGTGATTCGGTTGGGACAAACATCATACCAAAATCGGTGGTATATGGTGGTTCAATGTATTTGGTGAAAATCTTTTTAGCTTGTTCTTTGACATCAGTGGCAAGGGCTTTTTGATAGGTGAGAATATCGGCTTTATTGCCAAGGTCATAGGCGGCAATTAATCTTGAATAGTTTTCGACTGGGAATTTAGAGTCGATTGGGAGAAAAGTCTCATGATTCTCATCACGTCCTGGCATTTTGACGGCAAATTCAACGCGGTCAGCGGAGCCCGGTTTGGTGTTAATATTTTCACAATATTGATTTGGACTTAAGATGTCGGAAATGATACTACTGAGTTGAACTTCGCCGTAAATTCCCCTCGTTTTAACGCCCTCCATGACTTTTTTGAGATCGCCAACACCGGTGGCTAGATTTTTCATTTCGCCGAGACCTTTATAAACACTTGTGAGTTGTTCGGAAATAGTCTTGAAGCTTTCGTTGAATCTCTTTTCAACTGAGGCCTGGAGTTTTTCATCAACAGTTAGGCGCATTTCTTCAAGTTTTTTGGCATTATCGTTTTGCAAATCGCGAACTCTAGTATCCATGGTTTTTTGAATGGTTTGGAGATTGGTCGCAATTTCCTGGCGGTTGTCACGGAAGCCATCATGAACACCCTTGGTGATGGTGCCGACGATAGCCTCAACACGAACCATGCGATCATTGAGATTTTTGGAAGCTTCGACAATCTGATCGCTATTTTTTGCCATCATTTCGATGGAATTTTGCAGTAATTCTTGTTTCTTGTTGCTGCGATTTTTAAGCGTTAAAAATAAGACTATAATTAATAGGACTAGATTAAAAAACAAAATTAAATATAAAAGATTAGATTGTTCCATGGACCTCCTTAGATGACATAATCTGATTTTAGCATAAAAACATAATTAGTTTGAGATTATGGATTTGAGAATTCGGTTTTAAGATGGGGCTGGAGCCTGGAGTCTGGAGTCTGGAATCTGGAGAGATAAATTTAGACTAGAGCTTAGTGCGGTTGGTGAGGGCGGCACCGAGGGTGATTTGATCAGCAAAGGAGAGGTCAACGCCGAGTGGAAGTCCACGGGCTAACCTGGTGATTTTTAGCTCAGGGTATTTGCCAGAAAGTAACCTTTGAAGAAGAAGAGCGGTGCTTTCGCCTTCTACACTAGGGTTAGTGGCAATAATAATTTCTTCGGCTGCGTCATTTTTGACACGAGAAATTAACTCCTCAATATGGAGTTTGTCGGGAGTGATTCCGTCAATAGGTGAGATGGCGCCACCTAGCACATGATAGGTGCCATGATATTGCTTAGTCTGCTCAATGGCATAGATGTCAAGCGGTTCCTCAACGACTAGAATAGTCTTCTTGTCACGTTCTTCGTCGCTGTAGAGCGGTGAAACCTGTTCATCGTGATTAATTAAGGCAAAAGTTACCGGGCAGATTTTGACATCGGTATGAAGATGTGTTAGGGCGTCAATGATAGTTTCAGAGATTTTAGGGTCAACACGAAAAAGATAGGTCGCGTAGCGCTCGGCGGTACGTGGCCCTACTCCTGGGAGATTCCCCAGTGCTTCAATAGTGTTTTCTAGTGCTTTTGGCAGCATAAACTAAGTTTAATCTGATATTAATCTAAATTGAATTTAATGATAGTTTGGCTAGGTAGATTTATTACATGCCGAGACCAGAAAGACCACCAAGTTGGCTCATCAGAGGTTTCATTTTGTCGGTTGCAATTTCCTGTGCTTTAGCATAACCGTCACGGAAGCAGTTCTCAATCCAGCGCTCAAGTTCTGAGATGTCGTCAAGGTCGACGCGAGATGGGTCGATAGCAACTTTTTTGACTTTAAGCTCGCCAGTAATTTGGACTACGACAGCGCCATCACCAGCTTCAACTTCAACAATTTCGTTCTTCAAGTCTTTTTGGGCTTTGCGTAAGTTATTAATCATTTTCATTTGGTCAAAGGTAGCACCCATGAAATCTCTCCTTAAATAATTATAGAAATATTATAACAGATTACTCGACAGTATAAAGATATAGGCGGTCGGCATTTTGGGATTTTGAAGAGGTGATAATTTTTTGGATTGCAAAATTGGTATTCTCTTTAGATCCGATTTTGTCGAGGGCGTAAAAAGTTTCTCCAGCTACGAAGGCGTGTGTTGGTTCGATGATGTTGTATTTGAGGGCTGGGCGGAAAATCGGCTTCACGTTATTGGCGGCAAGAACAAGTTCTGCAACTGGTTTTGTAGATTCATTATCTTTATCGATTAGAATACTATCGCCCGGCTTGAGATTAGATAGGGTAATGGTGAAATCGCTATTAAACTGGTTAGCCACAGGTGCGGCGTAGCGGTATCCGGAGATGAAGTGCGAGAGGTCGGAAGTAATCATGGTAAAGAGGAAGAAAGTGATTGGAATCACGCCAAAGAGTTTAGCGTAGGGGTTTTCTGGGAAGAGATCAAACCATTTATTAATAATATAGCGGAAGCCGTGAGCGATTAGGATGGCGAAAGGTAGAAGGAGAAGCGCGGCATAGTCGGTGTTGAATCCTGAAATGATAATAGTAAAGAGAATAAGAAAGATGGCGATGGAATTGCGGCTGGCGAAGAAGCCTTTGAAGGTGGAAATGAGGCCGATGATGGCAATAATGGTGGCGGGGAGGCTGATTTGTGGTGCGAGAAAAATGCTTTCGATGACGCCATGCCAAGAGAAAAATGGTAAAAAGGCTTGCTTGAGATTATTAAAGTAGCCGGAGATTTTAAAATTACCGGAAAAGAGGAGTGGCTGAATGATGTCCGGGTGATTGAGTAGGATGTATCCCATAAAACCGAAGCCAGTGAGGATAATGGCGGAGACGAGGAAGAAAGGCAGCCTTGGGAGCTTTTTGATAGTGAAACGAAGGTGTGGATGCCAGACGGTGTAGATTAAGATAAGAATGACGAGATAGAGCATATAGGGAGTGAAGCTGGAGAGGAAGAGGGCGATGGCAAAAATAAAACACCAAATTGGGGCGGGGCGTTTGACTCCTTGGACCTTGGAACCGACCCAAAGTAAAAGAGTTGGCCAGAAGACGATCATGATAAGTGGGGTGCCGTTACTGACGAGAAAAAGAAAGCTGGAAGAAAGAACGGTGATAATGCTGGCGATGATGGCAGTGTTGTTTTTAAACCAACGGTTGAGGAGGAGAACGATGAGGAATCCGAGAAGACCGCCCATAATAATACTTGGAATTCGAATGGTGTAACTGGTGATACCGAAAAACTTAAAGACAATTTTTTGCAAGAGATGATAGGGGAGGTCGATGAGATTGCCGCTAAAAACTGAGTGGACGTCGAGGTTTTGACTGGTGATGGCGGAATTCATTTCTGCATTAGAAAGTCCAACTGGTGCAAGTTTTGGGACCAGAAGAATAAGACCAAGAAAGCTAATGGCTAGAAGAATGTAGCCAATGATAAAGCGTTTTTTGTAAAGAAAATATTTATTTGGATTTAATTTACCCACAGTTTTATTTTATCATGGAAAAACAAATAACGCTATTTAAAAAGCTTTATTCCCTGGTCTTGTCGAGTGACATGAACCTTAGAAGCTCAGGGTGGAAGTAGAGTTCGATCTTGCCGATAGGCCCATGACGGTGCTTGGCCATTAAAAGTTCAGTAACATTGGTTGGTTCATAGCCCTCTTCTTGGTGGTAGTAGTCAGGACGATGTAGGAACATTACAAGGTCGGCGTCCTGCTCGATGGAGCCGGATTCACGAAGGTCGGATAGGACTGGACGAGGATCATCACGGCCGGTGACGCCACGAGAAAGCTGAGCTAGGGCGATAACTGGAATTTCGAGTTCACGCGCGAGAGTTTTGAGGCCACGAGAAATTTCGGTAACCTCTTGCACACGGTTACCAGCGTAACGGTCAGAACCGGAAATTAGCTGAAGGTAGTCGACGATGATTAGACCAATATCATGATCGTGAGCGGCGCGGCGGGCTTTGTTGCGAAGTTCAAGTACGGTCATAGAGCTGGTGTCATCAAGGTAGAGTGGAATTTCGCTCATTTCACCAAGCGCATCGCCGATTTTTGCAAAGTCGTCGGAAGAAATGTTACCGGTACGAATATGCCAAGAGTCAACACCAGAAGTGGTGGCAATCATACGATCAACAATCTCATTTTTTGCCATCTCCATAGAGAAGAAGAGGACGCCACGCTTATTAATGCCAGCAATGTTATAGGCTAGGTTTTGAGCGAAAGTGGTTTTACCCATGGCTGGGCGGGCGCCGATGATAATGAGATCGCCGCGCTGGAATCCTGCAGTTTTATTATCAAGGTCACGGAAGCCAGTTTTTAGGCCACGCATGGAACCTTTGTTGGTATGGAGCGCTTCCATGCGATCAAAAGCATCGACAAGAAGATCTTCAAGGGCCGCATATTCGGTTTTAGTGGTTTGATCGGAGACGGCAAAAAGTTCCTTCTCGGCAGCGCCAAGCATGGCGGAAACATCCGTTGCACTATCGTAAGCTTGATTAGTGATTTCGGTACCCGCGCGAATGAGTCGGCGACGGATGGAGGCTTGTTCAACAAGTTTTGAGTAGGATAAAACGTGAGCAGCGGTAGGTACTACATTGGTAAGTTCAGTGAGATAAGATGCGCCACCTATATCTTTGAGAAGTTTTAGATTGCGAAGTTCAGAAGTAAGAGTCAAAAGATCGATTGGCTGGTTATGCTCATAAAGCGACATCATGCCGCGATATATGGCGCCGTGTTTCTTTTCGTAAAAATCAATCGGTTTAATCTTTTCAAGAATATCCGGAAAAGCAGAATCATCAAGCAAAATCGCGCCAAGCAGAGAGCGTTCGGCTTCAATATCTTGGGGCGGAATGCGGCCACCAAACAATTCTGGATCATTTTGGGAAATAGTCTTTTTTCTAGGTTTCTTTTCGGAATCGTCTTTTGTTTCTACCATAATTACACCTCAAAAATCCTAAAATGGATTTTCGTTTACCTCCTGGATATCTCCCATTATAGCAGAGAGTGACTCAATTTTTGAGGAAACCGTGACTGCTTTTTTGGTTTGACCGGCGGCAGCCTGTTCAAAAGAGACGGCGGTTTTTGGAATAACTTCAACATCAGGGTTTCTGACGGTCAATTCGATAGAGTTGGTAGCCCCACGCAAGATTTCTAGGTTATTTTTTTGTCCTAAGATGCGCCAGTAGACGGCTTTTTCCGGATAGATGTCAAAATTTTTGCCATCGATGACGAAGAAAGACTTTTTGAGGGCGGTCATTAGGGTAGGATTGACGTTGGTGACGTTGGCGACAAAGCCATTGAAATTAAAATCACCAGATGAGCTAACCACGGCTTCTGGTAGAGTTGGCGGTGCTTCTTGAACCATCTCTTCAGGATCTTTCGGCGGCAGTGCGCGTTCAGCTTTATGATTTTTAGCATTTTTGGCTAGCTGCTCACGGAGCTCAGTGAAGGGACTTGGTTTAGCGCTTGGTGTTGAAGTAGGCTTTGCTGAGGGCTGCGAATTAGTGGTTGCCGAATATGAGTTTGGAGCGGCTGTTGAAATAGTAGGAGCGGCTGTTGAGGCAGGAGTGGTTGGCTGTGGTGAGGTAACTGGTGTTGTGAAAGCTGCAGAGGCTATACTGGCGGGAGCCGTGAAGTTGCTCGAGATTAGAGCAACAGTGAGTTTGGCTTCGAGGAAACTTCCAGTGACATTAAAAAGTTGGTTGACGAGTTGGAGTGATTTTGGAGTTGGACTCTTTAGAATTTGATTGATTAATTCTAAAGTGATCGATTCGGCGGTAATGCCGTAATTAAAAAGGGCGGCGAGGGTATTTGTGATGTTTTCTGTGTCGGAATTTTCGTAGAAATTGATGAGATTTTGAATTTCTTGATGTTCTGGGATGCCAAGGGCAGCTGAAACGTCGCTGGCCTCGATAGTTTTTTCGGAAAGATTGACCGTGCCAATCTGGTTGAGGATGGAAAGTGAATCACGAAAAGATCCACCACCCCGTTCGGTGATGATCTTAAGTGCATCGTCAGAGATTTTAATTCCCTCCTTGTCGCAGACGGAACGCAAAAAATCTTGCATGACTTTTGGCTCGGCTAGGTTGAAACGATAAATTTGAGTGCGAGAGATAATGGTGGCTGGGATTTTTTCTGGGTTGGTGGTGGCCATGATAAAAATTACGTGTTCTGGTGGTTCTTCGAGAATTTTAAGGAGAGCATTAAAGGCACTATTTGAAAGCATGTGAACTTCGTCGATGATGTAGACTTTGTATTTGCCAAGAGTCGGCATGATCATAGCTTTTTCACGAAGTTCGCGGATATTGTCGACACTAGTGAAGGTGGCGGCATCGATTTCAATGATGTCAATATAGGAGTCTTCAAGTTGATAGTCGAAATGGTTAATTTCGTGGGCAAAAATACGAGCAACAGAGGTTTTGCCGCAGCCGCGTGGACCAACAAAGAGGTAGGCATGAGAAATTTTACCCTTGGTTAAGGCGCCTTGTAATTGCTCGATAGTTTTATCCTGCCCAATAACTTCGGATAAATGGAGCGGTCTATATTTTCGATAGAGAGCCTTCATTAAAAATATTGTAGCACGAAATAGACCCATTTTATGGGTCTATTCTTTTGGGTTATTTCTATTAGAAAATTATTCTTCTAGAGTGCAGCTTCAACGGCAGCCCAGTTGGCTTGATCGTTGTTGGCTGGAATAACAACGGAAACTTGCGCACCTTCACGAAGACGGAAATAGGTTACGGAAGCGTAAAGAATTTCGTATTCGCGGCCACTTACTTCGACGAAATATTTATCATCATGGTGAGTGAGGGTACCGATTACGGTTTTGCGCTCGACTGGCCCAATTTGCTTGTAGAGGAACTTTCCTTCTGGTGTGATGGTAAGTTTCATAATGTCACCTTCAACTAGCTTGGACTTACTAGCATAGTTGGCTGGGACTGGATAGTTTTTGCCGTCTTGGTCAATCATGATTTGGCCGTCAAAAACACCTTCGATAATTTTACCCTCAGGTGCGGAAACGATAACTTCTCTCGGAGTGGTAACAATATCACCATCGCCGACGACAGAATTTAAAAGTTCCCTGGCAGCTGCTAGATTGGTTTCCGCTTCTTGAATTAGCGAGCGGAGTCGTTTTATTTGTTTTTCTGGTAATTCAGACATCACCTCGCATCCTGTCTGTTTAATATAATATTGATATTATATTATGCTAGTCTTGTAAAATTGTCAACAAAAATTTGTATAAATTATTTATACAAAGATTTCCACAGACCTAACAGAGATTTGGCTATAAATGTTGTAATAAATACTGCTGAATATGACGATTTTTTGGAATGTTATATAATTATTACAATGATTAAGATTATTGCTGGTGGTAGAAAACATTTGAAGTGGGTTGAGGAAGCGGTTTTTGAGTATGAAAAGCGATTAAAGAAGCCTTTTGATATTGTTTGGGAATTGATTGAAGAGGAAAAACTGAATCAATATCTTGCGAAATGGCCATTTGCGGGGCAGCAGTATGTGATTTTGCTTGATGAGCGAGGAAAAAACTTATCATCACCAGAACTTTCTGAGACCTTGTCACGGCAGTTTGTAAATAGTAAGGAAGTGGTGATTATTATCGGCGGAGCTTTCGGGGTGAGTGAAGAAGTGAGGCAGAAATCTAATTTAGTGTGGAGCCTTTCGAGGTTAGTTTTCCCCCACCAGTTAGTGCGCGTGATGCTAGCGGAACAAATATATCGAGCGCAAGAGATTGCGGTTGGTGGAAAATATCATCACGAATAAATTTTGTCTGTGATAGTGTTTATGCTATACTAGTACAAGTGTTAGATTTGAGAATCAAAAATACGGGAGCTTTTAGGCTCGGTAATAAAATTCGTGTGGGCCAGAGGTTAAAAAATGGCACTAGAATTTCTGATTTTCTCTTGTTGGGTCCGGTTGGGCTAGTTATCTATTTATTACTCCTTTCATTTAATTTCCTTTTCGATTTTTCGACGCCGAATTCCTATGCGGCGCCACTTGCAGGCTTATCGACACTCTCGATGTCGGTAAACACACCTTCGGTGGACTTGGACTTTACACCTACTGGTTCTACGGCGCAATTTATCGAATCTGGGGCTAATCTAACAATTCAAACTGATAATCGTACTGGCGTTACGACCTATGTGGCAAGCATAGATGAAAATACGGACTTAAAACACACGGATGCGACAATTTCTCAAAAACTCGCTTCGATCTCGACCACGATGGCGTCAACCACTTTTTCGGATAATAACTGGGGTTATCATGTGACCACTCCAGCACCACCTGGTTCTGACTTTTTACCGATTCCAAAAGCAAGCGCTCCGGACACGATTTTTTCTACACCCAACGCCAATGGTAGTCCATATGTAGTTGGGATTTCTTTTGGCGCAAAGGTGGCGGCGAATTTAATTTCTGGCACATACAAAAAAGACATTGTATTTACAACGGTGACAAATTTTGTGCCAAAAACAGCTACTTTTTTGCCAGGTCCAAACTTTAATTTTTTGGTAAAGAAGATTAACTCTGTTTACAATACGGAAAATTTTAAACGCGCCAATAGCCAGCCGGTGAATCTTTCTTCAGCTAAAATTGTATCAACGGCCGATTCGGATTATCCGATTTATGTTTGGTACGAACCAGCGGATAAAACAGTGTACTGGTGGAGTGAAGCGGATATTGCTTATGCAAATGAAGATGCACATGAGATGTTTTCGAATCTAAGTGATGGTCATGGGCATTTTAATTTGGTCGACGTGAGTGGGATTGATATGAGCAAAACTAAAAGTGCGAGCTATATGTTCCATTCAGGAAATTATCTATATAAAAATATTATTTTGGGTGATTTTAACTCTGATAATGTGGAGGATATGAGCTACATGTTTGCTTCGAATAGTTCTTCTGGTTCCCCAACTTCTGAGGTAGATTTTTCTAGATTTAAGACTTCGAATGTGAAATTTATGCGACACATGTTTGAGGGGAATTTTGCGCAAACCTTAAATCTTTCTAGTTTTGATACAAGTAAGGTCGAGGATATGTCGGAGATGTTTGCAAAAACTAAAAATCTAACAACGGTGAACTTGAGTAGTTTTAATACTAGCAATGTAAAAGATATGAAGAATATGTTCAGGTATGCCAGTGCGGTGACAAATCTTGATCTCTCGAGTTTTGATACTGAAGAGGTGACAAATATGCGTTCAATGTTTGCACATATGAAGGCTTTGACCAATCTTAATATTTCAAGTTTCAGGACACCAAAAGTGACGGATATGTCTGGGATGTTCTTAAATATGGAAAAAATAACCAGCCTTGATTTATCGCGGTTTGATACAAGTAAGGTGACAAATATGCGTTCAATGTTGCAAGGGATGGCGAAGCTGGCGAATCTTAATGTTTCTTCATTTGATACGAGATTGGTGACTGATATGGCGTTTATGTTCTACCGTTCTTTGCAGGATCCGGAGAATTCAGTGCTGGATCTTTCAAGTTTTGATACACGAAATGTAACGGAGACTAGCAGTATGTTTGCGTATACAAAGGTGAAGACGATTTATGCTTCGGCAAATTTCGTAAATACAGCGATGGCAAATTCACAGGATATGTTTAAAGATAATACAAATCTGGTGGGTGGAAACGGGACTTCGTATAGTGAATCGAATTCGAAAGATAAAACCTACGCGAGATTGGACGCGGCTGGTGTGCCAGGGTATTTTAGTTCAAAACCATAGAATCTGACTAGTTTTTGTGATTATGATTATGGTATAATTAAGCATAGAATTATGAAGGATCTGAGAAAATATTTAAAGTGCAAAGTGCAAAGTGCAAAGTGCAAAGTGCAAAGTGCAAAGTGCAAGGGCGACATGTTCTCGTTGAAACATCGAACATATCTTTTTCCGCTTATTAGTTTTGGTTTTGTATGCTTAATTTTCTGCGCCATGCTGCTTTCTGGCGCGGAAGTGAAGGTTTTTGCAGCACCAGGTGGAGCCACTCCTTCAGTTTTAACGACTAGCTTGTCATACTCTTCCCTGGATTTTCAATTCAGTGCGACGGAAGCAGCTAACTCTGAATTTAAGCACTATGCGATTTCTTATACCGTAACGACTAATAATAAAACTGGATATAAATCCTATATCTCGAGTGTTGGCGAAGATACGAATTTAAATAATACAGATGCTTCCGCAACTACTAAGTTTACTTCTATTAATACCGATACGACAGCTGGTAGTTTTGCGCCAAAAAAATGGGGGTATCTTGTAAAAGAACATGGTGTTTATAATCCAAGTCAGCTATATAAACCAATCCCAAAACATAGCGCACCGGATGAGATACGTTCTACTACCACTAGTGGAACCAGTGCGGGGGCGGCAACTAGTTATGGACTAGGTTTGGATTTTGGTGTAAAGGCGGGGCCGGATCTGGAGCCAGGTCTTTATTCTAATGAAATTATTTTTACAACGATTACTAATTACGTACCGACGGAAGCGACTTTCTTGCCTGGCCAACAGTTTAACGCTCTGATTTCGAATCTTGACTCGACACATAATGTTAATGTATTTAAGAGATCGAGTGTCGCGCCGGCGAATATTGGTGCTGCAACGGTGGTTTCAACTACTGATTCAGAACGTCCAATTTATGCCTGGTTTAATACTCCAGACCGCACCGTATATTGGTGGACGGATGCGGATGTGGCGTATTCTAATGTGAACGGTAACGAGATGTTTAAGAATATCAACCGCGATGCTAATGAGATGGAGTTAATTGATATTCGTGGAATAAATACAAGTAGAACTGAGGTGATGCACGAATTTTTTGTAGATGGTGCAAAGTCTGTAAGAAATCTTAATATTGATGGGATTGATACGAGTAATGTCTGGTATATGGCGGGGATGTTCGCTTGTCAGGATTCAGGAGCGACTCCTAAAAATCCGATCGATTTTTCGAAGATTAATGTTAGTAAGGTTACGGATATATCATATATGTTCTTTAGAAGTAATTTTTCTAGTATTGACCTTTCGAGCTGGGATACTAAGAGACTAAAATATGTTGATGGTTTATTCAGTGGCGCAATTAAGCCAAAGAATATTGATCTATCGTCGTGGGATGTTAGAAGCTTACTTAGGACCAATAAAATGTTTGCGTCAGCTGGGACAGAACACATTAATCTATCTGGCTGGAATAGTAATCAGCTGACAGATACTTCAGAAATGTTTCTTGATACTTATGCACTGCAGACTTTAAATTTGGATGGATTTAATACGTCTAATGTAACTAATATGTCTGGGATGTTTGCTACTTCTGTAGTTCCAAACCTTAATCTTTCTTCTTTCGATACAAGTAAAGTTACTATTATGAACTCTATGTTTAGAGGTATGCGACATCTTAATACCCTGAATGTTTCGAATTTTAATACATCAAGTGTAACTGATTTTGGTCAAATGTTTAGGGGGATTGTAGTTGCAGATAGGACTCTCAATGTTTTAAATTTTAATACCTCAAATGCAGTTGCTATGCCAATGATGTTTGATGGTACCAATTTAGTTGGTAATCTTAATCTATCGATTTTTAATACTAGTAAAGTTGTTGATATGTCAAATATGTTTTCAAATAGTGTATTTTTGAATAGCGTGAACTTGTCAAGTTTTAATACTAGTGCGGTGACTAATATGGCTGGAATGTTCTACAGGACTTTAGGGATGGCTGTAATTGATATTTCGAAGTTCAATACAAATAACGTTCAGCATATGGAGGATATGTTTAGAGAGTCAGGAGTAGTGACAATTCAGGCTTCCTGGTTATTTAATGTTGGCAATGTAATTGATTCATCTCGAATGTTTATGGACGCAATTCATCTAGTTGGGCAAAATGGTACAGCCTATAATGCTGCAAATCCACAGGATAAGGTCTATGCGCGTTTCGATAACTCTGGTGGGTTGCCAGGATACTTTACATATAAAAATCCTTATTAATATAATAGATAAAAATATGTTTTCTTGCATTTTTCCCTGTTTTCTGCTAGACTAGAGGCAGTTACCAAAGACAGTGACGGATTTTTGGTTAGGGAGTGTGAATTTAATATATAATTTACATGAACTTCGAAATCTTAATTAGGTCACCGAGGAAAATCTTATAACTTGGTAACGAAGTTTAAAAATTCGTAGACTTCTTAACAATCAAGGAATACTTTTTATGGCAATTTCAAAAGATAAAAAGAATACATTGGTTGCTGATTTAACTGAGCTACTTTCAAGTGCAAAATTGACAGCTTACGCAAACTATCAGGGTCTCACTGTCGCTGAACTCGAGGACTTGCGTCATGCTGCTCGCGAACAAGGTGTCCGCATTAAAATCGTTAAGAACCGTTTGGTTCGTGTGGCGATGAATGAGATTGCAGTATATAAAGATACTGACACTACTCATTTGACCGGCCAACTTGTTTACGCAATTTCCGATTCTGACGAAGTTGCTCCAGCTAAAGTTTTGGCTGAGTTTGGTAAGACCCACAAAGCTCTCGAGCTTGTTGGTGGCTTTAGCGATGGTGGTCGTATGATCGACACCGCTGAGATCAATGCTCTTGCTGCTCTCCCATCCAAGAACGAATTGGTGGCACAGGTGGTTGCACAACTGCTTTCACCAGTCAACGATTCTATCTCTGGTCTCGCTGGTGGACTTTCTGGCATTGTTTCCGGTTTGGAAGCAAAGTTGGAAGCATAGTCTAAAGTTTTATTAGAAAAGACAATCAATGTTTTATCCTTCGGGATAGATACTAAATTAATTTATAGAAAGGTCTAACATGGCTGATATTAAAAAATTAGCTGAAGAACTCGTAAACCTTACCGTTCTTGAAGTTAATGAACTCAAAAACACTCTTAAAGATGAATATGGCATTGAGCCTGCTGCTGCCGCTGTTGCTGTTGCTGCTGCTCCTGCCGCTGCTGCTGAAGAAGAAAGCAAATCTGAATTCAACGTCGTTCTTAAAGACGCTGGTTCTCAGAAAATCGCTGTAATCAAGGCTGTTAAAGAGGCTACTGGTCTCGGTCTTGGTGAAGCAAAAGCTATCGTTGATGGTGCTCCTGCAACTGTCAAGGAAAAAGTTAAGAAAGACGAAGCTGAAGCTCTCAAGAAAACTCTTGAAGAAGCCGGCGCTACTGTTGAATTAGCTTAATTAAAAACCGAGTCTACGAATTTATTAAAAAAATACCCTTCGGGGTATTTTTTGTTGTTAGATTAGTATAAACGTTGTAAAAATAGCGTTGTAATATTTATATTAAAGTTTGCTTTATAAATATGCTTGTGTTAGAGTAAGGGTAGCCGTGACATTAAAAAGTAAAAACATCTATAAAATAAACTATTTAAAGAAGATTGGCGGTTTAATCTTCTGTCTTACAATTTGTTTTCTTTGTAATAATCACAACGTTTTTGCGGAGACTCTTTCGATGTCCTTGAGCGGTGTGGATGTGGGAAATGAATTAAATTTTGAATTTGATAAGGGTGCACACGAGTCGGCTAAGGCGCGGGACATTTTGATAAATGTCCGAACAGATAATCGTTCGGGGTACAAGGTGATGATTTCGAGTACTGGAACAGACTCAATCTTAAGGCCAAGCCAGTCTGATAATACTGGCAAAATTATGCCACTTAGTGCCAGTAAGACTCTCGCAAATTTTAATGAGAAAGAATGGGGTGTGTCGATTGATCAGACGAACTTTTCGGCGCTTCCTGGAAGTAGTTCACCAATGTTGGTGGTAAATAAGACTACGGCAAGTGCGCCTGGAATCGGTGATAGTTCTGGTGCGGGGATCCCAAAGATTAGTGTTGGAGTGCGCGCTGGAGGTGACTTAATCGAGGATACCTATAGTGGTAATATCTTGATAACTGTGATCACGAATCCAGTCTTGAAAACGGCGACGTTTAAGAAAAATAGTGCACACAATACGCCTTTGTATAGTGGAGGCAATAATTATCGCGCACCTTTTTTGCGATGCCCTACTACTCTATACACCTTTCAGAGAACTAATCAGCTGAAAGCTAGTATTAGGAATAATAGTAGTTTTAACGAAGCTGAAACGGGCTCAGATGTCCCTATTTATGTGTGGAATGATTACAAAGGTGGGAAGAATTATGTATATTGGTATTCCGAGGCGGATATTGTTTATGCGCCGGAAGATGCAACCTTGTGGTTAAGTAGGATGGCTAGTTTTAAAAGGAACAATGCGTCCTGCTTTGGTGAAATTGACCTTGACGGGATTGATTTTTCGAAGACTGAGAAGATGGATTCAATATTCCTTCAAGATACTTATGCATTGCTTAGTACGAGCCCAAATTTAAAAATTTTACACCTCGAAAATATTAATACAGCAAAAAATGCGGAGGCAGCTTTTGCATATACTAATCTGAGAGGACTTGATATGTCTAAGGTAACCTTTGAGAATGCCACGAGCTTTATGCATACATTTTATAAGGCAACGGCAGATACAAATGCAGATTTCTCTAACCTAAAGGGTGGCAATGCGACAACAATGGAGAAAATGTTCCTTATGTTTAAAGGGCCACTGAATTTGTCTCTTTCAAGCCTTAATACTAGTGCTGTTACTAATATGAAGGATATGTTTAGAAATTTAGCTGCAACAAAAAGTATTGATGCGTCGAGTTTTAATACTGAAAACGTAACAGATATGAATGGAATGTTTATGGCTATGTCTTATGTCGAAACTATTAATGTGTCTGGTTTTAATACGAAGAATGTAACTGATATGAGTACGATGTTTTATTCGAATAGTTGGCTCAAAACGATTTATGGGCCAGAGGAGTTTGATAGAACAAATCTTTCAATTTCGACTAATATGTTTGGAAATAGTAGTCATCTTGTTGGCGGTGCTAACTGGTCCTATAGTGCAGCGAATGTAGATGCGACTTACGCGAGAGTTGGTAAGCCTGGTCTTAGAGGCTACTTTAAGGCGAAGCCTTAAGGTTTTCGCCAGAAGGCGCCTGGATTAGCGGTGCCGCCGTCTATGTGGGCATATTCAATACTATTGTCATTTGGGATGGCCGAGCCAGCCTGTCCTCGATAGGAAGAGAGGCTTCTAAAAATACCATTATAGGAGGTGACATTTGTGGTAGTGAAACTATCGGAGGCGTAAATTTTAATGAGCCAGGTTGAACCGCCAAACATGTTTGACATGTCAGTGGCACTTATGGTGTTCCAGTTGGTGAGATCGAGTTCATAAAGCCAGGTATAGTCGAAGGCCTTAGAGAAATTAGTGACTTTTCGAACATCAAGATCACTAAGGTCCAGGTAAGAAACATAGGTGTAGTGGAATAGTTTTGACATATTTTTGACATTTGAGGTGTTGAGGCTGATTTTTGCACGATTGGCAGTATTAAATCTGCTTGAGTTACCAGCGAAAAGCCCTTCCATATTTTTGACATTACTAGTATCGAAATCGTTTAAGTCGAGAGAGTTTACGGTACCGAGATTTGCAAAAGCATAGCTGATGTCGGTGAGCTTTGGAGCGGTGATTTTTGGCGCTTTAATTTTTTGAATATTACAGTTATGAGAGAAGAGCGACTTGAGGGTTGTAAGTTCTGGTGCGGCTGTAAGGGTTGGCCAGGTGATGTCGGCTATTCCATAACCGTCACTGCAGCCGTAGGTATCAAATCCGTCTTTGGATCCCATAAACATTTTTGACATATTTTCAACTTTGGCTAAGGAGAAGTTTGAGATGTCGATACTAGCACTAGCGCCGTTAAGAAAGCCAAACATGCCTTCCATTGTGATGGCATTACTTGTATTGAAGGTTGTTGGGAAGACCACGGGTCCGTTCGCGTGTGATCCATAGAACATATAGGAAAGATCGGTGGCAACAGCTGGTTTGAGGTGTGGGGCGATGGCTCCGAGATCGAGTCTTTTGGTACCATAAAACATACGACTGAGATTTTTGGCGGAAGAAAGATCGAGTTTGTCGATATTACCGATGGTGACGAGATGGGAGTTATTTTCAAACATGGAGCTAAAATCTTCGGCAGTACCAGTATTGAAAGTTTGCGGAAGGGTGAGGTTATTCAGGGTTTCCGCACCCTTAAACATATTTTTAATTGTCTCAACTCGACCAGTAGTCATGCTACCGAGGTCGATTTTTGGAAGATAATAGGCCCCCTCAAACATGGACTCAAGATTAGCGATGCGAAGGCCACCGAGCTGGTTACTGAGTTTTAGCTCCCTAGTATAGCTTTCTTTGAACATATTAGAAAGATTTTCTGCCTTAGTGAATTTAACGGCAGACAGATCAATATTTGTGGTGCTTTTGGTGTTATTAAACATGTTTGAGAAGTTGGTAACATTCTCAAAAGTAGCATTTTTAAGATTAATATCTGAAATTTTAGTGCCTTCAAACATGGAAGAGGTGTTAGTGGTGTCATGGAAGGTAGTATGACTAAGATCTACACTGGAAAGACTTGTTGCATTTGCGAACATGGAGGAGGCGTCGATGACTTTTTCGAACTTTGCCTTATCTAGCTTTAGTGTTGAGACCTTGGAATTTTTGAACATATTCGTTGTATTGGTGGCATTTTTAAAATCGGAATTTGAAAGATCGATAGTAGAGATTTTGGAGTTTTCAAAAATGGAAGTCAAATCTTCAGCGTCTGAGATTTTCCAAGATGAAAAGTCTGGGGAGGTATTGACACTAGGGGTGTCTTTGAAGGCACGTGTAATATATTTGGCATTTTTGGCAAATGAGATGTCACCGATTTCAGAAACCCTAGTGTTTTCGAAAGCTGATTCAATATTCTCAACTGGCGAATCTTTGAGATATTTGAGAAAATTGGTCGTAGTAAAGGTACCGTCATTATAAGCCAAAGTATTTTGGAAAAGATGGGCGATATTCTTTACCTTGTCGAATTTTAGCATGGATTCTTGCCTGCCATCGCGAAAGCTGAAAGTGACATCGCTGCTAATACCAGAGAGGCCAGCAAACATATAAGAAAGATCTTCATTAAAATTTATTTCTGTGGCATTAGTCCAAATACAGATTTTATCCCAGCTGTCGCGGTAAGTACCAAGATAGACTATAGTGTCGGAATCGGCTGTGGAGATTTTGACGGTGCGTTCAGGTGTGATGGTTGAACTGCACTTAGTTTTTCCAATACTAATATCCATGTATGGCCAGAATTGGTTTGACGGCGGAACTCTCTTTGCTGGGTCAGCGAAATAACTTGGGTCGGAAATATTTAGGGATTTTTTGAGAGCGGCATTGAATTCGCGACCAGAAACTAATTTGGCACTAGAATCACCCTCAACCATAAGAGTGAAGAGTAGTTTTCTTTGATAATTGCCAGCAGGAATCTGGTTATTAAAACGAAAGCCGAGATTGAAATTAAAAGTTTCTTCAATTGGTGAGTTTGCGGTTTTAATAACATCTGGCGTGCTGAGTTTTGGGATGTAATTATAAAGCTTATCATCAACAGTCTTCACGTTATAACCATAAGAGTTTGTCATGTGAGTGGCAATGTTATTGTTGTTACCAGAGACGGAAGCAATCTTGTATGGATTGGTTGGATCGAGGCTGATCAGCGCGGTTTCTTCCTGATCGCTAGAAAGATAAAGATTATATCCGGTGTTGCTATCAGTTTTGACGTTGACGTTTAGGGTCTTGAAGAATTCGTCACCTTCGGTGGTCGGCTGATTGTAAACAATGTCCGCATTGCCAGTCACGGAGAGGGAGGCAGTGGTGGCAAAGACAGATTTTTGGCCAAACAGAAGGATGATAGCGAGAGGAAGAATTGATGCAAAAAATTTGATAACTAGTCTTGTTATCTTGGAGGATTCTGTATTTAATCTATCCGTAAACTTTGGCATATGAAATTATGAATAATTAAAATATAGAAAAACTATATAATTCCCTCAAACTCCTTTTGCTAAATTTTAGCATAAATGGTTTCAAAAATCAGGACTTTTTTATTTTTTATTTACGCCAGAAGGCGCCTGGGTTGGCAGTGCCGCCATCGATGTGGGCATATCTGATATTGTTCTGGATATATGAACCGGCGGCGCCGCGATAATGGGCTTCTGGGAGTAGATAGAAGATATTGTCGCTGGCGGTTACGTTCGTAGTGACGAAGCTATCAGAAGCATAGATTTTCGTGAGCCAGTTTGAATAACCAAACATCGAGGTCATATCAGTTGCGCTGATGGTGTTCCAGCCAGTGAGGTCGAGTTCGTAAAGCCAGGTGTAGCCGAATGTGTCGGAGAAATCAGTGACTTTACTAACATCAAAATCGCTAACATCTAGGTATGAGACATAAGCATAATGGAAAAGCTTGGACATGTTTTTAACGTTACTGGTATTAAGACTGATTTTTATATGTTGATCCTTCATAAAATCGGTGTCATTAAAGGAGAACATTCCTTCCACATTCTCCACACTACTGGTGTCAAAATTATCTAGATCGATACTTGTAACTTCCTTCAAGCCAGCAAAGGCATATCTAGTGTCTTTGAGGTTCGGGGCAATAATTTTTGGTGCCTTGATTTTCTTGATGTTACAGTTGCTGGTGAAGAGATAAGCCAGGGTTTTTACTGGGGTGGTTTGAGTGTTGGCTGGCCAGATAACGTCTGACATTCCTAGACCATGTGGACAGGCTCCATAACTTACTTCTGTGGTGCCACCCATAAACATTTTTGACATATTCTCTACGCTACTAAAATCAAAATGTGAGATATCGGCAGTATAATAGGTTGCTTGTGCAAACATACCTTCCATATTTGTTACTTCGCCAGTATGGAAGTCGCTTGAGAAAATGATGTCGCCATCAATGGAGGATTCACTAAGCATATAGGAAAGATCAGTAACATGGTTGGCTTTGAGAATTGGAACAATCTGGCTAACCTTTGCTCTTGTATCGTAAAGCATGTGATTCATATCCCGGGCTGAAATCGTATTGAGTTGTGCGATATTGCCGATTTCTTCAAGATTTATAGTATAAGCGAATAGCCAGCTAAAATCCTCGATTTGACTGGTATTAAAGACGCGTGGGAGAGTAAGGGCAGTGAGCTGATTATTATCTCTAAACATGTATTTGATTGAGGTGAGCTCGCCGGTTGTGATGCTACCTAGGTTCAAAGAGGTAACATGCTGGGCGCCATTGAACATTTCCGACATGTTAGTAATATGAGTGCCGCCGATATTATTATTGGTATTAAAAATTATTTCTGAGGCATAGGTGTTTTTAAACATATTGGAAAGGTCTTCGGCGGCAGTGAGTTGCAGCGACGAGAGGTCGATTTTAGAGGCAGAGGTCGTGTTATTGAACATGTTCGAGAAGTCTTTGATTTTTTCAAATTTGCTATTTTTTAGGTCAAAAACTGAGGCGGTACAATTATTAAACATAGAGGTAATATCTGTAACTTCACGAAAGTTGGTATGAGCAAGATCTAGAGACGAGATTTGATTTACGCCGTCGAACATATGGGCGGCATTGGTGACTTTATCGAACTTTGCCTTATTAAGATAGATATACGAGGCCTGAGCATTTTTAAACATATTTGTGGCGAGCGTGGCGTTCTTGAAGTCGGAATTGGAAAGGTCGATGTTCGAAATTCCAGTGTTTTCAAAGACTGAGGTGAGGTCGGTGGCATCGGAAATTTCCCAGTATGAAACATTTGCGTCGGTGAGGTATGGAGTATTTTTGAAGGCGCGCGCAATATGTTTTGCATGTTTTGCGAAGGACATATCCCCCACACTTGTGACATCGGAGTCTTCAAAAATTGACTCAATGTCTTCAATATCATTATTTCTTAGATAGTCGAGGAAGTATCTGCCGTCAATCCTTCCTCTATGATATGCTTCAGTGTTATGGAGGAAATGAGCAAGGTTTTTAACCTTATCAAACTTAAGCATTGAATCGGTTATGCCATCCTGTGGTACGAATCTTAGAGTGTAGCTTGTGCCGCCCAGGCCGGCGAACATATAGGAGAGGTCTTCATTAAAGTTAATTTCACTAGCACGAGTCCAGATGCAAACCTTATTCCATTCTTCCTCCCCTTGACTGTAGCTCCCGAGATAGATTGGAGTATCGGAGTCTGGAGTAGAAATTTTGACGGTGCGAGCTTCAGTGATTTCGTTACTACATTTCTTGCGACCAATATCGATGGCGAGTTCTGGCCAGTGCTCATTGACGGCTGGAGTGGTTTTGGTAAGATCGGCAAAATAGCTAGGATCGGTGACAGTGAGAGATTTTTTGAGAGCAGCATTGAATTCTCTGCCGGAAACGATGGTTGACCTTGCCTGATCTAGGACCATCATGGTAAAAACTAGCTTGCGTTGATATTGGCCAGCTGGGATTTTATCATTCAGACGGAAACCGAGATTAAAATTAAAATCTTCTTCAATTTCCTCTTCAACGGCACGAATATTAACAGGACTATTAAGACCTGGAATGGCATGGTAGAGCTTGTTGTCGATTTTTTCGGTATTATAGCCATAAGAATTTTCCATGTCAGTTTCGATGGAGTTATTATATCCACTAACTGACTCGATACGATATGGATTGGAAGCGTCGAGGCTGACAAGTCCGGTTTCTTCTTTATCGCTAGAGAGATAGAGGTTATAGCCAGTCGGGCTATCGGTTTTAACGCTGATATTTAGGCTCTTAAAAAAATTAGTGCCTGTAGGCACTGGATGGTTGTAGACAATATTGGCGTTGCCACTGATGGCGATGGACGCAGTGGCGGCATAGGTATTATGGGTATGGGCGCCAAGAAAAACAACGGCATAGCTTAAGGATGAGGCTAGTAGAAGGGCTAGTCGAATTGAAAAATTTTTAAGTTTTGTATTTAATTTTGTCATTTTAAATAATTAAAAATTTAGCAATTACGGGATATTAAAATATAACTCGTTAAAACCATAGTAACATATAAAAAATAAAATGCTAGTGATTTTTTGGAAATAAAAAAATATACCGGTTTTGGCGGTATATTTTTTATTGGTCTAATTAGTTGTAGATATTTTCAACAGCGATGGATGGACCCATGGTTGTAGAAATGAAGATACTCTTAATGTATTGACCTTTGAGAGAAGCTGGCTTCAGTGATTTAAGAGATTCAAGGAAGGCGGTAGCATTCTCAAGGAGCTGTGCTTCAGTGAAGTTGGTCTTACCGACACCAATGTGGACGATAGCTTGTTTGTCGACACGGTATTCAACTTTACCGGCTTTGGATTCTTTGACGGCTTTCTCGATGTCGTTAGTCACGGTGCCAGCTTTTGGATTTGGCATGAGGCCTTTAGGACCTAAGAGACGGGCGAATTTACCAAGTTTTGGCATGTAGGCTGGAGTGGAAATGAGAATATCGAAGTTGATGGTTCCCTTTTCGAGTTGTTTGATGAACTCTGCATCTTCAGCGATGTCTGCGCCAGCGGCTTTTGCTTTTTTACACTCATCTTCAGGAGCGAAAACTGCAACACGTACTTCTTTACCGTTACCGTGAGGGAGAACGAGAGTAGTACGAATGTTTTGATCAGCTTGTCTTGGGTCGACACCGAGACGGGCGTGGATTTCAAGTGTGGCTGCAAACTTGGCTGGGTTGGTCTTGACAGCAAGCGCGATAGCTTCGGCGAGGCTGTATAGCTTAGTGTGATCGATATCTTTGTAGGCGGCTTGGTATTTCTTACCACGGCGCTCTAAGACTGGACGAGTGACTGGCTTTTCACCTTTTGGTTTAACCTCAAGCTCTGCGAGTTTGTTTTCGGCAGCACGAGCTTTGCGCTCTTCTTCAGCCTTAACTTCCTCAACGTGCTTTTTGGACTTTTTACCAGCTTTGGCAAATTTTTCAGAAACTTCTACAGTTTCGATAGCGACAACTTCTTCGTTGTTCTGACCTTTATCTTCAGTCATGATGATTTCCTTTCTGTGGTGGTAACGGGTTAGACTTTCGTCTAACCCTCCCAACTAGTTAATATTTTTGAATAAATAAATTATTCAGCGATTTCGATACCCATTGAACGGGCGGTACCTGCAATAACTTTAACTGCACCTTCAAGATCGATAGCGTTAAGCTGTTTCATCTTGATGTTTGCGATTTTTTCGAGCTGTTCGCGGGTGATTTTACCGACTTTCTCGGTGTTTGGACGACCAGAGCCTTTCTGGATTTTGAGTTCTTCACGAATCAAATCGTCGACAGGCTGCCCAAGGCAGGTCCAAGCGAAAGTGCGATCTTCGAAAACCTGTAAGTGGACAATAACGCTTTTACCGTTAAAATCTTTGGTTTTTTCGTTGAATGGATTAATGAAATCCATCATATTGAGACCCCACTGACCAAGAGTTGAACCAACTGGAGGTCCTGCGGTGGCCTTGCCACCAGGGATGCGTAACTTCAAGTTACCAATTACTTTTTTTGCCATAATATTTTTTACTCCTAATTAGAGCGCGTAACGGGCTTATTATACTAGATTTATAGAGAAAAGTAAAGACAAGTGTCCGATTCTAGTGATGCTAGATATGGCTCTGCTTGTCTTTATGTTTTATTTTTTTGTGATGAATATTATTGCTAACTAGCCAGCAATAATTCTGGTGCCAGCCTTACCTTCAACCGCTTGAGAAGCTTTTTCTGGCGTGGTGATGATGCAGGTGCGTTTGCCTCCGCCAGCTACGAAATTAATTCCGGCTTCAACCTTAGGTAGCATACTGCCGGCGGCGAATTGGCCTTGGGCGATTAGCTTAAAAGCATCTCCAACAGTGATTTGATCAATTGATTGCTCGTTTGGTTGTTTGTAGTTAATCTTGACGGAGTCAACGGCAGTGAGAATTAACAGCATGTCAGCATCAATGGTTTCAGCGAGCTTCTCGGCGGCAAAATCTTTATCGATGACGGCTTCAAGACCAGTGAGACGACCATGTTCGTCGTAATAAACTGGAATACCGCCACCACCACTAGCGACCACAATGGCACCGTTACCGATGGCGATTTTAATTAGGTCGGATTCGATAATGGAAAGTGGCATTGGGGATGGTACGACCTTGCGCCAGCCACGACCAGCATCTTCTTTCACGGTAACGCCGCGGGCTTTGGCGATTCTTTTAGCTTCTTCTTCAGTGTAGAATGGTCCAATTGGTTTGCTTGGATTCTTAAAGGCAGGGTCGTCTTTAGAAACAAGTACCTGAGTGATGATTGAGGCGATCGGTTTTTTGATGCCAGTTTGTTCAAGCTGGTTCCTTAAAGCATTTTGGAGCCAGTAGCCAATTTGTCCTTGACTCATGGCACCAGCTACATCTACAGGCATAGTTGGAGTCTTTTCGGTATTGATGGCTTCTTCGTGAAGAATAATGTTACCAATTTGTGGACCATTGCCGTGTACGATGGCAAGAGTGTGGCCGGCAGCAATTAACTTAACCAGCTCCGCCGCCGTCTCATTAGCGACGGCGAGCTGATCAGCGGCTGTTGCCTTACCATCTCTGGATAAGGCATTACCACCTAATGCAACTACGATTTTTGCCATATTAGATGACTCCCATGACGAAGACGGCGACAAGGCTGATAACTACAAAGATAAACATGACTGGGAGAACGCGTTTGACCCAAGTTTTGTAGGAAACACCAGCAAGGGTGAGTCCGGCCATCAGTGAGGCGATGGTTGGGGCGATCATATTGAGAAGGCCGTTAGCAGTGGCAAATGCGACAACCATGGTTTCCTTGGTGGATCCGACGAGGTCGGCAATAGGGGCGATGATTGGCATTGAGGCTGCAGCAAGTCCAGAGGAGCTTGGGATAATGAAGGAAAGTGGTAAGTAGAAGAGGTAAGCAAGGATACCAACTACACCACCGTTGGAGTTTTTAAGTCCAGTTTCACCCCAGTGGATAATAGTATCTTCAATACCACCATTGCGCATGATGATGGAGACGGCAGCAGCGACGGCGATAATGACTGCGACACTGAGAAGTTGTTCTGCACCATCGATGAAGATGTCAGTGATGGATGAATTTTTACCATGAAAATCTTTGCGGTAGATGAAGGCAATGATGAGGGCCGAAATTAGGAAGAGAGCGGAAATCTCATTGAAATACCAGGAACCGAGAGCGACATTGTGTTCGGCTCCGATGATGGCACTAAAGAGTGGAATGCTAGCTAGCCAAGCATGAAAGTCTTCAAAGATTGTGATATGAAAATTGGTCCATGGGATGAGGGAGATGATCATGATAATGAAGGTAAGAGCAAAGATTCCCATGATGGCTTTGCGTTTTTTGGTGTATTCAGGAACTGCTTCGAGGTCGAGAGCCTTGAAGGTTGAGGCAAGAGAAGAATCTTCTTTGTATTTGCCGGCTTTGACTTTTGCAGCATAGCGCATGGTGAAGATGATAGCGATAATAAGCATCGCGATGAGCACAAGCGCTTGAATCCAGAGGATGCTACCAAGCTGAACGTTGGCAGTGCGGGCGGCAATACCGGTTGAGAATGGGTTGACGGTTGAAGCTAAGACACCGACACCACCACCGAGGACGATGATGAGGACGGCGGTCATGGCGTTGTAACCTGCGGCAATCATCACTGGAACGATTAATGCATAGAAAGCAACGGCTTCCTCCTGCATACCATAAGTGGTACCACCGATAGCAAAGAGAGTCATTAGGATTGGGATAAGCCATTTTTCCTTACCATTCATCTTCTTCAGTAACCCACCAAGAGCGGCATCGAGTGCGCCGGTCTTCATGACGACACCAAGGAAGCCACCAAGGATGAGAACGAAGACGATGACGTCAAGACGGTCGGACATGCCTTTGATTGGGGCCATGAAAATATCCCAAAGACCTTGACGGTGGTCAATGGTGCTAGTCTCGCCGGTTTCGTCGTTTAGGACGGTTTCGATTTTTGGTATTTCTTGATAAGTGCCAGCCTCGCGGATGGTTTCGGATGGATTATTTGGATCGGAAACTAAATTGTATTTTCCAGATGGAATAACCCAAGTTAAACAGGCCATCATTGCAATGATGCCGAACAAAACTGCAAAGGCGGAAAGCATTTTTATATGTTTACGATTGCGTTTTGCATTTTTTGGTTTGTCTGCCGGAGCCTTTGTGTCTTCGGCGGTTGGTTTGTCGACCATATTGTTCCCTTCTATAGAACTAATAAATTATTAATAGTACTTATGGTTTAAGTATAGCATATAAAATAAATCCCAGTTACGGGATTTATTTTACTGAAGGTCCCCTAGATTATAGAGTCAAGTCCATGACGGCTTCGATAGTGTAAACACGGTTCTCAGCTTGATCAAAGACTACACTATTTTTACTATAGAAGACTTCATCGGTAACTTCCATGGCGTCAAGATTGTATTTCTCAAGAATTTCTTTACCAATCTTGGTGTTTTTGTCGTGGAAGGCTGGGAGACAGTGAAGGAAGATGGTGTTATTCTTGCGGGTAGCAAGCATAAGGTCGCGATTAACCTGGTAGGCCTTCAAAAGATTAATGCGTTCTTCAAACTTATCTTCCTCACCCATGGAAACCCAAACGTCGGTGTAGATAGCATCAGCATCAGCGACAGCTTCGTATGGATTTTCGAGTACGCGAATAGTAGCACCAGTCTGATATTGTTTTGCAAGAGCACGACACTCTTCAACGAGTTCTGGATCTGGGAAGAGTTCTTTTGGGGTGCCAATTGAAAAATGTAGACCGAGGAGGCTGGAGGCAATCATCAAAGTGTTTGCTACGTTATTGCGACCATCACCCACATAGGCGAGATATGCGCCGCGAAGATGACCAACATGTTCTTTGATGGTGAGCATATCGGCAAGACCCTGAGTTGGGTGGAATTTGTCTGTGAGACCATTCCAGACTGGTACGCCTGCATACTTTGCGAGTTCTTCGACGGTTTCATGGGCGAAGCCGCGGAATTCGATGCCGTCAAACATACGGCCAAGTACGAGAGCGGTGTCACGAACTGATTCTTTTTTGCCGAGCTGAATGTCGTCTTTACCGAGGAATTCAGCGTGCATACCGAGATCGCGGGCGCCAGTGACGAAAGCACAGCGGGTTCTGGTTGAGTTTTTCTCGAAAAGAAGCGCAATAGTTTTACCTTCGTGGTTACGATTAGGTACACCAGTTAGTTTATTGTTTTTAAGTTGCTTGGCGGTTTCAAGCATGGTTTGAACTTCGCGTGGGGTGAAGTCCTTTAGGGTAAGGAATGAACGTCCTTTAAGATTTAACATTAGATCTCCTCTCTAAAAATTGGCATTGACATACAACGTGGACCGCCGCGTCCGCGTCCGAGTTCGGCACCAGAAATTTCGATAACTTTGAGGCCGGCTTTGCGAAGCGCTTCATTGGTGACATAGTTACGATCGTAAGTAATTACAACACCTGGCGCAATGGCGAGAGTGTTTGAACCATCATTCCATTGTTCCCTGGCGGCTGCGATTGGATCACCGTTGCCACACTGAATTAGTTGGATTTCGTGTAAGCCGAGAACTTCTTGCAAGGTTTCTTTAAGGCTGCGACGATGTTTGATCTCATAGCCAACATGAGTATTGGCTTTTTCAAGTAGATAGATGTCTAGTTCGCCCTCACCGGTGAGGATTTCTGGATGAACTGAGAACTTATCGTGGTCAATCATGGTGAAAACCGTGTCAAGGTGCATAAAGGCACGCTTATTTGGGATCTTTAGTGCCATAACGCGAGTAAAATTTGAACCATGGAATAATTTTGAGGCAATACGTTCGATGGCTTCAACTTCGGTACGCTCGGAAATACCAATGGCCAAGGTGTCTTTGCTTAGTACTAACTCATCACCACCTTCAACCGAGAAGCGGTTGTTGCGATCGTACCAAACTGGAATATTGTATTTCATGAAGCGTGGATGGTATTTGATGATGTATTCCATGAATAGGGATTCACGTCGACGAGCTGGCCAGTGCATCTTATTAATGGTAAGACCGTTACCGATTGAGGCTGCCGGGTCCCTAGTAAAGTAGAGGTTTGGCATCGGGTCGAGATAGAATGGATAGTCGTCAATCATGAAGTGATGAAGCTGCTTGTTGGCTGGCTCCATAACCTCTACGTCGCTCTTTTTGATGCCTGCCATAACTTTACGAACCATCTGGAGAGGTTCAAGGCTCTGGAGATAGTTGACGATGGCGTAGGTTGAATAGGAATCTTCCTGTTTTGAAGCACGTACCATTTCCATGATGAATTTTTCACGAACTTCTTGAATCGCAAGGGCCTCGGCGGCTAGCTTGTCGAGGTAAAGTACCTCAACGCCGTTCTCGCGTAAAACATTAGCAAAAGCGTCATGTTCTTGTTGAGCGACCTTTAAATAAGGCACATCATCGAATAACATGCGTGCCATGTAATCTGGAGTGAGGGCCTCGAGCTCTGCACCTGGGCGATGCAAGAGAACGGTTTTAAGGCGCCCAATCTCAGAATTGACTTGAATTGGTGGTTCCATTATTGTCTCCGTTTATTTGATGGACTTTTACACTTTTATTATAGCATAAGCGAGAATAAGTGTTGGCGATGAAAAAGCACATGGAATAAGCGAGAATAAGTGTTGGCGGTGAAAAGCGTATGGAATTTTAAGCTGGAAATAGAATCTAAAAATAACGAGTCGCTAGAACTCGTTATTTTATGGTGTAATAGATTGCTGGTATCAGCTTTTTAGCTAATCTTTTTAACCTGGAGAGCGTCGAGCTCGACTGGCGTTTCGCGGCCAAACATGGAGACCATGACTTTGAGCTTGCCTTTAGTGGAATCGATTTCAGCGATCGTGCCCTCAAAGCCCTTGAAAGGACCGTCAGTAATGGAGACAACTTCATTGAGTGCATAATTGACGGAGTATTTTGGATCTTCGACACCCATACGCTTCTTGATTTTGGCGATTTCTTTTTCGGAAACTGGGGTTGGTTGAGTACCTGTGCCGACAAAGCCGGTGACACCCGGAGTATTTCTAATAATGTACCAAGTTTCATCAGAGAGGCGCATCTGAACGAGGACATAACCTTGGAAGATTTTACGGTCAACGATTTTGCGTTTGCCGTTCTTGATTTCGATTTGTTTTTCCTTTGGTACGATGGCGTCAAGGATTTTATCCTGGAATTCAGGACGGTCAAGACGCTGTTTGATTGATTCGGCGACTTTGTCTTCATAGCCGCTATAAGTGCTGATAGTGTACCATGCGAGTGTGTCGTCGTAACGGTTTACTGCCATAATTTTCTCCTATTTCCCTATTTCAATAGATTATTAAATAATAAAGTGAAACCTGCGTCAAGTAGCATGATAACTACGCTGAAGAGGACTGTGTAAATAATGACGGCGGAAACAAGTTTCCAGGTCATTTTGCGGTTTGGCCAGCGAACTTGGCGAAGTTCTTGCCAGGAGGCATGGATGTAACTACCGATTTTGCGGAATGGAGCAGTGAGAATACGGAGAACCTTTGGTAGAGGCTTCTTGCTAGCTTTTTTGGCTAATTTTTGCTGCTTTTTAAGTTGCTTTTTTTCGTATTTCTGCTGCGCCTTTTCTAACTTGGTAAGTTTTTTGGCTGGCTGCTTTGAAATAGCGGTTTTTGTCTCTTGATGAATCTTGGTTGGCTGATTCTGTTCTTCGGTTTTACCCTTGGAATCGCCAGCTTTGATGCGAGTGATATTTGCCATTTGCTCCTTCCATAAAAAATAGTCTGATACCAGACTGTCAATAGCAGTATAGCGAGGATTTTTGTTTTTGTAAAGGGATTTTTAAAATTAAGGGTTCATTTTCTGAAAAATATGGTATCATAGAGATACCAAAGAATGGGGATTCGCCAAGTGGTAAGGCAGTGGGTTCTGGTCCCACCATTCGGGGGTTCGAATCCCTCATCCCCAGCCATATAAGTCGCTTTGCGTCCAAAAGAAGCTTAGCGAGCGGTTCTTTCGGTGTTAATTCGAGTAAATTTCTAAGAACTCGTAGGTTCGATAGTAGAAGACCGACGAGTCTTTTTTATCTTGCTTTCTTTACGTATAATAGCAAATTATTCCGCTTCCTCAAACGCTGCATCAATCATCCAATGATCGTTAATACGAAAAGCTGGAATGGTGCCTCTGAGTGCTTTGTTCGAAACAGCCTGAATGTTAAGCTCGCGAGTTTTTGCCCAATCTGTGAGAGGAATGATTTTCTTTGCGGTCAACTTTGCGATGCGACGATAGAGTGATTCTATGACCAGACCAGCTATTAGATCAACGAAGTCATCTACTGTTCCGTTCTTTTCGTATTTTGCGAGCAAAGGATAGTATTCGGTGGTCTTGGTTTTGTTTGCGATAATTATTGGTGGTAGACCTTCCATTTTTAGCTGGCGATTCAGAAGCAAGCGCCCAATACGACCATTGCCGTCTATGAACGGGTGGATGTTTTCAAATTCTGCATGAAAATGCGCTATTTTCTCGATAAAGTAGTTTTCTTTGTTGTTATTATAGTCTTTTACGAGATCATAAATCAGCTCATTCACGAAATCTGGATTAGCACCAATATGCGTGCCAACGCGCACCCATTCATCACCAGAACGAAAACGGCCAGCTGCATCGTCGTTAATATCTGTAAGCAGGATTTTATGAAGTTTTAGAATAAGTTCGGCCGTAAATGGCTCGTCTGGGTTATTATCTAGATACTCAATAGCCTTAGCAAGATTTTTCGCCTCGTAAATTTCGCGGATTTCGTGGTCCGTGCGAATCATGTTATGGATAAGAATATCCTCAGTATCCTCAAGTGTAAGAGTTGAGTTTTCGATGGCGTTTGAGTTGTAAACCATTTCTGGAAGTTCGGCAGCAGAAATCTCTTTAATCGCGTTCCGATTGCTTTTTGTGAGCTCGCGATATGTTTTAGATAATTTTTCAATTCTGGATTTAATAATCTGGTTCATAGTTATATTGTATCAAAATAAGCGTGAAAAATCAAGGTTTATGGGTATTTTTCACGCTCTAAAAAAAGGTTCGAGAGTGGTTTTGCGTCCAAATCCACCATTTTTCTGGATTCGCCAAAATTTGTTTCGATACTATATAATTACTACATGAATAAGGTAAATATATTACTCACAGAAGCTAATGGTAATCTCTCAGATAAGAGAGAAATGATTATGGATGCCGTTAAAGCTGCCGAAGAATATGCTTTTCCAAAATTAAAGATAGACTGGGATATTGATGTCTTAGTTACTAATCGAGTTCCGATGATTATACCTGGAAATGGTGCTGGTGGGTATACATTTTCTGCTGATTTTATTCGCATTAATATTGATGACAAAAAAGCAACCAAAAATCTGATTTCAGAAACGTTGGTCCACGAATTTTGCCACGCGGCTCGCTGGGGTAAAAATGACGAATGGGGAAACTCCCTCTTCGATGGCTTGATTTTCGAAGGGCTGGCTTGCACACTCGAAGCTGATTTTGTAAAAAATAAATCTGAAAAATCCTTGTTTATTAAAACTGTCCTCGAACGCTCTGATGATGAGAACAAAAAGATTCTAAACCTAATCCAAAATAAATTAGATGCTAATGAATATAACTATAATGAGATTTTCTTTAATGGCAATGATGAGCTGCCACGCTGGTCGGGGTATTCGCTCGGATATTATCTAGTTAAAAAGTATCTCGAAAAAACCAACAAAAAAATTCAGGATGCTTTCGCTGACAAATACGCAGAATTCAAGATTGTTTTATAAATGAAAAAGCACGGATATAGACCCGTGCTTTTTGTATTTTTGATAAGAATCTATTTTCCTATCTATTTATTCAAAATTGCAGAGCTTTGCAATTTTTTGAAGAGAAAGTAGTTTTATCGTTTAGACTAGTCGCGAGCTCGTATCCTTCAATATTTTTGAGAAATTCTGGAGAGATAATTTCTATAATTTGAGTGAGATTTTTTGGTTGTGGGAAATAGTGATTATTGGTTGCAAGAATTAATTCGGTCGCGTTTTGGATCACAAAGTGGGCGTCAAAATAGAAAGCGGTAACGTCATCACGTTTAAAATCTTTAGTGGCTTTTTCCAAATAATCCGTGATCGAATATTTCCACATTTTTACATCTTCTGCGGTGTAACTGACCGGGGTTTTGATAATTTCCTTGGCAAGATGAATGAGGCTGCTGACCTGACTTTCGGATTCACTCCTTAAGATTTTTGCGGTTGCGAGCATGGTTGAGACATTACGATTTAGAAGTTTTCCGGACTCGTCTTCTATGTAGGTTTTTAGTTCGTTAAAACTATCTGTTTGAATTTCAACTTTTACACTATCGATTTCAAGATCAATTCGACCATCATTTATATTATTGTCGATAAAATAGAGGTCAATGTCAGATTTTTTAGTCCAACCTGGATCTAAAGCGGAACCGAATAGTAAAATAGTATCTATTTTAGGGTATTTTTGAGAGATCTTATTTAGAATATTTTTGATGATGGAATTTTGCATAAAAACTGCTATTTATTTGATGTGAATTTAAGGATTTATAAAGCAGGGTAAACCTAATAGTCTCGCCAGCCTTTATGTCCGTAACAAGGGTTGGCTTTGCCTCTGGCGGATGGGTTTCCTGTAACATAGGTGCCGTCGTTGCAATATCCACTAACATCGGTATTGGTGCCGGTGCTAGGTGAATAGCTATCAGAGCGATTTGGTGTACTTGATCCACCGGAGTACGCTGGAGCTGGGGTATATTTTGGTGTTTGCTGCTGGCTAGCGCGTCTTCTTTCTTCTGCCGCGGCGCGTTCTCTGGCTTCCTTCGCGGCGCGTTCTTTAGCTTCTTCGGCGGCGCGTTCTCTGGCTTCTTCGGCGGCTTTTCTTTCAGCTTCGGCTTTTTTCTCTGCTTCAATCTTCTCCTGGAGAGCTTTGCGTTCCGCCTCTTGCTTCTTCCATTCAGTATTTCTATCACTAATAAGTTTGAGGTCCTCCTCGGTGAGTTTATAGCGAATATGAACGGTTTTCTCGATCATAGTCCGACTTAAATAGGTGTTGTAGAGAGAAAAGGTGATAGATGTTTCGAGATTAGTATTTTTTACTTTTTCTTCGTCATAGCTTTCTGTAACATAGAGCGATGGATCAATAGTGTAGTCTGATATTTCTTTCGCAAAATGGTTATCTTTAGTATTTACATCTGAATATCCAACTCGTAATTTGGTCTTATCGTATTTTGAATAGGTACCATCAATTTTCTGTTTAGGGCATTTGATGGAGTGATCACCCTCATTCCAAGTCGCATTACAATTAAAAATATGCTCTTCTGGAATATTTATGGCATAAATTCGATGTTCTTCTATTGACGTATTTACTAGATTGATAACCCCTTGAACTATGGATATAGCTAGGAAAACTAGGATTAATATTGGAATGCAATTTAGCTTGGTTTGTCGAACTTGTTTTGCTAAATCCTGTTGTTCTTCTGTTATAGTTTGTTCGCTCATTTAATTTCTCTTTATAGCTAAAACTATTTGATCAGATTCTTAAGTCCGCCTGCGAGGTCGGTTGGGAGAAGAATAACAGTTTTCTGGGATGGGTCAGTGCTAATCTTTTCAAGGGTTTGTAGGGTACGGATGTTGAGACCGCCAGGAGTTTTGGCGAGCAGTTCAGCGGCTTCGGCAACAGCGGCGGCAGAAGCTTTTTCACCTTCGGCGGAGATAATGGCAGCGCGGCGTTCGCGTTCGGCTTCAGCTTGTTTGGCCATGGCACGTTTCATATCAGAAGGAAGTTCGATGTTTTGTAGCTTAACACTTTCGATGTCGATTCCCCATTTGTCGGTTTGTGCGTCGACGATTTCCTTGATTTGGCTAGAAATTTCGTCACGTTTTGAGAGTAATTCATCAAGATCGAAGTTACCAGTGACGTCACGTAGTGCGGTTTGGGCAAAAGTGGAAGTGGCATAGGCATAATTAGTGGTTTCAAAGACGGCTTTCTTGGCGTCAATTACTCGGAAATAAACAACAGCGTCGACATTAACTGTGACGTTATCCTTGGTGATCACTTCTTGTTTTGGAACGTCCATCGGTGTGGTGCGAACGTCGACATTTCGCATAGTGTCGATGTATGGGATAATGACATGAAGTCCAGGATCAAGGATTTTGCGGAAGCGACCAAGGCGCTGAACGACGCCGCGTTCATATTGATTAATAATGCGAACACCTGGAATGATAATTAGAAGAAAAAATAATACTAATACTAAAATACCTGTTCCCATAAGACTCCTTATTTAATATCTTCATAGTATCAGATTTCCCTAAAAAAGCTAGGGGGAGTAAAATAAGGGTGAGGTAAAATATGAACAAAATTACAAATATTAATAGTAAATGTAATAGTAGTGATAGTGATAGTGTGATTGAAAACTGTAGTGATTTTGCAAAAATCAAAGACGCTTTGGTCTCTGATGAAAGAAATAGTGAATATACAAAACGCGGGGTAATGCCGATTTATCAAGTGGATACGGCGGCGCGGATTTTGATTATTGGTCAAGCGCCGGGGGCGAAGGTGGAAGAAAATGGCATTCCGTTCATGGATAAATCTGGTGAGAAATTGCGCGACTGGATGGGAGTGGACGAGGCAACTTTTTATTCAAAAAAGATTGCAATTATGCCGATGGATTTTTATTTTCCCGGAAAAGGTAAGACTGGAGATTTGCCACCACGTAAATTTATCGCTGAAGAGTACCATGAAAAACTACTAGCCTTGATGCCAAATGTGAAATTAATCATTTTGATTGGTGAATACGCAATTAAATATTATTTGAAGGATACAAAAAAAGAAAATTTAACGGAAACCGTGAGGTGTTTTCAAGAATATTTGCCAAAATATTTTCCAATTGTGCATCCAAGTCCATTGAATTTTCGTTGGCAGGCAAAGAATCCCTGGTTCCTTAAAGAAGTGGTGCCGGTTTTAAGGAAAAAAGTTAGTGAGATTCTTGGCTAGAATGGCTATTTGGGGATGAAGGATTATTTGAAAAATAGAGTTTTTGATCTTTTATCTCATCTGGAAGATAGCTAACGTCGTGATGGAAGCCAGCTTCCCATTTATATCCTTTGGCGTAGCCGAGATCTTCCATCAGTTTGGTTGGTGCATTGCGGATACCAAGCGGGATTGGAAGGTTGCGAGTTTTAGCGGCTAATTCTTTGGCGCGATTCCAGGCGTCATAACTACTTCTGTCTTTCTTTGACTTAGCAAGAGCTACGGCAATGTGGGATAGGATAATTCCACTTTCTGGCATGCCAATACGCTCAACAGCCTGAAAAGCAGAGACGGCAAGTCCAAGGGCGCCGTTGCCGGCAAGACCAATATCTTCAGAGGCAAAAATCACCATGCGGCGAGCGATGAATTTTGGATCTTCCCCGCCTTCTAACATGCGAGCAAGATAGTATAGTGTAGCATCCACGTCGCTGCCGCGCATGGATTTAATAAAGGCAGAGACGGTGTCGTAATGATAGTCGCCATCCTTGTCGTAATTAATAACCTTTTTGCCAACTGCCTCAAGGACAAGTTCTGGGGTAATTTTTTTACCGAGAGATAAGGAAATTTCGAGATCTCCCAGAGCGGAGCGTGCGTCGCCATTTGATAAGTCGGTGATCAGCTCGATGGCTTCTTTGGAAATCCTAGCCTCAGCTTTTTCAGTTTCCACCGCGCGATGGAGAATTTTTAAGATTGCAGCTTTATCTAGGGATTTTAGGACAACAACACGAGACCTTGAGATAAGGGCTGGGATTACCTCGAAGCTAGGATTCTCCGTGGTGGCACCGATGAGAGTGATGAGGCCAGATTCAACATGAGGCAAGAAGGCATCCTGCTGGGCTTTATTGAATCGGTGAATCTCATCCACAAAAAGTAGGGTGCGGATTTTGAGATTCCAGTTTTGTTTGGCACGCTCGACCACAGCTTCGACGTCGCTTTTATGAGCGGTGACGGCGGATAGTTCAATAAAATCGGCGTCGAGCTCTTTTGCAAGAATGCGAGCTAAGGTAGTTTTGCCAGTCCCTGGAGGTCCCCAAAAAATGAGATTGACTGGCTCTTTCTTTTTAACGATTTCAGTGAGAATTTTACCATCGCCAACGATCTTATTTTGCCCAATCACCTCTTCTAGGCTTGAGGGGCGCATGCGCTCGGCGAGAGGTTTTCTCTTAATATTGAAATCATCCATGATTCTATTTTACAGCAGATTTTGATTCTTCGATAAAAGCGCCGGATTGACGATTCCATAATTTCTTATACTGCCCATCTTTTAGCTTGAGCAGTTCATCATGAGAGCCTTGCTCAATAATCTTGCCGTTATCTAACACCACGATGCGGTCAAGACTGGAGATAGTGGAGAGACGGTGCGCTACCACGATGGAGGTGCGGCCGTGCATCAGGCGAAGAAGAGCTTCTTGAATAAGAGCTTCAGATTCAGAATCGAGAGCGGAAGTGGCTTCATCAAGTACTAGGATTGGAGCGTCTTTTAAGATGGCTCTCGCGATAGCGATGCGTTGGCGCTGGCCACCGGAAAGTTTAATGCCACGTTCACCAACCATGGTTTCATAACCATTAGGGAGTTTTTCAATAAATTCAGCGGCGTTGGCAAGTTTTGCAGCATGCTTAATTTCTTCCATTGTAGCGTCTGGTTTAGCATAAGCGATATTTTCGGCGATGGTGCGGTGAAAGAGCGAAGCTTCCTGAGGGACATAGGCAATGTTTTTTCTGAGGCTATGTTGGGTAACTTTTCTGATATTTTGGTCGTCTATCATAATGGCGCCGGCGTCGACATCAGCAAAGCGTAAGAGGAGTTTGGTAAGAGTGGTTTTGCCAGAACCAGACAATCCAGCCAGACCGACGCGTTCGCCTGGTTTGATTTTAAGATCGAAATCGTTGAAAATGTCCTCTTTGGCGTCGGCATGTTTGAAGTTGATGTGATCGAAATGAATGGAACCTTTATCTACGATCAGTTTTTTGGCGCCCTTCTCATCGACAACAGTATCGACGGTATCTAGAATCACGGTCATCTCATGGGCGTCGCCGAAGACCCGGGTAAAGTTTTTGAAAATACTACTAACATCCCAGAGATTTACTAAAATAGTTTGTGAGTATTGGAAAATTAGAATAACAGTGGCGACTGGTAGGGCAAAAACTGGTGCGCCGATCACGATAAAGCCAATCATAAGCACGTCAATTAGTAGGAAGATGGAGTCAAAAAGTACATCGCGCTGAATGGTGGCGCGCATGGAGGCTTCACCGGCTGCGAGGGTCTCGCCTTGATATTTGGTATATCTTGCACGTTCAAAATTTTCTTGTGCATAGGATTTTACAGAGAGGATATTGGTAATAGAATCGGTAAGTTGGCCAGTTTGACGAGTTTGCGCGGCGGCTTCCCTTTCGTTGCATTTTCCAATTTTCTTGAAACTACGAGAAGAGACAATGGCGAAAATCATTGAGAAGAACATAAGGCCGATAGCAAACATCGGAGCGCGATTCATGAGAATAATGAAGATAGAGGAGAAGGTGGTGATTAGAGGAATAATGTTAAAAATGAATTGATCGGTTAGACGTTCGTAGGCGCGAGTGAAACGGCCAACTTGAGCAGTTAGCGAGCCAGAAAAACGGTCAGAGTGGAATTGCATGGACTGATTATTGATGGTGTCGAAGCACTGGATGGAGAGATCGTTAATGGTGAGAAGTTCCATTTTCCAGACGAGATAAACGCGGAGGTTGCCAAAAATGGTAGATCCGACTAGTTGACAGAGGAAGAGAAAAATACCTTGAGGAAGGATTTTTTGAACTAGGGGAATCTGGAAAATATTGCCATTATTAATGAAATCTTCCGGACCGGCACTTGAAAGAATGCCAATCACATTAGCGATGACGAGTGGTGAGAGAATTTGGCGGACAAAAATTACAATTGGGGTAACGATTAGAATAGCAATGGCGTACCATTTATATTTCCAGTTTGCTTTGAGAAAATAGTGAAGCGTACGTTTGATGGTTGACTGGTATTTTGGCTTTTTCTTTGGCTGCTTTGATTGTCTGAGCATAAAATGCCTTTCTTTTAAGTTGTTAATGGTGTTTCATAAGTGGTGATTGTGGGACGCAAGCCTAGAGAATCACATAATACGTTTTATTTTACCACAGATTGAGCGAGACGGACAGGGTTCGTGATATAATGAGCATAAATATAAAAAGGAGTTTTAGAAAATGGCAGATTTTAATAAAATCTTGACCCCAGGAAACTATGAAGATGGTGAAATTAACGTAGTGATTGAGATTCCAACTGGATCAAATCACAAAATTGAATGGGACCGCAAAAATGCTTGCTTTATGCTTGACCGCGTGGAGCCAATCGCTTTTGCTAAACCATGTAACTACGGTTTTATTCCACAGACTCTTGATGAGGATGGTGACGAGCTTGATGTTTTGATGATTACCGATCAGCCACTCACTACTGGTATTTATACTAAGGCTCGCGTGCTTGGTGTAATGAAGTTTGTGGACTCTGATGAGGTCGATGACAAGATTATTTGTGTACCTGCCGATGATCGCAATAATGGTGACAAATATCAGACTCTTGAAGATCTTCCAAAACAGTTGATTAAGCAAATTGAATTCCACTTCAATCACTACAAGGACTTAAAGAAGCCTGGCACTACCACCGTGAAAGCTTTTGAAGGTCTTGAATCTGCAAAGGAAGTGATCAAAGACGCGATTAAGCGCTGGAACGACGCCAAGTAGTTCGGTGAATTAAAAAGCATAAAAATAAATCCTGCAGAGGCGGGATTTATTTTTTGGCGAGCTGCTTTTTATTATTGAACGTGTTTTTGGTGATTAGACTATTGAAAAATGTTTTTATAAATGACTGTTTTTTGTGATTAGACTATTGAAAAATGTCTTATATCAGACTTTTTTCAATAACTTTGGCGAGGTCAATGACTGAGGCTGCATCGGTGTCTGTGGCGAGATAGATTAAAACTATGGTGCGGCGGCGTGCAGGATCCTCCTCGACGGTTTCAATAAAATAAAGATTGTTGATGTATGAATAATTGGAGCTGGTTTCAGAGGCGGCACCAAAAATTCCGTATGGTTTGAGTTTTTGAAAGCCCGAAAGAAGCGGATTGGTGCTAGCTATAACATTAGCTTTTGGGTCGAGTTTTAATTTTAGATCTTCCCAAACGTCGTTAGAAAAATCTGGGTGATTATAAAAACGCTTGGCGAGACTTAAGAGGTCGGAAGTGTTGGAGAGATGGGCGGTTAGGTTGGTGTTTTCATAGGATTGATCTTTTAAGAATTGCTTTAGTTGATCAGCGCCGAGTTCGGAAGTAATAGCCTCTTTGCAGCCGGCATGATTTTCTTGAATAATACGAGTGAGGCAGGTTTCTTTGGTGAGAGATTCCTCGCCAACTTTAATTAGATCCTCTTTTTTCCAGATTTCCTGCTTAAAACGCAGATTCGCTAGATAGACAAGGAAGAGATTTTCGACGCCCTGGCTGTTATTTTGCGTAAAATCATTGTTGCGGCCAATAATTTCCTGATTTTTGAGATCATAGACTAGAATACTATTATTTTTCTTATTGACCTGAGTGGATAGCCATTGATCGATGGCTGGTTGGAGGTTGATGGATGCAAGCTTCGTGGATTCTGTTGTAGTTTCTGGAGTTTTTGCGGTCTTTTCGTTGAGGTATTTCATGAGATAAACGATGCCGAAAGAGAGGAGGATGACGCTAGCAGTGGTAAAGAGAATAATGGCGAAGATTTTTCCAAATTTTGGCATGCTATGTTTGGCAAATTCGTTCGGAGTGAGCTCGTGAGTGACTGGGACTTGACTCGGGTTTGAATTTGGATATTGATTTGGGAGTTGAGCCTTATTTTGACCTTGGTTCGGATTTTGACCTTGGTTTGGATTTTGGCCTTGGTTTGGATAGTTTGGTGGCATAGTTTTTCCTTTTATGGTTTTAGATTACGATATTAATTCCCTTTTGGTGAAGCTTGGAGGAGGCGGTTGAGAAAATCTTGGGTTTCGGCAGTGTTAAGCAGGCGTGTTTTTAATGCTTCATCATAGACGGTTGGATTAATGCGAGTTTGTAGGTATTTTTGCCCGTCGAAATAATGGGTAAGAATGAGACTGCGTCTAGTGTCTGGCCAATAGATTTGATCGAAAAAGAGGTTACCGAGGCCATAGAAAATCGGTTTACCGTGGTAGAGTTCGTAGGTTTGCGGCTGATGGGCGGAGGTACCGACTACTATGTCGGCGCCGAGGTCAATTAAGTGTCTGAAAAATTCTTGCTGATTAGGGATTGGTTTGTCGCAGGCTGGATAGGCGACAGGTGAATCCGGATATGCATAACATTCAAAATATTGTAGATTGATTATGGCAAATTTGTTTTCGCTTTTGGCTTTTGTAAGATCAAGTTTGATTTGTTCTTCACTGTATGGATTAGCACCGGGGGTAGTGTCGGTAGCAAGTTGACCGTTGGCCACACTGCTGGTTGACTGATTGTAGGCTAGCAGGCGAACGGAGTCGTTTACATCAAGTGGCTTTCTGGCTTCAGCTAGATTTTCTCCACCACCAACGGTTTTTAGGCCAAGCTCACGATACTTGGCAATGGTTTTGAGGTTATTTTCGGCACCAGTGTCGTTGTTATGATTTCCTGTTAATTCAACAATATCGGTGCCAATAGCAGTAATAGTATCGAGGGTACGCCAGTCAGCACATAAAATCATGGATTGATAACTACCCTGGCAATTATCCTTAAAACTTACCTCATTGCTGATATGGGTGAAGGTTTTATTTTTAAGAAAGTCAGCAATGTCTTCACCAAAATAGGCGCCATTTCCAACTTGGTTAAGCTTCAAAGTGATTCGACGAGTGAGAGCGGTAACGCCGGTCTCAGCGAAGGAGATGAAATTGGTTTTTGGGGTGAGTCGAAGGGGTTTTAGTGCTTCTTTTAGGGTATCTAATTGATCAATATTTTTTGTTTCAAAATTAAGCTTAGTGAAGCGAGCTCCGGCAAGAGGGGTGTCAAGATAGTAATTTCCGCTGATACTTAATAACTTTTTGTCGGCAGAAAGTGTGTCTGCGTCGATAAAAGATATTTGATTTTGCGTGAGAAAATCGGAGTCAGTGACTTTTTCTACTGGAATATCAGTGAGTGCACTATAAAAATCGGTAACTGGAAGTTCCAATTTAACAATAAAATCGTCATCCTTGGCACCATAAACGATTTGTTCACTAATTTTGAAATCAGAGAAATGGATATTTCCTGCGAGGTGTTCGCAGATTTTTGTTTTTTCAAAACTTTTCAGTTCTAAGTTGTTTAAACAGGTTTCTTCCGTGAGTGAATAAAGTTTATTTTTAGGATGTAAGGTTTTAATAAGGGCGATGGTAGTGAGCGAGATAAAAATGAAGACCAGAAAAAGGCTTAAAAGTGGTAATTTTTGGCGAAAGCTACTGCGACGAGAACTATTAGATATTGTTTGTTTTTTAAAATAAGCTGCTTGATTTTGTGTCATGATTTTCTGCTTTAAAATACTAGTTTTATTTTAACATAAGTTGAAGATGCGGTATAATTTAAGCATGAGTTTTAACATAAAAATCTTCAAAAAACGATTCTCAAAGCGACAGTTTGATATCGAATCACCAAATAAGAAAGTGATTTGCACGATAAAGATGCGGGATGGCCGGATTTTTTATGAAGTGAAAAAAGAGAACACGATTTTGGTGCGAGAGTCGAAATTGGGATTTTTGCTTCGAGGAGAAAGTGAACTTGGAGTCAACTTGAATCTTGTACGCACACAGAAAAAATCTTGTAATGAAGTTTTCGAGACGATTGTTGGCGAACAAAAAGAAGTACGCAACAACTATAATGAGATGGCGATCTACGTAGCGGAAGAGACCGAGAAAAAGCGTCTATTTTCTTTGCGATTTCGCGTATTTAATGACGGTGTGGCTTTTCGATATGAGGTGCCACCACAGCCGAGTTTTCAGCGAATTATTATTGAGGATGAGCTAACTGAATTTAATGTTGATCTAAACAGTCAGGCGTGGAGGATTCCTGCCTATCAGGCAACAAAATATGAATTGAATTATGAAAAATGGCCAGTTTATGAACTGCGCGATGCTGTACATACGCCACTGACGATTGAGACAAACACTAATAAATATTTGGCGATTCATGAGGCGGCGCTTTATAATTACGGGTCGATGACTTTAAAGCTAAACCAAGACAAGCACTTGCAAGCGGATATTACGCCACTGTCTGATGGAGTAAAAGCCTATGTTGATTTGCCATTTAATTCCCCATGGCGCGTGATTTATGTGGCAGACTCGGCGATTGAGTTGACCGTGAACCGAATGTTGCTTTGTTTGAATGAGCCGGCCAAGGAAGATTTTTCTTGGGTGAAACCACTGAAATTTTTGGGGATTTGGTGGGCGATGTATGTGGGGGAGTGGACCTGGGCAGAGGGTAAAAAACATGGTGCCACGACTGAGCATGCGAAAGAATATATTGATTGGTGTATGAAACTCGGGGTGTCTGGACTTTTGGTCGAGGGGTGGAACAACGGCTGGAGTGGTGAGTGGTCTTTGAACGGGAAATATACGGATTTCTTGCATCCAGTTGCGGATTTTGAGATGGAGCAAGTGGCGGAAAAAGCCCGAACAAGTAATGTGGAGCTAATCGCGCAGCATGAGACGGTGGGGCAAATTGATAATTATGAGAGGCAGCTTGAAAGTGCATTTTCATATCTGGTGAGTAATGGTATTCACTATGTAAAAACTGGTTATACGGGTTCAAAAATGATGATTGCAGGCAAGCAGGAATATCATCATTCCCAAGTTGGAGTGTTACATTATCAGAAAACCGTGGAGATGGCGGCACGCTACCAAATTATGCTAAATATTCACGAGCCAATTAAGGGCACCGGAATTGAGCGCACTTATCCAAATATCCTGACGCGTGAAGGGGCGAAGGGGCAGGAATATGAGGGTGGAAAAATTCGTTTGAATCATGCAACGATTCTGCCTTTCACAAGGATGCTGGCGGGGGCTTTTGATTATACCCCAGGTATTTTTGACCTAAATAATCCGGCAAAGCGTGTATATACGACCCTTGCAAGACAGTTAGCGTTTTATGTGATTTTTTATTCTGGCATGCAGATGCTGGCAGACAGGCCAGAAGTTTATGATAAATACCCTAAGGTTTTTGAATTTTTGAAGGAAGTGCCGGTGAATTGGCAGACCACGATCCCACTGCTTGGGAAAATTGGTGAATATTTTGTGGTGGCGAGACAAGACCGAGATTCTTCAGATTGGTATATTGGCGGGGTAACAAACGAATTTGCGAGGCGCGTGAATTTGAACCTAGAATTTTTGGAGGATGGGATTAAATATACTGCTTACATTTATCGTGATGGCGGGGCGGCGGATTATCGAGAGAATCCATTAGATATTGAAGTTGAGAAAAGAGTGATTGATAAAACGGAGCTTCTGGATATTTGGTTGGCCGCGGGTGGTGGATTTGCGATTCGCTTGGTGCGCGGTTATTAATAGGATAGTTCTTATCCTATAGTGACGCGAAAAATAATTGAATTAAGCTTTATCCACTAGATGCAAATGTTAGCGGGATTAGTTTTCAAGTTCCGCAGTGATAATTATGCGTTCAGTGTAATCGTGCCCCGAGATCTTATCACCGTGACAGGTCATGAGGGTGAGAGTTGGGGTGAGCTTTGCCTCAAGGACTTTTGACATACTAATCTCGGATTTCTTCTTAATTTTGTAGGTTTTTATCACATAATTTTTATTATCAAGTGTGAGGCGGTCGCCAATTTTTAGATTCTTGAGATTCGAAAAAATAGTGGTCGAGTGGCCAATCAGGAAGATATTATTTGTGGCGGCTTTGTAGAGCCCAGTGATGCGATCTGGGGAAGTCAAGGTGTAATCGTCGTTTAATTCGACGATACGAATCGGGGAGGTGAGATTAATTGCGGGGGCTTCAAGAATTAGACTGGAGTTTGCTTCAACAGTTTGTGGCTGCATGCCAAAATAGAGAAAACCAGCAAGAAAAACCATGCATAGTATGGTTATGAAAATATGCGAAAAATGCTTTTTGATTTGCATATCATTAATCTCCCAACGACCTTTTGTGGTTCTATTATAGCATAAGCTGGATGAAAAATGGTGTGGGTGATGATGATTTTTTATATAAAACAGAAAAAGCGCCCCAGGAAGGGGCGCGCTATGTAAAAGGAGTGGATTAATCTTGGCAGATCTATGTTTTCTGCAGATTAATTATTCCTGAAATTTTGAAGAACGAAGACTGGAATAGAGCGGACTGGTGCCGCTTTCGGTAATGTCGTCTCCGGTCGGATGCTCAACCATGGCGGCCAAAACGTCTTTCAAGACGACGGCCTGAGCGGTATAGAAATATTCATCGCAACCATCGATACGGATCAGCTCACCCCAAACCGTGGGCATGTAAAAATCTCGTCTGTATTTCAGCCTGGGATTTTCACTGGAGCAGACGCCGCGGATGGAAATCGAGATAGGGTTGGGATTGTTCGTCTCGAGATCGTCACGAAACAAAATCATCATAGACTGCACTCCGGCCTGATTTTCAAGAGAGGAATCTCTCTGAAGGCGCATAAAATGATGCTGGGAGTCAAACTCGATAGTGTAGTCAGGATTCTGTGCAACGAATTGCATCATGTAGTTCTTCAGATCAAAGACCTGGGGGATGACAAAATTCTCGATGTCGTAATCAATCTTGGTGGCCTGGTTAATAGGCTCAGCCGGCTGGACGACTTTGACGTCAGTTTCTGTATGAATAGCTTCTGCTGTGATAGGTGCGGGCTCGACTTTCAAGATTACCTCAGAGGTTTTCTTGGTACTTGCAGCTTTCTTGGAACTTGCTGTTTCACTGGTGTGCTTATTCTGCTTGACGGTGTTTTTCTTATGTCTCTTTGTCTTTGCGGGGTGGATGTAGGGGGACTGCGTGTTCAGCTCAACGCTGAAGCTGGAGTCGGTCTGGGTGGTCGGTGTGGTACTGAACGGAAAAGTGAAGGAAACGAGCATAAACAGGAAAAGCATCATGTATCCGGCAATGAAGAGGACGCTTTGAGCTGTGGACGGCTGGTAGTCCGGACTGAGAAAATGTGGCTTCGTGGAATGATTCGTTCTGGATTTCATTTTTTTCTCCTTTTCTGAAAAAGATCTAGGTTGACAGTGACAACGAGTGAACATGAACCTGCGATGTAATTATATAATATTTTTATAAAAATACAACTGAGAACCTGAATAAAAAAGACCCCAGGGTGGGGTCTTTCCTCTAACTTAATTCAGCGGATCGGTCTGCATGGAATAGTTGCTGAGCGTGGTGTACGGATCAATGTATTTCATGTAGTTCTCGTAGAAACGTCTCGGCAGAGACAGCGGCGGTCTATGGATGCCGGTTGGCGTGCTAGAACCTTCCTCCCATGTAGTGTAGAAAGCATCATCGGGGCTGATCTGGAAATAGTCATTGTAGTCCATTTCATCATGAGGTAGACGGTCCATGGAGTATTTTTTAGTCCAGTCCGACACCTCATAGCCATCTCCTACGGCACTAAAGGGGCCATAGCCGTTTGCAAAGATCTCTCCACCGTTCCATGCATAATGCATGGTGTAGGGAATGCGCTCGTGAAATTCGAGTTTTACGATAATGTTGTTCTTGTAGCTGACATAAACGTTGACATCATCGTGTTCTTCGTTATAGACAATTTCAGTGGCCCCATGATCTCTTAAGAACCGCTCAAAATCCATATTGTACTGGATGTTGGTCGGATCGGGATCGTTGGTTCTCGACAGGTACTGCTGGTAGGGTTCTGACCCTTCCGGAAAGCCAGTGTCCGTATTCTGCTTGGCCTGGCCTCCAGTACTCTCTGTGCTGCCGTTATTTTTCGGCGCGTTCTTGCGGTTGTCTGTGGTGGTTTCGGGCTGTTTTGCAGCTGTTCCGGCTCCACCTGCAGGTGTTTCCGGAGTCTTTACGGATTCCTTGATTGTTTCCGGAATCTTTGTGGACTCCTTGGCTGTGTCCGTGCTGTTTTCGGATCCCTTGATCGATCCTGTGTTGCTTTCGTCTTCCGTGATGATTGTGCCAGATTCCTCGAGTGAGGACTTGGATTCTTCATCCGTATTGGAGCCGCCGGGGGTGAGAATGGTCTTACCTTCGGTGTCTGCCAGGTCGATGACGGTTGCATTTGCAGTCTTCTTGCTCTTGCTTCCGCATCCGGAAAAAAGGACGGTTGCTGCGGTGACAGTTGCGACAGTTGCGACAAAAATCTGCTTTCTCATGGTTTCCCTCCTGAAAAAAGATAGAGTACATTAAGGTACTCTAAAAATAGTTGTATATATTATACAATAAAACTTAATATTTTGCAAGAGGGCTATAGTTTGTCGTATGGTTCGCTAATAGGGATCTGGATGGTGGTACCAAAGCCAAGACGTGACTTGACTTTCGCGCCAAGTATGGCATATTGCTCGCGCTGCTCAACAGTGATGATTGAAGAATCGTCTTTAATGGTGATGAAATTTGAGATTGGACGGATATCGGCAAGCGAGTCGCCAGCAGAATTCATAGAGATGACGATGTTCCCTTTGCTAGGGTTTTTGAGAACCTGGTTAAGGTAGGTGACGATGATTTTTGTCAGAGGTAGAAAGTTTTCAACTTGATGTTTCGGACGAAGAACATCGAGGTCGAGAGTATAGCCGGCGCGCTCGAGACGAATGACGTATTCACGATAAATTGGGTCAATCACATCAGAAAGATACATAAACTTGCGTTCAAACACCGAAGTGTGAATCTTGTTTAGGTCAAGGAGTTTGAGAAAATCTTGGTTCTCTTTCATAAAACGATTATATCATAAATGGCGTTAGCTGGGATAATAGAGTGCGGTTTTTGAGCGATTGCGGCTGGACTTTGCATTTTTTAAATTAAATTTTAGACGCCTGGAGTGTGGGTATTGAGGAGCTCGCGGTGAGCACGATAATTTGGGTCGTGAGACTCCACTTCGGCCCAGAATTCTTTGGAATGATCTGGGTGATTAATGTGGGCTAATTCGTGTAGGATCACATAGTCACGTTGAGCTTCGGGGACTTGCATAAGACCGATATTGAGTGAGATGGTGATAGTAGTGGGAGCGAGAATGGAAGTTTTACGGTGAGTGCAGGAGCCCCAGCGACTACTGGCATGAGATAAGACGACTTTGTCGTAATGATAGCCGTAGCGTTTGGCGAAATAATCGAGGCGATAAGGTAAATATTCTTTGGCCTGTTTCATCAGGAGTTTTTTCTTGGCGTCGCGGGCACGTTGAGTACTTGGGTCTTTAACTTTGAGTTTGTCACGAATCTGATCGCGGAGCTTATCTAAAGTGTTTTTGACGGTGCGCTCAGAGGTGAAACTAGGGACAGTAGCTTGCAGGCGGCCAGAAGTGGAAATCGAAAAACTAACCGTGCGACTACGTGCATTCTTTTTAATAATTACCTCACCAAATTCAGGGTCATTTAACATATTAGAAGATTGATAAAGTGTATTTAGGGAGCTTGAAAAAACTTAAGAGAGCTGAGAGAGGACATGAGAAAGCTGAGTCTCAAAAGTGTGTTTGCCGGAGAGGATGATTGGCTTTTCGGTTTCGGCAGGAGCTTCCATGGCGCGGATGCGGGATTCATATTCTTCCTTGGCACGGGCGACAGAGCGGAATTTGAGCTTGAGACGAGCTTTAATAGTGTTAATATCGGTCTGAATCCAGACGAGAGTTGGGTTATAACCGCAGACTTTAAGAAGTTTGCGCACCGCGTTGCGTTCGTTTTCGGTATCAAGGCCACCTTCAATGACGATGTTTTGTCCTGTTTTAGAGATTGCTTCTAGGACCACGTGAATTTGTTTTTCGGTGAAATCGGCTTCTTCGCGTAATGACTGCAAATTATAATAAGGAGCTTTAAAACGTAAAGAAAACTTTTCACAGAAAGTCGTCTTACCACTGCATGGTGCACCAAAAACCAGAATAGCGCGCGGTTTTGTTTTCTTTCGATCTTCCATATTGCAGATATTGTATCATGAAGTAACCTATGTATCAAATAAAATTACAGTTGATCAATAAGTTTGGACTTGGTGGCAAGGGATTTGAGTTTAGAGTCGAAAGGCGCATAGTCCTTGATGGTGAGAATGGAGGAGTTGGCGAGGAGAATTTGGGATGGAAAATAGAAGAGCCAACAGATGAAATTGGCGGGATTATAGAAGAAAGGCGGCAGAATGTGGATGCGGGAAAAATAGGAGATGAGGACGGTGAGATCACAACAAATGAAGAAGATAAAACCTAAAAAATTACAGATGCAGGCGCGGCGTACTTCTGGGGTTTTGCGTTTGAGCCATTTGGTAGCGAGGGCGAGGTTTAGAATGAGTGTACTAGCATAAGCGAAACCGGCGCCGATTACGAGTGGGACTTGATAGAAACTAACAAAAGTAAAGAGGAGGGCAAGAAAGAGAGTCCAGGTGATGAAGAAAAATGGACTGAGGTCAGCGTAGCGGGCGGTGTGAAAATATTGGGCGAAACAGAAGAGGATGACGCCAGTAGTGGAGATGTTATTGATAGCTAGGACGATGTCGGCGAGAAAGGTGAAGAGGAGGGCGCTTTTTAGGAGGTAGTCCTTGGGGGAGAAGAAGCAGGAATAGATGAAACAGGTGAGGATGGTGGAGACCTTAACGATGGTGGTTGAAAAAAGTAGCGGTTCGGGGATGAGCTTTGAGCCAAAGATAAGATGAAGCAAACCAATGATGAAGAAATAGGTAAACATTAGCGCCCAGAGAGTAATCCAGAAGCTGAGGCTGGAGAGGACACGGCGTAGGAGCGAGGTGTGAATGTGGCTATTCATGAATAGATTAAGTATAACTGATTTGAGAAGAAAAATGTAGTTTAGCTTTTTGGTATGATATAATGAGGAGGATAGGGGCGTAGTACAACGGTTAGTATAGCGGTCTCCAAAACCGTAGATCATGGTTCGATTCCGTGCGCCCCTGCCACTATGGTAATTTGTTCTAGGTAAATTACCGCTTGTCTAGATAAAAGTTTATATAGGAACGTATGGTGCGTTCTTTTTTATGATAGGATGTTTGGATTATTTATTAAATTCTTGGCGGAATTTGCGGAAATAATGGAACCGGATAAGAAAAAGGATAAATTCCGTGATGACGCGAATGATAGCAACGGAGATCAGAGAAAGTTGATCTAGGAAAAACATTGCGAGGAGTGCGGCGAGATTAAAGATGGTTGAAGCGACAGTGGAGGTGGTAACTTCAGCTTGATGATTGATTACGCCAAGAGTTGGCCAGCCAAAAAGCGTATTGCAATAGCTGAAAAAAATGGTGATGGCGAGGATTTGAATGATTGGTATGGCGGTGAGGTATTTGTTGCCAACAAGAATCTGTAAACCGAGCGGACTAAGGAGGATGACGGCTATGGTAAAGATTAAAACGTAGATGAAGGTTTTTCGAAAGATTCGACTAACAAATTTGTAGCTTTTTTGACGGACCATTTCTGGGTAGATGCCGCTAGATAACTGACCGAGGAGAGACTGGATGGCGCCAATAATTTGGATGGAGAGACCAAAAAAGGCGACTTCTGACGAGGAAAAGATAAGACCAATAATGATGGTACTGATGGCATTAAAGGCGGTGGTGGAGATATCTGAAAGGAAATAAATGAAGCTGGTCTTTAGAGAGACGAGGCTGGCTTTTAGATTTGGGCGCCGAAATTTGAGGCCAAGCTTTTTGAGCTCAAATAAGACCAGAAGAATGGCAAGAATGGAGGAAAAAATATCAAAGAGCGGTATATAAAGGAGTTGGTTATCTTGTTTAACAAAGAAAATAGTGAGGAGTGTGGAAACTGTTTTCATGAGGATGAAACGAATGGTCATGATGTGGATGATTTCGAGTCCCCTAAAAAGAAAGTCAAAGAGGAAGATTGAGAGAAAGACGGCAAGATAAGAAAGTAAGGTGAAAAGGAGGTTTCTATGTAGAATTGGAATAAAAATACAGAGAATAAGAGTAATAAATAGCCCCGTGAGGCCGAGGAGAATGCGAGCGAAAAGAGTGTTTGTGATGACTTGTGTGAATTTTTCGTTTGGTTTTTGTGTGGTTAATTGTTGTGCGGCTGGTCCCTGTGTGGTTGATCTCCGTGCGGCTGATTCTTGAATAGTTTTTCGAGTGTTTAATTTCTGTTGATTAATTTTTGCGAGTTCTTTGGTGGCAGAAAGCATGAAGCCAAAATCAACAAAGATTTGCATAAAATTCATGACGGTTTTGACATAGGTGAGATCGCCATAGACTTCGACTGAAAGTCGTCTAGTGAGAACGGGTAGGATCAAAAATGGAAAAACCATTTTAGCGAGCTGAAAGACAACTAGCCAAAAGGTATTCTTTTTGATCTGGGATAAATTAGACACTTAGTTCCCTCTTTGAGGTATTAAGATACATGATGGCAATATAGAGCCAGATAGCATAAAAACTGAGTGATTCAAACTGAAGATAGAGGTAAAGGAGGATTAAAAAATAGTGATATTTGTAATCCAATGTGGATTTTCTGGCGAGATTATAGAGGAAAAATAGCCCAAGAAGGAGAGCGAAGATACCAAACTCACTGATGATGCGAGTGTAAAGACAGTAGGAGATACTGTCGTCGTGATACTCTGGGTTGGCGAGGTCGTTGACTTCTTTCATGTAGCTACTTTTATAGTCTTTTTTGGCCTGGGAGTGGCCGAGGCGGGCTGGGTGAATTGAGTTGCCAAGACCGTATCCAGTTAGAAAGCCGATAGGTGACTTTGCGTAACCAAAAACGGTACTCTTGATGCGAAAAACGCGACTAGCAAAGGATCCGTCGGAGTTGATACCGGATTTTCGAAGAAGGGCGAGACATTCTTCAGTATTTTGATTCTCTTCTAGTTCGCAGTCGAGGCTAGTCTCGAAACTTCCGAGGAATCCGAAAAAGATTTTATGAAAACGGCCGTTAACAGCAGAGACACTGGTGACAAAAAGGACAATTGCGACAATGCCGAGGGGGATAAAAAGCTTATCTTTTACCTTTCTTAGGTAATAAAAACTTAAGGTGATGGAGATAAGGAAGATGTCGAGAATAATGCGAACGCCGGCGCCAAAGAGGATGGCGGAATAGGAATAGAGGACGATAAGAAAAAGCAGAGCGTGGCGCTTTGTGAGCCAAAAAAGCGGTAAGAGGATGCCAAAAAGATGCATACCGATAAAAGATGGCTCGGTGAAGAAGAATTGGACTCGGTTTTTGGCGAGATAGTTACGTTTGAAAAGAAAACCTAAGACATCGGAAATATTGGAGAGGTTATATTTTAAGGCAAAATATTCGGCAAGACCAATCAGGAGACTAACTAAATAGCTGGCAATAATGATAGAGGTGAGAAGGTTGAGTTTTTGTTTAAATTTAGACCCTTGTTTGGTGTAAAACTCCAAAAAACTAAGGAGGCAGGTAAATCCGAGAGTTAGTGGAACAAAAGCCGCAATATAGTCATCGAATCGACCGTGAAAGAAGAGCATGGTAAGGGTGCCGAGAATACTGAATCCGAGGAAGAAGAGAAAAATCTTTTTGATGAGGGGGAGATGTGGACGGAGATAGTGAAGATTTAGAATGGCATAAAGAAAAAGAATTAGCGGTGTGACGGTTGCCCAGCCGGAAGATGGTGCAAAAAAGAGGTTTTCAAAAGGTAGTGTGGCGGCCGCAAGAAAGAATAAAAAATCCGTCACAGGATGTGCGAGAGTTTTAAAAAAACGCATGGAGAGCAGTTTTTTGAGGCCAAATTTTTCCTTCATATCTATATTTTACTCGAAATTTGAATTATTTGGAGTTTTGTTTGGCACGCAGGCGACCGATGAGACGCAAGAAGAGGATAAGTTTGAATTTAAAGCAAAGAAGGACGAGGGCTTTTTGCGGTGGGAACAGGCGGAGTGGTGCTAGGTAAATAGCGCGAGAAAAAAGTGGAATTTTATAGAGGGATTTGATGGATTTTAGCTGGTTTTTATTATCTTTATGGCAACAGAAATTGGCCAGAATGAAAAAGAGATGGGTGGCAACAAAGGCGTAAAAATAGTTTTGGTATTTTTGATATAGGTTGCTTTGATTTTCTTGAAGGTAATTTCCAATTTTTTGGAGGGCGATACGGTATTTTTCAATATAGTCTTCGGAAAAAGTGCGGACGGTGGAATTTTGATGGACGCGGTATAGATATAGTGGAGCGGAGGTGGCGCCAAAAGAATTTAGTTCGTTGAGTATTTTAAAAATATAGAGCGCATCCTCGGCAACACTGAGTGATTCGTCGAAGCGAATGTGGCGGAGTGACTTTCTAAAGAGCTTCATATGGCAGAAATTATAGCCAGAATTTAGATTGAGCAGTTGTTTATAAAAATCTGATTTGTCGTAGATTTGTAGTGATTCCTTGCTTGATTTTGTGGATTTTGGCTTTCGAGGTTTTTCCTTGCTTGATTTTACTGGCTTTAGCTTTTGAGGTTCTTCCTTGCTCGATTTTGCGGATGCTAGATTTTGAGGTTCTGACGTAGGAAAATTTCCAACAAAACGTTGATAACCGGAAGTGATGTAGTCGAGATTATTTTCCTTAGCTAAAGCGTAAAGGGTGGAAATAAAATTTTCTGCAAGAAGATCGTCAGCGTCGAGGAAGCAGAAATATTCACCAGAAAAATGATCGAGACCAAAATTTCTGGTGGCACTGACGCCTTGATGTGGGCGGTCAAAAAATAGAATAGAGGCTGATGGAGTGGTGGCTGAGGCTTTTTGATATTTTTCACAAATGTTTTTTGAATCATCAGTTGAGCCATCGTTGATGAGGATGATCTCAAGATGAGGATAGTCTTGTTTGAGACAGGAGGTGATGGTCTGGTCTAGGAATTTCGTTGCATTGTAAACAGGAATAATAATTGAGATAAGCGGAAGTGCTGGCGGCTGATTTTTGAGCTGAATTTCTGACTGAATTTCTGATTGATTTTCTAGTTGAATTTCTGATTGAGTTTCTGGCTGGATTTCTTGTCGAATTTCTGATTGATTTCCTGGTTGGATTTCTGGTTGATTTTCTGTAAGCGAAGTTAGGTTTTTTTGTGGTGTTTTCATGTCGCATAGCACCTTGTTTTAACAGCTCTTCTTGTATTTTTTGCCGAAGAATTTGGCGAGGAGGAAGTTGCTGATCTTCTCAATCCAGTTGACTGGCTCGAGCTCGAGAACCTGTAGCTCTAAAACGTCTGAACGTTTGTCGAGGTCTGGGAATTTAGTGTATAGAAAGACATCAAGAAGGAGTTCTGAGATGCGGCCAAAGAAACGAGCATGAAAACCGTCATACTGAGTGAGCTCCTCTTTGGTGAGGGAGGATTCAAGGGCAAAAAGAATGCCAAAAAGAAATTCGCAATATTCTTCAAACAGCGGTTTTTTAAAAATAAAGATGTTGAACATGTGGGCGGAGCGGCGAGTTTTTAAACGATCAAATTCCGGCAGAAAATCTGGATATTTTTCTTTGATGATTTCACGGGTGCGGTCGAGGGGGCCGATATGGAGAGTGTGAGCGTAGTGGCCATAGAGATTTTCGATATAATAATTGCGTTTTTTGGGGAGAATTATCTCATATTTGAGATTAATAAGATTTTGTAGTTCGGTTTTTGTGAGTGAAGTTTTTTTATTTTTTGCAGATAGGAAGCGTCGATAATGTACGAGGCCATAAAAAGAATCGGGATTCGTATCTTTTTTGACGGTATTTTGCCAAAGCCAATAGAGGCCAGTGAGTTCTGAATAATTATGATTTTTGGAAGAGATGTGGGCGCCAGTATTGTCTAAGATAAGATTCTTAGGGAGAGTAACGCCTTTTTGTTGGTCTAAAAAGAAGTCCGAACCAACAAGGAGCGGCTGATAAAGAGAGTCGTCAGGCATAACATACATTTTGTGCGTGGCGACAATGACCTCCAAAGCTGGGCTTGTTCCCTTTTTCATTTAAACTATTATAGCATAGAAAAATCCTCCCAGTGTAGGAGGATTTTGGATGGATTAACGTTTCTTCTCTTTGACTTCGTTACGACCGAGATTCTTCTTTGTCTCTACGAAAACGACGTGTTTTCTAAGAATTGGGTCATATTTCTTCAAACTGAGCTTGTCAGGGGTATTCATGGTATTTTTCTTGGTGTAATAGGCACGGATACCGGACTCTTCAGATACGAGACCAACGAGTTTGCGTTTTGTATTACTCTTCTTTGACATAATTAGGGGTATTTTAGCATGTAAAGTCTAATTTGTAAATATGTTCGAGGATGAGGCGGGTTAGCGTAGATTTTATATAAGTTTAGAGTTGAGTTAAGAAAAAGAAATATATACTACAACATAATAATTTAATATTGCAAATACGGTGATGTTGCCATATAATTATGGACGACTAGCTCAAAGGTTGAGCTCGTACTTTTATATTAGGAGGTTGGTAAATACCATGTCTAGAAACGGCGAACTTGATTCTCTCAAGGCTAAGGAACAGGAGGCGTTTCGTCAGAAACAGGCAGCATATCAGAGATATGAGGAGGCGAAGAAACTTACAGATTCTGCATATATAAATATGCAATCCGCGTGGAGTGATCGCTGCTCGGCTCGTGAAGTAATGAACTCTGAATATGAGGCGATGCAGGCATCAAACTCGAATTATCGTGAGGTTTGGGCTGAGTATTCAAGGATTCGTGATGATAATAATGCACGAATTCAACGACTTCGCTCTGATTCCGATTATGAGCATCGAATGATGCAGGATTGTTTTGAGCGTGCTAGCTTTGCCTATACGTCTGGCGACAAGGCTGAGGCTTCTAGTCTTTCTGCCGAGGGGCGTAGTCATAAGGAACGCCGAGATTCAATCAATGCGGAAGTCTCGAGTCTTAGTTATGAGATTCGGAGTGCAAAGATAGTGCTGAATCTCGCGCGCCGAAGACGGATGGCTCAGCCTTCCGTAGTGCAAAGAGTGTATTCAATGAGGCGAAGAGTTGCCATGAGTCTGCTCAGGCTGAGTTTAATAGGCTAAAAGTCGAGAGAAACAGACTTAAGGCAGAATTTGACGCTGCACAGGAGTATTTTATTCAATGCAAGGAAGAGTTCCAGAAAAAACTTGCTGAAGTTAGGGCAAAAAGCCAGCAGGAACGCGACAGAATTCTTGATAAGGCTGGAATTACCGGAGCAGAACGCGCTGACGCTAAGATAGTGAAGAAAGCAGATGGGACGACTCAGATCTATCATGGCGGCTTCGGTCGTGGTGATGGATTTTGTCATGGTCATACTGTCATTAACCAATCTGGTGAAATAACCTATGACCGTGATGCCTTTGAGTTTCATGGCGCGCAGAATTATACGGACCAGGAGCTCCATAATGGTACATATCAGGGGACATTCATTGGGCATCCTGCTGTTATTAAGATTAGTGATCTCGGAAATTCCGATCAGATGCAGATTTTTTATGGCGGTAAAGGGGTGCCTGATGGTCCTGGTCATAATCATGTTAATCACGTCAATGGGAAGCTTCAATTTTGGCGTGAGGATGGTGTGGTTATATACCAGGATGATAAAAACCAGCAAATTAACAACCTCTAATGTTGTGGCTAGCAATAAAGATTGCTAGCCTTTTTTATATTATAGTATTATAGAGACTATGAATATATTGCCAAAAAAAGATATCGAAAAGATTGCTAACTCGTTTAGTGTTGGCTTGAATCTTAGTTTTGTTAAATTTATTAATTTTGAGCCAGATTGTAAAATTTATGAAATGGAGAATGAAATTGGTGATAAGTTTATTCTGGTTTGCCGAGATTATCAATTCGATGATTGTGAGGCCGAAGAAAGAATTTTAGATAATGAATTGAATATTGTGGCGCTTGACCGAGTGAAATTTAATAATGATTATTTTTTTGAAACTAAGAAGTACGATACTTTTCCATATATATTTTCCTTAATAAGAATTCTATGATTCAAATTTTACAATTCGCAAAAGGAGTCATTTTCTTGATTATCAGAATAATCAATGATGGGGTCGAGGGATTGATTCTCGAGAATTTGGAACTTTTTCTCAAGGGTGTCTTCATAAGCATCGAGAGATTTGAACGGCATGAACTGGGCGGCGCGTTTTTCAGGTGAAAGAAAAGGTTTATTTGGTGCATGAAAATGTGGCAGGCGCAGAATATCTTGAAATTCGAAATTTTCTGTTTTTGGATCTTCTATTTTAGAATTAGGTAATTTTGGATTTATGGCTTTGGAATTGAAGGGTTTTATTTTAGGCACGGTGACCTCCGATTTGTGAATTGCGTTCGATGGTGGTGGCGCCAGGTCGGAAGTTAGTTCCCTTTAATAAGGCGTTTTTGCCATAGCGTTTTTGAATCGCCAAAGTGGCTTGCTGCAGACGGAGGTTTTGTTCGGTTTGCTGTTCGGTTTTTTCCGTATTTGCAAAGAGGTCTAGTTGACGTAAAGGCTTTTCTGTATTCTCTGAATCTTTTATGAGATGATTGGCGCCTAGGCTGAGTTTTCTAATTTGAATATCAGCGGGGGCGAGGCGGTTGAAAAGTTTCTGAAAGGCGGAAATAATTTCGGTGGAACTGGAAGTGAAATCTGATAGGTTGAAGGAGTCGTGGAGGTGAGAGTTATGGAGGTGGGAGCCATGAAGGTGAGGCTCGTGAAGTTGAGAACCGTGGAGAAGGTCGCCGCGGGGACGGGTGGATTGGAGAATATTAGCGCTAAAATAAGGGTTGGAGTTATGTGAAATACTGGGGTTGGCAGCGCCGATATCGAGAATGATTTGGTCGGTGAGAAGATGTTTTTCAGTGAGTTCGAGCGCTAGGCCGTCTGCCATCTCAGTGACAATGGTATAGGCTTCGGGTTTTGAATAGGCGCGGTGAAGCACTTGACCGGAACAGAGACAGTGGTTTTTGGCGTGATAGTGTTTTATATCAGAGATTGTGGCGGGTTCATACCCCCAGGCATGATCGATCAGTAGTTCGGCATTAACTCCGAAAACGCGGTATAGTTTTTCATAGCCTGTGAGTGAATATCTAGCAAGTTCCCCCATATTATGAATACCGAGGTCATGGAGGCGCTTGGCGTATCCCTGGCCGATGCGCCAAAAATCAGTAAGTGGAGTGTGGGTCCAAAGTTTTTCGCGGTAGGAAAATTCATCTAGCTCGGCGATGCGGACACCATCAGAATCGCCAGGTAGGTGCTTGGCAACAATATCCATGGCAACTTTGGCGAGGTATAGATTTTCGCCGATTCCCACCGTGGCAGTGATACCAGTGTGCCCTAAAACATCCTTGACGATGGTGCGGGCGAGTTGGTGAGCGGACATTTCGTAGGTATTGAGATAGCTAGTGACATCAAGAAAAGCTTCATCGATGGAGTAAACATGGATGTCTTCGGGGGCGATGTAGCGAGCATAAATGGCAAAAATGGCAGAGCTAACTTCAATATACTTTTGCATACGCGGGGGTGCAATAATGAAAGAGTCACGTGGAACTTTTTTGAGAACTTGAAAAAGGCGATCGCGGCCACCGACGCCCAGGGCCTTAAGAGCTGGGGAGACGGCGAGACAAACAGTTTTGTCGGTACGCGTCGCGTCGGCAACAACAAGCTTGGCCTTCAGGGGATCGAGTCCGCGTTCAACACACTCGACTGAGGCATAGAAAGATTTGAGGTCGATGGCAATATAAGTGTGTTGCATATGTTTATATTTAACCATAAAATTAAAGTAGCGTCCCACTTGATTCTCTTGAAAAATGCTAAAGTAGCGTCCCACTGGACTCTCTTGAAAAATACTAAAAATATATTATAATATAAGAACTTACATACGGGGCATAATTTAAATTAGGGTCTTTGTCGCACATTGAGAGGAGAGAAAACATGAAAAAGTTGAATCGGGTGGCAGTTGTGCATGACCTGAGGTCGGCGAATATGGTGACGCATCTAGCGCCACATCAGGCAGATGAGGTTTTTGTGATTGCAATACTGTCTTTCTTGAGTGAAGTTAGGGTTTTAAGAACTGACAATGTGGAGACGATTGCGAATGCGGCTCGGTTGAGGCGCGAGATTCGGATTTATGATACAAAAGATAAATATGGTTTATCGGCAAGAAAGATCTGGAGGGAAAAAGGTTCGAAGATTTTGCTTAAATTTGAATGCCCAGCTGAGTGGGTGGACGAAGCGATTTTAGTTGTAAAAAACGAATTGCTTTCTGAAATTCAGGATCGTTCTAAAAATGGTATCATGAATAACCAATCGGATTCAGCTATAAAAAAGGTTAATTTCGCATTTGATAAAATTAGCAAAGATACATCTATTTCAACAATGATTGACCTGTTTAATCCGAACTGGGATGAGAAACAGGATGTGGATGAAGCGTTTTTGAAGGCGGTGAAGTTTGCACAAGAGATTTTGTCTAGAAAAATTAAGCGGACGGTAGCGATCTTTAAGGCGAAAACTAAAATTAGCGAGCTAATTGGGCTTTGTGAAGGGAGAATCTTAGTGATGCCGGAATTTATCGGCGGTAACTGGATTGTTAACGTTTTAAGTGACCCGAATCCGAAGGCGGCTCAGTTTTATTTTGGAGTATATCCCGGTCTTTTTGGTGAGTGGATGGCACAGGCAATCCCGCCGGCACAGGATCGGATGCGAAATAAGAAAAAACCGTTTCCGAAAGCGTGGTGGGGGCTTTCTGGCCAGAAGCTGGTGAAGATTACTGGAGTCGAGACTGCAATCTTCTGTCATCCTCACGGTTATATTGCTGGTGCAAAGACACGAGAGGATGCGATTCGCTTGGCCAATCTTGCGATCGACGAGGTGTAAGGGGTAGTTGACTTAATGTGTTTAACCTTGTGGTTTTTCTTTTCCTATAGCTGGAGCTAGTCTCCAGCTGTTTTTTATTTTTACTATTTTAATTTATTACTATTCTTATTTTTCTATTGAATCACGGACCAGTTCAAGAACGCGGCGTTCGCGGTCGACAATTCCCTGGTCGAAAGGACCGAGGTTGATATTTGGATCTGAATTGGCGGCGATGGCCTCGTCGAGTGTAACAAATTTAAGAATAAAATCAGCTGCTTTTTCAGATTCGTCGAGATGTTGCTCATGGATTTCACCAGTAGTCTGACAGAGATAATAATAGTTTTCTTGGATAAGAATAGTATCTTTAAGTTTGCCGCTACCCTGAATCCTTAAGACTTCACCAAATTCTTGAACGGATTCTGGGATGAGAGTCATGCCGGTTTCTTCGTTGATTTCGCGGGCGAGAGCAGTGAGGTGATCTTCACCTGGTTCGATGCCGCCGCCCGGAAATTTATAAATGTGGAATTTCTGGCTATAAATTAAGGCAATCTTATGATCTTGATCGAGGATGATGCCACGCACGGATGGCCGATAGAATTTCTTCCAGGCTGGATCATAATCTTTGGAGTCGATTGTAAAAAGCTGCTTCATGAGATAAGTTTAACATAAAAATCCCGCCAGCTAGGGCGGGACATGGGATTACCGTTTGACCTTTTGGGGCTTCTGATCTTTCTTGGCAATACTTAAGACGATAATGATGCTTTCGATGGTATCTTTGACGAGTGCTGTTTTGTAGTTTGGATGGCCAGGATTGATGGAGAGCATGATTAGGCCATCCTCTGCATATTCCAGATGCATGCAACCACTCGAGCGGATCCCTACTAACCTGGCGTAGGTCACCTTGTCTTTTTTGTCGGAAATCCTAATGTACTTATCGGAACGAAGTTTGAGCGAGCGGACCTCATCTTGAATAATTTGATGCGTGATTTTGAGATCCTCTTGATCGAACATGGCATTCGTTTCTTCAAGATAACGAATGAGCTTCTTGGTTGACATAATACCCCCTTTTTATGTTTGGTCTCCAATATGTTAGATTTATTGTAGCACAGGGGTGGTGAGTTGTAAAATATTATTTTTATGGTATAATAGTAGTTATGCTGGAATAGGCCAGCAGATGACGTTCTTTATCAATTTGGAAAGGTAGAACAGTGATGGGACGAATCTCGAAACTTGATGCAATGAAGTCAGAAATTGATACGATGCAGGTAAGATGTGACAAATTGAAGGTTCGTAAGAGTGATCTGAACCGAAGCAAGAAGACTTTATGGTACGAGCGCAAGGAGGCGCAGATAAATGTACGGATTTGTGAATCGGCATTAAAGTCAGTTCGTGAAGACTATGATGATGCGGTCTTAAGAATGAATCGTGAAAAGAAATTTTATGATGAAATCATGGCCGAGTCTGAGGAAGTTTTGCGTAGATTTGAAGAAATTAAATCGAGTTGCGCAGAGCGTCAGAAAGTGTTAACCGAGAAAGTCAACGAGGAAACTCAAATGATGGAAGATTGCTTTCAGAAGGCTAGGGCCTTGAAGTCTGCCGGCGAAGATCCTTTCGATGATTTCGAAGGGGGCGAAGACGGTGAAGACGGAGATTCTGAAGCGCCTAGCCACAGTGAAAATGAATTAACGGCGCGGGAATATTTTAAGCAGGCCTATAATTGTCGATACAATATCAACGATTATAAGCGTGAAATGCGGCGAATTTCCCAAGAACTCTCTGATGCGGAAGCTAGCAAGAGAGAGCGTATGCCGCGAGTGGGGACTTTTGATTACTCACTGGCGTGCGGACTGGTTGAGTCGACGGAAAAACAGATGAAAGTCATGGAAGAAAGCTTGCGGAAGGCGCAGGCGAAAGAGCAGGAGGCGGACGCAAATTACAGAGAAGTCGTGTCGGATTTTAAGAAGTGCGATGACGAATTAGGACAGCTCTATAAGGACTTAAGTGAAAAGCGGGAGCTTCTGTATACGGAGAGAAAGAAGGACGCGCTGAAGAAGGCTGGAATGAGCTCAAAGCTTTGGAAAGATGTGAAGGTCTCCATCAAGCCGGACGGTGTCACGCATATTTATTATGGTGGACAGGAATGCAGCGACGGTCAGGACCACGGCCACATCATAATTGACGAATATGGTCAGAAAATTTATGATCGAAAGCCGACGGAACAGAACGGAAACTATACTCTGGCTAAGGCATGATTTTGTAACTCATTGTATATCTTTTCAACTAACACTGGGATGAACTTCCCAGTGTTTTTATTGCTAAAACGCTTATTTTATGGTATAATATATACGTTGACTAGGCATTTTTGCCGTGGATGTACATTTACACTTTGAAAGGTTGGTACGAGATGAACAGAACCTACGAATTGCTGAGACAAGAGCACCGGTTATATCTGCGCACCCTCGAGGCTTTGGCTTGCTATAAGCAGGCATATCAGACTTTTGAGCGGTCGGAACGGATCACTCGCGTGATGTCTTTATGGAGCTTGACGCTTCAGGAGCGCATGGATATGAAGTATTTTGAGCGTCAGTATGCTTACATGGCACGTGATGAGGCGCAGAGGCAGATTGATCTGTTTCGTTTTGCAAATGATCTTTGTATTCGAGATATTCTAGAGGAGATTATCATTTGTGAGGAGAAAATAGGCATCCTTTTTCCGGAATCCAATACTTTGCAACATGCATATTGGGCCAAGAAGGAAAGAAAAAAGAAGGCGCAGCTAAAGTCTAAATATAGGATTTTGTCGAGTTTTAGAGATGAATCCTCAATTGCTGGCTTTGGGTCTCTGGATGAAATCTCGGACACTGAATTAGTATCGAAAGAAGCTTTAGAAAGTGATACGAGCCAAGATTCTAAGGAATTTCAGATCGAGCCGTATTTGTCGAAGTCGTTTACTGGCTGTATTTACAGAGATCGCAAGAAAAATGCGATTTTAGCGAAACAGAGACACGCCACATTGTATCACGATGTGATGAAAGATCTGACTCCGGCAAAAACTCGAAGAATCGAGAGGCAGTTTATTCAGATCGAGAAGCTTTATAAGAAGTCGAGTAGACGAGCAGCAGCCGCGATACGCGGTTACTATAAATATAAGAGTCTCGTGTATGAAGCTTTTGTGAAGTTTTTTACTCTGTATTTACAGTATAAGGCCGTCAGGCAGGAACTTGATCGTTTGTTGACGACACAGAAATTCTTGTCTGCAGCACAACAACATTTACGGCTGTATTTTTGAAAGGGGGCAATTATGAAGCGAAGATGGGAAGATTGTCAGCAGGACGAGCAGAAAGCATTTACGGCCAAGCAGGCAGCTTATGTAAAATACGTGGAAGCGCGGGATCTGGTTAATCAGAAAGATGCCGAGCTGAAGAAAATTAAACAGGATATTCAGCGCCTCAATTACGACGTTAAAGTCGCAAAGGCCGGAGATAAAACCGAGGTTGATGGCATCTGGGATGAGACTCAGCGTAAGCGCGAGGAAATGCATACTGAAATTGGCAAGATGCTGAAGAGACGTAAGTATATCGAGGAAAAGATCAAAAAGAATCAGAAGAAAGAGCACGAAAAACGCAAGCGCGGCAGAACCTCCCAGGCGGATGAAAACGCCATCAAGGTTCAGGAGTTGGAAGTTGATCGTGACGACTTGACGATATTGATTGACTCAAAAAAAAGAAGAACGCAATCGATTATTCGTCGAGACGAAGAAACAGACTGCAGGTGGTGGTCCGACACTGAAGAAAGCAATTGTCGCCTTAGAGGCAGCAAGAGCGTGGGCGGTGGAACTCAGCCTGGAACTCAAGGGGCTCAGGGAGGAGCGCGATACTTTTCACGATGAATTCGAGAGACTGCGGAAGGTTTATGAAGAGATCAAGAGCAGATATACCTGGCCAACCTGAAAAAGTAAAAGCCGACATTACTGTCGGCTTTTTTAATGGAGATGATGAGTTTGAATTAAAAGTAGATAGAACTTTTAAATTCAGGCTCGAGATAGAAACCAGGCTCAGAGTTGAAAATGCTGAGCTTTCTGCAGGCGGCGATCATGGAACGGAAGCGGGCGGATACTAAATTCGAATAGACGTAATATAATTCCCCGTCTTTCGTTTCGACTTCGAACAAGTTGTCGAAGTAGCTATTGTAGCTGCTGCGCTTGATGACGCGAATCTTGGTGACCATTTCCTTTGAGGTGTGTGGTGTTTCAGAGGCACTGTGTTCGTCTCTGGTGAACCATCCAAGGTAACAATCACCATTCAGTGTAATCATGTTCCTCTCGTCACTGTACCAGAAATCCGCAAACTGCTGTGCGACTCTCGATCGATTGGCGGTCTTGTCGTTCTGGTTGCTTTTAAGGAAGAGCAGGCACCAACGCTTTCTTGTCATGGCGTCTTTGATCTGTTCGCTCCTCTCCAGCTTTTTTGATTCTTTCATTCTCCCCCTCCTTGGGTGTGGTTGATCCATCTTAGATATAGACCGGTCTCTGATGCTTACTGGAAAGATAATAGTATCTTTCTTTGTTAAGCTCGCTGTTTTTTAGGGTGTCTTCAATCATCTGTAGCATACCAGCAGTGCAATGATTCTTGCTGATGTAGTATTCATCACCCTGGCTATCAATAAGACAAAAGAGATCCGCTTCGGCTTTTCCGCGTTCGTTGTGTTTGACGCGTTTGATCAGCTTCAGGGGTGCAGAGGTGTGCTCAGTTTGGCTAGAACCAATCACTGAAGTGGGGATCGAAATGCCGTTAACGACACATCTACCACTGATGGGCATACCGTTTTTCTGCATCTCAAGCTTTTCTTGACTCTTCCGCTTGTTCTTCTCGATCCTCCAAAAGTCAGCGACTTTTAGCATGACTTCAAGACGAGTCCCGGGATGTTCTCGCTCTGTTTTGTTAAAAAAGAGTAGAGTCCATCTTTCGAGACGGATTTTGCGGCAACGCCGAACCTTTTGTGTAGTGTTTTCCATAGCTCCTCTCCTTGTGTGAAAAAAGTAAAGTACCCCCAGCAAGCGCTGGGGGCTTGATTCACAAGTACTGATCGGCGTTCGGGCTGTTTTTGATTTCGCTCGGAAGGTAGTAATGCTTCTTACCATTGAGCTTACGGGCCTTGGCGTCTGAAAACATCCTGAACATATCCGGCAAGTGTTTGTCTTTGTGGACATAAAACATGTCGCCGGACGAATCGGTGAGGCAGAAGAGGTCCGCTTCGGGCATTCCGAACTCGTTCTTCTCAACGCGCTCAATTGTCTTTAAGTCGGCAGAGGTATTTTTCCCACCGACCTGCATGGAAGTAAATCTGTCCTCGAATCCGGGAATAGATCGAGGTACGGCCCTACCATAAAGACGGCATTTCCCCTTGATGCTCATCTTCTGCGGCTTTTTCTTGTCGTACCAGAAGCCAGCAATTTCTCGCATGACATCCAGACGGGTACCAGGGTGCTTACGCTCGGTCTTGGCGTAGAACAGAAGGATCCATCCTTCAAGACGATTTTTGCGACAATACTGGACTCTCTGTGTGGTACTTTTCATGATTCCCCCTCCTTGGGTGTGGAAGCTTGGCTTCCGTGGTTGAAAACCCTAATTGAAAACTCCTACAAGTTACACTGAAAATAAAACTTATCATCTCCTCTCAAGGTACATTTTGTCTTTTAAAAAACAAGACTGGTCTATTATACCATAAAAGCTAATGATGTCAAAAGAAAACCCCGACGAGTGTCGGGGAAAAATAGCTAGATACGTTCAATCATCTGATAGAGCTCGTCGGCGTGATCGTCAGAGTAGAAGAAAAATTCAGAACCGCTGATAGTAGTGGCGCGATAGAGATTATGTTGCGGAGAAGCAGTCTCAAGCTGACATTGCAGTTTCTGCTCGAGTTCTCGGTTGACGCGGTCGATATAGCGAATCTCCTTGGTGTAGATTTCTTTTCCTTCTAAGGCTTCGTTGCCTTTATAGATGACGCCCTTGAGGATACATTTGCCGGGGACACGTAGGCGGTTGCTGGATTTTTGACCCAAAAACAAGTCAAAAGAGTCAGCAATAATCCTTCGGTTGAGATTACCGTGCTTGTTTAGGAAACAGAAACCCCAGTTTTTCAACATATTACACTGTCTCATTTGACTCCTCCTTTGTGAACTTGAAAAGTCTTGAATGTATAAAGCTAGTTTTGTAAGGTGCGCGTTTTTCGCTCGAGTATATACTCTTTTTTGATTATGGCATAAACAGTATGAAAAATCAATCAGAGGTGGGCGGGCGGAATTTTTTGAGCGTATTTTTTTTGGGGGGTTAGAGGTGAGAAAAACTAGCTATAAGACTGGGTATGAAACTGGGTACAAAAAAGCCCCGGCTGGCTGCCGGGGACTTTTTGAAAGGTGGTTACGCAATGATTAGTCCATATTTATCTTTTTCTTATCGATGAGATTCAAAGTCGGTCGATAAATGGTGTACTCACGTCTGCGTAATTCAATCTGTTTTTGGGAAGGGATACAGCTAGAATAAATAGATCTTCTAGTTGATAACCTCCTCATCATTGATCTTGCTTCGGTTGACCAGCCTTCAAAATAAAAATAATAGATTTTATCGGTGCTGGTGTAGATACGAACGAGACCGTTGCCATATGCAAGCAAAATCTTTTCAAGTCTTACGATATTGCTCAGCGTGATAGGCTTTGCGTCCTTTCTCCTCTCATCAGACATGATAAGCTTGCCGGTGAAGTAGAAGGGGGTAGTCATCTCAATACTACCTTCCTCATCACTGTCGTCAAAGAAAGCGACAAAGGTCTTGAGGGTTTCCTCAAAATGATCTGCATCTTCCCCAGGAGCAGGAATGATATTCCAGTTCTCGATTCTGGGGAGATAGGCCGGTTGTTTTGATCCGCCGAGATACTTCACTGACGTGGACTGCGAAACTAGTGTCTTACTCATGTTTATTCCTCTTTCTTATTGAAAAATGAAATTGAACAGTTACGTTCGTGAAACCGAAACCTCCTTTCATGATAATGTACGCGCAAAAGAATTTGTCATGTTGCCGATATGTCGAGCACAAAACTTATAGTTTTGCGAGTGGTTGAGTGAAACTCAATATATTATTTATACCATAAATGGAATAAAAAGTCAATGAAAAAGCCCCCGACAGGCGGAGGCTTTGAGGATTGGAGCATGGGTTACAGATATGAGTATGAGTTACAGATGTCCTTTGTGTTTTCATACTGAGATGTAAGTATGAATTAGAGGTACTCTTTGTGCTTCATGCCGGGATGCAGATATTAGCCGGTTATGGTCTCGATTTCTCCATGCATTGTGATGTCACTGAGTAAGCATCCCGTTTTGTCGGTACATTCCTTGGCATAGATACGGTACTTTTTGCCATTCCTAGTGGTAATGAGTAGCGGAGATGACCAATTGTAGTTGCCACTTACATCTTTGACACGGGTAATTGAAGCAATATTGTCAATGTCGATGGAAAAGCCCTGAATGTGTCCGTTGTAACCATGGATGGTGCCAGTGATCTTAAGTTGTCCGCTCGTGATGATCCGGTATGTGTTCTCGGAAATCTGTTCATGAATCGGATCTTTAGTATCTTGGTTGAAAATTACCTCTTCAACTTCGGATTTGCTCCAAATGTCATGAAAGGCTTTGACTGCCTTCTGGTATGTCATCGGGAAAATTAGCTCCCAATTCTGAATTAACGGTTGATGTGTTCTGACAGTGCTAATAAACATGTTCCCTCCAAGTTTGATAGGTGTTCTAGAAATGTAAATCTATTTTATATAAAGATCGACCCTCTAGATTTAGTCCAACAGGTTGCCAGTGAGGTTCTACCTCTATCCTCCTTTCCTTGTAAGGTGCTAAAACTTATTACTTATAACATATATACTTTAAAAAGTCAAAAATATTGACATAAGCTGGATTATGTATTATAATAATAGATGCTATTTGTTTCAGATGTTGATTGTTGACGCAAAAAATATTGATACAAAGGGGTACCTTAGAAAGGGGGCTGTGATGAATGGTTTTCGTAAGGATATGGCGCCGAGAAAGAAGAGAAGTTCTGGCGGTAGCCTGGGGCAGAAGCTTATGATTGAGGGCACTGCTAATCTGTATAACTTTGTTTACAACTGGAACCGTAGACATAACGAACTGAAGTTTGCCTTGACTGACGGTACAATGATCGGTCGGCCGGTACAGATTGATGTGCGGTTTTCGCGCTCGAAGTTTATGGAGCTGTGTGATGCGGTAAACTTTGAGAGATTTTGTGAATATATTGAGTCACATTCGCATGAGACTTTGTTTGTGACGGATGATGAACGTTTGTTTGAAAATGGCATTATCGAGATCAAAGTGGCAACACTCGCAAGTAACTATCGTAATGATACGGTGTATGGAATTTTGGACTGGATTAGTTCGAAATTCTTCACAATAGAACACGAAGAGACAAAGGAGGAATAATGGAAGCTACAGATTTCACAGTTTTAATGGAGTTGATGACCTTGACAGAGTTGGTTGATTTATCTGACCTGGAAGGGCTTGTCGAACTCATGGCTGGAAGCAGCCAAACCACGGGACAGGTAGCCTAAAGGTAACTTGTCTCTAGGCTCGTCGAAAGACGGGCCTTATTTTGTGTGATATAATGCGACTAGATATAGATTGGAGGCAGTTTTTGTGGGAAATAAAAATAAATTGACGTATTATGAGCGAATGGAGAAGACGCTCGAGAGTTTGACGCCAAGGCCAGAAACGTTTAACTCGGTGTATAGGCCTGAGGAAATTCGCGCGGACTTTAGACTAGTTAGAGCTGAGAAAAGTATGCCGGATTTTCATAAGGACAAGGAGCGGAGTGATGCGAAAATTTTAGAGGTGACTTTCACCTCAATGGTGGAGACGGGTGACTGGTTTTCTGAGGAAGATCGATTTGCTGAGGATAAAAAATATGAGGCTCTAAGAACTCTTCCAACTTCCGAGGTAGATGATTTGTTTAATCATATCGATGTAATTGGGATGATCCAGAATGAGAAGACCGGGGGCGAAGTGGTGCCTTTTGCGGTGGATTTGACTTATAACATAATTCAGGAGAAGTTGCAGAAGAAATTTTCTTGGGCGCATGAATATGGGAACAGCGCAAGTCTCGATAATGCGGCTATATCGGAATTTGGTGCAGCGGAGGTGAGGCGTCGTGCGAATGGTGAAGAATATGTGCGAATTTATCCGACACCTTCAGCACAAAGAGACGGTTTGAAGATTCCGGGTTTTGCTTCAGCGAAATATTTCGAGGATATGAATGATCCTTGGTATCCGATTCATAAGAAGGGGCGGATCCCTGTGATGCCACGTTTTGTGATTGGGTATTCGGCTGATCTTGCGGACGTGCTGGCAAAGGGGAGTCCGGCGACCGAGATTAAAGAAAAATATGGAGAGCAGGAGTATTTGAGGCGCCGAAGAGATTATTTGATGGCGGAGAAGCGAGCGAAGTGGTGTACGTTGATGGAGTGTGCAGAGCAGGCGAAGCAGATTGCGGCGATGGTGGACCGTTTGCCGGAGTCGATGACGGAAAATATGGACAAAAAAGAGCTGGCGGAGGCGAAGAAACAGATTGCGGCGATGAAAGAATATTTTTCTGGGGCACTGGAGATGGCGGAAAGTAAAGCGAAGACTAATGAGTATGAACGGGGGGCGATGCTTTACGCTCAGGGGGATAAGGTACGAAAGATAATTTCGGCCGAGAGCGAAGTGGCTTATAGTAAATGGTCTTAGCTTTGACATTGCGGACTCTAGTTTTTTGCAGTCGTGACTCCTGAATTTTGATGTCGTGATTTTTAGTTTTGACAGAGTGAGGGATTTATTATATAATAGTAGATACTAGTCTAATAGTGGGCTGGCTTTGCCTCGATTTTGGGGTGTTCTTTAGGAAGGAGATACGTATGAGTATCAAGAAACTGCATGGTTCAAGTGTAACAAATTTTACACTTGAGGATTTCAGCGTACGCGGCGGCTTTAATATTGTTGCGGGGCCTAACATCGACGTTTTGTTCGATGCATGCAAGTATGTGCAGAGCGATGATATTAGAAAAGCGGCAGCACACTTCGAGATAATTCGGAGCCGAATGGTTGACAAACCCGGTGTTAATCTGGAGCTTGCTAAAGTCCCGGTTCGCGGATGGAGGATTTTTGCGATTCAACATGTTGTTGGCTCTCCGCATTTCTTGAATTTGATCGGTGAATGTGAAGTTGAGCTAAACTTTGACGATGGTCGTACTAAGGAAAATTATGTGTATCAGTTAAAAAGTTTTCAGACACAGTACAATCTGGAGCAGCATACTGGTATTATTGTATTCCATGGTCATGGCTATACGGGGAGTGGCGAGACAGAACAAGTGACGTTTTGCGATCTTTCTCAGGATACTTACGATTAACCTTAAAATAAGGCACCCTTGCGGGTGCCTTTTGCTTTAGTTTTTCATCTTGCGGGTGGGGTTACTCAAGGCGTCTTTCATGCGCTGATTGAGGCTGGTGTTTCGTACCAAACCTCGAAACTCTGCGGGAAAAGTGAATTCAATATCACTTTCATGGTACTGAATTATAGATCTGAGAGCGTCTTTTTTTCGTTTGAGGACCTCGATTTCTGCAAGATCATACTGACGATGTTCCCTGTGCAGAATGTCTTCGTATGAAATGGCAGCTTCAGTGTTTGTGGTAGTGGGGTGTGAGGCACTGGGATTGTGAGAACGATTGGCGCGTTCAGCCTGTGTCTGATATTCATACTCTGCGTCATCAAGTTCTGCTAATTTAACTTCGATAGACTTATTGATTTTTTTAAGATCACGCGTGAGTCTATCGATGGATTCGACGATATATTCTTCATAATCGTAAATCCACTTGTGAGAATTGATCCATCCGATACTTGCGGTGTCTCTGTAGGTAATGCGGAAGTCATAATCGCTGCAGAGGCCACTTTCGAGGATAAGTCTGTTGGTTTCGTCGTTTAGGGTTTCTCTGATGAAACTTTCGTATCCTTGGTTTTCGATCTCATCGAGCTCGATTGCCTTGGGGCTGCCAGGCTTGATTTTTGGACTCCGGATAATATCCGGGTGTTCAAGCAGGTAACGAACGTCGCATTTCTGCAGGTACAGTGTTTCTTTGTTTCGCAGTGTATCTTTGATAAGAATCTTCATGGTTCCCCCTCCTTTGGGATGCAACTGATGTGTAAGGTGCGTGTGCAACATGACAATATGTTGCTATGCGGGATATTATAACAGGTTCTTTGAAAATAACAAATAGGTTCTCTAAACTAACGTTTTAAGGTGTTGCACTTGAGGGGTTTGAGCAATGTTTGATAAAAAATAGAACAGACTCCGTTTTTCGGAGTCTGTTCCCTTTCAACGAATAAGTTTTTGATGTAGTAAAAGAATAGGTTTTACTACATGCTGATAGATTGTTATGATGGGGGCTCATAATTATCTATCTGACTGGATTGTACAACGGATTTTTAAAAATGTAAAACATGAGCATGATAGATTTTTTAAGAATCTGGAAATTTTGAATTTTACAGAGGTGGAGTTTGGTGAAAATTGGAAAATTTTGGTGTGATATAATGAAAATATGAAAGAAAATGACGAGACGCGCGAGGAGACTTTGCAGGATAGCGGTGAGGAAACCTTACAGGATAGTAGGGAGGAGGCGCCAGCTCCTCAACCGACAAACTATTTGATGACCGGGATAATCACCTGTGTGGCGGTGGCCGCTGCGGTCTTGATTCGCTATGCGAAATATAAAGCACGCACTAAAGGCATGTAGCGGATTTTTTAAAAAAAACTATTCCAAATTTTTTGAGACGTGATATAGTTTAGCTACTTAAAGGTTATAGATATAAGTACCCGTATCTGTTGGGGAAAAAGCTAGAATTCCTTGAGTAAAAAGAAGAGTCTATGGCTCTTCTTTTTTTGGTTTTGGTTGAGGGGAGATTTCAAGCGCGTTTATATTTTTTAGGTCTAAAGCGATTCGTCTTGAAAATTAATTCTAGGACATAAACACCGAGTTTTTCCCTATCTTTTGGATAGATTCTTTGGAGAGTGTGGAGGGCAGCACCGTGGGTCAAACCTGGAAGGACTTTTTCTACGCCTTCAGTGTCTAGCATTTCTGCGATAGTTTGATAGATCCTGACGTCTTTTACGTCAAATTCATTAAAGCCATAGTTTTCAAACGAAATAATGTCGCCTTTTTGGGCTTTTTTGATTTGAGGATAGCCAACGCGGATCTCGAGTGTCTTTTTGCCGCTCTTTAGCTGATCAAAATAAATTCTTTTGATTCTCCAGATGTGTTTCTTTGTCATAAAATCCTTTTTATTATTAAATCATAAAAATATTATTTTTGCTTATGTTTGACATTAGACATTTTATACAATATAATAAGCAGCGACTTGGCGGAAGAATCTTTTCACCAGGTTGCAGGAAGCGTCTTGACGCATTCGTCTTTGCTAGAATTGCCGCTGAAAAGCGTAGTCCAGGAAGAGTATAAGTCACTTATGTTTTTACGTATGGGCTTGAAAGACTTAGCTTGGGCCGTGTGAATTCGGACGGCAAAACAGTTAGGCTAGTCAACCTCCCCCTCCAAGTTGGTTGCATCACTAGCTATGCTACGGAACCCCCACTCCTAGAGCAAAACTGTCGAAAATCTCCAGAACACACTTGAGCATTATGTTGCCTCACCACCAACAATCTTCATCTCAAAGCACCTTCAAAGAGCAAAGACGAAATTCCTGCTGCCCCGACAACTGTCGGGGCTTTTTCATGGTTTCTTGCCTGATGATTTTGAAAGAGTTATTGTTTGTTGGATTCCGTTTGTGGGTATTGTTTGTGGATATTGTTTGTGGGGCGGCCTAGTTTGAGTTTTTATTTTTTGGCAGTGACGCGATAGTAGGCGTGAATATTTTTGCCATCAAAAGTCAGATCCATGAGGAAGCCCGTGACACTATTTATCGTGACATCTTCGGCGAGGACGGTTTTGAGAACTCTGAGAAGGAGTGGATGGGTGTAATAGAGGCGGGAGATTTTGGCGAGGCGCTTTAAGTTTGGCATGATATTTTCTGTGAGGTCGGTGATCTCAATGTCTTTGGCACCTGCTTCTTTGAGATATTTTTTGAAATCGCCAATATACTGATCGAGATCGGTGACGCGCATACCGGCTAGGGTAATGCCGGAAATTCTTTTTTCAAAATCGGACATCTTAGATCTTGGTTTTGGTTCAAAAACGTCAAATGAAATAAAAGTGCCGCCTGGCTTAAGCTTCTTCATAATTTCACTGACGACGAGCTGTTTGTTCTGACTATGGCAGATAGTTTCGACGCCAAAAATTACGTCAAAGGAATTATCTTCGAGATTTTTGAGGTCGTGATAGTCGCCTTCGATGAGGGTGACGTTTTCTGGAACTTTATTTTTGAGAAAGTTACGGTTTGGGAGATCGAGTGCAGTGAATGAGACATCTGGAAAAAGCTCGGCAATGTGTCGAGTATTGCTGAGCTGGCCGGCACCAACTTCGAGAACTTTGTTGCCGCTTTTGATGAATTTTGCGACATATTCAGCTTGTCTTACGAAATCGGCTCGATTGAAGGTTTTATTACTTGAAATTGCCATGTGGATATTGCCACCGCCGCCAGAGTGGACGTGATTATAGAAAAAATCGGATTTTCTGTAGTATTTTGCGATATCTTGCTGTTTGGTACCGTGTGCAAGGAGGGCGTCGAGATCGTAATATTTTTTGATAACGGAGAGGCGCTGGTTGAGTTTGGTTTCCTGATCGAGTTCTGGTTTATCCATATGGTTATTATAATAGATAAGCGTGAGAATTTATAGCTAGTTTGTTGAATCGAGATAGCTTAATGTTAAGTTTGACAGTTTAATATAAACATGTTAGAATATATAAGTTAGCCCAATAACGGGTTGATATGGCAGGCCAAAATACGTATGTATGCGGCTAGATCTTTTGAAAGGAGTATTCGTATGAATACCAACAGCAAGAACGAAACCATGGATCGTCAGTATTTGATTTTCAGTGGTCCGAGCAGAGACACCCTGTTTGATGCGTGCAAGTACGCATACGACAAGAATGCGGTAATCCCGATCTTCTTTGGGGTTGCCGAGGGTTATACGGCACCACTGAGTGATCCTGGCTGTGCTTATGCTGCACTCGAAATGAGTATAACTAAGATCTGCGGGATTTCGCATGAAGACGGTTCGGGTGTGAGTTTTAATATTCGTGGTTACTGCATGGTTAAATTTTCGAACGGCCGAAATGAGATGAAGACTTGCTCGTTTAAAGCGTATTATAACGCGAGGACGCGCGATGGCCATATTTCGTTTCAGCTGTAATACTCCTAAACCCAGACGAAAGTCTGGGTTTTTTATGGTTTGAGCGATAATATAATGTTATAAGTTTATAATGTCGATCCTTCGTGATTTATCCCCCCTCTAAATAGCGTGATATAATTATGGTAAGGATTTTATGATTTAATTTCGGAGAGGACTACGGAGAGGATTTACTAGATGGGACTATTTGGAAAAGACAAAATGGCTCAAGTAGCGCCAAAAGCTCCGGTGGTGTTAGATAACGTTAATAATAAAGTCATCGATGATCTTCGAGAGACTATAAGAAAGGGTAGTAAAGTCTCTATCGCGGCCGCCTCTTTTTCGATTTATGCTTTTGAGGCGCTCAAAAAAGAATTAAACTCTGTTGATGAATTTTGTTTTCTTTTCACTGGCGAAACTTTTACAAAAGAGCGCGCGCCAAAGGAAGCTCGCGAATTTTATATTCCTCGCCTCGACCGAGAGCGCTCACTTTATGGCACTAATTTTGAAGTTCGCCTTCGTAATGAACTTAATCAGCAAGCCATAGCGAAAGAATGCGCAGAGTGGATTCGCAAGAAAGCACATTTTCGCTCAAATATTTCCGGCGAGATTATGGCACCATTTATGAATGTTGAAAATTCGGATGAAGATGCAACGTATAATCCTTTTTCAAACTTTACTACTGCTGAACTTGGCGAAGATCGCGGCAATAATGCATACTCAACAATAATAAAAGTGTACTCGCCATTTGCTGAACAGTATCTTAATACCTTTAATCAAATCTGGAATGATAATGATCGCCTAGTTGACGTTACTGATACGGTATTAGAAAATATCACCGCTGCCTATAAAGAAAATTCTCCAGAGTTTATTTATTTTGTCGCATTATATAATATTTTTAGTGAGTTTCTTGAGGATATCGACGAGGCCTCGCTTCCTAATGAGGCGGTTGGCTTCAAGCAATCAACAGTTTGGAATCTTCTCTATAATTTTCAACGCGACGCAGTAGTTGGTTGTATCACGAAGCTCAATCGTTATGGTGGTTGTATTCTGGCGGATTCGGTTGGTCTTGGTAAAACCTTCTCGGCGCTCGGCGTGATTAAATATTTCGAATCACGTAATCAACGTGTACTTGTACTCTGCCCAAAACGTCTCAGTGATAACTGGAATACATTTAAGGGCAATTATAAGAATAATCCACTTGCTGATGATCGCCTTAATTATGACGTCCTCTATCATACGGATCTTGGGCGTGAACGTGGCGAGTCTAATGGCATCGACTTAAATCTGGTCAACTGGGGTAACTATGATCTAGTCGTAATTGACGAGTCGCACAACTTCCGCAATGGTGAGCATAGCACACATAAAAATGATGAAAATTACGAAAACCGCTATCAGAAACTTATTAATAAGGTTATTAACTCAGGCGTAAAAACGAAAGTCTTAATGCTCTCTGCGACTCCAGTAAACATTAATTTTACGGATTTAAAAAACCAATTACTAATTGCGAGTGGTGGAAAAGAGTCTGAGATTAGCGGCAAGCTAAAAACCGAGAGATCTCTCGAAAAAATCTTCCGTGATGCAAATAATGTCTTTAAAACGTGGTCGGAACTTGAGCCGGAGTCCCGCACGACCGAACGTCTGCTCGAGATGTTGAGCTTTGACTTCTTTGATCTTCTCGATAGTGTCACCATTGCTCGTTCGAGAAAACATATTGAGAAATACTATAACGAAGCCAACCTTGGCACTTTTCCGAAAAGGTTAGCACCGAAAAGCTTTCGTCCAGACTTAACCGATATTGAAGGTATAGATTTTAATACTCTATTTTCTTATATCGACCAGCTGAATCTACAGATCTATACGCCACTAAAGTTTGTTCAAAAATCCAAACTCTCTAAATATGTAGACTTAAATTCATCGCAAGGCAAAATTTGGGAAAACCGTGAGGCTGGACGTAATGTTCTCATGATTACGAATCTCCTAAAGCGTGCAGAAAGTTCCGTCTATGCTTTTCGTGAGACTGTAGAACGATTAAATGAACATATCATTAAGACGATGAATAATATTGACCGCTTTGATCAAGGTCGAGCGCAGAATTTTGACTTCTCAGAAATTATGACTGACATTACCGAGATTGATGACGATGACAATGATTCTGATTATACCGTCGGTAAAGACCTAAAGATTGAGCTTGGCGATATTGACCGTATTTCATGGCGCGAAAAACTTTCTGCCGATCACGAAATTCTTGAAGAATTACTCGAGAAAATTCGTACAATAACGCCTGAACATGACCTAAAACTACTCGAACTTGAGAGAATCATAAAGGATAAAATTGAGCACCCAATCAACGACGAGAATAAAAAGATTATCATCTTTACAGCGTTTGCCGACACTGCTGATTACCTTTACGGGGAGATCGCAGAAACTCTCGAAGAAAAATACAATCTTAACTGTGGCGTAATTACTGGTAGTCGTAATCCGGATACAAACTGCGCAGGCGTGCCGAAGGATTTCAATAGTATTCTTACCTGTTTCAGTCCGAAGTCGAAGAACCGTGATGCTTTTGGGGCGGCTCTCGCAAATAAAGATATTGATATCTTAATCGCGACGGATTGTATTTCCGAAGGTCAAAACTTACAGGACTGCGATTATCTTATCAACTACGACATCCACTGGAATCCAGTGCGCATTATTCAGCGCTTCGGGCGTGTCGATCGTATTGGCTCAGAGAATAAACAGATCCAGCTCGTCAACTTCTGGCCAAACGTGACGCTTGATGAGTATATTAATCTGAAGGCGCGCGTCGAGAACCGTACAAAAATTATTTCAATTACTGGTGCCGGTGGAGATGTTTTGGAGAATACTGATCCAGAACTCGAATATCGTAAGGACCAGCTTGAGCGCTTACAAAAAGAAATTGTTGATCTCGAAGAAATGAACAGTGGTGTCTCAATTATGGATCTTGGTCTCAATGAATTTCATCTCGATCTTCAGGAACTCCATAAAAAATATGGGGATACCGATCATATACCGTTCGGTATTAATGCGACGGCGAAATCAATTAGTAATGAGGCTCCACGTGGCGTGATTTACGTTTTAAAAAATATCAATTCTAATGTTAATATCGATAAACAAAATCGTCTTCATCCGTTCTACCTTGCCTATATTCAGGAAGATGGCGTAATTTTTGTCGATCACCTTAATCCAAAGTTGCTGCTAGATAAAATGCGGTTACTTTGTAAAGACAAGGATACGCCGGATCGTTCCCTTGTTGCAGAATTTAATCATGAAACTGAGAACGGTAAAAAGATGGATAAATATTCTCAGCTTCTTTCCGACGCTATTCATAGCATCGTGAATATTAAAGAAGAAAAAGACATCGTTAGCTTATTTAAAGCGGGTGGTACGACGGCGCTAACGAATAAGATTTCCGGGCTAGATGATTTTGAATTAATTAATTTCTTGGTAGTAAAATGATAGTTCAATTCCCCGCACATGCTAGAGTTGGCAAAATTGTCGCGAAAGAAAATTTCTACGGTAATATCGACAATTCAACAAAAAATCTTTTCCAAGATGAGATAGCTCGAATAATCTGGGAATATAAGCTTGCTCCAGAGACTATCAACCTCTCTGCTAAAAATTGGCAAGAGATTGAGGTTTTTAGAATTATGTTGAAAAATTCTAGTATTTCAGAAAAAATACTGAAGACGATCGACTCAGTAATTCCATATCCAATTCTATTTCTTGTCGAATCCGGGTCGCTAGAAAAGGCCATAATCTGTTTCAAGGAACAAAATCAAAAGGATGAAAACTTTGCTAAGGTAGATACTTATTTTGCAACCGAATGGAATGATAAGAGATTGGAGAATATCAAAATCGACGGCCTCAATATTGACGCTGTCTTTAATAATTTTGTTCGTCAGGTTGCTGGCAATAAACTTTCTCGAGACGCAGAAAAATCTAGTCAATCCCCATCATCCATCAAAGAAGACATCGAAAAGCTGAAAGAACGAGAAAAGATCCAAAAGCAAATAGATGTCTTAACTCGAAGAATTAAATTGGAGCCTTCGATCGGCAAAAAGCAGGAGCTGGCGGAAGAAAGATTTAGATTAAAACAACTAATTTTAAATTAATTATTGAGTTTTTATTTTAGGAACAAGAATCAACGATAGCTGATTCGTCATAAAATATATTTTTCTATAATCTATAGATATAGGTTCATTTTTATATTCTTTACCATTCTTGTCTTTTGTATACCTAAAATTAAGTTCATCATCATCAAGTGCTGATATGGCATCTATAAAATCATCGTAACCGTGATTTGATAAACCTGGCGTCTCTTTTTTACATTCAGCCCATAATTTACTTATTCTATGCCCAGTCACCGTGACGTCTTTTTTAGTTTCCAAATAATATTTTAATGATAACTCTATTAAGTGTCTTGCCATAAATAAGAAGGGTATACCTAAGCTATATGTAGACAATACCTTAATATTTGGTTCAGTAAAAGTGTTGATTCTTTCAATTTTAGGAAGGGTACATAAAGTCCAGTCAGTCTTTATCGATTCGCACATCTTATATAATGCTAACCGATATGATTCTATCAGTTCAATTTCCGCATAGTTTGCGCGAAATTCGTCTTTTAAAAACGCAGAGAATCTTAAGAGTAGCCACTTATCCCAATCTTTTTTATCTACAAATACGCTTTTTTTAATATATTTTTCAATTCCCATAATTTAAATATAATTTTATCATCTGACACATAAAATTTGCATGATATAATTAAACTAGGGAATTTTATAGTTTAATTGTAGAGGTAATCTTATGGAGCATGGCGTCGAGAGGGTCGACCTAAATAAAGTAGACTGGAAAAGTAGTCGTGAATTTTTTGAGAGTCTGGGTGAGGCGCTAGACAAGCTAGACGATAAGGATGAAACGTATAACTTCACTTGGGTTGGCAAGCGTAAAAGTATTATTGAAGCTGGCGCGCCGATTGATAAAACTCTTCGTCCAGATGTAGAAGCGTCAAAAGATTTTGATAATACTAAGAATATGTTGATTGTTGGTGATAATCTTGACGCTCTGAAGCTTCTTCAAGAATCCTATCTCGGTAAAATAAAAATGATTTATATTGATCCACCATATAATACTGGTCATGATTTTGTCTATCATGATAATTTCACGATCAAAAAGACGGATTATGATGACGCGACGAAGAATGAAGATGGCGATGTGGTTATTTCTGAGGATGAGTTTACGGAAAATTCCAAGTCAAACGGTCGTTTCCATTCTGATTGGTTATCAATGATGTATCCAAGGTTGAAATTGGCAAGGAATTTACTTTCTGATGATGGTGTGATTTTTATTTCGATTGACGATAATGAGCAAGCGAATTTGAAAAAAGTTTGCGATGAAGTGTTTGGGGAGGATAACTTTGTAGCGCAGTTAAACTGGAAAGGACGTGGTGGGCGTCAAGATAGTAAATATTATGCAGCGGTTCATGAGTATGTTTTTTGTTATGCGAGGGATATTTCTAATTTTATTGCGGGTGAAGAAATAAAAAGTGGTGATGTTTACCCGAAATTTGATGAGAAAAAACAACGTTTCTATAAAACTCAGCTTCTCCGTAAATGGGGCTCAAATAGTCGATGTGAAGATAGGCCAAATCTTTTTTATTCAATAAAAGCTCCGGACGGTTCAGATGTCTATCCAATGCTTAAAGGTGTATATAGCACCCAAAATTCTTCGAATTTTGGGTGCTGGCGCCATAGTGCCAGCACCATGGAGCAGAACTTAAGAGATGGAAAGGTAGAGTTTATTAAACAATCTGATGGATCTTGGGTAGCATATGAAAAAATCTTTGCTCCGCTTGAAGGTGAGGAATCTACGAAGAAATATACAACGTGGATAGAAGATACTAATGACGGAGCATCTGTAATAAAAATGCTTTTTGGCTCGGCGTTTTTTGATTATCCAAAATCGCCTAGTCTATTATGTAAGTTCTTTAAAATGGCAAATGTGGAAATGAATGATATTGTCCTCGATTTCTTCTCTGGCTCCGGCACTACGGGTCACGCCGTCATGGATTTAAACACTGAAGATGGAGGTAATCGCCAATACATTTGCGTTCAGCTCGACGAAAAGATTGATGAAAAATCCGAAGCTCATAAGGCCGGTTATGAAACTATTGACCAAATTACTGCCGAACGTCTTCGCCGGGCGGGCGAGAAAATAAAAGCCGAGCATCCAGACGCCAATATCGATACTGGCTTTCGCGTTTTTCGCATTGATTTCTCAAACGAAAAAGACAATATTCGTAAGCCTCTTAACGAGCTTAAACAAGCTGGTTTATACGATGATGTCGACAATATCAAGAAAGACCGCACCCCGCTCGATCTGCTTTTCGGTATAATTTATGTTTCGGCTCTACCATTCGACCTTAAGCTTGAAGCACGTAAAATTGGCGAAAATACTGTTTATCTTTATGGATATCTAGACGAAGGCACTGGCCTCGTTGCTTGCTTTGATGATAATCTCTCCGAAGAGACAATAAAAGAAATCGCTAAGCTGAAAGCTCTTACTGCAGCCTTTAAAGATTCTTCTTTTAGGGATTCCTCAAATAAAATCAATCACTCGGAGTACTTCCGCATTATTAGTCCAGATACGAAAGTAAAGGTGATCTAATGAAGAATGATTTTAGGATGAATATAGTCGTTTCTGAGACTAATATTTCAGTGGAACATTTTGGCGATGCGGACTATATCTCGCTAACTGATTTGGCAAAATATGTAAATCCCGACGATCCGTCTGGGGTTATACGCAACTGGATGTCCAATAAAAATTCATTTGATTTTTATGGTTTATGGGAGGAATTAAATAATGAAAATTTTAATTCCGTGGCATTTCACGGAATTAAACTAAATGAAGCACCATATAATCGTTTCACTATGACTCCAACGCGATGGAGAAAAGAGTTTAACGCAATTGGAATCATTCCAGGAAACGGCAAATATAGCACTGGGACATTTGCTCATCCTGATATAGCATTTGAGTTTGCAAGCTGGCTTAGTCCAGAGTTTAAGTTGTATCTCATTAAGGAATTTGAGCGGTTAAGAATTAGTGAATCATATCAATATAAAGTCAAATGGCGTGCTAATCGTGAGCTGGCTAAAGCCAATTATGTTGTTCACACTGATGCAATAAAGGAAAATATCATTCCAAATCTTTCCGAAAAACAACAAAAGATGGCTTATGCTAATGAAGCTGATGTATTGAATGTAGCGCTTTTTGGTATGACAGCGAAAGAGTGGAGAAAAAATAATTCTGAACTTGCTAAGAGCGGACAGAATATTCGTGATGCAGCCGATTTACTTCATCTTATTATTTTAAGCAATTTAGAGAATATCAATGCTGAACTTATAAATTCTGGAATATCGCAGTCTGAGCGTCTCCTAAGGTTAAATAAGACAGCAAAGAAACAGATAAGAATTCTCGCAAATAATAAAAGCATAAAGAATCTTGAACAGTTGGAGAGTGATTTTAATTCAATGAATTTGCACGGAATTAAACAAAAAAGATTACAAGAGGTGAAAAATGAAACTACGCTTTAAACATCAAAAGTTCCAGGCGGACGCCGTAAAGGCGACTTGTGATATCTTTACTGGACAGATTGACGCTAGTCACCGCTTCGCGATTGATCAAGGTGATTTGTCTAATAATCTTCTCTCTAGACTTGAGCGAACTGGTTTTGGCAATGCAGACATTTCTTTGCAAGATGCACAGTTGATTAAAAATTTACATGAAGTCCAAGGGCTGCAAAATATTCCTCGTAGTAGTAGGATTGAGAAATTAAATAGTCGTCCAGTCTTCACGATTGAAATGGAGACTGGTACTGGTAAAACTTATACCTACATTAAGACTATGTATGAACTTAATAAACAATATGGTTGGTGCAAGTTTATTGTAGTGGTGCCAAGTATTGCGATTCGTGAAGGTGTATACAAAAGCTTCCAGACGACTGCTGATCACTTCGCGGAAGATTATGGTAAGAAGATTCGTTTCTTTATTTATAATTCCTCGAAGCTGAATGAGCTTGAACAGTTCTCGGAGGATCCTGGCATTAATGTGATGATTATTAATACGCAGGCCTTTAATGCACGTGGAGCTGATGCGTTGCGTATCTATATGCAACTTGATTCTTTTCAATCGCGCAGACCAATCGATGTGATTGCAGCTACCAAACCAATTATTATTGTTGATGAACCGCAGAGTGTGCTTGGTACGGATAGGAAGGCTAATGTAACGCGTGAATCGATTATGAGATTCAACCCGCTTTTCTTTCTTAATTATTCCGCTACGCATCGTGAAGATTTTAATAAAGTTTATCGCCTCGATGCGGTAGATGCCTACCAAAAACAGCTGGTGAAAAAAATCACCGTGAAAGGTATCACCGTGAAAGGTGGAACCGCCACGAACGGGTATTTATATTTACAGAAGATTAATACTTATCCAAATAAAAAGCCAACTGCCACGATTGCTTTCGAGGTCAACGGAAAATCCGGTAGTGGGATTATGCGCAAGACTAAAACTCTTGTCCTCGGCGACGATATCTATGTTCACTCTGGTGAACTGGAAGCCTATCATGATGGTTATAAAATCTCTGAAATTAATGCCCGTGACGAGGATGGGTTTGTTGATTTTGTAAACGGAATTCGTATTCACGAAGGTGAAGTAATTGGCGAGACTAATCCTGATGACCTTCGTCGCATTCAAATTCGTGAAACTATCATGTCTCATCTTGAAACTGAGCGAAAGCTTTATAAAAAAGGCATTAAGGTCCTTTCCCTTTTCTTTATCGATGAAGTTGCGAAGTATAAAAAATATACCGATGATGGCGAGCAAAAGGGTGATTATGCGAAGATTTTTGAAGACGAATTTAAAAAAGCGATTGATATTTATTTAAGTCAGCAGCTGCAATTTGAGGAAGATGCAGATTTTCGTAGCTATCTTGAGAAGTTTCAGGCGAGTGAAATTCATGCTGGATATTTTTCTATCGATAAAAAAGGCCATGCTATTAATAGCAAGGAAGGTAAAGAGGGTGGGTCTGATGACGTTTCGGCCTATGATTTGATTATGAAAAACAAAGAGCGATTACTCGATCTTAAAGAGCCAGTACGTTTTATCTTCTCACACTCTGCACTACGTGAAGGTTGGGATAATCCGAATGTTTTTCAAATTTGTACCCTTCGTAAATCGGATGCGGAAATTAAAAAGCGTCAAGAGATTGGTCGAGGCTTGCGTCTCTGTGTCGATCAAAATGGTATTCGTCAAGATGCAGAAATTCTCGGCGAGAATCTTGTTCACGATATTAATATTCTTACGGTTATTGCGAATGAGAGCTATGAGAGTTTCGCGAGTAGTTTACAAAATGAATTTAATGAGATTATCGCTAAACGTCCGAAAGATGCCTCAGCTTCACTCTTCATTGGTAAAATTATTCAAGACGCAAGCGGCGAGAGGACTGTAACTATTGACACTGCCGTAGCTGGTGATATTTACCTCGGCCTTGTAACTGCCGGACTTGTCGATAAGACCACGAAACAATTGACAGATGCCTATCATTCACTTACGGAAGAGAAAAAAATCGAGAGTGTTCGTGAAGCTGTTGGGGATATGCTTATGCCGTTTGCGGAAAATATTCAAAATATTCTGGCTTCTGTTTATGATCCGAAGCGTGGTCAACTCGTGACGAATGCGCGTCGATCTCAAAAACTAAATCTTAACCAAGATAAGTTTGCTTCGGCGAAATTTAAAGAACTTTGGAATCGCATCAATGAGAAGACTTACTATACTGTAGAATTTGACGAGCAAGAATTAATCGACCGCTGTGTTAAGGCGCTCGATATGAATATGCGTGTAACAAAAACAGAGGTGATAATTACGGAAGGATTACTCAAATCTGTTGGCAAGGATAAGCTAGAAATGTATCGCGAGAAAATTGGTACACCTATCGAGATATCTGAAATTTCCAATGATATCGTAAAATATGATTTAATCTCCGAACTTGCTAAGTTCCAAAATGACGGTGGAACTAGTTTGACGCGAAAGACGATTGCGAAAATTCTATCTGGAATTAAACCAGAGACTTTTGCGAAATTTAAGATGAATCCAGAAGAGTTTATTCATAACGCAATCCAACTCATCAATGGCGAAAAGGCTGCAACTATCGTCGAACATATTGAATATGATAAATTAAATGAACGTTGGGATGGTGGTGAGATTTTTATTAATGGAGAAATCACTGGCGAATATAACCACAATCTAATTGATACACCAAACAAACATCTGTACGATAAGCTTCGCTATGATTCAACGGTTGAAAAAGATTTTGCTGAAGAACTGGATAAAAGTGAAGCAGTGGAGGTTTACGTTAAGCTTCCGAAGCGCTTCTATATTGATACCCCGATGGGTCATTATAACCCAGACTGGGCGATTGCTTTTACGGATGGATCCGGTGTGAAGCATATTTACTTCGTGGCTGAGACTAAAGGGGTTTCTGAAGGTCAGCTTGATGTAGGTGTGAAAGGCGTCGAAAAAGCTAAGATTGAGTGCGCGAGAAAGCATTTCGCGAAAATTAGTAATGGCGATACGATTTATGGTGTATGTAATTCTTATCAAGATCTCTTGAAGTTGGTAAGCTAATCATAAAATGATAGGTTGTAGGCGCATAGATATGTATAAAAAATACCAAGAAGAAGATTGTTGCAATGATAAATACTATGAAACCAAGTATAAGTGGGATGATTTGAAAGTCACAAATTTTTCTGAACCCAAGAAACTTCGAGATTGGATAGATAACTCCAGGATTATTGGTAAAAAGTTATCAAGAATATCTTCCGCTAATCATATATATCGTTTCGAGCATTCGCCTAAAAAGCTCTTTATGGAGTTGGATATGCCAATTGCCATAGAGTTTGAAGATGGTACGCTATTTGGATTTCAGTTTTGCTCGGCTAGTATGGTTGATGTCGGTTTTATTGAGGGCTCCAAGATAGAGAATTTTGAGACTAAGCAACAAGGTTGGGATACGCTTAGTCGACTCGTAAAGGGTGCGGAAATAATGAGCGTTACGGTTACTGAAAAGTCCTATGAAGAGATAGATGATTTTATCTCTGGTGGACTTCCAGATGATCAAGATAGATACATAAAAGACGTGTCATTTAAATTATCTAACGGGGCGATACTAAGATTGATGGTTTGGCAAGATTTTATGCATTTATATTTGGTCTTTGAGTAAAGTTCTTAGTGAATATCATTGTTTATTATACTCAAAACATATCGTTCCAGACGTTTTTTCTGGATTAATGGAGTTAACTTTTTTCTGTAACACGAAGTCAATTTGCTGAAATTCAAAGTTATTAAAACGGAGTAGAGTTGGAAAATGATCGTAATAGAAGTCTAGAAAATCTGCACTTATAAGTACATAATGTTTATCTTCTTTAGCAAAAAGATATACCCACGTATCTGGTTCGACCTGATAGTGGCTTTCTTCGATAAAATTATCAAGGCCGTAAGCCTCGATAATATCTTTGCGCTCTTCCTTGGATAAATATATAAAAATATTATAACATAAAAATAGAAGTCGGCAACTTGTGCCGACTTTCTGAAAATATTTGGTTGAGTGACTAGATTTTGTGCGTAGGAGCATTCTTGCCATACTTATGAGGTTTCTTGTCAGCATTTTCATCTATCAGATAAAACGAGTAAACTCTGCCTTCAAGCGATCGCGTTCTGCCTTAAGCCTTTTAAACTCAGCCTCGCGGCTTTGATGCTCGGTTTTAGTGCGATCAAAATCTGCCTTCGCCGCATGAAATGCGGAGCTATCAGTCTTTGGCGCACGCAACTCTGCGTTTTGTCTAGCCTCCTTAACTTCGCTAGCGATGGTGCTGATTTCGGCATGCGAAAATTGTTATACTCGCGAATGTGACCATATTCATCCCAGACATCTCGATAGTTCTCACTACTTTGAACCATTTGGTTGTACTCGTAGCTCAGAGTCTCTTTAGCAGAAACTCGTGCATTCCATGCTTCTTGACTGAGATTGTAAGCTGCATTAGCGCGCTCCTGCGCGTCATGCCACCTAGCCAATGCTGCCTGCTTGGCCTGAAATAATGATTGCTCCTCGGATTTTAGTCTGTCTAGCTCGTAATCTCTTGACATACATAATCACCAATCTTTCTGAAATAGAAAAGAACAGAGACACCTGTTCGTCTCACCGCTGGATATTATAATATATTTTTTGGCGCATATAGAAGTATTATCTGGAGATGGTATAAAAATCTTCAGACAATTAAGCAAGCGATAGAATTAGCGGAAAAGTATGCTGTTCCGAAACTGGATATTAAAAATTCAATTGACATAATTGTAACCGATGCATTTTACGATGTAATTCCAGAAATACATATTGGCGGACATGCTTATCGAAGTGATTTTATAACAACGACAATAGACTCCGATACTGAGATTAAGCTTCCGGATTTGTTTTTGATAATCTGTCATGAATTGACACATGCTACGCGCTGGCAAATTAATCCAGAATGGACGAATTTCTTGCAAGACGAAAAGATTATGGAAGGCTTAGCGATAGGAAATGTTATACTATAGTTATAGTGAATAATCCTAAACACAGTGAGCGATCTGAACAAATGGTTGACCCAGGAGATGTTTCTCATGTTGCTGCTCAAATCTTAACGGTTGCTAGAGATTTAGATATTAATATTGAAGCTGTCGGCGCGAGTATTGGTCCTACGTTTACCGAATTTGAGTTTACGATTCTTGACGATTTATTTAATGATGGCATTCTGGCGAGTTTTGAAGAAATGCTCTCAAACGAGCTAAAACGCGGTTCTGCTATAAAATGCACTCGTACGGATAAGAAGTTAGGGATAGTAGTTCCTCATATAAAACGTCTATACCCGGATTTTCAGTCATATGTTATAAGTCACTTGGGTGATCGTAAAGACAAAATACTTTTTCCCATAGGACTAGATCTTGACGGAAAAACTTTTTACTCCTCTCTTGATAAAACCTCAAATATTCTAATATGCGGTAGTTCTGGTTCTGGCAAATCGATGTTTATTAATCAGATTCTTTGTTCATTGGTTTTCAATAATAAACCAGAAGAATTGGGACTAGTGTTAATCGATACAAAAGCAGTTGAACTCGACTCATTCAAGGACCTTAAGTATTTGGTATTTCCCTTTGCGAACTCAATAGATAAAGCTGATGATGCACTTACATGGGTAATAAGTGTAATATCTAATCGAAAGACTAATGAGCAGGTAAAACATAAGCCTATCTTAGTTATAATTGATGAATTCGCTGACTGTGCAGCTAGGAATAAAATGTTTCATACCCAAATAGAGTTTATTGCAGAAAACGGGCCTGCTTTCAATGTCTATATTATTATGTCGTCGCAAAACCCTCGCTACTTCATTTATGATAACCACAAAGACCATGACGATTTAAGCTATAAAACATTGAATAAGCTTTTCAAGACTAAAGTTATATTTCATATGTCTTATGATTCAAAAAAATTAATTAACGAAGATGCAGGTAAATACCTATTAGGAAGTGGTGATATGTTTTTTTCTTGCGAAAATAAGTGTTTAAGATTGCAGGGATTCGATATTAAGGACGACACAATTAAAAAGCTCTGTGAAAATAATTTATGCTAAATAAAATATATGATTACCTATAAAATAATTTATGACATTACGCAAGACACCTATAACTGGTTTAATTCCATAAATAATTTTGGTGGAATGAAAAAATTAAGAGACCCAAAAGATATTAAAATCGCTACTCAGATCGAGGGGCTAAATTTTTCGAAAGCGAAAAAATCCTAATTCCCTACCTCAACGAGAGAAATACTAGAATTGAGATGACTCCAGAACGGTTTAAAGAGATTATGGAAAATGAGCTAAACGAGAAATTTGGATTAGCAATTCAGAGACTTGAAGAGGTAACCGGGAAGCCGCTAGCAATTAATGGTTGTGCTAAAAATCGCGCAAAAGAAATTAAAAAAAATTCGCCAAACGCGATTTCGCCAAGTGAAGACCTACTCTTTCTGATAACAACTTTTCCGGCGATAATTGTCTATTATGAAGAGGGTGTGATTTTTACCTACGCAAAAATTGATAATGAATTATGGGGTATGCCACTCGATGGAGTCTTGCACGAACTGATGTATTTTCAGACTAATTATTATAGAGAGAATCCAAATTCAATAATTTCTACACTATCTGAGGACGAATACTATATATTAAAGGAATCTTTGACGGCACTGCTTGATGAACCTTGGAAGCCAATTATGACTTTGCCCGATGCAAGCTATCCAGAATTTCAAGCGTTAAGGGATAAATTACGAGAGTATTATTATGAATGTCGTGATTTTGACAAACTAATGGAATATGGCGCGAAAGAAGTTATTTCTTGAGATCTTAATTTAGAAACCAGTCGCATAAGGTTCAGTAACTTGTAATTTTACGATGGATGTACTATATAATATATAACTTGTGAATAAATGGAGCATTACAATTATGCAAATGAGCGAAAGCAGATTAGGTGAAGTTATCTCAAAATTTCAAATGCCTGAAGGTCGATATTCGATAGAACAAGAAGGCTCATTTGGAAGAGGTGAGTTTTTCTGGATTATTAAAAACCAGTCTACTAATCAAAAGTATCTACTAATGAATACCTATTCACATCATGGTGTCGAGGCGGAGCTTGAGTGTTATCGCGAAGAGGGATTCGATAATTTAGAGGCCATTCCGAGGAGAATTGAAACTTTGGAAATCCCAAGTGATGCGGAAGATGAAATCTCTAAATATCTTTTTGGATTTTATTCTATTTTTGAAATGAAATCATAAAAAAGAGGAGTATAAAATACTCCTCAATAAAACGGTTTTTCAAGAATCATGGACATATGCTTTTATCCCAGATAATTGGCTCGTCACTATTTGGCTCTCTCAACATCACAATATTCCCAGTTGAATTCTGAATGATCGCATGGCCGTGTCCAGGTCCATCTGGTATGTTGTTGGCGCCACCGAATAAGTAATCGGTAAATTCGTGAGGCTTCTTTTTATTCGGGTATTTCTTAGCGGGATACCCCATAAAAGTAAGACCAACTTCGATTTTTTCTGGTGGTATGACATCAACGCTCGAGCCAATACGTCCTTCATATCCGCCCAAATCGATGGCGACATTCCAGCATCCATCTCGTGGAATAACAGCACAGTACGGGCTACGAGTAACATATCCACCTAGATATTCAAATGAATAGCCTCTTTCATAGTTTCCGAAATTAACAGAATCCAGAACACATACATTTGCAGCAGCATCAAGATAAACGACAACAGTTGTATCTTCTTCAAGATAGCCTAAATCATAATGTACAAAATCCAATTCATACACCCCCTTTTTCATAATTACAATGAATAAACCTGTAGGTAAGGAACTTTTTGTTTTAAATAACAAAACAAAAATTATGAGTGATTTTAGATCACTCTGATGTTATTATAATAAAAAAATAAAATATGTCAACCCCCCCATTAAGGTTCTGAGCTAATACGACTAAGCTGACATTTTAAGTAAAATGGTGCATAATAAAAATATAAGTCAGAATGTAGAGAAGAAAGAATTAGAGACCCGTGAATTTAGATATGCAAGAGCTTACATATAAATATTATAGAAAAACGGGAACCAAAATAGTTTATATAGTTCTACATGGCAGCGGACCAGTTGGAGCAGAGACCGATTTTATATCATCTATATTTGATTCAATAGCAGCCACTAAGAACAGTGTACTATGTTTTAACTTTCCGTATTGCGAGAGAGAAGAAGAGGCTTCGAGCGGACCAGAATTAAAAGAGGAGATAGATGCGCTCAAGCGAGCTGTCGATTTTGCTTATCTTGAGGGGTTTAATAAAATTATAATTGTCGCAAAATCACTCGGTGGTATTATTGCAAGTTTCTATCTCGAGCAATATCCAGATGGCCAAATAGAGCTTTTGGTCCTTGGATATATTCCGAGTGAGATTAAACAAAGAGCTATTTCGCACAACTTAAAACTAGTCATTCAAGGCACAAATGATCGCTTTGCATCTCCAATTGAAGTTAAAAAGAATGTCGGTAGTCTGGTTGAGGTCATTGAAATCTTAGATGCGGACCATAGTTATAGGAATAGTAAAAAGGAGCCAGTTTATCAAGAGACTGCTATTAAGGAGTTAATGAAGTGGGTCAAAAAAAATAGGTTCAACGAACCCGGCCGATAATCATAATATTATCGGTTAAGTAGGCGTCACCCAGGTGTCAGATATTAACAGAAGCTGCCTAGTATGCTTCGCATACAGGCGTCTGATTCGTCGAAATAAAAAAGTGTCGCTACGCTCCTTATTTTAATTTTTAAAACTTAAAATTATAGAATAAATTCTAAATTTTAAGCTTAAAAAATAAAAATAGAGTTCTTTCGAACTCTTCTTTTTTATTTCTCTTCATGGAGCCGCCTTCGAGATTTGAACTCGAGACCCCTTCCTTACCATGGAAGTGCTCTACCACTGAGCTAAGGCGGCATATAAAAATTCCCACATCGTTTTGACTGGGGATTTTAATGAACTTATGGTGCTGGAGGTAGGACTCGAACCTACGAAGGTGTAACCCGAGAGATTTACAGTCTCTTGTCATTGCCGCTAGACTACTCCAGCATTGCTAGGTGATTGTTCGCACTTTTGCCTAGCGCATTCCGATATTTGGCTCGCGCCAAGCATATCGTGAACAGATTTATTATAGCAAGGATAGATGGGATTATCAAGATTTATTTAGACTTTTTGTATTCTTGGTATTTGTCAATCTTGTCGGTCTTGTTTGCTTCAGTTTTGATAAGATTGATGATTTCCTGCTTGGTTTCTTCATCAGTTTCAGAGAAACCTGAGTAGGTTTTGTTGCCAATAATTATATATGGAACACCTTTGGGATTCTCGCCGAGGAATTTCCCAAAACTTTTCAAGAAGGCTAGATTATTTTTATCTTTCCAGACCTCAAAAGTATAGAGTGAAATCTTGTCACCAATTTCGGATTGTTTCTCGCCAAGAAATTCTGCGAGATGCTTGCAGTGTGGACAGCCGTCTCCCCAAAAAATATAGATATTGAGTTTATCTTTTGATAGTTTAATGTCGGCTTCGGTATTTTTGGCAAACTTAAAACTAGAACTTTCGGACTCTTCAGTTTCTGAGTTATTGGTGCTTGAGTTCTGGGATTTTTTGTCTGAGTTCTTCGAATTTTGGTTGGAGTTCTTGGCGGCTTGTGCGTGGGTGTTTTTGTTACTGGAATTATTTTCTTGCTTGAAATTAAGACTGAGCGAATAGAGCATTCCGCAAATGAGGCAGAAAACTGCGCCAGTGACGGCAAAAATCAGACGCTTTTTGGTTTTTGCAGCATTCGGGGTTTTGATATCGACTTTGATTTTTGGCTGATTAGTTTGCATTGAAGTATTTACCTGTATTATATAATTTACCATTATACTCGATATAGACGGAATAATTTCCGCGAAGTCCGTCTTTATTGATGTATTTTGTGACCATGATGCCGTTTTGATTTTCGTCCTCGGTGAGGATATCGACGCAAAGTGCGGTGAGAGGATTCTTGCTGATCTTTAGATTATAGAAATTAGTATTGAAATTACGATAGAGAGCGACTTTGACCTGGTCTTCACGCTTGAATTGTCCTGAGAAGATGAGGCGGTCTTCTTCGTTTTTGAGTGAAATTTTGTGAGATTTTAGGAATTCTTGGTCGACATTGGTATCGGTGATGACGCCTTGTTTTTTGCCAGAGACCTCGGTGACTCCGAGAGTACCGAGACGCCTTGCGTCGATGAGTGCGAAGTCCACTCCGGTATAGGCATCCATCTTTTCAACACGGAAGTTATTGGTTGGTGATTTTATTTCAAAAATTATTTTACCATCCTTAATTTCGACGGTATCGGAAAGTAGAGTGACTTTTCCATTGGTGAGTCCGGCTGGCTGATTAGATGGTTTACCGTCTGATTTAACGATGCCGCCAGAGTGGATGAGGTAATGGTCTTTGCTAAGATAGTCGACGTCAGAAATATATGGTGAATAGAAGTCGCTGCCACGTTCTTTGCCGAATTGCCAGATTTGTTCAACCGTTTTCTGCTCGGCATTTATTTTGTAGAGTACCCCGCGTGAATAGGAGTTTGCTGCCTGAACATAGGAACTTGGATCTTTTGATTTATTATTGCCATTATCAAAGAGGAAGAGATATCCTTCTGGGGTAAGTTTGGCGGCGTGTTGAGACCATTGATATTCAAAGTTATCTCCGACAGGCTTTAAGAAATATTTTTGATATTCGGATGACCAATTCGTAGGGTCGCCAAGTAACCAATTAATTTTTTCAGTTGTGTAGTCGATGCTTGCAATAATGTCCTGATGACGACCAGAGAGGATGAGTGAATTGGTGTGTCGGTCATAATAAACTGAGTTATTGTGGAACCAGTCTTGCTTGGTCCAATTTTCACTTTTACCGTCATCGGTTTTGAGAATCTTCTTCAAATCGATGGTTTTTACGATATTGCCAGTTTTGCGATCAAGTTCTACCACATAATCCTCGACGGTGTCATTGGAATTTTCAAAATTATTGGCTGCGACAATGAGGTTACCGTTTTGGAGTTCGAAATAATCATGGTGATAGCCGCCGGGGAGCGAGTATTCGGCATAGATTTTACCTAGTAAATCGATTTCATAAAGGCCGGTCATATAATATGGCGCGCTGAAAAGGCGCTCCGTGCTGACTAGGAGATGGTCATTATTTAATCTTGTGTTTTGCCAGAGTGCCGGTGTGGTTAAATACCAGCGGACGTCGCCATTAATGTCATAAGCGACCATCTTGTTATTTTTGGTGGCTGGGCTGAAGAAATAAAAATCGGAATTTAGTTCAGCTTTGTCTAGGTTGCTGACGCTTGCTTGAGGTAGGCCAGCTGGAAGTGGATCAGTCTTGATTTTGAATTCGCGATCAACTGTTTTGACTAAACTCTTGAGAACTATTTTATCCTCTTCTGAGAGATTTGAATCTAGTTTTTTCTCAATTGGCTCCTCATAGGCAATGTGAATTATGTTTTCGGTATCTGGGTATAATCCGTAAATTGGGAGGAAATGCTTTCTTGTCTTTTCGAACTGGTGAGAAATGGTGGTCTTTTCGTCTCGGCCCTTTATTGTAACGGTTGGAGAAACTTCGTTTTCGGTTTCAAAAATAAAAAGTGCGGTGAGAGGTGAATTTTTGTATGGATTCAGAATGATATTCGGATTTTCAATATCGAATCCTGCGGATGTGAAATCTTTCTCGTAGGTTTTTTGGTCTGAGATAAGGCTTTTTGTGGTTGCGATTAGGTCTGTATTTTCGCCACGACTACTGAGGTAGGCTAGACTAAAAACGAGCGAGACGAGCATCAGAAGGAAAAACATAAAATGAGCCGTAAAATGGGTTGGGCGTTTGAACGGGTGTGTGAGTCGCACTCGGATTTTGCGATTTTTTGCGGATTTTTGCTTGAGCCTTAATGAAATTTCTGAAATCGTTTCAGACTGCTTATTATCGGTATTTGATTTAACCATGACCACCTCCAGTTGTTTATATAATTTTAGCATAGAAAACGATGTAAGTGATTTTTATTCTTTTCTTCAAAAGTGCCGTGTGTACCTTGTACGCATAGGTCATTCGTCGAAATAAAAATAGAACATAAATGTTCTATTTGTTCTTTCACTCAAAAGAGCCGTGTGTACTTTTGTACACCCAACTCCATTCGTTCAAGCTTCTGGAAAAATAAATTTTTCCATAAGTTTTCACTCATGGAGCCGTGTGTCGGCTCTGCCCCGACGACCTGCCGCTTACAAGGCGGCTGCTCTACTAACTGAGCTAACACGGCTTACTGGTTTATTCTATCAGAAATAAAAACGGTGCGCAAGTCCTAAGTGTTTATTGAATCATGCGTGGGCGCTTGTTGGCGCGATGAGAGGACGAGGTTGTGGTGCTGAGTTTTTTGTCGCGCGAGGTAGTATTGCTGAGGCTATTGCCTTGATCTTTGGCGATAGTAGGTTGCTTAATTATTGCAGATTGATTGGCGGCAACTGCGGTTCTAGGGGCTGGTGTTTTTGTTTTTGAGGTGGCAGAATTAGTGGTTTTACTTAATGAGTTTATTGCAGCTTTCTTCAGCGCCTTGATCGGGGTGTTGGCGCGAGGATAAATGATTTTTGGTTGCGGCCTGGACATGCGAACCGGGGCGGGTTCTTTGATTCTTTTTTCCCTCTTCTTGGCTTTTTCAAGTTCCGCTTTTTTGAGCGCGTCGGCGGCAATTTGCTGCTCAATCCTAGCGGTTGTGATTTCGATATTTTCTTGGTCGCCGGCTTCTTCATAAATTGAGAGAATTTGTCTTAAAGTGGTGGTTGATTTATCGAGGTTATAAGCAGATTCAAGAGCTTCGATGGCGGATTTTTTGTGACCAAGTTTTTCTTCGGCTTTTGCAAGGGCAAGAAAGCGAGCAGGTACTGAGCTATCAAGCTTTAGGGCTTGTTGAAAGGCCATGGTAGCTTTTTCAAAGGCACCAGTTTCAAGATAAATCAGCCCAACGTTATGTAATGACATTGGATTATTGTCGAGCGACTGCGCAATTTCAAAACATTCGATAGCTTCATCATAATTTTGGGCTTTGGCATAGAGGATTCCGAGACGGTTGTAGGCTGCTGCATTAGTTTCATCAAGCTTCAAGATGGTGAGCAGGGCTTTTTCGGCACGCAAAGTTTTACGACTATTCATACTATCCTTGGCGATGGTCCAAAGTTTTTTGATTTCTGCGTCGTATTTTTTTGTATTATCTTTATTCAACAATTTTCTAGAAGCAAGAACTGGCTCGAAGAAAGCGAGGAAAATTGCAAAACCTAGAATTAGTAATGCGCCTAACATATTGATTTATTTTACCATATTTGGGAGGGATTGAAAAATAGTATTTAGATGAGGTTTTTAGATGAGGTTTGCGACTAGTTGAAGTTTTTTGTTGCCGTTTTTAGAGATATTATCATAAGCTATACTGAGTCCGTTAATTTTTTTAAGGAACTGCTGGTTTTTGGTTTTGAAGTAGGATTTATAGGCGAGTTCAATGGTGGTCTCAATAACTTTAAGGATATAGGATTTATCGGAGTCAGCTTCACCGTCGGTTTTTTTAGCTTTTTTCTTTGAAAGCTCCTCTGCGAGGGTGAGAAGAGTGGATTTATCTGCGACTAAAAGTTTTTTGGCATAATCCATTATTTCCGGGGAGACGTCTGGCGGAGTGGAAAGAGAGTTGGTCTTTTTGATATAAAAAAGCATAGAACGTGAGCGAATGGTAGGTAGAAGACGGGAAGGGTGGGTGGTGAGCATGATGATATGGATATGATTCCCCGGCTCTTCAGCGGTTTTGAGAATGGCATTGCTGGCAGAATCGGTGAGTTGTTCTGCGTATTTAATAATAAAATATAGCTCTTTGGTTTGTTTTGTGCCGGTTAGGGCGATCATTTCCCTGACATCATCGATGGAGATGAGAGAACTCAGAGTTTCTGGAGCAATTTTAATTGCTGGGCTCAGGCTTAGCTCGGTTTCGGGATCGATTACAAAAATTGTAGTGGAGAAGGTGTCGATGATGTTTTTTAGATTTGTGAGGCTTTCGAGGAACATATTTTCCTCTTAATCTTCAAAGATATTAAACTCTGGAGGGAGAGGAGCTTCAAAAGTTCGGCGGTCACTTTTAGGAATGGTAATTTCAAGCGCCTTAGCGTGGAGATAGAGACGATCTGTGGAATCTGGTTTGGCGGGACCGTAGACGTGATCTCCTACGATAGGGGTGCCAAGATATTTGAGATGAACGCGGAGCTGATGCGTGCGACCAGTGGTTGGTTTCAGCTCAATTAATGAATAAGTTTTACCTTCCTTAAATTCAGTACCAGTGAATCCTGTTTTTTCAAGGGCTTTACGGATTCTTTGAACGTCTTGATGGGTAAACTTTTGAGTTTTCAAAACTTGGTAATAAGTTTCAGATTCTTTACCGCCAGCTTCAACGATGAAAGTGGTTGGGTGCTTGAGATTGCGAGCTATCGGGAGATTGATTACCGCATTGTCGAGTTTTGGGCGACCTTCGACGATGGCGTAATAAGTTTTATGGGTTTTTCTATCCTGAAATTGTTTCCTTAGTAGGGTTTGAGTTTCTGGATTTTTAGCTAAAATTACAATGCCGCTCGTGTCGCGATCAAGACGATGTACGAGAAGTCCGTAATCCTCGAGGGTCGGTTCAAGGCAATAGTCTCCTTTAGTCATACTGAGGAGGCCGGCTGGTTTGTTGAAGACTACGACATTTTTATCCTCATAGATTGTGTCTGGTTTAACCTTTTTCGCCTCCTCCATTTTTGTCTCTGGATTGGTTAAGGCTTCTGGGAGTTTAAGTTCGATTTTTGATTCTTCACTTAGTGGAGTGTTGGGTTTTGTGGCAACTTGACCATCAACAAGAACATAGCCAAGCTTAATAAAGTTTTGCAGTGTATTGCGATTAAATTCAGGATGGAGCTTGACAAGGGTGTGGTCGAGACGAATGCGGGGTTGCTTTTCGGATTTTTCGCTCAAAACTACATCGCCGTTGATGACGCGAGAGAGTGATGGTTTACTAAATTTTTTTCCAGTTCTTAACATTTATTATATTATAATATATTTTCTTAAATTTTCCAGTCGAGACGAATTTTATTCGAGGATAATCTTGTTTATCTTAGACCTACTGCTTTTTGGACTTCAAATAGTTTCGCTTTGGCGACTTGATTTGCATAGTTCTCGCCTTCGCTTAGAAGCTCGCGTACTGTTTCATCTGAGATGGCATTGGCTTTATCTTGAAAATTGGTGAGAAAATCTGAAACTGTGGCGGCAACGTGCTTCTTAAAATCACCATAACGAGTTTCGCCGGCCCAGGTTGCAATGACTTCCTGAAGTGGTTGATTTGAAAGAAGCGATTCGATCTGGAGTAGATTGGAAATACCTGGTTGATTAAACATATCGAATTGAATTTTGGCAAATGAATCAGTGGTGGCGGACATAATTTTCTTGGCGGCTTGAGCTGGAGTATCAGACATCATGATCTTGCTATTTTCGGCAGCGGCGGATTTACTCATTTTCTTGGTTGGATCCTGGAGATCACGAATTCTTAGGCCAGATGGCGCGTTTTTATCCTTATCACTGAAGGTATTGTTGAGAGTTTCCATGAATTTGACTTGTTCACTGGTTTTTTCTGGAATGACAAAGATTTCACCATATTTGCGATTAAAACGCTCAGCAATGTTGCGAGTTAATTCAATATGTTGGAACTGATCTTCACCGACCGGGATGTAGTTTGCACTATAAAGCAAGATGTCAGCAGCCATGAGGATTGGATAATTAAAAATACCAACATTGGTAGAGCTGTCGCCGTCATGGCTTTTTTCTTTGTATTGAGTCATGCGGAGTGCTTCTCCCATGGAAGTGTGACAATCGAGAATCCAGCAGAGTTCAGAATGGGCTGGGACATACGATTGACGATAAATATGAATATTGGAATTTAGTTCGAGTCCAGCCGCAAGGTAGTATTTGAGCTCACGAATAGTGTTTTGCTCGAGATTACCTTCAACCTCGCTAATAATTGAGTGGAGGTCTGGAATAAAGATATTAATGTGATGGGTTTTTGAATATTTATTGGCGAGGCGGACCATTGGGAGAAGTGCACCTAGGAAGTTGCCGAGGGTGATTTCGGTGTGAGTGCGAATGCCTGTAAGAATTGTTTTCATAGTAAAATTATACTTCAAAAATAGGGGTTATGCAAAGTGAATTAAGATCGACATTCAAAAACTTTACCAATCAACATCCTGGTTATATAAAATAAATTAGGATCTACATGGCGACTGAGATTTTAAAAAGGCCCCAAAAGGGACCTTGAAGGCGGAGTGAAAAGTGATTATTTCTGGTATTTCTCGTTGGTTTTGAAGATAAAGAAATCTTCATCGTAGTCGAGTTCGTAATGATGTTCATACTGATCAATGTGTTCTTTGATTGCATCTGCAGGTGCTTCGTCTCCTTGGAAGGAAACCTCGAAGTTGTAGTTGCTGTTCGGCTTGCTGATGACTTTACAATAAGCGCCGAGACTTTCGAGACGGTATTTGAAGCCGCCAACGCATTCTGCAGGCACATAAACACTTGCGATAAGATTTACTGCCATGGCTTTTCCTCCTTTGAATGTACTCCCGCCTTTTTGGAGTATAGCACAAAAAAGACTTCTCGATGGAAGTCTTTTGTTTTTCTCTAGGATGGTGGAGTATAAGGGATTCAAACCCTTGACCTCAGCAATGCGAATGCTGCGCTCTATCAGCTGAGCTAATACCCCAACACCTTAAGTATACTATATATTTTAATTTTATATATTTTAATTTTCGCGGATGGCTTTAATGATTTTTCCGAGAGTTGGCCTGGTGCCGTACATTAATACACCGACGCGGTAGATCTTGGCAGCAATGTAGCCGATAAGGATGGTGGCGAGAATGAGGAAGGCGACCGAGAGTAGGATTTCAAGGCCTGGAACTTCACTCATCGCAATGCGGGTGAACATGGCCATTGGAGAGGTGAGCGGGAAGAGGGAGAGTCCTTTCATGAGCTCGGAATTAACGTCGCCACTTGTCATGGCATTGGTGGAGACTACGAACCCAGCAACAAAGATGATTTGGATTAGCATGACGACTGATGAAAGATCTTCGATTTTAGAGACGGTGGAAGCCATGGCGCCAAAGAGGAATGAATAGATGAGAAATCCTAGGAGGAAGAAGATAAGTAGGTAGCCGACGAGTGAGGCTGGGAAGTTGAAAAGAGTGTTGATGACGGCGTTGGTCTCGAAATAGGACTTATTAATATTGTAGGAAATGAAGGCGGATCCGAAAATGGCGGTAATTTGGAAGATGCCGGCGACACTGGAGGCTAAGATCTTTCCAAACATCAGGGCAACTGGACTAGCACTGGTGATTAGTACCTCCATAGCACGAGAAGTTTTTTCGGTTACAACACTCATGGCTACTTTCTGGCCAAACATCATAATTACCATATAGAGAACGAAAACCATGACATAGGCGTACCAGAAGTTTTTTGTGCCATCTTCACTGATGCTTTCGATAGTATGAGTAATGTTTGGGTTTTGAACTTCGGCGATCTGGGTGTCGTTTAGGCCATGTTTTTTAAGATAAGCGTGTGAATAGAGTGTTTTGAGGAGATTATCCATTGTGTTCAGGTTTGGATCTTGTAAAGCCGAGACATTGGCTAGGTAGGTGTAAGATTTTAGGTCGGATGATAGGACGAAGGCGAACTCGACAGACTGCTCCTTGATCTGTTTTTTGATTTCATCAACGGAATCGTTTGTAATTTTGACATTTTGCTGTGGAAAACTTGCGGCGATGGCCGGGAGGAGTTTTTCTAAGTTAGCATTATCAGATTTGACTAACACCTCAGATTTTTTCTCTTCGCTTGATTCGGCATTTTTTGATTTGTTGATGATCTCGCCAATGCGTGGGGCAAACAGAAAACCGGAGACCGCAAGTATCAGGATAAGAGTCGTGATGACAAATATCTTATTCTTAAAATATTGAGATAGCTCGTGCTTAAAAATTGTAAAAAATTGTTTCATACTAGGCTCTTTCTTCCTCTTTTAGTTTTTCAATTTCGGCAATTTCCTTTTCGTCACCGGCATATTCAACAAAGATGTCGTTTAAAGTTGGTTCTAACACGCCGATGCTATCAATATCGTATTCTTTGACTAACTTTTGCATGACTTTTTGTTTTTGATCAGCAGATTCCATCTTGAAGACTAGGTTTGTACTATCCTCAAGTTCAGTCTGATCTTTGTAGTCGGTTTTGATCTTTTTGGCGTCTTTGGATTCGACTTTAAGCTTGTCGCGCTGATAACTTTGTTTGATTTGTTTAATATTGCCCGTAATCATGATTTCACCATTTTTCATAATTAGGATATCATCACAGAACTCTTCGATGTAATTCATTTGATGGCTGGAGAAAATCACAATTTTATTCTGTTTGATTTGTTCTTTTACAACACTTTCAAGTAATTTGGCGTTGACTGGATCAAGGCCAGTGAACGGTTCGTCAAAAACTACAATATCCGGATTATGGGCGATACTCGAGATGAGCTGGATTTTTTGCTGATTCCCTTTTGAAAGAGTGTCGAGTTGTTTGGTCTTATATTCTGTCATATTGAGGAAGTCAAGCCAGTAATTAACGGATTCTTCTGCTGCTTTTTTCTCCATGCCTTTCAATGTAGCGAGATAAACGAGTTGGTTAAAAATCTTTTCCTTTGGATAGAGACCACGCTCTTCAGGGAGATAACCGAAACTCACGGTTTTATAATCCAGAGGCTCACCATCTAATAATACTTCGCCACCATTGGCCTTAAAAACATTCATGAGGATGCGAATTGTAGTGGTTTTTCCGGCACCGTTGCGACCAAGTAGGCCGAAGGCGCGACCACTTTTGGCGGTGAAACTAATGTCGTTTAGGGCAATTTTCTTGCCGAAAAGTTTTTTGATATTTTTAAACTCTAATTTCATATAACTCCTTAGTTTAGGCCGGGAACTTTAAATTGTTTTGATAGTGCGATGACTTCTTGATGAATTTTATCTAGTTCAGATTTAAATTCTGGTTCTTCTAGGGCCTCTTCAGTCTTGGTCTTTTGACAGATTTCCATCACTTGCTTCATCCAATCGGCAATCTGTTTCATTTCAGCTTCTTTCATGCCACGAGTGGTAACGGCTGGAGTACCAAGGCGTACGCCGGAAGGACGGAAGGCGCCACCTTTGTCGCCAGGGACGGCATTGGCATTTAAAGTGAGTCCGACCATGTCGAGGGCGCGTTCGAAGAATTTGCCATCGATGCCGAAACTATCTTTGACATTTGCAAGGATGAGATGGTTTTCTGTGCCTCCACCTTGAAGAATGAAGCCGTTATCTTTCATTGCTTTGGCGAGAGCTTTGGCGTTTTTGATAATTTGATTGGCGTAGTCTTTGAATTCTGGTTGAAGAGCTTCCAGGAAGGCTACAGCTTTGGCGGCAATTACATGTTCGAGTGGACCACCTTGGGTGCCTGGAAAGACGGCGCGATCGATCAGGATTGGGATGTTTTCTAGGGTGTGTTCAGGTTTTTTGAGTGGAGAAGCAACATTGCCATTTGAGAGGATGAGTCCTCCACGAGGGCCGCGAAGGGTTTTGTGGGTGGTGGTAGTCATGACGTGGAAGCCAAAATCAAGTGGATTTGGGTGAGCGCCACCAGCGATGAGACCTGCAACGTGAGCCATGTCGGCCATGAGAAGCGCGCCGATTTTTTGACCGATTTTGGCGATACGTGCGAAATCTGGGATTTTCATGAAGGCGGAATAGCCAACGAGGATAATCTTTGGTTGTTCTTCTTCGGCTAGACGTTCAATCTCATCATAGTCCAAATCACCAGATTCGGTAGTGCCGTAAGAAATGAAATTATAGATTTTAGCGGAACGAGTGACTGGAGAACCATGAGTGAGATGACCACCATGACCGAGGTTCATAGCGAGAATCTTATCACCAGGCTGGCACCAGGCAAAATAAACCGCCTCATTAGCATTAGCACCAGAATGTGGTTGGACGTTAGCGTGGTCAGCATGGAAGAGTTTCATGGCGCGAGAGATCGCAAGACGCTCGATACGATCAACATTGGTTTGTCCGCCATAATAACGGTAATTAGGGAGGATAGTTTCCTCGATTTTGTCTTCTCCCCAATCAAAATCTGAAAGTGGGTTGCGATTTTTGATTTCGGACTCTTTCCAGTCTAGACCGTCAAAAGATGGGTAGCCTTCAGAGTATTTGTTGGTAAGGACAGACCCAACAGCTCGTAAAACATTTTCGGAAACGTAATTTTCACTTGGGATGAGTTCGAGTCCTTCAATTTGACGCTTCTTTTCTTGCTCAATAAGATTAAAAACAGGGTCTTGTACTGATTTTTTAGCATTTTCTAGCATAACTTTACCTTTTCTGATTATTTAATTTTTTGATATAAGTTATGAGTATAATTTAGTACATATTGACCTTCCTTTGTATCTACTATATCACTGTTTTTGCCGAGTTCAGTTACCTGATATTCATTTTTGTCGAATTCTGGGAAGTAAACATCAGCTTCTTTATCTTCCCCGTCCACTTCCGTGAGATAAAGTTTATTGCAGTATGGTAAAAATTGCTGATAAATTGAGCCGCCGCCGATAATAAAATACTCCTGCTCATCGTTTTTATGCTCATTAATAAATTCTTGGAGGTTATGTAGAACGGTGACTTCTTTTGGGAAGGTTGGCTCTTCGTCTGGTGATAATACAAAATGCTTGCGACCTGGCAGCATTTTGGGGAGACTTAAGAAAGTGGTGCGTCCCATGACGACAGGAAAACCTAATGTGGTTTGTTTAAAAAATTTGAGGTCGCCAGGGATTTGAAAGACTAGGCCTCCCTTTTTACCTAATTCGCGGTTTTTGCCGATGGCGGCGATGATACTAAAACTCATGTGACTCCTGTTTGGACTTAATATTATTCGGTGACTGGCATCATGATGCGGCCCTGATGTTTATAATCAATCAACTGAATATCTTTTAGTTCTTTTGAATTATCGAATTTGAAAAAATCGGTAATCTCAGGATTAATATAAAGTTTCGGGGCTTTAAAAAGTGCGCCGTCTTTTTTAAGTTTTTCGTCACGACGGCGGAGCTGCTCTTCTATGCCGGGGATTTGATTTTCATAGATATGAGCATCATTTATGACATAGGTCATGAGGCCTGGCTCAAGGTTGCAGACTTTGGCGATTAGAGACAAGAGCACGGCGTACTGTGTAACATTAAACGGCATACCGAGTGGCACGTCGTTTGAGCGGACCGTAACAATGACGTTGAGTTTTTTATTTTCAGAGACGCTCCATTGAGTATTCCAGACACAGGAAGGTAGGGCGGCGGTCTTTAAACATTCATTCTGCCAGAGTGACATAATCATACGGCGGTTAGTTGGATCGGTTTTGATGGTTTCGATGAGACCTTGTGTGAGTTGATAATGATTAACGATCCAGCCATAAGCGGTACCGATTGTGTGGGCAAATTCCTTGCCAAAATGTTTACCTTGATAATTTCCTTCTGAGTCAATCTCCCATTGGTCCCAGATTTTAATACCACGTTCTTGGAGCCAGCGCACGTCATTGCTTTGCGCTTGGTAGAACCAAAGCATTTCGAGGACAGCGGACTTAAAGGCGACAAATTTGGTGGTAAGGATGGGAAATTCTTCCGATAAGTCAAATTGGAGAATTTGATGAGGAAGTCTAATGGTGGTGGTTGGCTTTATTGTCTGGGCTAGATGATTGGGGAAGTTTAATTTTGAAGACTCTCCAGTCGATTTTTCCAGAACCTTTGGATTCGTGGTGACCCGTTCTCCGGTAGTGAGAATTTTTTGGCATAGTGTTAGGTATTGTTCGTCAAACTTACTCATAGACCTCCATTTTGGTTAAGTATAGCATACTTCTTACGATATTTAAAAAGCCCCAGCATAAAGCTGGAGCTTAGAGGTGTGATGAGCTTATTTTTTCTGGAACGTATGCAGGTCGTACTCTTTATCCGAAATACCAAGTTTTTGGACAATTTCATCCCAGTTGTCGTACCATTCTCTGCGAACATCGATGATGGCGGCACGAATAACGTCAAGGAAAATCGGAAAATAGCTGTACTGATGATAATCCTTAATGAAGCCTGCAAAGAAAATATCGACCAGTTTATCGCTGTTCATGATCTTTGCGTATTCAGATTCGCGCTTTGATCCAGTGTCTTCCGGGACATTTGTGTAATGCCCGCAGTGGTGATGCCGTTCATAGACAAGTCCGCGCAGGATTGCGTCTGTTTTATCGGCAAGTTTACAAAGTTCATGTACTTTTAATTCTTCATCAGTTAATTCCTGAGGTGACCCGTTAAAGATATCGAAGTCACTTAAGATGGCTTTTTTTACATCATTAGGGAGATGTAGAATATTTTCGTTCAGACAAGTATATTCGGCCAGATTGATGGCTGCTTTGTCCCTTGTGCCATTATCGGGCGTGTCGCCGGCAGCCGTTTCTCCAAGGTCGTGAAAACGCATTAATCTCTTGCATCTCGCATAAATCTCCGGCGATCCTTCACCTGGATAGAACATTTCCATCAGCTCGATCAGGGTCATAGTGCCAAGTGTGTGTTCAGCCACTGACTCCGCTCTCGAATAATCCTCAGCATGATTGTCGTCACTATGGCAGCCATAGTTGGTGAAGCCGACACGCAGTATATAATCTTGTTTTCTGGTGTTGGCATAGGTCTGCCAAATGTGGCAAGAAGCATCCTTGTAGTTCTCAGAATACATCATAGTCGCAGCCCCCTTTTCTTCTAGTTTGCTCTCTAAATTAGTTACGGAAAATACATTCACCTCAATCAGGTCTGCTGCCGGACAATCCAACCTGACCGTTCTGGTGTACTCCGACTTCACTTGGTAAGTGCGGCCTGAGTAGTTGAAACATCTTTGACTCATGTTTAACCTCCTAATGTACTATTAATAAAGACCGGGCAATCCAGTCTTAATATTATCGGTATTATAGAACTATATACTATTTTAAGCAACCATTTGCGGTTTCGTGCTTGTGCTTGCAAAATATACTGTTTAATTTTAGAATATGTTTTAACTTATGGATCTTTACAAATATGGAGGTGGTTATGTTGGAAAAAGAAATGTCTTTGGAAGATCGTGAAGAAGTAAAAATGACAAGTACTTTTCTGCGTGGCTTTGCTAGCGCGGGAGGGTATGTGCAGATTCTATCAGCACTTGGCTATGCGACACGGAAGCATGCGGGACAGTTTCGTAAAAACGGGAAGCCGTTTATCTTGCATCCGTTAAAGGCGACGACGTATGCGATTTCTTGTGGAATGAAGGATGATGTTCTACTGGCGGCAATTTTGCTACATGATGTGCCGGAAGATACATTTACACCGGTGACTGAATTGCCTTGCAATGATGAAGTGAAGCATGCGGTGGAATTGATGACTTTTCGTCGTTGTGACGGGGAGACGAAACTGCAGGCCAAGCGTCGATATTATGCGGGACTTTTGAATAGTAAATATGCATTGCTCTGCAAGGCGTATGATCGCGTAAATAATATTTGGACATTGTGTGATCTTTCGCGCGAGGCGATCATCAAGAATGTGTATGAGACGGAATTTTTCTTGATGCCGTTACTACACAAGGCGAAGTCAATCTGGCCTGAGTTTGCGGATCAAATCAGCGGTCTGCGTGAGATTTTTCGTGGAACTATCTATATGTATTCAAAAACATGCGGCTTTGAAGTACCTTGCGAGGAACCATCAGACGATGAGTGGTCTGAGATTCTCGGAAGTTAGGGGACAAAATGTCCCCTTTTTATTCTATTGTGATATAATATGTTTGTCGGGGCATTAGCTCAGTTGGCTAGAGCGCTTCAATGGCATTGAAGAGGTCATGAGTTCGAGTCTCATATGCTCCACCATTTATTGTTTAGTAATCTCGCTTGGAAACAGGCGAGTTTTTTGTATGAAATTTGATTTTGTGATATTAATATAGGTAAACTATAGGTATAAACGAGTGAGACATGGAGGTTTTATGGGCGAGATAGTAAAAGCATCTTGTAAATGTCAGAGAAGGGGTATGCGGCTGGGGGTTGGAATGATGTTCTATTATGAATGTGACGAAGTGATGGAAAAAGCACGCAGTGGTGGGTTTGGTCGTGAACTTCAGGAGGCGATTGAGCAAAATTTTCCAGTGGTGATTAACGCGTCGAGAGAAGTTTATTGGTGTGAGAAGTGCGGACACCTGACGGCCAATTATGTGCTCGATATTTATAAACCAAAAGATCCGGTTGGTTTGATTATGAAACAACTACATGGCGCGGCTGAAGAGGAAAAAGCAAAGTTTTTGCAGAATCCTCGTTATTATCCAAGTTTGGACATTGAGAGTTGTGATGAGGATGACGTGGAGTTGATTTATCGATTCCCTCATCTTTGCTCTAAATGTCATAGTCCTATGACTCAGATTACGTATCAGGAGCTGGAACAGAAAAAGTGCGCTACTTGTGGCGAGAAATATCGGATTGACGAATTCTCGTTATGGGACTAGAAGCCGCTGCAAAAAATATTTCGCTGTTTTTATTTTACTGTTTTAAAATTTTTTTGCTGAGTTGTTATTTTATTTTTTGAAAAGGTTTATTTAGTCTTCTTTTCTTTAAAAACGATTAGTTTGGAAAAGATATAGTTCAAGACTGTTGTTACTACACTACAAAGTAGTTTCCAGATGAGTTTATCTTGCTTGAAGTTGTCGACCATAAGCCACATTAGGAAAACTTCAACGCCGAGAGTAACCAATCTGACGATCATAAACGTTACTGCTTCCTTGGTGGTTTCCTGGGTATTTTTTGATTTACTCTTGAAAACCCAGATTTTATTTGTAACGAAGGCGAATATCACGGCAATAACCCAGGCGATGACGGTAGCGGTAATGGTTTCTAGATGGAAGACGGTTGAGAGAGTCCAAAAAGAGACAAGATTAATTAAGGTAGTCATGGCGCCAAAGAAGAGATAGGTGATGACTTCAGAGTATTTTTTGAGGAAGGCCTTGAATTCTTCTTTCGAAGTTAGTGCTTTTTTCAAATCATTTAACATGACCTTATTATACATCATTTTTAATGCAACAAAAAATACCCCCGAAGAGGTATTTTCTGTTTTGCTTAACGCTTGGAGAACTGTTCGCGTTTCCTGGCTGAGCGAAGACCGTATTTTTTGCGTTCTTTCTCGCGTGGATCACGTTTGATAAGTCCTGCCTTCTTAAGAACTGGGCGTAGGTCTGGAAATTCTAGGGTAAGAGCCTTAGAAATTGCTAGTTTAATAGCATCAACCTGACCTGAGAGACCACCACCTGAAACTAAGATAGTGACGTCAAACTCTTTCTGTTTGCCAGCAAGAGCTAGTGGGTCAGTTACCTCAGCGAGGAGTGACTTGTTGCCTGAAAGATAGTCAAGAGCAATTTTGTTGTTAATTGTGATCTCACCTTTGCCTTTGTATAGACGAGCGCGTGCAGTGGCGGCTTTGCGGCGGCCAAGACCGTAAGAATATTTAGTAGGCATTATTTGATCTCCTTTGGATTCTGAGCAGTGTGAGCGTGTTTAGCGCCATTGAAGACGCGAAGACGTGCTAAACGGTCTGCTGCAAGCTTATTTTTTGGCATCATGCCTTTGACAGCTTCTTTGAGAGCGTAGGAAGGATCTTTTTCAATAACTTCCTCAAGTCTCAATTCTTTTAATCCACCTGGGAAACCACTGTGGCGATAGTATTTCTTATCAACCATTTTGTTGCCAGTGACCTGGATATTCTTGGCGTTAATAACGACGACATAGTCACCATTGTCAACGTGTGGGGTGTAGGTAACTTTTGATTTGCCCATTAATTTGTCTGCAATGACGACTGCAAGTTTACCAAGTGGTAAAGTGCTGGCGTCGATAACAAACCATTCACGTTTGATTTCTGCAGTTTTTTGGCTAAAAGTTTTCATTACTTAGCCTCCTTTTTGAGATCGAGATTGATGGAATCAACGAAGGAGATGGTAGCCATTTCAGCGTGATCACCTTTTCTGAAACCGGTGCGTTCGATTCTTAAATAACCAGAGTTGCGCTTGATTTGTGGAGCGATTACATCCATTAAGAGATCTGCCACTTCGAGGTTGTCGAGGCGGGAGATAAGGAGACGACGATTAGCGAGGCCACCTTTCTTAGCGATTGTAACTAGCTTTTCAGTACCGCGGCGCATTTCTTTGGCGCGGGCAAGCGTAACGGTGATTGCTTGATATTTGATCAGAGAACACATCAGCCCACGTAGTAGAGCCCTTCTCTGGTCGGTTTCACGGCCGAATTTACGACCTTTGTATCCGTGGCGGTGCATTTAATTATTTAACTCCGTTAACTTTTGTTTAACTTCGTCAAGCGCCTTCTGACCGAAACCTTTAAGTTCCTTGAGGTCGGTGTCTGATAAGACCACGAGATCGCGGACGGTGCGGATTTCGTTATTAATGAGCGCGTTGGCGGTACGAGCGGAGAGACCGAGTTCCTCAATTGGGAGCATTAAACCGGCGTCTTCCGTTTCTTCTTTTGAACCTGGAGCTGGAGCTGTTTCAACAACTGTGCTTCCGGCAAAAGCTTTGTATTGATTAAGTAGGATAGCAGCAGCTTCCTCAAAGGCTTCTCTTGGAGTAATGGTGCCGTCGGTGTCGATGGTAAGAGTGAGCTGATCAAGGTTTGTATCCTGACCGACACGAGTCTTATCCACGTCAAAACGAACACGAAGTACTGGAGTAAAGACAGCATCGAGAGCGATCATGTCGCTGTGGATGCGTTCTTCGCTGGAAGCTTCGATTGGAAGGTAACCACGACCTGATTCGACGACAAAGTGCATCTTTAAGGTGTAGTTTGGATCGTCGATGTGACAAATTACCTGATTTGGGTTAGCAATTTCAACATCACCGGTAAGTTTGATGTCGCCTGCAACTACGCGAGCGTCACCATCTTTTTCGGTTTGATTGCTACCTTTGACCTCGAGAGAAAGCTCGACTGGGGCATCAGTGTGACACTTAAAACGAATATTCTTAAGGTTCAACATGATGTCGATGACGTCTTCGCGAATGCCCTCGATTGCGGTAAATTCGTGAGTGGTGCCTTCGATACTAAATGAAGTAATTGCAGCACCTTTGATGCTTGAGAGTAGAACACGGCGTAGCGAGTTTCCTAAAGTGTGGCCATAGCCATGGTAAAGTGGCTTGATCACAAATGAGGCGCTAGTGGCAGACAATTCGTTGACTTCTGCAAGATTTGCTTCGTGAATTACTTTTGTTGTCATTGTCCTCCTTAGCGTGAGTAATACTCAACGATTAATTGTTCGTTAATTCCGGCTTCAGCTTCTTCGCGCTTTGGATTGCCGGTGATTTCAATTTTCATTTTCTTAGCGTCGGCTTTCAACCAGCTGAGTGGTTGTACGCCTGAGGCGGCTACAGTATTCTCAAGATTTTTGAAGTATTCTGACTTGGCTGACTTTTCACGAACTTCTAGAACGTCACCTGCTTTTAGGCGGATTGATGGAATATCAATACGGCGGCCGTTTAATAGGAAGTGTCCGTGAGAGACGAGCTGACGAGCCTGGCGTCTTGTGAGGGCAAAACCTGCACGGAAGACGACGTTATCAGCGCGGCGCTCGAGGAACTCGAGGAGGTTCTGACCAGAAAGACCTTCTGCTCTTTGGGCTTCTTTCATGAGTTTAGCGAATTGCTTCTCAAGAAGACCGTACAAGCGGCGAACTTTCTGTTTTTCACGTAGCTGTGTGAGGTAGAGGCTACCACCACGGACGCGCATATCACCATGCTGACCTGGAATACCAGATTTTTTTGCCATAATCTTATGGGCTTTTGGTGCGAGGGCAAAACCTTCGCGACGACTTTGTTTGACAATTGGAGATTTATCTCGTGCCATTACGGTTTCCTCTCTCCCTTTGGTCGAACACCACCATGAGCGATAGGTGTTTGATCGGTTATGCTATCAATTTTAATACCAAGACTTGAAAATGCGCGAATTGCACTATCGCGACCAAGGCCGATACCTTTGACGTAAACGTCGACGGAGTTTAGACCGTGATCCTTTTTGGCAATTTCGCCAGCTTTTTCAGCGGCAATTTGTGCTGCATAAGCAGTACCTTTCTTAGATCCACGGAAGCCGTTGGCGCCAGCGGATGACTGAGAAAGAACTTGTCCTTTTTTGTCTGATACACTGATGATAGTGTTATTAAAAGTAGCTTTAATATGCACCTGACCTGAGGTCACAATGCGTTTGCCTTTTTTACCTTTGACCTTGACGGCCTCTTTGGTTTGCTTTGTTTCTTCTGCCATTTTATTTACCTCTAAGTCTTACTTGCTGCTTTTGGTTGTGTTCCACCGACCGCGATCGCCTTACCCTTACGTGTACGTGCGTTCGTACGAGTACGCTGGCCGTTGACTGGAAGTCCAGCCTTGTGGCGGATACCTTTGTATGAATTGATATCCTTAATTCGTTTGATATTGTTTGTTACGAGGCGACGCAGATCACCTTCGACCTGATATTTACTAGAAATAATGTCGTTGATTTTCTGTTCTTCAGCCTCGGTGAGATCTTTCACCCGAGTGGTAGGCTCAATTTTGGCCTCCGCAAGGATGGCTTTTGAGGTTGTGCGTCCGATACCAAAAACGTAGGTTAGAGCAATCCAGACCTGCTTTTCGGAAGGGATGACAACACTAGCAATTCTTGCCATTCTTAACCCTGCCTTTGCTTATTCTTAGGTTTTTTCTTGTTGATAACACGAAGTACACCTTTGCGGCGGACATAGATGTCATCAGGGGAGATTTTCTTTACACTTGCACGTACTTTCATTTGTGTAAAAATCCTTTCCTTAATTAGGCTATTCTTAGGTACTCCGATAGTTCACTAGCGGAAAGTGGCTAAAAGTTTCGCCAAGATAGCAATTTGATATTATTTCAGGCGGAAGCTGATTCGACCCTTGGTTAGATCGTAAGGGGTGAGTTCAACCTCTACCTTGTCACCTGGCACAAGACGGATAAAGTTTTTGCGCATTTTTCCGCTCATGTGCGCAATAATAATATGGCCATTCTCAAGTTCCACTCGGAATTGAGTGTTTGGTAATGCGTCGACGATGGTGCCGCCGAGTTTAATTACTTCCTTTTGACTAACCATAAATTACTAGGAAATTATATCAAAAAGGTTTACTTTTGTAAATAGACTAAATGCGGACGGCGCGTAAGAATTGTCTTGAAAGATAGGTTTTTTGCAGATCAGACCATTCGCCAGTACAAGTAATAAGACTGATTGATTCAATACCGGAGACTGGAGAAACTGCTAGTGAGCTCATTTTTTGATTGGCCTCAGCAAGAGGGACGGTAATATTCTCATAAACTTGATAGGTGTACTTAGTACCATCGCCCATCTCAATCGTGATATGATCTCCTTTTTCGAGTAGATTAAGATTCTTGAAGACTCCTTGCATGATTGGGCCACCATTATGTCCATCAAGGATAGATGTACCCTTGGTACCAGGCGCGGCAGATTTGATATACCAACCTACATCAAAAATACTGCGTGGAACCTGCATGGCACCCTTAATATCAATATTGACTGGAAGAATACGGGCATTATGGACGCTAATTTTTTCGATTGTCAAATATCTTGGCTTATCCGCGGCTACTGTATATGCGGCAACTTCTTCTTGAGGAATGACAGTCTCATCAACATCGGTGCTATCGGTTGAGATATCACCTGCCGAACGTGGCGCAATGCGTTCCTTACCTTCTTCAGACTTGTAATATTGATTTTCCCAGGTCGTAATGCGGACGGCGATGCCGACAATGAAGATGAGAAGAATTACTTTAAAGATCACACCAGCGCGTGGTTTAGGATTTGGAGTTGATAATGCCATATGTCCACCCTTTTCTATTTATTTAAAATCGTCGTAAGTTACCATGAGTGCACGTGAGTCTACTTGGCGGAGATTTTCAAGTGCAACAGTGACTACGATAAGGAGTCCGGTTCCGGAGAGTGACAATCCCATTGGAGCGCCGGTTAGAATAATAAAAATGTAGTCAGTGATGAATGGAAGCATGGCAATTAGACCAAGTGAGAGTGAACCGAACAGGTTAAGGCGATTGACGGTATTCTCGAGATATTTGGCTGTGGTTTTGCCAGGACGGACACCTTCAATGAAGCCGCCTTGTTTTTGTAGGTTGTCGGCAATTTCATTGGTATTAAAGATGATAGAAGTATAGAAGTAGGTGAAAAGAACTACAAGAGCAAAGTAGAGTGCAGGGTAAATAAACCACTGAGCAGTTATACCGTTTGGATAGAGACGACTAAAGTTTTGGGCGTTTGGTGCGGTAAAGAGAGAGGTGAGGGTGGAGCCAAGCTGATTACCAGGGTTTAGGGTGGTGATTAATTGACCGATCAGTGATGGGAGTGAGAGAAAGGCGGTAGCGAAAATAACTGGAACCACACCGGCAGCAATGAGTTTGATTGGGAGGATAGATTTAATATCGCCATAAGCACTGTTACCATGGACACGCTTGGCATAATTGACGGTAATGATACGCTGGGCTTCATTTAATTTAACAAGCCAATAGAGGACAATTATGATGGCGAGAGCCATGATGAGGAGGGTCCAGAATACAACTGGATTGACTGGAAGGTTAAGCCAACCAAAGAGACTGAGGGTGCCATATTTAGTCTCGAATAGACTACGTGATAGAGATGCGGTGGTGGTTGGGAACTGAGAGATGATACTGGCAAAAATAATAGTGGAGATACCGTTGCCAACGCCCTGTTCAGTGATGAGCTCACCCATCCACATTAGAATGATAGAACCGGCAGTCATTGTAGTAACGGAAAGGATCCAGTCGCGAGTAGTCGGAATGAAGGATACGGTATTAGTGGAGGCAACTGATTGGTAGAGGATATAAATATATGCAATCGATTGTACGATGGCAAGAGGTACGGTCAACATGCGAGTCCATTGGTTAATCTTGCGGCGACCAGTTTCACCATCCTCAGAGAGTTCCTCGAGGCTTGGGATAGCTTTTGAGAGTAACTGAAAAATAATAGAGGCGGTGATATATGGAGAGAGACCAACAAGGATGATTGAAAATGAGGCAAGGCCGCCACCAGAGATAAGATTCAAGAAGCCAGAGAAGTCGGATTTTGAAATTAGGTTTGTGACAGCATCTTTAAAAGTTTTTGCATCACCCATTGGCACTGGGATATGCGCCAAAAGTCGGTAGGCGATGATGATACCAAAAACAATGGCGATGCGTTTTAACATGTCTTTATTCTTTAGGGATTTGAAAATTGTCTTGAAATGCATTAGGACCTCTCTTGTATTACTAATCTATATTATCATAATCTACACAAAAAATAACCCCTTGTGGGGGTTATTTTATTTTACTTCGATTTATTCAGCTTTATCTTCAGCTTTTGGACGAGCTGGGATTTTAGCTTTAGCGAAGCTACCACCTGCTTTTTTGATTATTTCAATAGCAGTCTTGCTGGCAAATTGAGTTTTGAGGTCAATTTTTGCATCAAGATCACCACGAGTGATGATTTTGACCTTGGTGTATGGGGTGGTAATTAAGTTAGCTTCCGCTAAGATGAAGTTGTCAACAATACCGGTGAGACCATTGAGGTTGTCGGTGTAGACAAGTTCAGCCTTCTTGTGAAGTGACTTAAAGCCTTTAAGCTTTGGTACAGCCTGCATAAGAGCACGCTGACCACCCATGAAGGTTGCTGGCATTTTCTTGTGGCCAGTACGAGCTTTTTGACCCTTAGTACCACGACCAGCGGTTTTACCGCGACCGGCTGCAATACCGCGACCAGCCCTGGTAGGACGAGCATTACGCTCAACGATTAAGTCGTTGTATTTCATTACTTATTCTCCTTTTTGGAGGTTTTAGCTTTTTCGATAGTAGTATTCCATTTTGCACGAGGAACTTGCTGTCTCAAACCTTCGATAACAGCGTAAGCAATGTTGACCTTGTTGGTGGAGCCTAGAGATTTAGAAATTAGGTTCTTTACGCCAGTTAAGCCAATGATTGAACGAACGATGCCGCCAGCGATAATACCGGTACCTGGAGCTGCAGGTTTCATTAAAACATGAGCACCAGTGGTTTTGGTTTCAACTTCGTGACAAATGGTTTCTTCATTCATGTTGAAAGTAATCATATTTTTCTTTGCAACACGAGCGGCTTTTTGGACTGCAGTAGTGACATCACCACCTTTAGCGACACCAACGCCGACTTTGTTTTTCTTATTACCAACAGCAACAAGAGCTTTGAAGCGCATGCGGCGACCACCTTTTACAGTTCGAGAAACACGGTCAATATTGATAGTGATTTCCTCGAACTCCTTTGGGGTATTCTCAGCTTTAACACGGTCACGGCGGGTATTTTTACGCATTGGACGACCAGCCATGTCGCGAGTTTGCTTAGTTGCAGCTACTTCATCAGTCATCTTTAGGGTGCCTGATTTGTTGACTACCTTTGGTTGCTTTGGAGCAGTTGTATTTGCATCAGCCATATTAGAACTCCAATCCTTCCTTACGAGCAGCCTCAGCTAGAGCAGACATACGTCCGGCATAAAGCTTTGAGCCACGGTCGAAGACAACTTTATTAATGTTTGCTTTCTTTGCTGCTTTTGCGATTTCAGCACCGATTTCGGCAGCTTTTTCAGATTTAGTACCTTTGAGCTTTTTGCCAACAGTAGTAGCGTAAGCTAAGGTTGCTTGTTTGTCATCATCAATAACCTGAGCAGTGATGTTGAGGTTGCTGATGTGAACAGTGAGGCGAGGACGCTCAGCTGTGCCGTGAATCTTAGCACGGGTGCGGTTTGCGCGAAAAATCTTATTCATTATTTCTTTCCTGCCTTTCCTGCCTTGCGGAGAATTACTTCGTCAGAGTACTTAATACCTTTACCCTTGTATGGTTCTGGTTTCTTGAAAGCACGAATTTCAGCGGCGGTCTGACCAACTTTTTGCTTATCGATGCCTGAAACGATGATTTCCATCTTGTTAGTTTTAAGTTCTACGCCATCTGGTGCAGAATATTTAACTGGATGTGAAAAACCGAGAGACATCTCAATTTCTTTTGGTCCGCCCGAGAGACGAAAACCAACACCATTGATTTCGAGTTTCTTTTCAAAACCCTGAGTAACACCGATAACGGCATTATTTAGAAGTGCGCGTTGTAAACCATGCCATGCACGGGATTTTGGTTCGTCATCCTTGCGGGTGATAACTGCCATGCCGTCTTCGATGGTGGTAACAACGTTTTCCTGAACAGGAACCTCGAGTGAACCTTTAGGTCCAGCGACAGTGATCATCTGTTCGCCGACCGTGATTGTCACTCCTGCAGGAATCTGGACAGGTTGTTTTCCGATACGACTCATATCTTCCTTTCAATTAATATTATCATCGAGATTTTACCATATCTGAGGGTAAAAAGCAAGGAGGATGACAGATTGAACAAAAAAATAGAGCAGGGCTACTGCTCTATTTTTAGGTTTATCGATTACCAAACCTTGACGAGGATTTCACCGCCAAGACGAGCCTTTTTGGCTTCGTCGCCAGTCATCACACCTTTTGAGGTAGAGATGAGGACGATACCGCGGCCAGACTTGATCTTTGGAAGTTCATCAACACCAGCATAAACACGACGACCTGGTTTTGAAACTTTGGTGATCTCGTTAATGCGTGGAGCTTCATTGATTTGATTAATGATTACATTAATTGAGTTACGTGGAGTAGCTTCAATAATGCTGTAATCGGCGATAAAATTGGTGCGCCTTAGACCTTCAAGAACTGCAATCTTAAGCTTGGAAGCTGGTACAACGATTTCATTTTTATTAACCATGATAGCGTTGCGGATGCGGGTGATAAGGTCTGCGATTTGATCTGTTGATTGTAATGACATAACTTACTCCTTTCCTTACCAACTACTCTTTGTTACACCTGGGATTTCGCCCTTGCTTGCTTTTTCACGGAAGCTAATACGGCTAAGTCCGAAGCGGCGCATGTAACCACGTGGACGACCGTCAAGCATATCGCGATTTTTTAAGCGGGTTGGGCTAGAATTTTTTGGTAATTTTTGAAGACCTTCAAGGTCGCCAGCTGCTTTTAGTTCAGCGCGTTTGGCTTTGTATTTGTCAAACATTTTCTGGCGTTTGAGGTCACGAAGGACTGCTGATTTTTTCGCCATATTATTTGCTCTCCTTCTTTTCGAAAGGCATACCGAATGCCTCTAATAGTTTGCGGCTACCTGCTTTGGTACCATTTTTGATAATGAAAGTAATTTCAAGACCGTGAAGAACGGAAGCGTCTTCGAAGGTGATTTCTGGGAAGACGGTCTGCTCTTTAAGGCCTAGTGAGTAGTTACCTTGTGCATCAAATGAACCGGTTGGAACGCCGTGGAAGTCACGAACGTGTGGCAGTGCAATACTGATTAGACGATCGACAAATTCATACATCTTGTCATTGCGTAAGGTAACAAGGTAGCCAACTGGGGCGCCCATACCTTTACGAATTTTAAAGGTTGCAATTGATTTTTTAGCAAGACGTGAGGTTGGAGCTTGACCGGTGATTTTTTCAAGAGTCAAAGCAACAGTCTCAGTGAAGTGCTTGTCTTCACGCTTCTTACCAACACCACAAGAAACAACTACTTTCTCGAGTTTTGGTAATTGGTTAACGTTCTCAATCTCGAGTTCTTTCTCTAAGTCTTTGACAATTTTGTCATTGTAGAGAGCTTTAAGACGAGGAATATATTTATCTGCCATAATTATTTCCCTTCTTTCTTGAGATTAGAGAGATCGATACCAACGTGGATATCTTTCTTGCCGCCTTTTGGATTGAACTGAGTGGCGCGCATATGGCGTTCACGGATTCCAATACCTTCGATCATAGCTTTGTGATTTTTGAGGTCCATCTTGACGATTTTGCCAGATTTACCTTTATTATCACCAGCGATAATGGTAACTACATCGCCAGATTTGAGATTCTGTGCCATATTATAGTACCTCCGGAGCTAAGCTGATAATCTTATTGAAGCCGAGTTCACGAAGTTCTCGTGGGACTGGCCCAAAGACACGGGTGCCTTTTGGATTTTTATCATCATTGATGATAACGGCTGCGTTGTCGTCAAAGCGGATGGTTGAACCATCTGGACGACGGATTTGGCCGCGGGTGCGGACGATAACGGCGCGGACCACGGCTTTCTTTTTAATGTTGCCTGTAGGTGATGCGTCTTTTACGCTGGCGGTGACAATGTCACCGACACGAGCGTAACGAGCGCGAGTACCGCCGAGGACACGGATTACTCCAAGTTCCTTGGCGCCACTGTTGTCGGCTACATGCAATCTAGTTTCCTGTTGAATCATAATTAATTTTCCTCCCCTGTAGTTTCATCTTCAGGTAGTACATTCTTAACATCATCCTTTAATTCGACAGTACCATGTGAACGTTCAAGAATCTTGACGAGTTTGTAGGTACAGGTCTTGGAATATGGACGGCAAGCGGTGATTTCAACTTTGTCCCCTAACTTTGCTTCATTATTCTCGTCGTGAGCAGTGTACTTACGAGTGTGAGAATACTGCTTGCGGTAGAGTGGATGAGTTTCACGGTTAGTAATGGAGACGGTAATGGTTTTATCACGTTTGTCGGAAGTTACTACTCCTTGAAGTGTTTGTGCCATACTTAGGCTCCCTTTCCTTGATTAGTTAAAGTTTTTGACCTTGCAATTTCTTTTCTTAAAGCCTTGATTTTGTGTGGGTTTTGAAGAGTACCTTCGATAAGTCCACGGCGGGCTTCAAGTAATTCTTTTTGAAGATCTGCTAAAGGTTTGATAACTTTCTCAGCTTTTTTCTCTGTCTTCTTATCAGCCATGATTACTGATCTCCTTTCCTAACAAACTTACAGCGGACTGGAAGCTTGTGTGAAGCAAGACGGAGAGCTTCTTTGGCCTGCTCTTCGGTGACATCTGCCATTTCAAACATCACGGTGCCGGTCTTAACTTTAGCTACATAAAATTGTGGTTCACCTTTACCAGAACCCATCTTTACGTCAAGAGGTTTTTTGGTGACAGGTGTGTGTGGGAAAATTCGAATCCAAATTTTACCACCGCGTTTGATGTAACGGGTAATTGCCTGACGAGCGGCCTCAATTTGACGTGAGTTGATACGTTCATTGTCGAGTGACATGAGACCGTATTCACCGAAGGCAACAGTGTTACAGCGAGTTGCTACACCATCGTTTTTGCCTTTTCTGACTTTACGATGAGCAACGCGACTTGGAAGTAAAATAGCCATAATTATTTCTCTCCCTTATAGATCCAGACCTTAACGCCGACGATACCAGCGATGGTTGGAGCGTGATGACAGTAGAAATCAATATCAGCGCGAAGAGTATGTAGAGGAACGGATCCTTCAATAAACTTCTCACGGCGTGACATTTCGGCACCATTAAGACGGCCTGAGACCTCGATGCGAACACCTTTAGCTCCGGCGGTCATTGTTGACTGGCTGGCCATTTTGACAGCACGGCGGAAATTCATACGTTTTCCAAGCTGGAAACCGATATTTTCAGCAACTAGTTTTGCTGAAAGTTCAGGTTTCTTAACTTCTTCAACATTGATGCGAATTGGTTGGGAAGCGAACTTCTCAAGCTCTTTCTTGATTTCATTAATACCTGCACCCTGTTTACCAATTACGGCACCAGCTTTGGCGGTACGGATAGTGATGGTAGTAAGGTTGTCAGTACGTTCGATATCAATACGAGCGATGGTTGGACGAGACTTGAAACGATTTTCAATAGCCTCGCGAATCTTAACATCTTCAATCAACCATTTTTTGAAGTCAGTGTTTCTGGTGAACCATTTGGATGACCAGTCTTTGCTGACCTGAAGACGATAAGAGACTGGGTTAACTTTTTGTCCCATTACTTGTCCTCCTTCTTAGTCGCTTCAGCTTTTTTAGCTTTCTCTTCACCAGCTACTTCAACAAAGATGTTGCTGGAGACTTTCTCAAATGGAAGAGCGCGACCACGAGATGCAGGAACGAAACGGCGAATGCGTGTACCTGCAGTGACCGAAATGCGTGCAATACGAATAGTCTTTGGATCGATTGAGACGCCAGAGTTTAATAAGTTGGCTTTGGCTGAATCGATAGCTTTTAAGACTGGGCGAGCAGCGCGGCGAGGAGTATTCTCGAGGATTACGATTGCGTCAGCAACGTAACGATCGCGAACTAGGCTGGCAACGATGCTAGTTTTGCGTGGCATTGAGTCAACACCTTTAATATATGCGTGTGCAAAATGAGTAGACATTATTTACCTCCTCGCTTTGCAGCTTCAGCGGCTTTCTTACCACCGTGGCGTTTAAATTTGCGGGTTGGGGCAAATTCGCCAAGTTTGTGACCGACCATATTTTCTGAGACGAAAACTGGGACGTGAACTTTACCGTTGTGGACGGCGACAGTGCGACCAACCATCTCTGGGAAGATTGTTGAGTAGCGTGCCCAAGTTTTGATTACGGTGCGATCTTCGGCAGAAAGAGCTTTGATTTTCTTTTCTAGTTTAAAATCCACGAAAGGACCTTTTTTGAGGCTTCTTCCCATAGACTATTTCCTCTTTCCTTCGTGACGACTGCGCACGATCATTTTATTAGTTTTCTTATTGTGGCGAGTACGGAAACCAAGAGTGAGCTGACCCCATGGAGTACGAGGTGCTTTACCAGTACCGTGACGGCCACCGTCACCACCACCGTGTGGGTGGTCTGTAGCGTTCATCACAACACCACGGACGGTTGGGCGGATGCCTTTACGGCGAACACGACCAGCGGAACCGATTTTGATGTTTTGATGCTGCATGTTACCAACTGTACCGATGGAAGCTTCACAAGTTGCAAGTACTTTGCGAACTTCGCCTGAAGGCATACGTAGAGTGGCATAGTCACCCTCTTTAGCCATAAGCTGAGCGGAGCTACCAGCAGAACGAACCATTTGTGCACCACGACCTGGGGTTAATTCGATGGCATAAACCATGGTACCCACAGGGATGTTGCTAAGTGGAAGACGGTTGGATTCTTCGATTGGAGCCTCTTCACCAGTCTGGAAGGTTTTACCCTTGAACATCTTGGTGTCGGCGATGACGTAGTAGAAAGTATTGTTGGTATCTTTGATACGAGCGATACGAGCACTACGGTTTGGATCGTACTCAATTTCCATAACTTCAAAAGTCATATTCTTTGGAAGATTATGGGTAACTAAGCGATAGTGACGCTTGACACCACCACCACGATGGCGAACAGTAATGCGTCCTTGACTGTTTTTACCAGCATTCTGCTTTTTGGCTTTTAACAGAGACTTGAGAGGTTTTCGAGTGGTGATTTGGTCGAAATCCTGAGTAGTCTTCTGACGCTGAGCAGGAGTGGTAGGACGATAAGCTTTAATGCTCATTATTTATTATCTCCTTCCTCAACTTTTTCTTCGTCGAAAATACGGATTTTGTCGCCAGCGGCTAAGGTAACATAAGCTACTTTGTGGTCGCGGCGGAATGTTTTACCTGGGTAAGCATGTTTGCCTTTTGAGAAGCGAGTTGCTTTACCTTTACGGATTAAGATGCGAATATCTTTAACGGTGACATTGTATTGTTCAGCGATGGTTTTTGCAACTTCTTGCTTAGTAGCATCGGCTGGAACATAAAAGATATAAGTATTCTTAGTTTGTTCATTGTAGGCTTTTTCGGTAGCACGTGGAATAACTAACATTAAGCATTCTCCTTTCCGATGAGCCAGTTATCTAGAGCAGAAATGGCGTCTTTTACGATAACAATAGAGTCTGCATTCATAACATCAAAGACGTTAAGGAAGGTTGGGCGAACCACCTTAGCAAAAGCAATATTGTTAGTTGCACGTAAAGTTAGTGGATCCTTTTCTGAAACAACGATGAGAACATTCTTTGGAGCAATCTTCTGATCATTCAAGGTTTTGACAACCTCTTTGACCTTGCCGTCTTTAATACCAAGTGTATCAATGACGTGAATAGCTTTTGCTGTATTCTTCATCGAAAGTGCTTGCATGACTGCAACGCGTTTGGCGTTTTTGCTGAGTTTCTTGGTAAAGTTTTCTTCACCAGTACGACCGCCGGCAATACCACCGTGGCGCCAGATAGGGTTACGGGTAGAGCCGAAACGAGCACGACCGGTTCCTTTCTGTTTCCATGGCTTTTTACCACCACCGCGAACTTCACCACGCCTTAAGGTTTTTGCGTGTGAGCTGCGAGAATTAGCAAGGTATGCATCGTATGCAAGCTTAACTAATTCATGATTTGTAACTTCGAGATCGAAGATTGCTGGATTTAGATCTGCCATATTACTCCTTTCCCTCCACGGTTACAATTCCTTTCTTAGGACCTGGGACTGCACCCTTTAGGCCTAAGATGTTATTTTCTTTGTCGATGTAAGCTACGACTAAGTTCTTTACAGTAACTTGGTCATGGCCCATACGACCTGGCATACGCTTACCCTTGAAAACTTTTTGAGGATACATTGAGCCGATTGAACCGACTTTCCTAATATCGCCCTTGAAGCCGTGGGTGTTGCGTGATTCTTGGAAGTTCCAACGCTTGACAGTACCAGCGAATCCTTTGCCTTTCGAAATACCAGTAACTGCCACCTTGTCTCCAAGTTCGAAGCTTTCTACAGTGAGAACATCACCGAGTTTGAGCTCTGGAGTGGAATCCGTACGAAATTCCTTCAAGATTTTAGGACTTAATGTTTCGTCAGCTTTTTTGACGTGAGCTGATACCGACTTGCTCAGATTCTTACCCTGACCGTATCCAAGCTGCACAGCATTATAACCATCGGTGTCGACGGTCTTTATCTGAGTCACTGTGGCTGGTCCGGCTTGAAGGATGGTAACTGGAGTTACTAATCCATCTTCGCCGATGATCTGGGTCATACCAATTTTGGTGCCGAGGATGACTTTCATCTTTTCCTTTCCTTTAATGACGACACTCTAATAGCTAGACTAAGAGGAGTTCCAGTTTGTTTCTCTGCTTGGCCTATAATTTTCTAAAAAAATTATTGCAGTCGGAAACGAACGGCTTTTTCTTTGGTCTAGTTAGTCAAATGTCACCTTGATAAACTTACACGAGTATTTTAGCACAAACCCAGTGTTTCTTCAAGGGGAGTTTTTCTAGTCAACTTTCTCTTCGTCAGTTTTGGTACCTATCTTTTTGGCGGTACTGATTAATTCGGTTTTGGAGATTTTTTCATAAAAGAGTGGTTTTCTGATCGCAATCAGAATAGATAGTACAAAGAAATAGATTAGACAGGTGATTACGTAAGCGATGGTAAGAACCGCGGTAGCGTTTTCGTCAATAATATTATTGAAGCTGAGTAGTTGAATGGGGAAAAAAGCAATGGCTGGAATTATGGCGAATTGGAAGAAGAAGGCCGTAAAACGGATAAATATGTGGAGAAATTTGTTAAAGATTGAAGTTGAAGCCGTTTCGTCAATTAGCTTAACTTTTAGATTGGTCATAAAGAAACCAAAAGTATAACCGTGGAAAATCATAACACTAAGAGTGAGATACAGAATGACAGAAAAGAAAGAAGTTAAAATCGAGAACTCAAGACGGAGGATTTTCATAATAAATGGGGCGAGGGTTAGGAGAAAGGCAACGGAGCCGATTGCATCAAAGACGAGAGCCACGAGTCGCCTCAGGAATGAGATTTTCTTGCTGCGATCATAACTTTTAAGATCAATTTCTTCACGAGTCGGTAGGAATTTCGCTAAAAGATTAGCAAGAATAAAGCCGAAGATGCCACCAAGAGTATTTGTAATAAGATCATCAACATCGAAGAGGCGATAATTTCCAGCGTAAATAAAGTAGAGTCCGCTGAGCTGAGTCAGCTCAAAGAATAAGGAGAGGAGGAAGGACTTGACGACTACTTGTTTAAAATTGTTACGGAAATAATAGCGAAGATAAAAACCAAAAGGCAGAGTCATGAAGATATTAAAGACAGTCGTAAGGAAACCCCAGTTTTTAAAGATAGTGAGGAAGGATTTTGGGTCCTGAAGGTTAATATGCGTATGTTTTGCGATATCAAATATAAAGTTGAGCGGATTAAGTTGCATGTGGTAGCCATGCAGGGATTGTGCTTTTTCTGCTGATGGAAGTGGCAAAATAATTAAACAGTAGGTGCAGAGGAGATAAAGAATAAAAGAATAGACGATCCAGACGCGCAAGCTCATGATGGAGCCATATTTTTTGTAGTTATAAATTAGGTATGGCACTGAGAAGGCCACCGCTATGGCTGGAAAAATAACGGAGGCTTGCTGAATTGCGTCTATGTATGAGTGCATACTTATATTATATATTGTTTCCTAATAAAAAATAGCTCCACGGAGGAGCTATTTTTAGTCGTTTAGGTTTTAGAAGTCTGCGTCTTCATCTTTGACGATTTTGAAGTCGCCGAAGTTACCTTCAGTTTCCTCTTCAGAATCTTCTAATTTTCGTACACCGGTACCTACTGGAATCTTGCGGCCGATAATGACGTTTTCCTTCAAGCCGTGAAGCTTATCGACGCGACCATTGATGGCGGCATTAATAAGAACGCGGGTTGTATCCTGGAAGGATGCAGCTGAAAGGAAGGAGTCTGACCAGATTGAAACCTTGGTAATACCGAGAAGGAGCTGAGTGTATTCAGCTGGAGTACGACCAGAGGCGATACATTCACGATTGGCTTCCTCAACAGCGTTGACTGAAGTAATATCACCAGCAACAAAGTTAGTGTCACCAGCATCTTCAATCATGACACGGCTAAACATCTGGCGCACAATCACCTCAAGGTGTTTTGCGGAGACATCATTACCGTTGGCGGCGTAGACTGCCATAATATCATTCATGATATAACGAGCAGTTGCTTCTACACCCTTGTACTTGAGCTGATCCTGAAGATTTAGAGAACCAGTAGTGAGACGATCACCAGCCTCGACGGTATCATTACTCTTAACGAGCATTTCAGCGTCATTTGGAATTTCGACACGGACTGGGCCACCAGCACCTTCGGTGATGAGAACGGCACCATCGACAATCTGAGCGTTACCATCAAATGGAGCGATGATTGGTTCCATACCTTTAGACTTGGCAGCGATAACGTCGCCAGTCTTGACGGAAGCACCATCCTTAACCATGATTTTACGACCATCGGTCACTTCGATGCGTTCAGTTTTACCTGAAGATGGGGTGATTTGAACCACAAAGTGATTGCCATCTTCCCAAACTTCACAGAGACCAGAAACTGGAGCAATCCAAGCTTGACCTTTAGGATTTCTAGCTTCGAGAAGCTCTTCTACACGAGGAAGACCACGGGAGATAGCACCAGAACCTGCAACACCGGAAGAGTGTTTAGTATCGAGAGTAAGCTGAGTACCAAGCTCACCTAGGGATTGAGCGGCGATGACACCTACTGGTTGATTTGGCTCAACGAGTTGACGGGTAGCCATGTCGACACCATAGGCTTTCTGTGGAATACCATCGACGGACTTGGTAGTAAGTACAGATTGGATGCGGACAGATTTGATATCTTCATCAGCAGCAATTTGTTCGGCCATTTCACGGGTGATGAGCTGATCGTTTTCGAGGTAGCCTGGAATCGGCGCAGCGGTGTAGCGGCCGGCAATACGCTGGACGAACTCGATACCAGTCTGCTGAGTTTCAGATTTGAAGACTTCAAAGCCTGGATCTTCAGCATCTTTATCAGTGGTGAAGACGTCCTGAGCCACATCGACGAGACGACGGGTAAGATAACCAGAGTCGGCAGTACGAAGAGCGGTAGAAACCTGGCCCTGACGAGCACCACGGGTTGCAATGAAGGATTCGAGAGTGTTAAGACCATTCTTATAGCTGGACTTGACTGGAAGCTCGATTTCCTTGTTGTTAATGTCGACCATGATACCAATGGCTGCAGAAGCAAGCTTAATACCAGACACGGAACCACGAGCACCGGAGTTGGTCATCACGGCAATGTCGGTATCCATAGTAGCAAGCTTTTGCTTGAGGAAGCTGGAGATTTCACCGTCGATTTCACGCCAGTTAGCAACGGTTAGGTTGTAACGTTCAGTGTCGGTGAGTAAGCCCTGATCGTATTGATCTTGGATAAGAGCAGTTTTTGCATCACCTTTAGCAATAAAGTCAGCAATTTCTGGATAGGTTGGATAGTCGTCCTTACAGGTAGAGATGGAAGCAATGGTCTCATATTCAAAGGCCAAGTCTTTCAATTTATCTGCAACTTCGACAGTCACCTTGGAGCCATAATCATTAAAGATATTAGCCATAACTTTCTTCAAGTGCTTTGAAGTCTGGACGCCGTTATCGTATGGGTAATCTACTGGGAGAATCTCATTAAAGATAACACGGCCAAGTGTGGTGTCGCGAATCTCTTTCTTAGTGAAGACGCGAATTGGGGTTTGAAGGGCAATATCGCCACGATCATAGGCCATTTCTGCTTCATAGACTGAACTGAAGGCAAGTGGTTTATCGGATTCAGTACCAGGTTTATCGTAGGTTAGGTAGTAGCTACCAAGTACAACGTCCTGATAGATAGCGAGCACTGGGGATCCGTCAGCAGGCTTTAAGAGGTTGTGCTGAGCGGTCATTAATTCTTGAGCTTCTTTCTGAGCTTCAGCTGATAGTGGGAGGTGAATAGCCATCTGATCACCATCGTAGTCGGCGTTGAAACCTGAAGCAACGAGTGGGTGAAGCTGAATTGCCATACCATCGATCAGTTTTGGCTGGAAAGCCTGAATTGAAAGACGGTGAAGAGATGGAGCACGGTTCAAAAGAACATAGCGACCCTTAATTACCTCATCAAGTGCATCCCAAACGATAGATTCATGAGCTTCAATCATACGTGAAGCGGCGCGAGAGTTTGGCGCATATTCATGGAGAAGTAGCCAAGAAATGACAAATGGCTTGAAGAGTTCTAGCGCCATAAGTTTTGGTAGACCACACTCGTTGAGCTTTAGATCTGGACCTACCACGATGACGGAGCGACCAGAGTAGTCAACACGCTTACCGAGAAGGTTCTGACGGAAACGACCCTGCTTACCTTTGAGGAGATCAGAGAGGGATTTAAGTTTGCGACGGCCATTCTGTGAGCTGGCAAGACGTCCATGGGAGGCATTATTGTCAATAAGTGAGTCAATAGCCTCTTGGAGCATACGCATTTCGTTGTGAACGATCACTTCTGGAGCATTGAGATCGAGAAGTTTCTTCAAACGGTTGTTACGGTTAATCACACGACGATAAAGGTCGTTTAGGTCGGAGGTTGCAAAGCGTCCACCAGGGAGAGAAATCATAGGACGAAGATCTGGAGGGATAACTGGAATAACAGTAAGGATAAGATCAGTTGGCTTGATGCCAGCGTTCTTCATACCCTCAAGCACCTTGATGCGCTTAATTAGTTTGCGCTCTTTTTGACCCTTGGCTTCCTTAGCTTGCTCACTTAAATCTGCGATCATTTGATCCATGTCGATTTCGTCAAGAATCTTCTTGATGGCGCCGGCACCCATCTCAGCAGTAATGAGTTCTTCATATTCTTCAGGAAGGTTCCTAAAGTCGATTTCAGAAATCACAGCACCTTTTTTGAGTCCTTCGAGAGTACTCTTGCGGCTTAAGAAATCTTTTTCAACTTCTTCAACCTCTTTAGCCTGTTCGTTGGCAAGTTTTTCTGGGTTAGCACCAGCTTCTTTGGCGGCTTCACCGTAACGGATCTTAATAGCCTGGAGGCTGGCTTCATGCTGAGCCTTAAGATCATTAATAGTCTGTTCGATTTCAGCATCTTTAGCATCAACAATGAGGTAAGATGCGAAGTAGACAACCTTCTCAATATTCTTGACGGTGAGGTCAAGGAGTAAGCTGAGGGCTGATGGGGTACCACGCATAAACCAGATATGAGCTACTGGAGCTGCAAGTTTGATATGACCCATGCGTTCACGGCGAGCGATTGACTTGGTAACAAGATTACCTTCCTTGTCAACAGCAGCTTCGCGTGAGCGGACACCTTTAAGTTTGCTATCGTGTGGATTGATATCTTTCACTGGACCGAAAATACGTTCACAGAATAGACCATCACGCTCAGGCTTCTGAGTACGATAGTTGATTGTTTCTGGCTTCAATACTTCGCCATAGCTCCAACTCAAGATATCTTCAGCACTTGCAATACTGAGACGAATTGAGTCGAAGTCACTGGCTGAAATGTAATTGTCCATCCAAGCCATTAGAACTCCTCTCCGAGATCAATGTTTTCATCACTGTCTCCTTCTTTTATTGTAATTCCCTGCGCGTCAAGCGATTCCTCGATCTCTTCATCTGAAAGATCAATCAAATCGTTGTCGTCATCATTCATATGTACATTATGCTTTGCGTAGATTAGGCGGTCGTCCTGAGATTTTTCGATTTCTCTAGAAGTTTTTTCAATTACGCGATCTGCGTCTCTTGCCTCACCATTATCAAGAAGGTCAACCTTAAGACCGAGACCTTGAAGCTCCTTAACGAGAACGTTGAAACCTTCAGGGAGTTTTGGACCTTGGATTGGTTCATTCTTAATAATAGATTCATAAGCCTTAGCTCGGCCGTAAACATCATCAGATTTGATAGTGAGCATTTCCTGCAAGATACTGGATGCACCGTAAGCTTCGAGGGCCCAGACCTCCATCTCTCCGAAACGCTGACCACCGTTTTGTGCCTTACCACCAAGTGGCTGTTGGGTAACCATAGTGTAAGGACCGGTTGAACGAGCGTGAATCTTGTCTTCGACCATGTGGTGAAGTTTGATCATGTGCATGACACCAACAGAAGTCTTTTCATTAAATGGTTCACCAGTGAGACCATCAAAGAGCTGAATGCGACCGTTGTGGTCAATGCCGGCCTTAGCGAGCTCCTCAGAGATAACTTCATCTGGAATACCATTGAAGGATGGGGTTGCAACCTTGTAACCAAGGACACGTGCAGCCATACCGATGTGGATTTCAAAGAGCTGACCGAGGTTCATACGAGAAGGCACACCCATTGGGGAAAGTACGACGTCGATTGGGGTACCGTCAGCCATAAATGGCATATCTTCAACTGGAAGGACGCGAGAAACCACACCCTTGTTACCGTAACGACCAGCCATCTTGTCACCGATTTGAACCTTACGCATTTCAGCCACGAAGATTTTGATTTGCATTAAGACACCAGCCTTAAGTTCGTGACCTTGCTCACGGGTGTAGACACGGATGCCGATAACCTTACCGGAGGTACCACCAGTCATGCGGACTGAGGTGTCGCGGACATCTTTAGCTTTTTCACCGAAGATAGCGCGAAGAAGACGCTCTTCAGAACTGAGCTCTTGCTCACCCTTTGGCGTAATTTTACCGACGAGAATATCACCGGTTGAAACTTCAGAACCAACGGTAACGATACCATCTTCACCAAGGTGGCGAAGAGCGTGTTCAGAAACGTTAGGAATATCACGGGTAACCTGTTCAGGACCGAGCTTAGTTTCACGGACTTCAACATCGAAGTCTTTAATATTGATGGAAGTCAAAGTGTCATCCTCGACGAGCTTGCGGGAAATCACGATAGCATCATCCATGTTGTAACCACGCCATGGCATGAAGGCAACCAGAAGGTTACGACCGAGAGCGATTTCACCGTCTTCAATGGAGGCGCCTTCGATTAGGATGTCACCAGCTTTGACTTTCTGGCCACGCTTAACCATACAGCGTTGGTTGTAACACTGATCAGAGTTCGTCTGTTCGAAATGGGCGATTTTGTATTCGCGTGAAGTGCCATTTGCATAATCAACAATAATTGAGATACCGTCAGCTTTCTTTACGACACCATCCATGTCGGCAGTAATGAGCTGAGAAGTGTATTTAGCAATATCAGACTCAACACCTGTACCAACGGTTGGTGCGGTATTCTTTAGAAGTGGAACTGCCTGTTTCTGCATGGCGCAGCCCATGAGCGCACGGTCAACACGGTTCTTCTCAACAAATGGAATAAGTGAGGCGGAAGCACCAAGAATTTCTTTGTGTGCAGCATCGACATGGGTGACACGGGCAGATTCAACCTGGGCTGGCTGACCATTAATACGAGCAGAGACACGTTCGTCAACAAAACGACCATCTTTGTCGAGTTTGGCGGAAGTATCAGCAATAACCATGTCTTTTTCTTGGCTGGCATCGACATAGATAACTTCATCGGTTACCTTGCCGTCTTTAACGACGCGATATGGAGCCTCGATGAAACCATATTCGTTGATGCGGGCATAGGTAGCAAGGTTAAGTACGAGACCGACGTTACCACCTTCAGGAGTTTCAACAGTACAGATACGGCCGTAGTGAGTTGGGTGAGTATCACGGACATCGAAGCCGGCGCGTTCACGAGTCAAACCACCAGGACCCATAGAGCTCAGACGGCGCTTGTGTGAAAGTTCTGAGAATGGGTTGTAAGAGTCCATAAGCTGTGAAAGCTGAGAACTACTGAAGAATTCCTTGACAGCAGCCACGACTGGGCGAGAGTTTAAAAGCTGAGCTGGAGTGACTTCTTCTGGGTTAGCCATTGACATGCGGTCTAAAATATTACGCTGTAAGCGAAGCATACCAAGACGGAACTGACGCTGGATCAGCTCGCCAACCATTTTGACGCGGCGGTTTGCAAGAGAGTCGATATCATCAGCTGGTTCCTGAGTATTATTCAAACGAATAATCTCGCGAATGATAGCAATAACATCTTTCATTTGAAGAGTGCGGTGAGCACTGTCATTTGGAGTATCGAAGCCTAGGCGCTGATTAATCTTGAAGCGGCCAACGCGTGAATAGTCATAGCGTTTGTAGTCGAAGAAGGTGCGCTCAACCATGGAGCGAGCGTTTTCGACGGTAGCAAGATCACCTGGGCGAAGACGGCGATAAACCTCGAGAAGAGCTGCAGCCTGGCTGGTGGTGGTATCCTTATCAATAGTGCTGTCGATGTAGTTAATTGGACCATTGTCGACGTCAGCGAAGAGCTCTTTGATTTCAGAATTCTTCGCGATACCAAGAGCACGAAGGAAGGTAGTGACTGGAATCTTACGACGACGATCAATCTTCACGTTGATTGAACCATTGGTTGCAGTCTCAAACTCAAGCCATGCACCACGGCCTGGAATGACCTTAGCGCCATAAAAGCGTTTACCGTTGAAGCTGTCAGCAGTGAAAAATACACCAGCTGAACGAATAAGCTGTGAGACGATGACGCGCTCAGTACCGTTAATAATGAAGGTGGCACGGTCGGTCATCCATGGATAGTCACCAAAGTAGATAGTCTGTTCTTTGATTTCACCGGTCACTTTATTGGTAAGCTCAGCCTTGACGTAAAGTGGAGCTTCATAGGTCTCAAGATTGTATTTTGCCTCTTCAACAGTGCGTTTTGGAGCCTTAAATTCGTAATCCTTAAACCTTAGTGAAAGTTTCTGTCCGGTGTAGTCATCGATTGGATTCAATTCGGTGAAAACTTCACGGAGTCCAGATTTGATAAATTCCTCCCAGGAATCTTTCTGATGTGCGGTCAGATCTGGGATTTCAAGATGGTCGCCGTCCGTAAAAAAGACGCGCTTACCACCTGTACTGATATTTTTAGTACTCACGTTTCCCTCTATATTAGTGTTAATAATCTTTAGCGCCGAAGATTACTGCCAATTGACGATATTTTGAGTCGCCAGATCAAAACACCCTCGCGGCCAATTGACACACTACTTCTTGTACTCGATTTTATCATAAATATCGAGATTTTTCAATGAGAAGTTCCGATTTTACACCAAAAAACCACCGGGAGATGGTGGTATTTTTTGAACATATAAGCTCTCAACTTTATGTAAGCTGACTCGCAGTTAGCTTAGTTCAACATGAACTGTGTTTAGTATAAGAATTTTAGGACGTAATGTCAAGGCTTTTTCGGAAAAATTAGCTATTGTTTTTTCGATTTTTAGCAAAAAATAGCCTCTTTTTTTGAGGCTATTTTATTAACTCTAATTCTAGATTTTAATTAGATATCTAGGTCGTCAAGGTCAGCGAGCTCGGCACGAGTATTCTTGGTGAGGCTAGAATCATTACTATTTTCATCATAATCCTCAACCGTACGAGCGGCGGTTGGCTCACCGGTTGTTTCGACATTACCATTATCGTCAGTGTTAACAATTTTCAAGTTATAGCGAGCATCATTCTTTGTGCCAAGAGCGCGAAGAAGGGTGCGGATGGACTGAGCGGTGGCACCACGGCGACCAATGACACGGCCGACATCTTCAGGATCAACACTAAGGGAAAGTAAAACACCTTTTTCATCAATGGCACGGTCGATGCTAACTTTGTCAGGGTTATTTACTAGAGTTTTTACGATATATTCTACGAATTGTTGGTCAATGGTTGACATAGGTTCTCCAAGTTAATTTATTATTAGCATTATATCATAATGGTTGCGGTTTGATAAATGAAAAAATAAGATATCTCGCGATATCTTATTTTCGTATTTTACTCTGCTACTTCAGCTTCTTCTTTTGGCTGGTTCTTGCGGAGCTTGTCAGCGTGTTTAGCTTTTTTGGTCTTTGGAGCTGCCTCTTTATACCATTCAGGAAGCTTGATGCCTTCTTTCTTAAAGATGAAGGCCACACGTGAAGATGGCTGTGCACCATTTTTAAGGTAAAACTCAACTTTTTCTTTGTCTAAAGTGGTTTTCTTAGTTTCTGGGTTGTAATTGCCGACCTCAGCCACAACGCGTCCAGAAAGTGGATGACGCTGGGATTCTTGGACGACTAGTCGAAAGGTTGGGTAGTGGGTTCGACCATTACGCTGCATACGAATCGCGAGCATGTTTTCTCCTTAAATTTATTTATTGATTTATTCTATACTATTTTGTAGGTTTTTTCAAGACAAAAAGAAGCCCTCCAGAGGAGGGCTTAGCAGGCAGGCTGCATTTTTGCCTTCTGTGCGGCCAGCATTTTTGCCTTTTGTGCGGCCTGCATTTTTGCCTTGTTGGCGAGAAATACGTCTTCGATAAAGCGAAAGGTGATCACTTTTTCGATGCGACGTTCAATCCAATCATATAAAACATACTCTTCAACTTCTTGCAACTCAAAATAATTAAGCTTTAAGAAGATTATATCGGCAATACGATCAACATTTTCATCAGTGAAGATCTTATTGAGTAATTCTGTATCCATCTCCTTGGTGGATGAATCAAAATCAGGGTCGATGACACTGTAGAATTTAGACAATGTATCCTTAATTAAATTGCGCGCCTCCTTCCGGCGCTCCCTCGCGCTCAGCGCTCTTTTAGAATAGAACGTGCAGATGGTCTTTTGCACATAATACATGTTTACCTTTGTGTCTGTCTTAGATCTACCGTTTTTATCAAATAGATTATTCACACCTGCTCTACCACTCGAGTCTACTAGATCGAGGTATTGCTGCACATTCATCTTGCTTGAACACTTTAAGATGTCATTCAAATCCCTTATCTCGCTCTCTTTTATTTCTTTGACTTTTGCCTCAAGAGTCTTGAGGTCACCATCATAGTACTTGCGATAGGTCTCCAGTTGTTCAGTGCTGATTTTCTCCTCTCCACAACGTTCCAGTGACTCTAGAAGATACCTAGTGGAGGTATTTTTCCCCATTTGATAAAGCCAGCTCATCAGACGGATGTAGTATCGGATAACCCTTTTAATGTAGACTATCGAATATTTGACGGGCTTGTCGCTCTCTTTCGCCTTTCTAGCAATCAGCTCCTTAGCCTCGTCCTTCGTGTATGCCTTCTTCATGGTTTCCCTCCTAGTAAAGTACTTTCTGACATTTTGAATGTCGCACATTAGAAACATGCATATAATAACATATTTTTTAGAAAAAAGAAAGTATTAGCATAATGATTTTTGAATAAGCAAAAAATAGAACTTTCTTTAGGTTGGTTCTATTTAATGATGATTATTTAACTAAAGATAGTTTGCCGGTGACCATTTTCTGGGTATTATTTTGCTTTTTATAGAATTTAATACCTTCACTTGCTGCTTTTGATTGTGCCTCTTGTTTACTATGGCCTGTTCCAGTGCCACGCTTATGTCCTGCCACAACAACATCTATAGTAAAGATACGATCGTGATCTGGACCTTCCTCCTTGGTAACATGATACTGTGGGGTACTATTTTCAAACTTCTGGGCAAGTTCCTGGAGATAACTTTTAGCATCTCGCCACGATTCAGACAAAATCACTTCGTCCATCTTAGTGATGATGTGTTGATAGATAAAATCTTTGGCGGCCTCAAAACCTTGGTCTAAATAGATTGCGCCAGTCACCGCTTCGAAACAGTCCGCAATTATTGAAGCGTGTGTGCGACTATTGCCAATTTTTTCACCTTTGGAAAGGCGAATAAGGTGGATGTATCCAATTTCATATGAAGCAGCACCGATTGATTCGGTACGGACGAGGGCAGAACGCCAGGCGGTCATGATTCCTTCCGGCTCATCAAAATGCTCAAATAGAAAATCCGAAACAACAAGTTCGAGAATAGCGTCACCAAGGAACTCTAGGCGTTCGTTATGCTCAACTTCTGCCTTGCGATGCTCATTGACGTAACTTCGGTGAGTTAGTGCGGTAATAAAAAGTGTGACGTCCTTAAATTCAATGCCCATTTTTGACTTTGCAAAATCAGAATAGGCGTCAAGGGTGTCCCTGGTAAAGGTTTCAGGTGGCAGGCTTTTATCCTGCTGTTTTTTGACAGACGCCTCTTCAATATGTTTTTTGATGAGGTCGATGTCGATATGATATTTTTCTAGTGGTGATTTCATAAATCCTTTTCGTGAGTTCATTTTGACACTAGAATCATCTAGTGTCTGGTGAAACCTCGAATTTTAATTATTATAAGTACGAACTACTTTCTTTACAACTCACCAGTGCGAATGCGTTTTTTGGCGATTAGCATTAACTTTTCAATGTCGTCATACTCAATCGCGTTGAGTGCGTCTCTAAAAGAAAACCATTTGATGCCATTCATCCATTTTTCCTTAGTTGGTCTTTCATTACCATCTAAGGCATGCACGAGATAAATTTGGGTAGTCATGAGGACTAATTTATCAACGCGGCGATACTTAAAGTGGATTTTGCCTAGCCAGGAAAGGACCTTGATGTGGTTTAAGCCTGCCTCTTCACCAATTTCGCGAATAGCGGTCTGCTTGGCAGTTTCGCCGGCCTCGATATGGCCTTTTGGAATAGTCCAGCGATTTTTTGAATCCTGGATGAGAAGAATTTCTATATCATTCTTCTGCCTATTGTAGCGAAAAACGATTCCGCCAGAGGTCGGCTCGCGCACAATCTCTTTGATGGCTGGTTTCTTTTTAAATGACTTCTCGGCACCCACCTTTGTGGTATTTGACCGAGAATTACGTGAGTTTTGACGATTTTTTACAAAGTTATGAGTTGTAGAATCTTTGGGTTTCGTTCTATTTGTCGGATGCGACTGGTTGGGACTCAACTTGCGATTCTGATCCTTCATGTTCTTTCTCTTCATTATTCAATCCAAGTTGCTTGTAGGCCGTACCTAGAACGCCATTGATGAACTTTGAAGAGTTATCGGAGCCGAAAGCTTTTGCAAGCTCGACGGCTTCGTTAATCACAACTTTTGGAGGAACAACTCTTGTTTCAAGTTCATAAAGACCGATACGCAAAATATTGCGATCGATGGCTGCAATAGTATCTAATGGCCATTCCGGAGCGAGTGGTTGTAGTTCACGATCAAGCTTGTCTTGATTTTTCACTACACCTCTCCCGATACTAAAAACAAACTCAGTATCTCCGAGAGCTTTGGAATATGGTTCAATATTTTTTGCGATGATGGACTCGATTTCGGCTGTAGCATCGCCCGCCTTTGCCCGAAACTCGTATTCATACAAGCTTTGTAATGCAATGATTCTACCGAGGTGCCGATTACTTGCCATTATTTTTCGCTTTTCTTTGCTTTACTTACAACTTTTGCAGTTTTTACAGTTTTTACCTTAAGGTTTGGGGTCTTTTTTGCGGTCTCAAAAGCCTTAACAGGTGATTTCTTATTAACAGCACGAGCCAAAACAAGACGTAGGTGGCTTCGGCGAAGACCAGTCTTTCTTGGGCTGCTTTGTTTTTTAGGTTCAGGCATTAAATGCTCCTTATTAGTATATTGACAATAATTTAGCTAATTATACGTCAAAAAATCGGTTTTTTCAAGATTAAGTTTTGTTTTAAGCCACGATATTAATGAGTTTGGCGCCTTTTGGAATAATAATCTTCTTTGGTTCACCTGAAAGATACTTTTTGACATTTTCTTCGGCTAGCGCGAGGTTCTTGATCTTCTCTTCATCTTGAAGGTCAGTTGCGGCGATTTCTAGCTTAGCGCGGACTTTACCATTAACCTGTACGATCAACTGTACAGAATCTGAAACTAGCATTTTTTCATCATACGTAGGCCAGGTGTCATTTTCCTGTTCAGATTCGAGAATTTCAGAAGCAAGGTGTGGCGCAAATGGTTTTAAGAGCTTTGCGAGTACCACAATATCGGTTTTATGAACGCCGATTTTATAGAGGTCATTGACATATTCCATCAGAGCTGCCACTGCGGTGTTAAAATTATTACTTTCAATGTCTTGGGTGACTTTTTTGATAGTTTTATGACGGATCTGCGCGGTCTGATTATCAGATGGTAGACGCTCAGATTGATTGAAGGCGAGATTGAAGCAGCGATTCAAGAAGCGATAGACGCCACCGATCGCGGTAGTGCTCCAGGCTGCATCTTCATTGTATGGACCAATGAACAGTTCATAAGTGCGCAAGGTATCAGCGCCATAACCTGAGTCAATTACGTCAAGTGGATCAATCACATTACCCTTGGATTTAGACATCTTTTTGCCGTCTGGGGCGTTGATATAGCCGTTATAGAGTAGTTTTTTGACTGGCTCGCGGAATGGTAGATACCCCTCATCTGCAAAGAATTTACACCAGAAGCGGACATATAATAAGTGCGCAACGGCGTGGTCACCACCACAATAGACATCGAGCGGCTCCCAGTACTTGATGGCTTCCTGATCCCAGGCGGCATTTTTGTCGTGTGGTGAAGCATAGCGCCAGAGATACCAAGAAGAACAGGCGTAGCCGTCAAGAGTATCAGTTTCACGGGTCATTTCTTCGCCATTAATCGTAACTTTAAGCCAGTCTTTAGCTTTAGCTAAGGCAGAGCGACCAGTTTTATCAGGTCTAAAATCAGAAACCTCTGGAAGGACAACTGGGAGTTGATCTTCTGGAATGGCATGTGGATTACCATTTTTATCATAGGCGATTGGGATTGGACAACCCCAATAACGCTGACGAGAAATTAGCCAGTCGCGCATACGATAGGTGACTTTTTTCTCTGCGACTTTAGCGCCGAGTTTTTCAAGAATTTTAGCGCGAGCCTCTTCTGAAGAGTAGCCGTTAAATTCTCCAGAATTAATTAGTTTACCTTCACCGTGGAAGCAAGGTTCTTCAGTTGGATTCTCAATTACTGGCTTAATATTGAGCTGGTATTTTTCCGCAAAAGCAAAGTCACGTTCATCGTGTGCTGGGACGGCCATCACTGCGCCATCACCATAATTGATAAGAACGTAATCTGAGATCCAGATTGGGATTTGTTCTTTTGTTAGCGGGTTGATGGCGAAGCTTCCAGTGAAGACGCCGGTTTTTTCTTTATTCTCTTGACGCTCAATTTCAGACTTTTTAATAGCGTTTGCGCAGTATTCTGCAACTTGCACCTGAGTTTCAGGGGTGGTAAGTTCTGGAATTAAGGCATGTTCTGGGGCCAAAACGAGAAAAGTGGCGCCACAGATCGTGTCAATGCGTGTGGTAAAAATATCGATTTTAAGATCTTTTCCTGCCACTTCAAACTTAACATTGGCACCTTCAGAGCGACCAATCCAGTTTTTCTGCATAGTTTTGATTTTTTCTGGCCAGTTGAGACTATCGATTTCTGCCAATAATTCGTCAGCATAGGCAGTAATCTTAAAGAACCATTGCTTCATTTTTTTCTTTTCAACCTCTGCCCCACAGCGCCAACAATGACCATTTTCTACCTGTTCATTAGCGAGAACAGTCTGATCATTTGGACACCACCACTGATAGCTCTCTTTTTGATAAGCCAAGCCTTTTTTGAAGAGCTGCAAAAAGCACCACTGGGTCCAACGATAATATTCAGGATCTGAAGTGTTTAGCTCCCTAGTCCAGTCAATATAATAGCCGAGGCGCTTAGCTTGTTTACGGAAGTTTTCGATATTGGTTTTTGTAGCAGCTTTTGGAGAAATACCGGTTTTAATAGCGTAATTTTCGGCAGGCAAGCCAAATGTGTCGTAGCCAAATGGCCTGAGGACATTTTTGCCGTTTTGGGAGTAAAAACGAGCAAGTACATCTACGATCGAAAAATTACGTACGTGTCCAACATGGAGACCAGCACCGGATGGGTATGGGAACATTTCGGCGAGAAACATTTTCTCTTTTGAATCTTCTTTTGCCTTAAAAGTCTGTTCTTTTTCCCAGATTTTTTGCCACTTTTCTTCAATTTTAATCGGATTATATCTTTCCATAAAAACTCCCTAATCTATCTTATTATATCAAATTTCAGAGATTTGCCGGATTTTTAGAGACAACGGAGGTAAAAAAGTAGGATGGCAGTAGCAATTGAGACATTGAAGGATTCTTTCTCCCCATACATCGGAATTTCCAGAAAGAGATCAACCAGGGAATGCAATTCTTTGGGAATGCCAAGGACCTCTTCGCCAAGTAGGATGGCAACATTATCTTTTAGGTGAGTTTTGGTCTCTGGATCATTTATGAGATGTGTGATTTTACCTGAGAGATTATTTTCGAGACCAATGACCTGGAATCCAGTATTTTTTAGATCATTTAGAGTTTGTTTTATATCATCAGTGATACTAGATTTTAGGGTTTGCTCGGCACCCAGGGCGGTTTTATGGATTTGATCAGTTAGTTTTGCCGCGAGATGAGGCAGAAGTTTTGAATATGGGAGAGGAATTGGCGTGTAGCCAGAATAAATTACCCTGTTGACTCCAAAACCGTCGGCGGTACGCAAGATTGATCCGACATTATAGGTCGAGCGGATATTATGCAGAATTATGACAATTTCCCGGTTTTGCATGATTATATTCTATCATGGATTAGTGATTCTCCCCTGTTTCTGATATAATATGCTTATGGATAAAATGATAGAAAAATGGATCAGTGAAATTACCACTGACAAGCTTTCCGAGGCTGATATTGAACGTTCGATGGCTTATGCTAAAGACATTTTTAGTGGTCTTTCGACAATTCGTAAGTGTGCACAGGGAGTTTCAGTTTTTGGATCAGCGAGAACGCTTGAAACCGAAAAATATTACATCAAGGCACGTGAGCTCGGCCGACTTTTGGCGGAAAATGGGCACCCTGTGATTACCGGTGGTGGACCTGGCATTATGGAAGCAGCTAATCGTGGTGCTTATGAATATGGCGGCCGCAGCATGGGGCTAAATATCACTCTGCCTTTCGAGCAACATCCAAATCCATATATCACTGATGGGATGGAATTTAGATACTTCTTTGCCCGTAAATTAATGCTAGTGATGGCAAGTAAGGCCTATGTGTTCTTCCCTGGCGGAATTGGCACGCTTGATGAACTTTCTGAAGTCTTAATTCTAATGCAAACCAACAAAATGCCAAAAATGCCGGTGTTTTTGATTGGCAAAACCTATTGGCGTCCTATGGTGAAGTTTATGAAGACTACGATGCTAAAGAATCACATGATCAAAGAAAAAGACCTCGATTTGTTTGTCTTGACGGATGATATTACAGAAGTAGTGATGGCAGCCAATAAGATTGGACACATCAATATCAACGATAATATTTATAATCATTTCAAATCTGCTTAAGAATTAAAAAAGAGGCCGAATGGGGCCTCTTTTTTTATATTTCAAGTTTCTGGATCGGCATTGGGTGAAATTTTTCGTTGGCGGAGAGAATCCCAGTTTTTGGACCAATTTTAGAAATAACAGAGGTAGAGTTAGCAGCGGCAGCGATTAAACTATTTTTAAAATCTAGTCCATCCAGGATTCCAGCGAGGAAGCCAGCCCCAAAGGCATCACCTGCGCCACTAAAATCTACGGGCTTTTTCGGTTCGTATTGGGCGAGACGGTATGATTCCTGACCATTAGTGGCAATTGCACCATTAGCACCATCGGTAATGATGAGGGTCTTAACGTAAGGCGAGAGGCGCGCGAGCAACTCCTCCAGAATCTCTCCCTGGACTAGCTGTTTTGCCTCTTTTTGGTTGAGAATTAGAATATCGATATCCGAAAGAAGGCCTAAGACTTTTTTCTTCTGCGAAAGTTCTTCTTTGCCTGGGCTCCACATGATTTGTATCTGATTTTCTTTAGCATATTCGACAAATTCGAGTAATTTATCCATGTCACCACTCAAACCAGTAACATATAGCCAATCAGGATTAGCAAGCGAAAGGTCGGAGGCGGTAAGGTTTTTATATTTAGCAGCAACACCTAAGCAAGTCATGGTAGTAGCACTGGCGGTTTTTGAATCTAGCATAATAACAGAGGTGCCAGTTTGACCATCTAACTGATTTAGGTAACTCGTATCCACATTTTCATCGATTAGAAAATCTATAATAGCCTCGGCTGCAGAATCAGTACCGAGATTGCCGATCAGAATGGACTGATGACCATGTCTTGCAAAAGTGACGGCAGCGTTAGTTCCCCCACCACCAACCTGATAAGAGACCTGGTCGATGTAGACCTTTTCACCAACTGAAATACTATCTTTTTTGACAATAAAATCATCGTGGTCGACTAGGTAAATTTCCTGAGTGGCGTGGCCCAAACAAACCACGCGCGAAATCGGTTGCTCTAGCAAGGGATTGATGTTTTTTGTAGATCTGATACGCCCCACCATTAGAGTACTCCTCGTTTTTTCGACTCTTCAACCAAATTACTGTAGGCATCAGCGGGATTTTCTGCCTTCGAGATGGCGGATCCAACGTTAATAACGTTGAGGTCAGCATGCGCGAGGGCTCGAATATTCGTCAGATTAGCGCCACCATCCCAGCCTATCTCAAGATCCGACTTTAATTTTCGGACAATTTTGATTTTTTCAGTCTGGAGTAGATCAGCTTCGCCCCCCTGTTTGCCGAGGCTACCGGCAAAGATTAGGACATGATCAGCTACATCAATGTAAGGTTTAACGAGTTCTGGATAGGTTCCAGGTAGTAGAGCGACGCCACATTTTATCCCCGCTTTCTTGAATTCATTGAAGAATGGCAAGAGATTCTCGTTAGCCTCTGCGTGCAGAATACAGAGAGATGGTTTGAGGCGTAAGATATTTACTAGATGGTCACTAGGTCTCGCGGACATCAGATGGATATCAACTGTGAGATTCGGCGGGAGCTGCGCAATTGCAGCTTCAGAAATACTTTTATCAGCAGTGAAGGTGCCATCCATAATATCTAACTGTACACGCCTCGAGAACTTTTGATACGCGTCTAGCTGCATCGCAAAAACTTGCGGATCTGCCGTTAAGATTGTTGGTACTATTTTGACATCCTCACCCATAGTTATTCCTTAATAAATTGTTTCTTCATCTAGACGACGATTGCGTCGAATATAACGCTCCTCCGGCAAGAAATTACCACGAAGGAACATATCAATTGCTTGGTCAATATTTTGATCATCCATAAAATCAGACGAAAGACAGAGGACATTGGCGTCATTATGAAGACGTCCGAGACGGACGAGTTCCGGAGTGTAACCACAGATGGCGCGAATACCCTTGAAGCGATTGGCCTGCATAGAGATACCGTGAGCAGAGCCACAGATCAAGATACCACGGGAGCCTTCCGTTTCACGTACTGCACGAGAGACCGCAATAGCATAATCGTTAAAATCATCATCTGGGCGCATGGTTTCAGGACCAAGGTCAACAATTTCGTAGTTTTCTGCCCATTCCGACTTAGATAGAGTGGCCAAAATACGCTGTTTGGCGACAAATCCACGGTGATCAGAACCTAAAAAGATCCTTGGCATATTAATTTTTCCCAAAATCAGAGGCTAGTTCGACTAGGCGGTTAGAATAACCCCATTCATTGTCATACCAGGCCACAATTTTTACCAGATTGCCACCGACCACATTGATGAGAGGGAGGTCAACGATACTGGAGTGAGAATTGCCACGATAATCGATGGAAACGAGTGGCTCCTCAGAAACCCCGAGGATTCCTTCATAAAATGGTTCTTTGGCGGCCTTTTTGAAGATTTCTTGAAGTTCTTCAATGGTCGTATCTCGTTTTAAGACGGCAGTAATATCTGAGAGAGAAACGACTGGGGTCGGAACGCGAATCGAGAGTCCGTCAAATTTGCCTTTGAGGGCAGGAATTGTCAAGGCTGCAGCTTTTGAGGCGCCAGTTGAGGTTGGGACGATGTTTTCTGCGGCGGCGCGTGCTTCACGCAGGTCCTTGGCTGGGGCGTCTAGGATGCGCTGTGAGGCGGTGTAGGAGTGAACTGTAGTCATTAAGGCCTTCTCAATACCAAAATTATCCTCAAGCACTTTCATAACAGGGGCGATACAGTTTGTAGTGCAGGATGCATTAGAGAGGATTTTATCGTCTTCAGTTACAGTATCTTCATTGACGCCAATCACGATAGTTTTGGCGCCTTCACCCTTGGCTGGTGCAGAAATTACAACCTTGCGGGCGCCAGCTTCAAGATGGTCTGCCGCCTTCTTAGGATCAGTAAAGAAACCAGTTGATTCAATTACGACATCAACCTGATATTCACCCCATGGGAGATTTTTTGGCTCTTTTTCGGAGAAAACACGGATTTTTTCACCATCAACGATGAGATTCTCTTCGTCAAACTTTACATCTCGATCATAGGTGCCATAGCTTGAATCGTGCTTCAATAGATGAGCTAGGGTCTTAGTGTCGGTTAAGTCATTAATTGCAACAATTTTAACGTCACGGCGTTCAAAAGCAATCTTGAAGGCGTTGCGACCGATGCGGCCAAAGCCATTAATTGCGAGTTTTATCATTTTACCTCCTTGATTTTAGATAATTATAGCATATCTAAAATGGGCACACAAAAAAAACACTACCATTTCTGGTAGTGTTTTTGTCTTTAAGACTAACCTCTTGCGAAGTGAGCGAATGCGCGGTTCGCTTCTGCCATGCGGTGAGTATCCTCTTTCTTCTTGAAAGCAGCGCCGGTGCCATTGAAGGCATCAACGATTTCTGATTCAAGACGACGTTCGTATGGCATACCCTTACGAGCACGAGCAGCAACGACTAGCCATGAGAAGGCAAAGTGCATCTGACGGTGACCAGAAATTGGGAATGGAATCTGGTAGTTAGCACCACCAACACGGCGGGACTTAACTTCAAAATCTGGAGAAACGTTGGCAATTGCTTTTTCAAGTACTTCAACTGGATTCTCAGAACCAAGCTTCTTTGCAGCACCTTCGATTGCAGAGTAAACTGCACGTTCGGCAACCTGTTTCTTACCATCAAGCATAGACTTGTTGATCAAGCGCTGAACAAGAATTGACTGATAGCGGCGATCTGGATTAACTTTGCGTTCAAGTGATTTAGTGGTTTTACGTGGCATAATTACTTACCCTCCTTCTTAGCGCCGTATTTAGAACGACCCTGTTTACGACCATTGACACCCTGAAGATCAAGGGTACCACGAACGATGTGATAGCGGACACCTGGAAGATCAGGCACACGTCCACCACGAACGAGAACCACTGCGTGCTCCTGAAGGTTGTGACCTTCACCACCGATGTAAGCCCAGACTTCCTGGCCATTGGTGAGGCGAACACGAGCTACTTTACGTAGAGCGGAGTTAGGTTTCTTTGGAGTTTTGGTGGTAACTTTGATACAAACACCGCGCTTCAATGGAGCTGGCTGATCGTAGTAACGAGTCTTCAAAGTGTTGACAATGCTACCTAAGGCAGGAGATTTTGATTTCCTTGCAGCCACCTTGCGTGGTTTCCTAATCAATTGATTGATTGTTGGCATTTTTTCCTCTTATTTAATTTCGAATTAATATTTGGCTCAAAAATCTTTGAACCTAGGTTTTAACCTCAGCCGCCTCCGTTACAGCAATTGGATTTGGCACGAAACTCTTGGCTTATTATACTACCTTGAGCTCAGTTCGTCAATTAAGACTTTTTGGCTTGTTTTGACCTGACAACCGGTTTTTTCACTTTTGCTGGAAGAGATAATGGCGTCTTTTTTGACTCCTTGAGGTTCGATCCTTGATTTTTGATGGACTCTTCTAACAGCATTTTTACGAGTGCCCAAACAATTAGATTGGCGGAAAAAGCTAAAAATGCGATAAATGGAATGATTAGAAGACCCACGCCGAGAGCCTGATTAAGTAGAGCTATGACCGCCGAGACGAGAAAAGAAATACCTGCAATGATTAGATAGGTGATCTCAAGAATAGTGAGTTCTCTTTTCTCTTTATATAACTGTTTTAGATAAGATAATAAACTAGGTTGTGACATAATTATATATTAACATATTTTTGGTATTTATCAAGTTTAAACTAAAAAGGAGCCGCGTGGCTCCTTTTTATTATTTAGCTTTTTTATCGTCAGCTTCGTCTTTGGAGTTTAGCTTCACGAGGAAGTTCAAGGTTTTCTCAATCACCATGCGGTTTTTGATATCCTGGCGAACATTATTATCTTTGAGGCTGGCAAGAGCTTCTTTAGATTTCTTATAAACTTCGCGAAGTTCATTTAGCTTAGCATCAACAATTTCATTGTCGACGTCAATTTTTTCTTCACGAGCTAGCATTTGGAGCGCGAGAGAAGCTTTGACGCGAGTCTCAGCAAGTTCTTTAACCTGCTTTTTCCAGTCTTCTTCAGTTTGACCAGTTTGCTTGAGATAATCCTCGAAGTTGAGACCTTGCGCATTAGCATTAGCTTCAATGTCTTGCTTGATGAAGCGGATTTGGTCCTCGACGAGAATCTCAGGAGCAGAAATTTTACTCTTTTTGATTAATTCATTAACGAGATCGTCTTTGAATTTCTCGTCTGATTTTACTTTATTTTGCTCGGTGAGGTTGTTTTCAATATCGAGTTTGAGTTCCTCGAGGGTTTTGAATGGACCACACTTCTTCGCAAACTCGTCATTTAATTCTGGGAGAACAAATTCATTAACCTGTTTCAAAAGCACATTAAAGACAGTTTTCTTACCGGCAAGTTTCTCAGCGTGGTAGTCCTTAGGGAAGGTAAGTTCGAGATCAAAGCGATCGCCTGCAGAATGACCGACGATACCTTCTTCAAAGCCTGGGATAAACTGGTGTGAGCCAAGCTTAAGCTTGAAATCTTTGGCAGCACCACCTTCAAATTTCTCGCCATCGAGACTACCTTCAAAGTCGATGACAACTTCATCATCCATCTTAGCTTCACGTTTTACAACTTGCTTTTCAGCATAGGCGTTACGAACGCGGGCGAGAACATCGTCGATATCAGCTGGCTTAGCCTTAAACTCTTCGCGTTTAACTTTGAGATTCTTGTAGTCGCCGAGTTTAATTTCTGGGACGATATCAGCTACGGCCTTATATTCGAGGGTTTCACCTGGAACGTATTTGACAATGTCAACATTAGGAATGATGAGAGGGATGTTCTTGGCCTCTTCAAAAGCCTGTGGGACGGTGCGACGAACTGCGATGTCGGCAGTAGTACTGGCGAGGTCGTTTGGATTAATGTTTTTCTTTGCGATTTCGGCTGGAACTTTGCCTGGACGAAAGCCCTGAACCTTGATTTCTTTGGAAAGACGGAGAATTGCCTGTTCTTCAGCAATTTGAAGATCCTTCTGATCAAGAGTGACAGTGACTTCGACCTTGGTGTCGGATAATTTCTTTGTAGTAACTTTCATAGGACGATTATATCATGACAAGCTGATTCACGCGAAGGGCGAACCGTTTTATGACGAAATTTGTCTTAGTTGAGGTTTCAAACCGTCTAAAAGCCCGTATTTTAGTCACGGCGGATCAAGCCAATTTGTGGAGAGGTGCGCATAAAACGAACTACGTTTGCGAGAGAGGCGTGCTGCTTGATTTTTGGAGCTAGGATATTGTTGGGGTCGAATAACTGTTTAATTTCATGATATAGAGCACGAGTTTTGGTGGGGATTTCCTGATTGACAATGAGGGCCTGAACCTGACCTTCAGCGGAGCCGCCACAGAGCGTGCCATTTGAGTCAGAAAGGAGCTTTCCAAAATGTTGGATAAAACGGAGCAGTTGCTTGCGATCATTAACGCTTGAGAGGTCAAAGGCAGGACGCACAGAATATAGATTGGTAGCAAAGGAGCCAAAAAGTGGCAGTGGTTGACCAAAAATCTCTTCGAGTGCAACCAAACTCCCTATCACCGAGTTTAATTCTGCGGCTGGAATATATGAGCGGTCGACCAGACAAACGCGCTCAGAAAATTCCGCATCATTACGATAGACTTCCAAGAGTTTTGCAAGTTTTTCAAACTGAGAGACAATGTCTTTTTGGTCAATAATTGATTTGCATCCCCCCTCCGAGAGTTGTCGCATCTTTTTGATATGTTTATGGTTTTTAAAGAAAGAGTCCTCAAGCTCGGTTGAAATGAGATATTTAGCACTTGTAAAAATTGAATTTGAATTTTCCGTGTTTTTCGAGGCTTGCATGGCTTTAGTATCCTCGGATCTGTGAGAGTTCTGGGTATTTACGGACTCTAGAGAACTTTGGCTAAATATCCTGGTGTCATAAAAATCAATACGCACAGGTTCAAGTTTTTTGAGCCGCTCCATAAAATCAATGGCGGAATCTAGGTCATCGTAGAGGAAGAGAGCCTTTTTGGTAGGGCGCGGAATCGGTGCCACTTTTAAAATTAACTCCGTAATCACACCGAGGCTGCCTTGAGCACCAAAGAATAGTGGAGCGAGGTCGAATTCATTATTTTTTGAATAGACCTCTGTAAGCATACGATAACCGATGCGCGAATGATCATTTTGTTTGATTTCTTGCAGTTGCCTCTGGTTTTGCTCAATTATCTTATGGGTTTTTTGATAGATTTTTCCGACCAAACCGTCTCGAGTTTTGGCATTACGAAGGCCTAGCTGAGTAAGGGTCTGTGACTGAAAAAGTTCGCCGTTTGCAAGCACCGCTTCGAGACGATCGACATAATAATAGATACTGCCATATTTTTTAGCAATACGATCAGTATAGAAATTGGAGATTAAACCACCGATGGTTTCTCTGGGGTCGGCTTCGACCGGCAAATAGAGGCCAAAAAGTGCGAGGGCGGAATTTAACTGTCCGAGAGTTACGCCAGCCTGTACTCGCACAAGGCGGCCGCGTTCATCAATTTCCTGGATTTGATTCATTTTTTCAGTCGAAAGGACCATACCTTCTGTAAGATCGGCTCCGCTTTGGTCGAGTCCTGAACCACGTACGGCAATTGGCAGCTGATAGCCTTTTTTTGCTAGTTCATTAGTAAAACGCAGAACATACTGAATATCTTCGATGTTGTTTGGTAAAAAAAGCAGTTTTGGCATGATTTCCAAGATGCTGGCATCACGAGAGTAGGCCGCCAAAATCTCTGGCTTATCTGTTACAAAACCAGAAATACGTGCATTCAGAAACTTTGCTATTTTATTCACTTCCCACCTTCTTTTCAATTATTTTAGCATAAAGATTTTAAAAACACTATTTTAGGGTCATTATTTTAAAACAACACTTGAGTCGCCAACTAGAGCCTTAAGCGGATCGATTAACTCACTTGAGGCGTCGATTTTGAACGGCATGCGCATTGGTTTTTTACCACCTTCATCCTTAAGTACGAGAATAATTTCCTGAAAACCCGGATTATCATCACATAATTTACGGATACGCGTGAGTTTTGCGGTATCTTCAGGATCTTCGATCAAGACATACAATCTCTGTGAACGGGGGTCGGCTGGCGGAGTAATGACGCGGCGAACTGGCTCCTCGGAAGTGGCAGTTGAGGTTTTTGTGGCATTTGAAGTATTTGTAGCTGCTGAAGTTTTTGTGGCATTTGAAGTATTCGTGGTAGCTGAAGTACTTGTGGTGCCTTTTTCGTTTTCCGGTTTATTTGGCCTACTGTCAGTTTTTCCCGCCTTTTCATCAGATTTTTCGGTATTAGACTCCTTTTTCTCTGTATTTTTGTCGTCTGATTTTTGACTTCCAGATAATCTGGCGGCAATATTTTCAGGTACGGTAGCAGTTTTCTTGCGTCTAAATTCCTTTTTGGGAGCTTCTTTCGGGTCGTCTAAGCGGGCGCCAGTGGACTGATAATTTTCAAGTTTATCATCCGAAACAATAGAGAAAGAGTCCGCAATAATTTTAACCTCAGAGGTAATATTGCCGTCTTTATCGCGGGCGTTGACGCGACCTGTCACCTTAATAATATTATCAACGGCTAATTTTGAACCTTCCTGCTCATAGAGTGAAGGAAAAACAATAAATTCAGTTTCTGAAGTTTTACTTTCAATCTTAACAAAGGCCATTTTGGTGTTAGATTTAGTAAGAATGGTGCGGATGCCGGTAATAATACCACCGACAATCACCTGTTTACCGTCATTTTCGGCGGAAACCACTGAGAATGGGTGAGTATTCTCTTCGAAATAGATATCGTATTTATCGAGCGGATGGGCAGAGAGATAGAGCCCCATGAGGTCGCGTTCCCAGAGTAATTGCTCTTTTTCACTAACTTTGCTTGGGGATGGCTTAATTTCTGGTTCTGGAACCGCGCCAGCGTCGCCCATCAGACCAAAGAGGTCCGTTTGGCCGGAAGCGCGGTCTTTTTGAACCTTACCGCCATAGGCCTGAATATCTTCAAGATTGAAGAGAAGATCGGTGCGAGAAGCAAAACGGTCGAAGGCGCCAGTCTTGATGGCGGATTCCCAGGATTTTTTATTAAATTTGGTATTATCAACGCGCGAAGCAAAATCACAGACGGATTTGAATGGGCCATTTTTGTCGCGTTCAGGGATGACGATTTCTTCAATCAGGGCCTTTCCCATACTCTTGATTGCTGCTAGACCGAAGCGGATGGTTTTTTCACCACCGACAATACCGAAGTCGGCATAAGACTGATTAATGTCAGGACCGAGTACTTTAATACCAATGCGCTTACATTCAGCAATTTCGATGGCAAGACGGTCCGTCCAACGCATGTCTGAGGTCATCAGAGCCGCCATAAAGGCATCTGGGTAATGAGCCTTCAGGTATGCCGTCCAATATGCAACGAGGCCATAACACGCAGCGTGTGACTTATTAAAACAATAGTTCGCGAATTCAAGTAGCTGATTCCAGAAAGTTTCCGCTTGTTCCTCTGTGGCGCCACCAACCTCCTGTGCGCCCTTGATAAATTCAGGCTTCACCTTATTCATCAGCGCTACTTTCTTCTTACCGACTGCCTTACGTAAGGTATCTGCCTGACCACCGGTAAAGCCGCACCATTCCTTGGAGATCTGCATGAACTGTTCCTGATAAATCAAGATGCCATAAGTGGACTTTAGAGCATTTTCTAGTCCTGGATGGAGGTAAGTGATTGGTTCCTCGCCGTGTTTTCTGCGAATAAATGAGTCAATAAACTGCATTGGTCCAGGGCGATAGAGAGCCACCATAGCGATAATATCTTCAAAGCTGGAGGCCTTCAGGTCTTTAAGATAGCGTTTCATACCGGCAGATTCAAGCTGGAATACACCAGTAGTTTCGGCGTTTTGGAGGAGCTGATAGGCGAGCGGATCATCAAGCGGGACGTTGTAGAGATCAATATCGTCGTGATAGACCTTACGAATCATACGTAGAGCATTATTAATCACAGAGAGGTTGGAAAGACCCAAAAAGTCCATCTTAAGAAGGCCTAACTCCTCGACCTGAGTGGACGGGTATTGGGTGGCGAGTGGACCTTTGGCGGAAACTTCAAGAGGAAGGAATTTAACTAGATCATCTGGGGCAATCACGATACCACAAGCATGTACACCGTGAGATCTGATGGTGCCCTCGAGCTTGGCAGCATAATCAATTACGCGTTTGGCGGTTGGGTTGTGTTCATATTCATATTTGAGGTCTGGCGTATTGACGATGGCATCGGTGAGCTTGACGTGGTGGCCCTGAACTGGGTCCGGAACAAGTTTGGCAATGCGGTCAGCCTCAGCATAAGGAACCTCGAGCACGCGCGCCACATCACGTACGGCGTTTTTAGCCATCATCTTACCAAAGGTAACAATGTTGGCGACACGCGCCTTACCATATTTATCAGTACAGTACTCAATTACCTCGTCACGGCGAGTATCCTGGATGTCGGTATCGATATCTGGCATCGAAATACGGTCTGGGTTTAAGAAACGCTCGAAGAGAAGGTCGTACTTCATTGGGTCAAGCTCAGTGATACGGAGAGCATAGGCCAGAATAGAGCCAGCAGCGGAGCCACGGCCTGGACCATAAATAATGCGGCGGGTTTTCCCCCACATAATGAAGTCCTGGACGATTAAGAAGTAGCCGTTGTAGCCCATTTTGTCGACGACTGAAAGCTCATAGTCGATACGTTCGAGGATTTTTTCAGAAAGTAGTTTACGACACTCCTCAATCGAGAGTTTAGCAGCTTCTTCCTGAGTAACACCTCCGTAACGGAAGGCTAGGCCTCGAAAAACTAGTTTGTCGAGATAGCTCTTTTCGGAATCTCCATCTGGAATTGGGAATTTTGGAATCAAAATACGACCGAGCTGAATCTCAGTGTGACAGCGCTCGGCAATTTTACGAGTGTTTTTAATAGCGTCGGGAAAATCTTTACTCCAGCGATCAATAATTTCTTGTGGTGGAATAACGTGGAGCTGAAAATCCTTCAGGGTCATGCGGTTTGGATCGGAAAGATTGGAGGCCGTGCCGATACAGAGGAGGATTTCATGTGCATCCTGATCCTCATGCTTAAGGTAATGGCCATCACAGGTAACTACTAGAGGTAAACCGGTTTTTTTGGCAATTTCTTGCAAACCCTGATTAATACGGTTCTGGACATCCCAGTGAGTTGGCGAATCAGGATGGCCGTGGTCCTGCATTTCCAGATAAAATCGATCCTTGTAGACATTTTTATACCATTCAACAAGCTTCTCGGCGCCTTCCATGTCACCATTCTTGAGTCGAACGGAGATTTCAGAGCTAGCACAGCCCGAGAGACAAATAATTCCCTCGTTGTATTTTTCCATGATTTCATGGTCGATACGCGGTTTGTAGTATTTGCCATTAACTTCGGCTTCAGTTGCCAAACGACAGAGGTTTTCAAAGCCCTTATCGTTCATAGCAAGCAGTGTAATGTGGTACCTGACTTTATCATAAGCAGGATCGCGGTCTAAACGAGAACGCGCTGCTACATAGGCCTCAAGGCCTAGAATCGGCTTTATTTCGGCGGCTTTAGCTTCCTTGTAAAGCTCAATCAGGCTAGACATAGTACCGTGGTCAGTCACGGCAACAGCCTCCATACCTTGCCCCTTAACATAATTAATTAGGTCTGGGACCTTTGTTAGGCCGTCTAGGAGACTGTAATGAGTGTGGTTGTGAAGGTGGACAAAATCACTCGGCCCAATCTCGTGATCAGGGGAGTCGATTTGCTGGCAAAATTCCTGATATTTTTGCTCGTGGGCCAATTCGGCCGCTTCTTGGTCTACCTCACAACACATACTTATATTTTAGCATAAACGATGAGATATGGGCGGAACAGTGGGATTTTTAGACTGATTTTTTAATTGATTATTAAATTCCCACCAACTTTGTTCATTCGGTTGAACTTATTCGTCGATTGATTCAACTGCGGTTTCAATAGCAGACTCTGCAACTTCTTTAGCCTCATCGGCAGCATCTTTCATATCTTCGATTTTGCCGAGTTCTTCAGCTTCTAACTCATTTTTCTTACGAAAAACCTTATCAAAGAATTTCTGACCTTCAGTTTTGGCACCGAGATAAGCTTTTTTACTAACTTTTTTAGTGGTTTCAATAGCTTCTTTTCCCTGTTTTTTCAGATCTTCACGAGTTTCTTTGCCTGATTTTGGTGCTAGAAAAACTCCAGCGACAACACCAGCAGCTGCGCCGAGAATCATGCCGAGGAAGAATTTATTATCTTTTTTCATTTTGGACTCCTGTTTTAAATTTCTATCTTTATTATAGAGGAATCCTTAAAAAAGAGATATACTGAAACCAGAAACTTTTTCTTTAGTCTATTTTCGTATATCTCTTGTATGATTTTTTATTTTCTCAGCTTATTTTCTCAGTTTTGAGGCAGCAGTTTTAGCCCGCTTTTGGAGATCGCGATGGGTTTTTGTTGTATTTTTTGCGCTGGTTCTAGTAGAGCTTTTACCGGACTCCCGCTCTTCATCATCGTCCTCTTCTTCGAATTCGTCAAAAACCGATTTTTTAGGTTTTTTATCGATTTTTAATAAGCTAAAAAGTTTTCGACCGATATATTCTTTGACGAAACCGCGAGCAAGAGGTCCAACAGAGGTAAGATCCTTGATATTGTCTGCGACATCATCTGCCTTATCAAAGATTGACTGACCAGTCTGGACCATAATTTCAATCTCGGAGAGGAGACTAGTGAACTTGACGATACAAATAATGCCAACGATAAGAAAAATCAGTAGGGCTACTGATAAAAACATTACTAAAATCCATTCAGCGAGATTCATGAAAGCTCCATTTATAACCTTAATGGTTTTATTATAGTATAAGCACTATTTCTTCGCAACCACAAAAAATCTACCTGAGATGGTAGATTTTAAGTTAGGCTTTCTGATTTTTTATCAAATACTGAAAGGATAATTGATTGATTGGTTGATGACTTTAGATTCAATTACAAGGTTTTTGATCGGTAACCTAGAAGTTCTTGATCGCGCTTTCGAGATCTTTACCAAAATCTTCATAATGCTTGGCATAGTAGAGACCAGTGAGGAAATAGTTCTTTGGATCACCGGTGGTCATCCACTGACCTTGAGTTTTTTCGACATAGACGTTGCCGTCCTTCACCATGCGAGTAATTGCGTCAACAGTCCAAAGCTCATTATCCAGACCGATGTTTTTTGGATCAAGGTACTGGAAGACATCTGGTGTCAAAAGATAGCGACCGTATGAAGTGAGGTTTGATGGGGCCTCTTCAATTTTTGGCTTTTCTACGATGTTATGAAGAGTCATCTTCTGTTCATCTTGGAGACGGATGATACCATATTTATTGAGAACTTCTTTTGGCATCTCTTGAGCGATAATAATAGCCTTGGCATCTTCGTGTTTCGCAAAAGAGTCTTTTAGAGTTTTAACATCAGAGGCGCCAAAGACGACATCATCAGAGTAGGCGACAATAAAAGCTTCGTCATCACGGATAAATTTGCGGGCTGAAGCAATTGGCGAGCCATTACCGTAAGGATAGGATTGATCCTGTTCGATCACGGTAATTTTTGGATAATCGAGGATCTCCTGGATTGGGGTATAACGATCGTGTTTACCTTGAGAGGCGAGCTGTTTTCTAATACGATTAACGGCATTATTGAAGTAATCTTCATAGATTGGCTTACCTTCTGGGGTGGCTACAATAATAATCTCTGTAATTCCTGCGGCAATACACTCGTCCACAACAAATTGCATAATTGGACGGTTTCCAAGGGGGAGCATCGCCTTCGGGATTGTTTTTGTGATAGGTAAAAATCGACTAGCAAAACCAGCGTCAGTTATGATAGCCTTGGTTGGCATCTTATATTTCATATCATCTCCTTGAGATCATATTATAGCATATTATCTCAGCTTTTAAAGCCGTAGGGGCAGCTTTGTAGGGTTATTTAGACTTTTAGGCTATTTAGACTTTTTAGTCGATTTGCTGCTGGTTTTGTGCTTAATGGTAGTTTTAGCGGATTTTTTAGTAGAAATTTTGCGGGATGGAGTTTCAATAGCTTTCAAAAGTTCTTTTGCTGAGTTTTTTACAGCAGCCTTAGCTTTTTTTGCGGCAACTTTTTCAGCCTGGTAGTCCTTGGACTGTTCGTGATTGTGGATTGAATAAATAAGATTGACGACACCAAAGACCATCATGTAGGATCCGAAATATTTAATGAAATGAGTGGTACCAAGACGGCCACTGTTTAAAATAACGATACCCATAATACAGCCACAGATACCGGTAAGGACCCAGCTAAATTTATCAGTGAGGTCATCGATTGAGCGAAGACCTAGAATTAGTTCAAAAATACCCCGGAAGATAGTGTAGGCGGCAACGACGACTAGGTGCCAGGCAACATTCTGCTCGTAGGTAAAGAGAAGCGAGAGCGCGGCGCCAATTTCGAGAATGGCCATGAGGAGCGAGATACCCCAGGTATTGCGAGTTCTGGTGCGGATGAGGAGATTGAATAACTCAATGATTCCGAGAGATAGGAGGACAGAACCAACGATGACGACGAGAGTTTGGATGTCGCTGGAACCAGTAAATAATGCAAACCAACCAAAAAGCAACGCAACTACACCTTGCAGGGCGAAGACGCCCCAGTGGCTATCAATATATTTTAGTTTTGTGGACATTATTACTCCTTTTTTATTATCCTTATGCTTATTTTATCACATTTTTGACTATTGACGAGGCCTAGGCTACTGCTGTAACGAGGCGCTGTTCACTGAACTTAGCAAACTGAGTAACGAGACTACTCGGAAGAACTTCAGCAATGACGGAGGACGATTCGTATTGATAATCTTCAATTTTGGTTGGTAACTTCGGACCTTTTTCCTTTGGATGATAGTTCGCGAGATAGGTGTTATATTCTAGGAGTCCGAGAGCGATTTCGGCTTGATCTTTTGTCATGCCGGTGTAGCGAGCCACAATACCAGAGTCACTATGATCAAGTGGATGCTTCTTATAATAGTTCTCCATAAAGGCCACAGAAGCTGATTTTTCGATAACACCGGCTGATTCTAGGACTCGTAGGTCTTCGGTATAGCTAGAGAATTTCTTTGCTTCATCAGAGTAACAGAATTCACCTGTAATGAATTTCAAATTAGACGCTTCGTTTGTGTTGTCCCTTACCTGGAGGAACGAACCGACAATTGGCGTTGCACCAATAATTGCACTTGAGACTTGTTTTATTAAACCAGTACCGAACCCGGTTTCTTCCTTAAAAGCGTTTGCGATATTTGAATCGGCAACATTGATTTGCGATTCACGATTCGCGCAGGCAACGTGCCATTTTGCATAGTCAGAATTTTCTTTTGGAGGTGCATTAATAGGGTCATCTCCTTCAAGATCAAGATTTTCTGGACCTAATTCATCGATTTTTTCTTCGATTGGCTTATTGATTGTGGCATAGTCGGTTGTGACTGAACCATTACAAAAGGCATCCATAATGGTGGTTTGTGAGCCAGCATTGGAAGACGGGCAGTTTTTATTGACATCGCTAAGGTCCCTACCAAGATCTTCAGCAGAGGCGGATGGCAATAAGCTATTGAACGAACTTTTTGCAATACTACCAATTTTCGAAATAACTTGGAGTGGAGTGGACATAATTGAAGCTAGCGGCATAGTGGCCTTGATGAGACTTCCCATGAAGGTGTATGGAGAACTTGGATCGAACGGACTCATGGTACTTCTAGCGAATCTTGCCTCGCTGGCGATAACATCTTTGCGGATATCATAACCGGCTGCGGCATTCTCGGTAGTGGTTGGAAGGCCAGAACTAATACGTGCTTGCATCGTGGTATACATTTTCAAAGCACTAGCGGTAACATAACCAGTATCCTCTCCCTTCATTTGATCTTTATTTAGGAAGTTCTTGGTGGCAGCCTGAGCGACTGTAGGAACCAGGAAGGAGATGATGCCACCGACAGTTGCTGTAAGGGCGGCAGTTTGTGCGACTGTGATAAAGCCATTGATTAATTGTTTTGCAATTTTACTTAAACCTCCGGTAAGGATAACCCCAGCCACATCGCCAAAGAGATTAAGAAGATCTGCACTTGTGGAAACGAATACGCAGGCTTTATAAACATTGAGACTACCTGAAGCTTGGGCAAGGAGATTACCGAGTTTGGTGGCATTACCATACATGTCTTTTGATTCAACATTGTCGCTATTATAGACTGCTTGATATAGTGGTGCTTCTGGGTTATATTTTTCAACCACTGGGTCGCGCGGGCTAATCATATACTGACCATTACTAAAGAACTGTTGAATGGCTACGCTACCCATGGCGGTGGACTGTTCTTTACCTGTAATAACGTTACCGAGACGATCTTTGGTTGGACCCGGCGTGGTCATACCATTCATGTAGTAGTGAAGCTCTTTTTTACTGTCTCCCGCCTTTGCCTTGTCGATCGCTTCAAAGAAGTTGGTACCAAAATTCAGAATCTTAGCTTTCATTAATGCCCCGACAGTTTGAGCTAAGGTATTAATGATCTTCATTGCGGAGCAAGTATAGTTTGCAATGACAGCTAATTGGGAAGCTTTTCCGATTGCCGCAGCAGCTTTCTCGGCACGCTTGGTTAGCGCGCCCTCTACAGCTTCTGCCGTCATGCCAGCCTTCAGAGAATCATCCCCTTCGCCGACAGGTTTCGGATCAGGTTCTTCTGGATTAAGTTCATTCGTAGAGTCTGCCTCAACCCCCCCCTTAGTAGATTCAGCCTCTTCCTTAATACCATCTTTCTCGGCATTTTTCTGAATCTCCTCATCGGATGGGTCATCCGAGGTATCACCCTGACGATTACGACCGTGGTTGTTTAATTTTTTATCATTTAATTCAGCGGATGAATCAAACCAGCCTGCAATATGCCCCCTTAGTGTCCTTGTAGCCTTATCTTCGGCGTCAGCAAAGCCACTAGTAATCTTACTTGAGGTTGCTTCTTTATACGAAAAATGATTATCCGAATCAATATCAATAGTCCTTGGTGTCTGATTGCCAGAAGCATCCAAGCCTGTCAATTCAACGCTAGCCGGAATCCTTGCCTTGTCGCCCTCATAAGCTGTAACAGCCATTGGCTTACCATTTGGACCATCCTCATAAACTAGTAGATTAAGTGGCTGTCCGTCTGTTCCAGTAGTTTCCACATAAGTGATACCCTGTTTTTGGAGACGCTTCTTAAGGCCGGTGGCGTGCTTAAGGTTAAACCTCTCTTCGCCTCGTAAAATACTCCTATTTACAATATTATGATTAAGCTTACCATTTAATAATCGTGGAATTTGATACTTTGAGCGGGCATTCATACTATAACGAAGCGTGTTATAAGCCTCGAGTCCGTTAGCTAGGAGCGCAAACGGCGCTAGTGGGGTAGAAGCTGAAAAAGCAACCAGCATTGAGACAATAACACCTAGGGCTGCACCAACTATTTTAGCTTTTTTGATTTTTGCCTTAATATTTTTCTTCTTTTTATCATAAGAGTCGCCCTTTTTATAGAGAGATTCTACGACATTAGGGGTCTGTTCCGCGGCCAAGGCATTATTTGGATTTGTGCCATTTTCGGTGGCGGCGGATTCAGCTTCACGTGCTTCTTTTTGTGCGGCTTTTTGATCTTCAATCTTCTTGGCCTGGTTATTTCCCCAGGCATCCTCAGAATTCATCCCCGAAGCATTAGAATTTATTGGTGCAGAATTATTGCTTGAGTCAGAAAAAGCTTGATTGCCAAAGCTATTTTCTCCTGGTCGACCAATATTCTCATCCATTCTGGTTATGATTATACTACATTTTGATTTTTAATACATGAATTTTAATGAATATTATCAAACCCTAAATACAGAGTTTATAATAGAGAATTTATAATAGAAATATACAGCAGGATTAAAGATAGGGTTTACGCCTGAGCTTTTTAGACGTGTCGAATTTTGCGGCGCAAGGATTCGATCGGAAAAGTTGTAGTGTAGTATTTAATTTTATCGAGAACTAGATCCTGCGCTGGGAGATATTTTAGTTCCGTGACGCCAAAACCGCGTTTAAAAACTGAGACGCCATAGAAGCGATGCTTAGTTTCTTCTTCGCCAACGATACCCCAGAAATTATAGCGTGTGATGCCGCGCTTTCTCGCATCTCGCATAGCTTCCATATGGAGTAATGGTGCACCTGAGTATTTCGTACCGAGCTCAGAGGAGACGCCATAATGATATGAAGCCTCATTGCCGTAAAAAATCATGAAATTTTCGGCTAGAATTTCACCGTCTTTCTTTGCGATATAGAGTACCGCTTCATTATTTTTGGCAAAGGCGGCAAACTGTTTGGTAAGAAACTTTTCGGAAAAAGCAAAGAAGGAGTGCCGCTTGGCGGTTTGTAGTTCAATTTCATAAAAATCTTTAATTGCGGAAGGATTGGTGGATTTTTCAATGGTAATTTCATTCTTCTTAGCTTTTCTGAGAGCGCGACGAAGACGCTGCCTCATACCGGCAAGAATTTCATCTTCGGACTTATTAAGATCCAAAACACCAGCAAACTCTACGGAAAGATACATTGGAGCTTTTCTAAAACCAGCGCTCTTAAAAATCTGCTCAGACTCATTGCTTAATTCGAGTTGCGGACGAACGCGCACAAAAACACAGTGAAGTTTTTTGCCGACTTTTGCCATATCTTCAAATATTAGCTTGACCAACTTTTGGTTTTGCCAGTCAAGGGTTGGCCCACCGGCAATAGCTAGATGACGGCCACGCTTAGCCGGTTCGACCTCACCTGCGTAAGCTGCAACGATCTTATCATTCTGTTTTATGACGCGTCTGACAACTTGTCGACCAAGGTCTTGGTAGAAAACATAGAAATCCCAAGATTGAAGAAAGTTTGAATCCTTATGCTTAGTGACAAATTCATCCCATTCTTCTTTAGAATCGGCGTCGAGAATTTGATATTTCGCTTCATTGGCCATTTTAAACTCCTCTATTGTTTATTATTTCATATATGGTTTATTGATATTTTTCTAGCTTAAATGTCGGTGTTTTTTACGTAAGTTCTCAATGATACGATTGATTTTATAGCGGAATTTGCGAATTGGAATATCCTGTGCACTGACATAGGTAAATCGCTCACTAGAAAAACCAGTTTTGAAGGTGGTGACACCTGAGTAGCGATGATTGGTCTGACCTTCAGGTGCGATACCCCATAGATTATAGCGTTTGACGCCAAGTTTTTTGAGATCACGCATGACTTGCCATTGCAAAGCATAGGCGCCAGGCAATTTGCGATTTAGGGGCGTACTGGCAGCTTCATAATAGTCTGCTTCTTTACCATCAATGAGGATCAGTCCGTAGGCAATTGCATTATTTTCTACATCATAGGCTGTGTAAATCTTAAAATCGTTTCCGAAACTCTGTTTTAGTGCTTCTAGTTCACGCAAGGTTGGAGGAATAAAATTTTGTCTTTTTGCGGTTTGCAGCTGCACATTGTGAAATTCTTGAATAATATCAGGAGAGTTTGTCTCATCAATAACTTTGATTTTGAGTTTTTCAGCTCGACGTACCTCATATCTTGTTTGCCTACGAAAATCAGACAAAAGTTCTTCTTCGGTTTTTGTTAGATCAATCATAACCGTATGTTCTGCATTGAGGTGGAAGGAAGCTTTGATCGCACCTAGCCTTTGCATAATTGCTTGATTCTCTGCCGAATCTTCTACGGCTGGACGAAAACGAATGAACACGCATTTAAATTTAATCGCGGCTTTGTAAATTTCAGAAAAAACAAGATTGACTAGATTCGGATCCGACCAATCAAGGAGAGGGCCATTAGAAATTTCCAGGAAGCGTCCACGTCTAGCATCACGAACCACCATCAATACTTGTGCCTCATTACTAATTGTTTGGTGGAGGGTTTTACGGCCAAGCATTTCATTGAATTTCTGCCATTTTGGCGACTGAAGAAAATTCGCTAGCTCGAATTTTTTGATGGCCAGATTCCAATCATCCTGCCACGTTGTAGATTGAGATAGATTTTGAGTCAGCTGTTCAATTTTAGTAACCTGTGGCTGCATTTTTTTGTCTAGTTTAATATCCACCTCATCTTGATAAATAATTTGACGAGCGAGGCTCAGCTCCTGCATCGGATAATAGACTGGCAGGTTAACAAGATGTTTTGCGACGACCGTAGCAATCGGACAATCTGCTGGATTGAAGCCAGATTTGTTAAAATGGCGCTTGGGAGCAACAGGAGTATCATACCAAACCTCATCAAAATAGAAGCCGGCTTTTTGTAATTTATGAAGGGTCTTACGCTGATCTTGAACAAAGTACGGCACACGAAGAAGTCCGCGCGGAGCGTGAAAGTTTTTTAGTTCCTGGCGAATATATTTCGCCTGCCAATAAGTCATGCGGTGATAGAAGTCGAGTTCGGCATCTGCGGAGCGATGTACAAAATTTAATTTCACTAATACGCCCATTAGGCGCTGGCCAAGGTTATATTTTCCTGCCGGAAGATACGATAGAGTGCGAGAGAGAAGACCAAAAAATGGATAGAAACGGTCCCTAAGGGAATCTGACAGTTTCGGACGTGAACTTCCGATTTGAGGATCCGCTAGGAGCTGATTTTTACTGGTTTTTCGTAAAATCAAGGCGCCGCCAGAACTAGCATCAAGCGATTTTCCCTTTCCGAACGAGAGAATGACCGCATCACCGAGGCTACCAGCTGTACAACCGTCTGAATATTCAATATCTAGCGAGTGTGCGAGATCCTCAATCAGGAATAATTTATGCGCCTTTGCGACCGCCTGAATATTCTTCATATCGCATGGCAGGCCGAGGTTATTCTGTACGATGACGGCCTGAATATTTGGATATTTCTTCAGTGCCTTTTCAAGTGTTGCCGCGTTAAAATGTAAGGTTTTTGGATCAATATCAAGAAAAACTGGCTGATATCCAGCAGTTTTTACAGCCTGCACTACAGCAAAACAAGTGAGCGAGGTGATGACAACTGCGGGCTGATCCTTGAGATTTTTTGAATCCTGTTTTGACTCTTTTGGGATCTGTGAAAGCAGGGCAAGAGTAATGGCAGTGCGTCCTGAGTGGAATAAATAAACTTGCGATTTTTTGACTTGATATTTTTCTGCTAGGTCTTGTTTTAGTTCATCAAAATCCTGGCGTGTACCAAAACTAAAGAGGAAACGAAAAGTTTTTTTAACACGGAAGCTTGCGGCTTGACCTAGAAAATAATGTTTTTTCACTATTTTTTATCCTTTAGGACTTGACTTATGGCGCGGGCGAGGCCTTCTGGATCAGCGATATATGGGGCATGAGTCCAGTTTGGGAAAATCTTGATGCGGCTTCCCTTAATTCCAGCATGAAGCTTCTTTGCCTGCCTGACTGGAGTAATCTTATCCATTTCACCCCATAAGATATCTGTTTTAACCTCGATTTTTGTATAATCGAGATCCTTATCCGACTCCAACATGTTTGAGAGTGTTTTCTTCATATTTTCAGGAGCCCGTTCATAATCAGAAGCGCCAATTATTTTGTGAAGAATTTTTCGGAGGGGCCTGATTTGTTTTAGAGGCGACAAGATTCGACTGAGTTTCTTTAGGATATCGCGCTTTCTTGATGGTTCATAAACACCTGCTGCGTCAAGTAAGATGAGGTGAGAGAGTTTTTCCGGTTTCTTAACGAGGAGATGCATCAAGATACGTCCACCATTACTATGACCAAGTGCAATCGCGCCGTCTGGGATTAAGGAATCTGCCCACTTTACATATTCTTTAATATTCCAGATTTTTTTGCTTGGATCGGTAAGTCCTGGCACATTTAGCATTTCCACTTTAATGTGATATTTATCATTAAGTAGTTTGATGGTTTTCGCCCATGGCTCAGTTGAGTAAGTCCAGCCATGAATGATGTATAAAGTTTTCGTCATTAGTTTAATCCTCGCTTCTGTCTTCGTTTTATTGCAGCTTTTTCACGTCTTGGTAGATATTTTGCTTCTTCAGGATTTTTTAGAAGTTTTTCAATTAGCCATTCAAGATATTGCGAGCCTTTAAAGAGTAGCGTTTCCTGACCAGTGAGGTTTTGCTCAAGAAACTTAAGTGCTTCACGCGGGTCAAGCGTGGTATAGATCTTCAGCCCGGCTTTTTCTAGTGTTGGTGCGGTATATTTCTTAGTGCGCCGACCAATTAGGATGACTTGCTCAGGTTTAACTTTGATAATTTCATCAGCTAGTTTTGCATGTTCTTGCCCCTCTATACTTCCCTGGTCGACAATATCGCCAATCACCAACCACTTATGCGGGACATGCATTGCTTTATACATTTCTAGGATAGACTTCACGGAAATAAGATGTGCGTTATAGCTACTATCTATAATCTTCAAACCATTTTTTCCATCAAAGTATGAGTTACGGCCTGGTGCTAGCTTGAGATTAGAGAAATCATAACGTGGCATAACTTCCAGATAATTCACTAGGGTTTCTAGCATGGTTAGCTGGATGGCAATATCTTTAGACATTGGGCGATTAAATTCATACTCGTGCGAAACACCATCTGCTGTCCCCTGCAAGATAAAACTAGTGTGATTTGGTTCAACTTTATAAGTCTTCACCGCATCCTTAGAACGCTTAATAACGGTAGCTTTAGTGAGATTTTTCTGCTTAATACTGTCGAGTGCGCGATTCATCAGATCCACCTCGCCGTCGATAATTACTAGTTTTTGAGTATATTGCGGAAGCATGGCAAATTCATGAGTAATTGCCTTATCAAGACTTGAAAACAGACCATCTTTCACCTGCTGTTCAAATTGACAGGCATGAGAAAGACCTAGGGAAACCCAGAGAGTGACTTCAGGCCTTAGCCAGGAGGCTAAAAATTCAGCTTCATGTGGTCTTTCACCGTCAATCTCAACAACATAAAACTCTTCTTTGTGTTTATAAAAAAGTGACTTTATTGGAACGGCCAGAAATAAATAGAACCAACGGAGTTTCGAGCCGGTGACACCACGTAAGTTAACCATATCGAAGGCAATGCCATAGGCGGAATTAGCGTCATGAGAGTAGTGCGCTTTGTCTCCTAGAGTACATTCAACGAGATTTAACATCGTTGTTTTACCGACTGAGCCGGTAATTGCAATTACGCGAGGATGCCAGCGACGAAAAGTGAAGTTAGCGAAGAAGCGAAAGTAGGAGGCGACAATAAAATAGAATTTTTTCTTAAATTTCATCACTGGAGTCATACCTTAATTTTAACATAAAGCGAATAGATAGTGATAGAAATTTTTAGAACAGATTATAGACTGGGCGCTTTTAATATGTTTGGAGGATTTTTAGATGGCGTTATGTTATTTTGCCACAGCAAAAAAGCGTGCGGCGCGTTCAGTTTTTGGATGATCCATGACCTGTTTTGGTGTGCCATCTTCAATAATTTTTCCACGATCCAAGAAGATCATGCGAGTGCCAACCTCTCTAGCAAAGCTCATCTCGTGAGTAACGATTACCATAGTAAGTCCGTCTTTTGCCAGGTCGCGGATTACGTCAAGTACCTCACCAATCATTTCTGGATCCAAAGCAGAAGTCGGCTCATCAAACAGTACAGCTTCCGGATGCATAGCTAGTGCCCTGGCAATGGCGATGCGCTGTTTTTGTCCGCCTGAGAGATATTTTGGCATCATGTCAGCCTTATCTAATAAGCCAACCCGCTTCAATAATTGCCTCGCCTCTTTTTCGGCTGCCGCATCGCTTGTGTGTAACAGTTTTTTCGGGGCTAATTTAATATTTTCAATGACCGTCATATTCTCGAATAAATTAAAACTCTGAAAAACCATACCAACCTTGCGACGAATTTGATTAAGATCAACTGACGGATCAGTAATATCTACGCCGTCAATAAGGACACTACCTGAAGTTGGTGCAGCGAGAAGATTTAGGCATCTCAGAAAAGTCGACTTGCCGGAACCACTAGCCCCCACTAGAACTACCACCTCACCATCATTTACTTTGAGATTAATACCTTTTAGGACATGCATATTATCGAAGGTTTTATAGATATTTTTTGCTTCAATCGACATCAATTTTCCTCCTTGCTAATTTTCTTTTCAAGACGAAACATCAGATTGGAAAAGACGGTCGTAATGACGAGATATAAAATGGCAGCAGCAAAGAGCGACTGAAAGGCGGTGGCGGTAAGTGAGCGAATATCGTCAGCCCCGCGCATAATATCACCAAGTCCAATCCAGCCAACGATGGAGGTTTCCTTAAACATCGTGACCCCTTCGCCGATTAGTCCTGGCATGGCATTCTTCATTGCTTGCGGCAGAACCACGTAATACATAGCCTTAAAATGAGAAAAGCCGAGAGAGCGAGCCGCCTCAAGTTGGCCTTTATCAACGCTTTCAATGCCACCGCGAATAATCTCTGCAATATAGGCTGAGCTATTGATAGCAAAAGCGATTGCGGCAACGATGAGCTTTGGCATAGTACGGATGGAGCCAAAAACTACATAGTACATAATAAGGAGTTGCACGAGAGCAGGCGTACCGCGGATGATGCCAATATAGAGCTTAGCAAAAGCCTGAAGGGGATTGAAATCGGCGAGCTTTTGCAGGAACTTAGACTTTGGATATTTTGGTAATTTTTTGAGGAGTTTAAATGGTTTTGAAATAGAGGTGCGCAATAGAGCAAGCAGTAGTCCGAGGATCAGACCGGCGATAACCGAAATGGTGGTGAGTACCATAGTCACCTCAAAGCCGTGCCAGAAATAGACCCAGCGACCATTACCAAAAATTACTTCAAAAAAGTCCATTAGATTTGCCCCTCCGCGGTGCCAAAATGTTTCATGAGTAACTTTTGCATACGACCATCTTCTTTCATCTTGGTAATAGTACTATTGACGGCTTCTTGAAGTTTTTGATTTCCTTTTTTCATTGCAATGGCATAGGGTTCGCGACTGAGTGGACTGCTGAGGATTTTTAAATTTGAAAAACTGGCAACATATTGTGCGGCCGGAGCATTATCAAGGATAGCGGCGTCCACGCGGCCAGACACTAGTTCCTGCAGGACGCTTGGTGCTGTTGGAAACTGGATAACTTTTGCGCCATTGATTTGCTGCGCCATCTGATCACCAGTTGTGCCGAGCTGAACGCCGATCCTCTTGCCAACCAATTCATAGCGGTTACGAATGAGACTTTCTTCTTTTACAATGATCTGCTGAGATGCCACATAATAAGAGTCTGAAAAGAGTGCATTTTTGGCACGTTCTTCGGTGACCGACATGCCAGCCACCGCTAGGTCAATTTGGCCACTTTCAAGAGCTGGTAATAATCCATCGAATGACATATCTTCGATTTTTAGTTCTGCCCCCATCTCCTTGGCAATTTCAGAGGCTAATTCAACATCAAAACCGACAACTTTATCTCCCTCTTTATATTCAAATGGTTTGAAAGTTGCGTTAGTGCCCATTACTAAAACGTTAGCGTTGTGTGAAACGACAGTTTCACGGTGCATAATATCATAAAACATCCAGGAGACGACGCCAAAATAAAGTAAGGCAAGAAAAATTGAGAATATTTTATGTATTTTTTGGCCGCCCTTTTTCATACTTCTAGTATACAACTTTTCTATAATTTACATAAGCGATTTTCTGCAAATAAAAACCTAAGGATGTTTCTAGTCGATAAATAAAAGCCTTTTTCGAGTAAAAAAATAATAGCCCGAAGGCTATTATTTTAATTTTAGATGATTGATTACATCTTGATTTCTGCATCAACACCTGCAGGAAGTGAAAGATTCTGCAATGCATCAATGGTCTTTGGGGTTGCGCTAGTGATATCGATTAAGCGCTTGTGGATTTTCATTTCGAAAGCTTCACCACCGGTCTTGTAGACGTGTGGGGATTTGACGACAGTAAAGGTACTGCGTTTAGTTGGAAGAGGTACTGGACCTGAAACATTAGCACCGGTACGGATGGCGGTGTCAACGATTTGTTTTGCGCTTTGATCAATCACACGATGATCGTAGGCCTTAAGACGAATGCGAATCTTGAGACCTTCATTTTTGGCTTCAACCATTTGATTCCTTCTAGCCCTATAACTTCAGATACACCTAGACAGTGTGTCGATGAGTTTTTAGAGCTCAATTAATTTATATGTTTGAATCATAATATATTTTTCTCACAACGTCAAGAGAGCAATAAAAATTGGACTAGTTCCCTAGTCCAATTTTCCTGTTTAAATAATTAGAAGTCTAATTACTTAACAATCTTGGTAACAACACCAGAACCAACGGTACGGCCACCTTCGCGGATAGCGAAACGGTCGTTGTTGTTCATAGCGATAGCTGCAAGAAGCTTAACGGTGAAGGTAACAGTATCACCAGGCATGACGATTTCTTTACCTTCTGGAAGTTCGACTTCACCAGTAACATCGGTGGTACGGAAGTAGAACTGTGGTTTGTAACCCTTTGAGAATGGAGTGTGGCGACCACCTTCTTCTTTCTTAAGGATGTAAACCTGAGCCTCAAATTCAGTATGTGGGGTGATTGAACCTGGTTTAGCAATAACCTGACCACGTTCAATTTGATCACGCTCAATACCACGGAGTAATAGACCAGCGTTATCACCAGCTTCACCTTCGTTAAGGGTCTTATGGAAAGCCTCGATACCAGTAACGACTGATTTCTGAGTTGGGTGAATACCAACGATTTCAACTTCGTCGTTAAGTTTGACTACACCCTGTTCGATACGACCAGTGGCAACGGTACCACGACCCTTGATGGAAAAGACGTCTTCGATAGGCATGAGGAATGGTTTGTCAAGATCGTGTTCTGGGATATCAAAGTATTCATCCATAGCGTGGACGAGATCCATGATACGATCTTCCATTTCGGTGTCGCCTTCAAGAGCCTTAAGAGCAGAACCCTTAATGATTGGAGCGTTGTCACCATCGAAGCCGTATTTGTTAAGAAGTTCACGGACATCCATCTCAACGAGCTCAACGAGTTCTGGATCAGCAAGGTCCATCTTGTTGAGGAAGACGATGATTTTTGGAACGTTCACCTGGTGAGCAAGAAGAACGTGCTCACGAGTCTGTGGAAGTGGACCATCGTTAGCAGCAACTACGAGGATAGCACCATCAATCTGAGCAGCACCGGTAATCATGTTCTTGATGTAGTCGGCGTGGCCTGGCATATCAACGTGAGCGTAGTGACGCTTTTCAGATTCGTACTCCTGGTGAGAAGTAGCAATGGTAATACCACGTGCTTTTTCTTCTGGAGCGTTATCGATCTGATCATAAGCGACAGATTTGTTTACATCTGATGGAAGACGCTTTGATAGAACTGTTGTAATAGCAGCAGTAAGAGTTGTTTTACCGTGATCAACGTGACCCATGGTACCAACGTTGATGTGTGGCTTGGAACGGTCGAAATTTGCCATTCTAAATTTTTCTCCTTTAATATTAATTTCTTTCAGGCACTAATATTAACCAGCCCAAAAGTCTATATCTTATATTTTAGACGAAACTCTAGCTAAAGTAAAGAGTAAAATACTGTTCTAGTTTTTATTATGACGACGGTTTTTGATTATTTTCTTTAAGGCTACTATTGTCATATATGCAGTATACGGGAAAAAGATAAACATGGGTATAAAACAAAGAATTACAGCCACTGCCGCTCCGTTTGTGGCCAGATACCAAGCAACATCCCGCATAGGGGATATCAACAATATGTAACGGGCGTCATAGAGTAAAGCCACTGGCAGAATTATTGACAAGGCTCCTATTAGAAATACTTTTATTGCGCTCTTTACTTCATTGGCTAGTAGGAGGAGTATACAAACTATAATGGTAGTTAAAAATATTACAACAAAGACAAGTAGTTCTGCATAGTCAAGAAAATTAAAATACAATCCAAAAGTATTCGATTTAAGCCAGAGAAAAGTGGTTTGCATATCATTACTCCTTGTTTATGTTTAGTGCCATTATATTATTTCCTTTTCGAAACAAAAAGAGACTAGCGAAACTAGTCTCTTTTTTAGCTTTCAGATTATTTAGAACTGTTACGTTTTTCGATAATCTCTTGTGCAACGTTAGGTGGAACTTCCTCGTATTGTGCGAGCTCCATTGAGGAAGCGGCACGACCTTGGCTCATTGAGCGAAGATCAGAAGTGTAACCGAAGAGGTTAGCAAGAGGAGCAAAAGCAGTAATGAGCTTTGCGCCGCCCTGGAGATCTTCCATAGATTCAATGCGACCACGGCGGGAGTTGACATCACCAATAACATCACCCATGAATTCTTCAGGAGTGGTTACTTCGAGCTTCATGACTGGCTCGAGAAGCACTGGTTTAGCACGCTTAATACCTTCACGAGTTGCAAGGCTACCAGCGAGTTTGAAGGCGAGCTCGGAAGAGTCAACATCGTGGTAGGAACCATCGTAGAGGGTGGCTTTAACATCAACTACTGGATAGCCAGCGATAACACCACCATTAAGAGTCTCTTCAACACCTTGCTGAACTGGTTTGCGGTATTCCTGAGGGACCACACCACCTTTAATCATATCGATAAACTCGAAGCCCTTACCTGGCTCGTTTGGTTCAAACTTAATCCAAACGTCACCGTACTGACCACGACCACCAGACTGCTTAATGTGTTTACCCTGAGCTTCAGCAGTACCACGAATAGTTTCACGGTAGGCAACCTGTGGAGCACCGGTATTTGCCTCAACGTTGTGCTCGCGTTTCAAACGGTCGATGATGATTTCAAGGTGTAACTCACCCATACCAGAAATGATAGTCTGGCCGGTTTCTTCGTCGGTGTGAACACGGAAGGTTGGATCCTCCTCAGCAAGCTTAGCGAGACCGAGGCCCATTTTTTCCTGATCGGCCTTGGTTTTTGGCTCGACAGCGATAGAGACTGGAGGTTCTGGGAACTCAATAGATTCGAGAAGAATTGGGTGGGCTGGGTCACAGAGAGTGGTACCAGTAGTGGTTTCCTTGAGACCGACGATGGCGGCAATATCACCTGCAGCAACTTCAGTAATTTCCTCACGTTTATCAGCAAACATACGGACAAGACGACCAACGCGTTCCTTGTTTCCAGTAGTAGCATTATAGATGTAGGAACCTGATTTTAGGATACCTGAGTAAACACGTACGAAGACAAGCTTACCAACAAATGGGTCAGAAGCAATCTTGAAAGCAAGAGCGGTGAGTGGCTGAGAAACGTCAGCTTTACGAATTACCTGGTCGCCAGTTTTTGGATCAGTACCAACGGTCTGACCAAGGTCACGATCAAGTGGGGATGGAAGATAGTCAACACAGAGGTCGAGAACCTTTTCAACGATCACACCACGTCCATCACCACCAGTAACGAGGAAGAAGTCACCATCAAGAACGCGTTTGCGAAGAGCAGCCTTAAGTTCAGCCTCAGTGATAGCTTCTTCACCTTGGTTGAAGTACTTATTCATCAGTTCTTCATCAGCAGAAACTGCTTCCTCAACGAGGATAGCGCGAGCCTTCTTTGCTTTGTCGAGCATGTCAGCTGGAATTTCACCAACAGTGAGTGAGTGGTCAGCATATTCCTTGTAGGTGTAAGCCTTCATGTCGACAAGATCAACAACACCGCAGATGTCTTTTTCGAAACCGATTGGCAAATGAATTGCTACGGCATTTTTTGAAAGACGTTTGTGAATTGATTCAAGAGATTTGTAAAAATCGCCACCGATTTGGTTGATTTTGTTAATGAAACAGATGCGTGGGACACCGTATTTAGTAGCCTGGCGCCAAACGGTTTCAGACTGAGCCTCGACACCCATCTTACCGTCGAAAACGGTGATGGCACCATCAAGAACACGAAGAGAACGTTCCACCTCAGCGGTGAAGTCGATGTGACCTGGGGTATCGATAATGTTAATCTTGTAGCCTTTCCAGTGGGCAGTGACAGCTGCGGAAGTAATAGTAATACCGCGTTCCTTTTCCTGTTCCATCCAGTCAGTAGTTGCACCACCAGTATCACCCTTAACGAGGTCGATTTTATGTTTCAAACCTGTACGGTAAAGAATTGCCTCGGAGGTCGTGGTCTTACCTGCGTCAATATGGGCAATAATACCGATATTGCGAAGCTTTGCTAAATCATGATTTTCAGTAGCCATGAATTTCCTTATTTAGTTAGTATTATTTGTCTCCTTGCGGTGTATTACCATATTTTATTAATTAAAATACGGCAAAAAGACGTTGGTGATATTTTACCATGCTCTCTGTCAAAAATAAAGTTGCTTTTCTAGAAATGACCGAATTTAGCGGTTTCTTCAAAGCGCTTATTTAGTAAATCTAAATCAGAAATCATCTGCTTTGGTGTGCATTCAGCATAGAGTTCTGGTTTTGGGTCAATATTCTTGCCGTCACCAACAATATAAATAGCTAGTGGCTCAGCGACTCCAATAGCATAAGAAAGTTGTACCTCACAGCGTGCTAGCTGATATTCCTTTAGATAGCGAATAGCAATTTCGCGAGCTTTGTACGCACCAGAGCGATCAACTTTTGATGGATCCTTGCCAGAAAAGGCACCACCTCCTACTGGAGCGAATGATTGATAGCTATCGACAACGATTTTGCGGCCAGTGAGTCCGGCGTCACCCTGGAAACCACCGATGAGGAATTTTCCGGTTGGATTAACGAGGAATTTCTCAACCCCTAGATTATATTGCTTTGCCAATTTCCTAGCCTGATTCATCAAAATTTTATCTGTTGCTTCACGATCTTCTTCAGTATTTTGGTAGCTAATGGTCCAATCTTTGATTTTTACAAGATGCATATTGGAATCATATATACCAGTGATTTGAGTCTTGCCGTCTGGCAGGAAACGTGTATCTTTTTGGCGAAGCTCATCATAAAACCTGGAAAAGTCTTGAAGTAACTGCATGGCGATTGGCTTATAGTCGGAAGTTTCATCGCAAGCAAAACCAAACATCATTCCCTGATCGCCAGCGCCACCAACCTCGTCGTTAGTGCCCAGTGCAATATCGTGGCTCTGTTTGCCGAGATTATTGACGATTTCAATCTCATCGGGATTGCCAGATTCAACGACATTGATCGCCTGGTTATTCTGGTCAATATAGCCGACATCTTTAAGTACGCGCTTGACAACTTCTTCAACATTTACTTCCGAGTTGGAGGTAACCTCACCGGTAATAAAGATTTTTCCCTTGCCGCCCATTACTTCGATGCCACAACGGGATGTTTTATCGCCCGCCAGGAAAGCATCGAGAAGTGCGTCGCTAATTTGGTCACAAACTTTATCAGGATGACCACGAAAAACAATTTCATTTGTATATAGTTTCATTTTATTCTTTCTTGTGGTCTTGAATTTTTGTATTACTATTCTAGCATAACTCTTATGGTTTAGGCGAGTTTTTTGCGAAGAATTTCCTGTGCCATACCTGGGTTTGCCTTGCCGCGTGAAGCTTTCATAACTTGTCCAACAAGGAAACCGAGGACTTTTTCTGAGCCAGCCTTAAAATCAGCGACAGCTTGCGCATTATTGGGGTCGGCGAGCACATCATCAACAATTTTCTCAACGGCACCAAGGTTGTTTTCCTGAATCAGATTCAGCTCCTTAGCGATCGTACGGGTATCTTTAAAACGCATTTCTTGATCAAAGAAGCGGAGGAAGACCTCTTTAACGCTGGTGCTTGAGAGCTCATTTTTCGCAATCATATTACAAAGATCGATTAGCTGCTTAGCGCTTGGAAGCGGGTCGTTTAGGAGGCTACTATTTTCCTCAGCCAATAATACTGAAGTGAAAAGGTTGGAAATTTTAAGAATAGAATTTTTAGTAACTTCTTTACTGACCCCTTGAATATCATATTCAGTCTTAAGCTCGGCCAACTTATCAACAAGTTGTTTATAATCAAGGAGGATTTCCAAGATATCCTGAGGTACTATCATGCCAAGAGTGGCGCGATAGTCGGCTGGGAGCAGTGGCATGTTCTCCTGTTCTTTCTTTACCTGCTCAGCAGTTAGGCGAATTGGCGGAAGATCAGGTTCCGGCATATAGCGATAATCTTGCGCCTCTTCCTTGGAACGCTGGGAAGTAGTTTTGCCAGTTGCGTCATTCCAACCACGAGTTTCCTGAACGATCACCTCGCCATTATCTAGCATTTTACTTTGTCGTTCATATTCGTATTCGATGGCACGCTCAACCGATCGGAAGGAGTTGAGATTCTTGATTTCTGCACGCTTACCGAGGGTTTTACTACCTTTTTCAGCAAGTGAAATATTTACATCAAAACGCATGTTGCCATTATAAAGATCGCCAAAACAGACGCCCGCAAAAGTCATTAAGCGCCAAAGTTCTTTACAGTAGTCATGAGTGTCGCGAGCTGAGTGGATATCTGGCATTGAAACGATTTCGATTAGCGGTGTGTCGGCGCGATTTAAGTCAACGAGTGAATAATTATCAAAATGCGTGAGCTTACCTGCATCGCCCTCAAGATGTGCATGCTCGATACGTACTTTTTTGCCAGTTGGAAGCTCCACGAAACCAGCACCAATGATTGGCTGATACATCTGAGTAATTTGATAACCCTTTGGCGAATCTGGATAAAAATAGTGTTTACGATCAAAGCGCGACAAAAGATTGATTTCTGAATTTAGTGCATGTCCAGCACGGATTGCCATCATTACAGCTTGACGGTTTAGGCGAGGCAGCATACCAGGAAGTGCATATTCTACAGGTGAAACACATGAGTTTGGCTCTTTACCACGCGCATCATTGTCGACCTCTGAAAAAAGTTTTGTTTTGGTAGCGAGCTGCACGTGACATTCGATACCAACGGTGATTTCGTATTTTGGTTCTGTCATAAATTCCTCCGATTAGATTGCCCCGAGATCCTTTAAAGCTTGACGAAAGGTGGCGAGTGCATGTTTTGCTTGATTATAATCTAAACTAAAATCTTGTTCGTGTGCAATTTGATTACGCTGCTTATGGGCATACCAAACCGAGTTGAGCTGCGAGAAACGACCACTGGAAGCCTTGAGTCGTTCACCCATAGTCTTACCAGGCACGCCAAGTTCCATTAGAGCACGATCAAGTAACTTATCAGCCTCAATAACTGAAACATTATAGGATAATTTATTTTCACGAGTGAGAGAGTTCTCAATTTTTAAGAACCTAGTCTGATATTCTTCGACATCAAAATTATGAGCGCGGCGTCCCGTCGTTGAGATGGCAATAAAAACAAAGATTCCGACAATGAGGATGGCAATCAAAAGAATAAGCGTGGAAGTTGGCATTAGTTAGTCTCCTCTTTTAGAGTTTTAGCGAAACTAAGAATGCTTTTATCACTACGTCTTGGCCCAATAATTTGAAGACCGATTGGTAGCTTAGAGTCTTTAGCTTCTCCTGCAGGAATTGCAAGGCTAGGTAGGCCAGCTAGGTTGATTGGCACGCTCATGACGTCCTCAAAATACATGGCAACCGGGTCACTTACCTTTTCGCCTAGTTTAAAGGCTGGCGATGGCGAGACTGGGGTAAGTAAGAAGTCACACTGCTCAAAGGCTTTCTGATATTCCTGAATGATCAAAGTGCGAGCCTGTTCGGCTTTTTTGAAATAGGCGTCATAAAAACCAGAACTTAGAACAAAGTTTCCAATCATAATACGGCGTTTATTTTCTGGCATGAAGCCTTCATTGCGAGAAAGACCAAAGACTTCGCCAAGGTTTTTGGCGCGATCCGAGCGGTAACCATAACGGATACCATCATAGCGGGAGAGATTTGAAGCGACTTCCGCTGGAACGACAATATAATATACTGCAAGAGCGTATTTTAGGGCCGGCATGGAAAGTTCGACAATTTTATGACCTTTCGATTTTAGCTTCTCGACGGTTTCGTCAAGTACGCACTGGACCTCTGGGTCGATTGAGTCATTTCTAAAATCCTTAATGATGCCAATTTTAGCAGTTTTAGGGTCAATTTTTGGTACAAAATATTTTTGAGACTCGTCATTGTAGTAGCTTGGGAGGCTAGTTAGGTCTTTTTCGTCACGACCAGCACAAATCGACATCAGAAGATCCATATCTTCGGTATTTTTCGTAAAGAAGCCGATACAGTCCGTACTGGAGGCCATAGCAACCACCCCGTAGCGAGAGATTGTGCCATAAGTCGGTTTTAAGCCATAGACGCCGTTGAAGGAGGCTGGTTGGCGGATAGATCCACCAGTGTCGGTGCCAGTTGCAAATTCAACAATATCAAGCGCAACAGCAACGGCAGAACCACCAGAAGAACCACCAGGAACACGATCAAAATCTTTGGAGTTATGGGTTGGCCCAAAGTAAGAGTTCTCTGTGGAAGAACCATGTGCAAAGGCATCAAGATTGGTGCGACCAATCATGATAGCACCAGCTTCTTCAAGTTTTTTAACGGTAGTGGCGTCGATTGGCGACTGGAACGGTTCGAGGATTTTGGCAGAAGCCGTGGTGTGGCCTTCTTTACTTAGGAAGTTATCTTTCAAAGCATATGGAACACCAGCAAGAGGTCCAACCTCTTCCCCAGCGGCGATTTTCTTATCAATTTCTTCGGCTTTCTTAATAGCCTTCTCTTCATCTGCAAGAGAGACAAAAATATTGTACTTGGCGAACTGACGAGCTTTTTCAAAAGCTGCCTTTACCAAGCTGACGGCGGAAAGTTCTTTACTTGCGATCTTCATTTTTGATTTTCCTTTAATAATTTCAAAATAATGGATGTGCTCTATTTAGACTCTGAGACTAGAGTACTTTTGGCACCTGAATCATATCTTGTCTGGCGGCAGGGGCTAGATTCAAGAGCTCCTCACGGGTAGCGTCTTGGGGCTTAATTTCGTCCTCACGCCAAATATTTTCCATTTCAAAAACCTGATAAGTTGGCTCAACTCCATCAGTATTTAATTCGTCTAGCTGTGAAATATAGCCGACAATGTTATCCAAATCTCGCTGCAAACCTTCGATTTCCGACTCTTCAAGGGATAGATTGGAAAGTTTTGCTAGATGCAAGATGTCCTCGCGTGTATTTTTCATAAGATGATTATATCAGAAAATCGGAGATGTAGCCGAGCTTTTGCATGGCGCGTCGAATTACTTCATAGTCTTTACAATTTTCCACATTGAGTTTTGAGAATAACACATAGTGCCAATTTTTTGGAAGCTTTTTTATCTTTGCTGATGCAAAAATAGCATTTTTATTTTTTTGCTTGAAAAAAATATAGCCGAAACGAATTTTTGCTTTAAAAAGCTCTTTAAATTGCCGCCTTACACCTCCCTGGGAGTTGAAAGTAGGAAGTTGATTTTTACTATCCAATAAAAATACAATTTTGTTTTCTGATCGGATATCGGAATATTTTATATTTTTTGCGAGAACAATTTGATACTTCATAGAATTAGTATAACAAAAAGCCCCTCCTATGAGAGGCTAGATGTTTCACTATCTGTTTTAACCGTGATTTTTTATTAGTTCTATTTTCTCTACAGATATTGTTTGCTGATAGCTGTATTAATCGCGGCGTAATTGTTTCTCTGAAATAATACGTTTACTACTGAAGTAGGTGAGTAGGAAATAACCGCCGTAAATCAGGATGAGCATAGAAGCGGTGATTGGGATTGAAGTGAGTAGGCCATCGGAACCAAAAACTTCAATAATACTCGAGGCAAACTTAATACCAAAGACAGAGTGTAGAATACCGACAAGGAGTGGGAAGATAAAGAAGATGGCAATTTGAACGAAGAGCGCACGGTTTAGCATTTTATTACTGGCGCCGAGTCGTCGCAAGGCGGCGTATTTTTCGATATTATCAGATGATTCGGAGAGTTGCTTGAGGGCAAGAATGGCCGCTGAAGAAATTAGGAAGATGATTCCGAGATAGAAACCGACAAAAGTTGCGATGGCCTGCATGCCGATTGAGGCAGTATGGATGAGAAGCTTAGTCATAAAACTAAAGGCGACTCCACCCGGACGGTCTTCAGATCGACCAGCCTGCAATGATTTTTGTTCAGCTTCTTCAGCTGAGCTATGCACCTCGACCGACAAGTTACCAAGATCATAGATTTTACGCAAATCATCGTCAATTTTTTGTGCGGTGCGTGTCGAGCTAGTATTATAATTCATCAGAAGAGCACGATCGCCGATTGCCTGATCGGAAATTATCTTATCTGGAACCACAAAAATACCAGTATTCGCCTTGAAACCAGAAGAAGTAACAAATCCTTCAACGTGTTTCTTAGAGACTGGGCTTAGAGTTTGTCCACGATAATTAATTTGGAAGCCTGAGCTTAAAGACCTATCGATTGCATCACTCATAGTTTTATAATCCGCAAGAATCTGGTATTGGTTATCATTTAAAGAGATTTCTTCACGATGATAGAGCTTTGCCATCTTATTGTAATCAGAGACACGAAGCATAGGAATAGCGGTTTGTGACATAAACTCACCGACCACGCCAACTAGAGAAGAAGCCTGAAGAGCATGGCTAAAAGTCAAGGCGCTATCGGCATAGATATTAATCTCAAGGTGTTCCTTGATGTCTTTTGTAATGTCCTTATTTTTATTAATTAATCGTTGGTAAATTGATTTTTGCATATATTGCTGAGACTGCTTGATTCCTGCTTCTATTTCTGCCTGTGGTCTATCATGCGAAGGTCCATAATTATCAACACGTGAGCCATAAATGGCTTGATAGTCGGTAAGTTCAACGAAGGCGTCAACCGGAGTATTATAAGCCAGCTCTTTTTTCATAGACTCATTAATTGAGAAACAGAGTGAGAGAATACTGATGGTTAAGAAAAGGAGAATGCTAATAAAAGACATGGAGATAACAGCGGTATTAATCTTGCTAGAAACCTGTCGTAAAACAAAAGAATTGAGACCGCGATAATAAAACTTCTTACTCCTAGTGACGATCTCCATGATGAGGCCAGAAAAAGACCAGAAGAGCAAGAAAGTGGTAACAACACCGGTGATGGTTGGCCAAAGTAGATTATTGATGCGATCCATCATCGGGATTTTTTCATTGGTGGCCCACCAGTAGGCATATCCAAGTGCGATACTTGAGATGACGAAGACAATGGCACGCAGAATTGGATTTTTGAGGAAGGATTTTTCAGACTTCTTACTACCTTGAAGTAGATCAATGATTTTGAGACGACCAACAATGATGGTATTAAAGAGGATCACCACAAGATAAATGAGGCCGAAGTATATGATGGTATCGAAAAAAGCTTTCTCGGAGAAGATAAATTTGAACTTGCCCATGTCTGCTTCGAATAGGCGGCCGATGAGAATGCTGAGCAACTGAGAGGCGCCAATACCGATCAGAAGGCCGACGGCTAACGAGATGACACCGATCATTAGAGTCTCGAAAAAGAGAAGACGTGAGATTTTGCGTTTACTCATGCCAAGAGTCAGATAGATGGCGAACTCCTTGTTGCGGCGCTTAATCAGAAAACGGGAGGCATAAATAATGAGAGCGCCAAGGATGGCAACAACGAGAATACTCATATAGGAGATAACTCGAGTAAGTAAATCAACAATTAGTTTCTTGGCATTGTTTAATTCGAGTACCGCGGTTTGGGAACCGATTGAATTAAAGACATAAAAAAGCGTAACGCCGAGTACTAACGTGAAGAAATAAATCGCATAGTCCTTGATGCTGCGCGTAATATTTCGAAACGAAAGCTTAAATAACATCAGAGTCGCCTCCGCCAAGGGTGGCCATTACGCGGATGATTTCGTCAAAGAACTCCTTGCGAGTCTTCTTTTCGCGATGGATTTCGTTGAAGATTTTTCCATCTTTAATAAAGATAATGCGAGAAGCAAAGCTGGCCGAAAAAGCATCGTGCGTCACCATGATAATGGTAGCCTCAAGTTCCTGGTTCAAATAATCAAATCGTTCGAGAAGTAGTTTTGAAGATTTCGAATCGAGTGCGCCAGTTGGTTCATCGGCAAGCACTAATTTTGGATTCGTGACGATGGCGCGAGCAGAAGCGACACGCTGTTTTTGGCCGCCTGAAAGTTGATATGGGAATTTACTGAGAATGTTTTCAATATCAAGATTTTTTGCCACAGCCTTGACCCGCTGGTCGATCTCCTTTGCTTTGACGTTCTGAATCGATAGTGCAAGAGCAATGTTTTCATAGGCCGTAAGATTATCGAGTAGATTGAAATCCTGAAAAATAAAACCAAGCGATTCACGACGAAAACGATTGAGCTTTTCACCCTTCAATTTAGTAATATCGGTGCCATCAACAAAGATTTTCCCTTCAGTTGGACGATCGATGGTTGAAATCATATTAAGAGTGGTACTTTTTCCAGAACCGGAGGCACCCATGATGGCGAGAAATTCGCCTTTTTTTACTTCAAAAGATAGCTCATCTACTGCTTTGGTTAGACTATTTCCCTTGCCAAAAGTCTTAGTGACTTTATCGACAACAAGAATTTTATTCTGTTGTGCCATTTACCTCCTTAAAATAATAACTAAAAACATTAGCTGATATATTTTATTTTATCATGTTTTAACGACGTGATTTTTATTTTTTGCCATCTTCAGCATTTTTAATCTGCTGAATCATGTCGCGGATTTCAGCAGCTTTTTCATATTCAAGATTAGCTGCTGCGAGTTGCATCTGTTCGGATAATTCTTTAATTAAGGTCTTAAATTCAGACTTCGGGACTTTCTTCAAATCTAGCTTATTTTCTTTTTCCTTTTCAGGGATGATAGCACGAAGACCCAAAGAAATTTCCTTTTTAATACTATGAGGAGTAATACCGTGCTCCTTATTATAATTCATCTGAATATCACGGCGACGATCGGTCTCGGTAATGGCGCGCTCCATGCTTTCGGTAATATTATCCGCATACATAATCACATGCCCTTCTTCATGACGTGCGGCACGACCAATAGTCTGGATCAAGGCAGACTCCGAACGTAAGAAACCTTCTTTGTCGGCATCTAAAATTGCAACCAGGGAGACTTCCGGAAGATCTAGTCCTTCACGTAAGAGATTAATGCCGACCAGGACGTCATACACGCCGGTGCGAAGATCTCGCAGAATATCACCACGTTCCAGAGTATCGATTTCTGAATGGATGTAGGCAGTCTTAATTCCGTGGTCCTTGAGGTGTTCCGAAAGATCCTCAGCCATGCGTTTGGTCAGGGTTGTAACAATTACGCGTTGGTTTTTTGCAATACGCTCTTCAATTTCTTGCATTAAATCGTCAATTTGTCCCTCAGTTTTTCTGACTTCAATTTCTGGGTCTAGGAGACCGGTCGGGCGAATCACCTGCTGGGCTGGAGCTGGAGAGACTTCGAGTTCATATTTACCTGGTGTGGCAGAAACATAGACGGCACGACGGATGTGGGTTTCAAATTCATCGAAGGTGAGTGGACGATTATCCAGGGCACTTGGCAAACGGAAGCCATAGTCAACGAGAGTGGTTTTTCTGGCGTGATCACCATTATACATACCGCGTACTTGTGGTAAGGTCATGTGCGACTCGTCGACAAGCAACAGAAAATCATCCGGGAAGAAATCGAGCAAAGTTGCAGGTGGCTCACCAGCTTTACGGCCGTCCAGGTGTCTTGAGTAGTTTTCAATACCCTTGACAAAGCCAGTTTCTTCAAGCATTTCTAGGTCATATTTGGTGCGCTGAGACAAACGTTGTGCTTCTAGATATTTATGTTCTGCCTCGAAATATTTTAGGCGATTGTCAAATTCAACCTTGATTGTATCTATGGCGCGAGAAAGCTGATCGCGAGGGGTGGCATAGTGGGTATTCGGGAAGATATGAATCTGCTCTGGTTTTTCAAGAATTTCAGCGGTGAGCGGATCAATAATTTTAACGGATTCAAGCGTATCAAAATCAAACTCGAAGCGATAAGCTACTTCACCAGAGGCTGGGAATAGGTCAATCGTATCGCCTTTAACTCGAAAATTACCGCGTTCAAAAGCGAGGTCATTGCGATGATACTGCATGGCAATGAGATAGATCATAAAATTGGTTTGATTGAGAGAACTAGCACTTTGAGTGGCGGTATTAACAAGGGATGGCGAGTGAAGGCGACCAAGAGATTTTTTAGCCAACTCACTTAGGGCCATAATCTGCCATACTCCCTGCTTTTTAATAAGCGGGAGCGACATTTCGACATAATGATCTGGGGATCCAATACCGTAAATACAGGAAACCGAGGCGACAATGATAGTATCCGGACGAGTTAGTAGAGCAACCGTGGCGGCATGTCGAAGACGATCAATTTCATCATTGATTGCCGAATCTTTTTCGATGTAGGTGTCAGTACTGGCGATATAAGCTTCAGGCTGATAGTAGTCGAAGTAGGAGACAAAGTAGTGCACTTCATTTTTGGGGAAAAATTCCCGAAATTCAGAATAGAGCTGCGCGGCCAAAGTTTTATTGTGCGCCAAAATTAAGGTTGGCTTCTGGATATTCTGGATGATGTTTGCCATCGTGAAGGTTTTTCCAGAACCAGTAACGCCAAGTAGGGTTTGCTCCCGAATTCCTTTTTTGAGACCATCCGTCAGCTGTTTAATGGCAGCTGGCTGATCACCGGTCGGGGCGAATTTACTCTGTAACTCAAATGCAGGCATAGGCTTATTATAACATTAAACAAAAAACTCTCTAACGGGAGTTTAGTACATGGGGACTCTTGAACATATACACCTGTGCATTTAGATGATATATAATTCTATTTAATGAGGATTCAGGTAGAATTTTATACAATAATATTTTTTGAATATTAGTGAAATAAGTGGACAAAATATGATTAGAGAAATGGATATAACCGACCGAAAAGATATTGATGAAATGCAATTTGAGCTTCAAAAATATTTTTCAGAAATTGACAAAACGCATGAATCGTTGCCCTATAAAAATATCAACGACGCCCATCGTTATATACAAAAAATGATAGATGATGTAGAAAACATGAATGGGAAGATTTATATTGCGGAAGAAAATAATCATATTGTCGGTTTTATCCAAGGGGTGATAATTGAACATAACAAGGGCGATGATGAAATTTACGACCTATCCCATAATCCTTCAAAAGAAGGGTGGATTGGTTTGTTATATGTAAAGACTAGATACAGAAGAGGCGGTATCGGACAAAAACTACTGGATAAAATGATAGACTATTTTAAGACAAAAAAATGCACCAGTATTCGTCTATTAGTTCTTTCTGACAATGAGCACGCTATAGCGGTCTATAGGAAGAACGGTTTTATGTGCCACGATTTAGAGATGATACTAAAAGTCTAATTTATTTATCCAATATAACTAGGACCATTTTTCTATATTTATTGTATGAATGATTTCATCAATGGGAATACGTTTTTGTTCAGCGGTATCGCGATCCCTTAGCGTGACGGTATTATCTTCAAGAGTCTGAAAATCGACCGTTATACAATATGGAGTACCGATCTCGTCCTGACGTCGGTATCTCTTACCAATATTACCATTATCGTCATACTCACACATGAATTTCTTTGATAGGTTTTTATAGAGCTGCTCCGCTTTCTCAACTAGCTGTGGCTTATTTTTTAGAAGTGGGAATATCGCAGCTTTAACTGGAGCAATAAGTGGGTGTAATTTTAAGACGAACCGCTCTCCTTGGTCATCACTAACTATATTATACGATTCAGTCAGTGTAGCCAGGACAAGACGACCAACTCCTATTGAGGATTCTATTATATGTGGAATATATCGTTCATTAGTGATTGGATCTAAGTAGTCTAATTTTTTTCCACTACCTTTCTGGTGCTGTGTTAGATCATAGTCACCTCGAGCATGTACCCCCTCTAATTCTTTAAATCCGAATGGGAAATTGTATTCAATATCATAGGCTTCTTTTGCATAAAATACTAAATTTTCGTGTTTATGCCACCTAATATTCTCTTCAGAAAATCCAAGAAACTTAGTGAAGAAATCCCACCTATAAACACGCAATTTTTCATATTCCTCTAGCTCAGTTTCTGGACGCGTAAAATACTGCATCTCCATTTGCTCGAATTCTCTAGTCCTAAAAATAAATTGCCTTGGGCTAATCTCATTGCGAAAAGCTTTTCCAATTTGAGCAATTCCAAAAGGTATTTTTACTCTTGAGGATTGAAGTACATTAAGATAGTTTACATAAATCCCCTGACAGGTTTCTCCGCGTAGATATGCCGGATCACAGCTCCAATCTTCTGAAAAGTTACCAAGGTTAGATTTAACAAGTAGGTTAAATTTCCTTGCCTCTGTGAAATTATTTTTATGACATTTAGGGCATTTTATATTTTCAATATTTTCTTGAAATAATTTATTAATTTCTTCCGAACTCATTTTTTCATCGGCAAATACCCCAATGTCTTCCAATACATGATCTACCCGTATACGAGTGTGACATTCTTTACATTCTGCCAATGGGTCGGAAAAACCGTCTACATGCCCACTAGCTTTCCAAATTTCTGGAGACATAAAAATACTACTATCCAAACCAACTATATCTGGTCGAATCTGAACCATGTAATACCACCAGGCGTTTTTTAGGTTTTTAACTAATTCAACCCCATAAGGACCGTAATCATATATTCCACCAAAACCGCCATAAATATCACTGCTATTAAAAATAAATCCTCTCCGCTTGGCTAATGCCGCGATATCATTTATTGAAGGTTTGGTTGACATTGTATATTCTCCATGTTTAGTACAATATATTTATATTATATACCAATATCTGGGCACAAAAAATGCCTATATTTTTATATATAGGCTGCTTTAAGAATCGATTTATGGTGCCCGAGACTGGACTCGAACCAGCACGCACGAGGCATATGCTCCTAAGGCATACGTGTATACCAATTTCACCACTCGGGCCTGTGATTATTATATCACAGGTTTATCGATTTTATTCAGCAACTTCCCTAATTGCAGTATTTAATTCATCAATAAACTGTTTTGAGACAGCGCGTTTTTCGTCATCACTCATCTCCACCCAAGTTTTACCACGGTTTTCCGCTTCAAAGGCCGTTGCCATTGGAAAACCGGTGCCGTTGTATGGGAGTTTCACTTTTTCCTGATTGATTGTGCCGTGATTATAATTATAAACAAATTTTGACATGCCATTTGGAGAGACAACGGCGACACATTGCTTGAAGTAACATTTGGTATTTTTTAAGTTTTTAACTTTTTCCTGGAGATATGCCCAGAATTCTTCGTTAGTGGCACTATCCGATAACTGTCCACCCCAACGCCTAAGCGCAACGCCAGGTTCACCATTCAATTCCTCGATAAATAGACCAGTATCGTCACCAATGGTGAGTAGGCTAGTTTTTTCGACATAAGTTTTTGCCTTTGCCATAGCATTGTCTTCAATGGAAGTGATCCCCTCTGGCACCTCAACCTCAATTCCGAGCATGGTTGGAGTCACAATTTCAAAATGATCGCCTAAAAAGACGGTAAAGTCTGCAATTTTTGCAGTATTGCTACTGGCAAGTAAGATTTTTGTTTTATTTTCTGATTGGTTTTCTAACATAGGTATCCTTTTTTATTAATTATAATACCAGTTCGGACTCCCCAGTCTTTTTGCCTAAATTAAGCGCGATTTTCAACTGCGCGAGCTTTATATTCGCGGTTCTTAAAGAAAAGATAGCTGGCGACGCCAATTAGGATGGCAGTTGGAAGGAGTTCTTCTGGTCCAGTATTTGGCATATTTGATTTCTGTGAGGTAACGGTGCCTGAGTTCTTGGCGGCAGAATTATTGTACTGGGCAGCTGGAGAATTCACAGTTCCGGTATTTGAAGTATCGGTGGTCTTGCTGCTAGTGTTATTTGCAGAATTTGAGCCATTAGTAGCATTTGAGCTGCTGTTTGAACCGGTGTTTGCGTTATTTTTAGCCTCATTTGAGGAAGTTTTATTCTCGTCCTTTGAAGAAGACTGTTCGCTGGTTTTTGTTTCGGACTGCTTTTTCTCAACACTCTTAATAGCTGAAGTAATGAGCCATGCGCCAATAATGAAAACAAGTATGGCAGCAATGATGCTGATGATGATAATTTTGATGCGCTGTGGGCGGTTGGCGTCCTGATTAGTCATGATTTTTCTCCACTTTATCCCCGACACCACCTCGAGATTTTAAACAATTAATTCAATATATTATACGATATTTCAGGCTGAATGTAAAGTACATCTAGCAGCCTTTTGAGGCAAAAATCGTAATACGCGATCCGGCATAGGCCTTCGTGGAGAGTAATTCAGCATCAATAACGTGTGGGTCAAAATCTGATGGATGAGACAAAACAAAATATTCACTGGCGGTATTGACAAGACGATCAAGCACCGACAGAGGTAAATCATGAAAATACTCGTATGGCGGGTCGGCAATTACGACGTCGAAAGGACTATCGAAAGCGATTTTCTCGACTTTGGTATTATAAATACGAATATTATCCATCACGCCGAGCACGATAGCGTTTTGTTTAAGGATTTCTGCAGCACGCTTATCCGCTTCAATAAAAGTTACGTGGTTGGCACCACGAGAGAGAGCCTCGAACCCCAATGCACCAGTGCCAGCAAATACATCAAGGATAATCTTTCCTTCGATTTTGTTACCCAAGGAGTTAAAGAGGGCCAGTTTTTCGCGCGAGCCCATTGGATGAGTGACGCCATTTTGTGGAGCTTTTAATTCTCGTCCCCGAAAAATCCCAGAGGTGATTTTAACATTAGTGAATTTACCGTGGTGAAAAATTTCGCGTGCACTCTTCATATGATTCCTTTTATACTTATTTTAGCATAGTTCTGGGATTGAGGCAGCCCAACAGAGAGCGATTGCCTTAGAAATTTCTGGAAGGAGAATATTTTTGGTTTCAAGTGCCAGTTCAGTGGTCCAACCTTGCTCTAAGAAACGGTTATACATATTAAGGGCAGCGATGCGGTCGAGTGATTGATAGAAGGCCTCCTTAATGTCGACATGATGGAGCTCTTTCTTATCAATTTTTGGCGTAACCACGCGTTCTGGAAGTGCGGTCATAGTGATAGCGACGCCATACTCGAAGGCGACATGTTTACTCATATAGCCATTTACTCCCCAATAAAGCCAGTTATTGCGAAGTGTTTCGAGAGAATTCCGACCATGCATAATTCCTTTCACTGGAATGCCAAAAACCTTGATAAACTCTTTTTCGGTCATTAACTCACCCTGTGCTTCGGTGAGTGGAAAATGATGTGCCGGAGTGAGGCCATCGGTGACCGCATGTGCCATCCAGCCAGCCTCAAAGGCGGCACGCACTTTGTTGTCACTTTCAAGGGCTTTTTTAAGATTATACTGATGGTCTAAAATCATTTGGATTAATTTGCCATCATCATTGCCTGGGATAATAAAATGCATCGGCTCATCCACGCCTGGACTTTTGCGTTTTAAACCATCTGGTCCGCCCATACCTTCAAATAACAAAATATCCTTAATATCTGGAAAATAAACGTTGCTATGGAGGGCTTTTTGGAGGATTTTGCGGGCTATTTTATCAAGTTTTTGATGTGTACCGACAATATTCCCCGATTTTTTACTATTAGTTAAAGCAAGGGTTGAATACATATGTTCTTTCTGATCTAGTTTAAAGTTGTCAGCTGTTGGAATTTACTGATAGACTGGCTGAGCTCTTTATATTTTAGCATATTTTGCGGGTTGGCAGCGAATTTTACTGCTTGCGCTCTGGCGTCTTTGATTAATTCTGTATCTGCTAGATTGGCAATTTTCAGGTTTAATTCACCGTGTTGCATGGAACCATAAACTTCTCCTGGGCCACGCAATTTGAGATCAACTTCAGCAAGATAAAAACCATTATTTGACTTTTCGAGTTCACGTAAACGCGTAGTGGGCGGATTGTCGCCAGTTGTAATAAGGAAGCATTGAGAGGCTTTCTGTCCACGACCAACACGGCCACGCAACTGATGTGCCTGGGCTAGACCAAAGCGGTCGGCATTCATAATAACAATCTGGGTAGCATTAGGGACGTCGACGCCAACCTCAACCACAGTCGTAGAAACTAAGATATCAAGCTGATGATTTTTAAACTCTTCCATCACCTGATCTTTTTCTTGTGCCTTCATTCGGCCATGCAAAATGCCAATTCGATATTTGGGAAAGATTTTCTTAAGGCGCTTAGCTTCTTCCATGACAGTGTGCTGATCTTTTTCAAGTGGGTCATCCTCATCTTGTTCAATCAGACGACAAATCCAGTAAACTTGCTCTTTCGCTTCGAGATGCTTGGTAATTTCTGGATATAGCATCTCGCGCATATTGGTTTCACTAATAATTTTGGTTAGAATCGGCTGACGGCCTTTTGGCATCTGATTAATGATTGAAACATCGAGATCACCAAAGATGGTGAGCTGAAGAGAACGCGGAATCGGCGTAGCGGTCATAGCCAGAAAGTGCGGTGCGGTATATTTTTCACTTAATTGATTGAGAGCAACTTTTTCAAGCAGTTTTTGTCGCTGCGCTACACCAAAACGATGCTGCTCGTCGATAATCACCAGGGCGAGATTGTGAAAAATCGTATCGTCGGTAAGGAGAGCGTGAGTACCAATGATGAGTTCGATTTCACCATTTTGTATTTGGGATTTTAATTGATCTTTTTGCTTAGTAGCTCCGATGAGGAGACCGGTTTTAATGCCAAAAGGAGCAAGAATTTTAGCCAGACCTTCGGCATGCTGGGAAGCTAAGATGGCGGTTGGGGCAAGTAGCGCCACTTGGGCCCCATTCTTAACCGCTTGAAAAATGGCTAGGGCCGAGACAACAGTCTTACCGGAACCAACATCGCCCTGCAAGAGACGATTCATTGGCGTAGTTTTAGTGAGATCCTGCATAATTTCCCAGGCAGCAGTTTTTTGCGCAGGAGTTAATTCAAATGGTAGGGAGGCAAGGAATTTCTTAGTTGAGTCCAGGTTAAAGGCCAGAGGTTTAGCGCGGAGCTTTTGATTTTCTTGTCGATTGAGTTGACTGGCGAGAATTAACTCAAAAATTTCCTCATAGCTGAGATACCTTTTTGCCTGATCCACATCTTCTTTTTGTTTAGGAAAATGGATATTGAAAAGCGCCTGGTTTCTTGAGTCTTTTTTGATATAGGTTGGAGCCGAGTCTAGGGGCAAGAGGTCGGGTACTGAAGCAGAAAATGAGGGCTTGATCTTTTCAAAGAGCTTTTTGAACCAGGCGGAATTGAAACTACCTTTGGCTGAATAAATTGGCTGGAAGCCATCAACTTTTTGCTCGATTTCATCTGCCGCGGCGACGGTAGGGGCGGTGATTTGATAGCGATTATACTTAAAATCATACTGACCGGTGAAATAATAAGTAGTTTTTTCATCAAAATTCTTGATGCGATATGGCTGATTATACCAAACCACTCGAACCGCTCCGGTTTCATCATAAATTTCCCCTTGCGTAATTACAAAATTGCGACGACGAGTGTGGAGATTTTTTAAATTACGAATTTTTCCGCGGAGGATGACGCGGCCGGGCTTAATATCGACGATGTTAGTTTGAGATTGGTAGTCTTCATAGCTGCGAGGAAAATAATATAGTAGATCCTTAAGAGTGCGAAAGCCACGCTTTTCAAGCGCCTCGGCAGTTTTTGGGCCAACACCCTTAATCACCTCCAATCTTGCAGTAATATCCATTGGATAAATTATAGCATGTGGTAATACTTAGAAGATCTCTAGAGTGGAGATTAGACGGAGATTAGGTGGAGACTAGGTGGAGACTAGGTGGAGATTAGGTGGTGATTTTAAGAACTAGAGCGAGGGGCGCTGATGAGCGTCGCGCCATTCTTTGATTTTGGCGTGGTGGCCTGATAGCAGAATTTCAGGTACTTTCATGCCGCGAAACTCAGCTGGCTTAGTGTATTGAGGATACTCTATTGTATTTCCTTCAGAAAAGCTTTCAATAATTGCAGAGTTTTCTCCACCTAGAACACCTGGCAAAACCCGTACGATACTATCAATCATAATCAGTGCCGGCAATTCCCCACCGGTCAAGACGAACTGACCGAGACTAACTTGATAGTCTACAATGGTTAAAATGCGTTCATCGTAGCCTTCATAGTGAGGACAGAGGATGATGAAGTGGTTTTCCGCCTGTGTCTCGATTTTTTCAGCAAATTCACGGACAATTTGTTGTGACCAGATGCGCCCTGCTGGAGTTGGTAAAATAACTTTAGCGGTCGGATCTTCCTGTTTGACCTTTTCAATTGCAGCAAAAACCGGCTCACAGCGAAGCAACATGCCATCGCCACCTCCATAAGGCGTATCATCGACTGATTTGTGTGGACCAAGACCAAAATCACGAAGGTCGACAAAATTAAACTCTGCAACGCCTTTATCACTAGCTTTCCACATCATGGAAGTTGATAAATAAGGCAGAAGAGCGTCCTTGAAAAGCGTAATAATCGTAAATTTGACTTTTGCCATTTAGAATATTATATCATATATGATTTTATGTGATTTTAGAGAAAGATGCTTGACATCACACCTTTCATAGGATATATTAAGCATAAGCTGATACGCTTCACGGGGTTCCGCTTATCAAAAATAGTGGAGTGTGGAGATTTCATTAAAAACAAAAAGCGAATTAAAACAAAACAATGTGCCCCAGGGTGGGCGCGCATCAGCGCAAAAATACTCCTTCCGGAGTATTTTTTAGTGTAATTCATTTTTTATACTGGCTTTTTTAGTTTGTTTTTAAAATCCACCTATTTTATACTGGCTTTTTTAGTTTATTTTTTCAAAATCCGCCTAATATTGTTCGACAAGAGTAAAGGTTTTGCCGGAGATTTCTATAATGGAATCTTGCGTGGCGCCCTGGTTAGTGAGTTCAGCTCGAATCCCGAGCTTCTTTAAAATGTCGCGCAGACGGTTAACCGAAGCATAGTTCCCCATGTCCGTGCGACGGGCAAACTTTTCAATCTTCTCACCGGTGACATGAAATACGCCGTCGTCACCACGTGTAACAGTCCAGGTATTTTTTAATTCATGTGAGCTTAGAGAAATAACTGGAACACCTTTTATGCCGTCCTTGGTGATTTGATGTTTAGTATTTGCGTCATCCTCAAGAATTATATCTGCAGTAGTGTTTTCCTGTTCTTGTTTTTTCTCTTTGGCAATTTTAATATCCTGCCAAAGTGCGCGAAGAAGGTCGTCCACGCCTTTTTTAGATATAGCAGAAATACTATAAATGTAGGCGTTTGGATTTACCTCACGAATAGCCTGTGACTGCATCTCGATAATTTCATTATCAACACCTTCACATTTTGTGAGAGCCACAATTTCAGGACGATCTTTGAGATCTGAATATTTATCAAGTTCGTTGCGGATAATACGATAGGCTTCACCGGCATCATTATTGTAAACATCGACAAGGTGGAGCAAAACTGCAGTGCGATCAACATGGCGCAAGAATGCATGACCGAGACCCCGCCCCTCAGCGGCTCCTTCAATGAGACCAGGAATATCGGCGATTAAGATGTCATGACGATCAATGGTAGCAACTCCGAGATTTGGCGTGAGGGTGGTGAAAGGATAGTCGGCAATCTCTGGCTTAGCGTTGCTCACGATGGAGAGAAATGTAGACTTACCGGCGTTTGGTAAACCAACGAGACCAACGTCAGCTAGGAGCTTTAATTCTAATTCAGCCTCAAATTCTTCACCTGGTTCACCGACTTCGGCAACAATTGGGGTTTGACGAACGCTTGATTTGAAGTGAGCATTACCAAAGCCACCGTCGCCACCTTTTGCAATAACCGCTTCCTCACGGTCGTGAGTAAGGTCGGCAATTATTTTGCCGTCACGCTTAACTATGGTTCCAATTGGAACTTCGACGATGAGGTTTTTGCCAGAGCGGCCAGCACTGCGAGTACCAGAGCCATTGCCGCCGTCTTCTGCTGTCAGGATTGGATTGAAGCGAAAGTCGATTAGTGTATTAGTATCTTTGTCTGCGACAAAAATAATGGAACCACCTTTGCCGCCGTTGCCGCCGTCTGGGCCACCTTTGTTAATGTAAATTTCACGGCGAAAAGATACGGCACCATCACCGCCTTTTCCCGCCTTAAGACTAACTTTTGCAGTATCACAAAACATATTAGGTATATTTTACCATTTTAACGGCTATGAATAAAGAGGTAACTGGACCAGACACTTTGTGGGATAGTTTTTCGACCAACATGACCCCAACCGGCAATACCGTTCATATCTGAAATAGTGATCGTACCGTCGTCGTTAACTGAGTCCACAATACCGACGTGACCATACCAACCAACATCAGTCTGGAAGACATCGCCAGCCTGTGGATTAGAACCGCGACTTGAAGGAAAACTATTTACGAGTGCATTATCCCAAGTGTTAGCGTTGCCGAGACCACCTGGAAGCACATAACCACCACCGAGTTCGTAGCGACGTTGCCAGGCATACCAGGTACACCAGCCCCATGGCATCTGGTTTGCTGAGGTCCAATAGGTACGATAATAAACAGATTGAGTGTAACTCTGAGACTGAGAGTTGGTGTAACGAGGAGCCACATAATCCGGGCGTTCGGCTTCCGGAAGATTGCCATCCGGCAAGAGAATATACTCACCAGCAACTAGATTTTGATTTAATTCGAGGTTATTTGCTGCAATAATTTCATCTGATTTTGAACCGTATTTGGCTGCCACAGATTCAATCGTGTCGTTATTTTTGATTTTATAAACAAATCCGGCACGAGAAGGGAGGTAAATTTTATCACCAGCCTTTGGTTCATAGGTATTTTTAAAGTTATTTGACCAGCGGACCATTGTGTCGGTTACGCCACAGGCAGCATATTTAGCAGCAATTGAGGAGATAGTCTCCCCCTCGAGTACCGTATAGGAAATAGCACCAACTTTGAGACAGTTCGTAGAAAGTGGAGCAATTGGCTTCTCCATCTTCTCAGAAGAGACCTGACCGGAGTCGCGCAAAGTGGTGAGGGAGTTATAATTTACATTTACTACCTCAGAGGAAGCTAGGCTCATGTTACTAGCTAGCTCGGATACGACATAGAACTCAGAAAGTTGGTCGGTTGAGACGGCGTAATCCTTCTTAGCAATCGACTGAAGATTGAGGTTATTAGTTGCTTCATCGACGTGCTTATTTTTTGAGCCATAGTTGACCACGCCAAGCACGGCGAGAAAGATAAATAGATATGGCAAAACCTTGAGGTTTCGCTTAATAAATGATCGTTTGTGATTTTTTCTTGCTGTCATAATATGCCGATAATCCACCTAGAGCCCTACACTACAGAGTTTCTGGCAGTAGTCGCGGATCTTCTGTGTGTGCTCAGTATCGGTTACACTATAATACATCTTTCCATCGTCTCCTGTCAAGAAATAGCGCATCGATCTCTTATTCTCATCTGGTTCTGCAACAGCCAAAATTGCGGTAATTCCGGGGCTACAAATTGGGCCTGGAGTGAGTCCAGTGTGCTTTCTCGTATTATAAAGATTATCCGTTTCTAGTACGCGAAGGTTATTGTTCGGATCATTGCGATCACGGTTCGGATTAACTAGGTCGGCAGCATAGGTGGCCGTCACGTCAGAGCCAAGCGTCATACCAACTTTGAGACGGTTTTGAAAAACCATCGAAACACCTGACATATCCTCAGAATGAGCCTCTTTTTGAATAATCGAGGCCAAAATTAGCCCATCACGTAACGAAAAGCCACGTTTTTGAAACTTTTCTTCGATATGATTGGCAACAACTACGCTATTTAATTGATTGATCATGGTCTCAAAAATATGTTCGACGGTTTCACCTTTGTAGAATTGGTAAGTTTCACCATAGAGATACCCCTCGAGGGCAACATTCGCTGGTTGCGCGGGATTAGTTAGCTTGCCTTCACTATCATAAAGTCCTTTAAGAACTGGACTATCGTATTTTTTAAGCAGAGCCGTATCGATTTGCTCAGATAAATATCCAAGTTTAATCAACTTCTGCTTAATTTCCTTTAAAGTTTCACCCGGTAAGACAGTGAGATTAAAAACTTCACTTGAGGCGACACCTTTTTCCATCTGCTCCACGATTTCCTTGGCGGAAAGATTGGCGCGAAGACTGTAGGTGCCAGCTTTAATCTTGGCTGATTTACTTGATAATTTTAAATAGGTTTTGAAGGCAAAATCGGATCTGATTAAGCCAGCTTTTTTGAGGTTTTCGGCAATATCGCCTATGGTTTGATTGGTTTTAATTTCAAACTTTTGATAGTGGCAGTCGGGATTTTCTTCGCTACCTTCACTAGTGGCGGCTGCGGCCGGCGAATTAAACTTACAACTAAAACTTTTAGGAGCGGCTAATTGTTTTTCATACCAGGTGTAAGCACCAAAAGCGCCAAGGCCAGCTATGCTCAATAAAATAACCAGGGCGATTATTATTTTTTTCATAAACGACTTCTTTTTTGGTTGTTTTTTGGAACTTTTTGAGTTAGCCACTTCTTCCTCCTTGGCAAAATTCGAGGCAGGATTTTGGTTATCTGAATTACTACCTGCTTCCCCCAAAGAGGCGGGCGCGAGTGATTGTTGATTGTTTAGAGCCACCTGCATTCGCTCAATAAAATCCTGCAGAATAATAGATGCTGATTCGGCATCAATTTCGCCTTTTTGGTAGTTATTTTTACGAGCCTTCAATCGACGCTCAGCTTCAACAGAAGTAAGTGATTCGTCTTGAAAATAGATCTTGAGACCTGGAATAGTGGCAGCAACTTGTCTTGCAAATTGCTTAACGAATTCAGATTGAGCAGTTTGATTACCGTTATTGCTACGCGGCATCCCCATAACTAGGATATTTGAGTTATAGAGCCTGAGTTTGCGCTGAATTTCAGAAATTTCCTGTCCATTAACGTTAATAAAACCATCTGGAATAGCAATTTTTGTGGCGGTATCAGCGCGCGCCACGCCAATCCTCACTGTACCTACATCGAGTCCAATAATTTTCATAATCCCCCTAGTTATTTTCTTCTATTGCAATATTGACGCTAACTTTATTAATATCCTCCGGAATACTGCGAACCCATGGGAAGGAGGTGTCAACTTTGACCTCACTCACGCCGTTGATTGACTTAATCAAGGTGGTAACTTCACCAATTTTCTTACCAAGAGATTTATCGAGTACGGTCTTTTCGGAAACTTCTGGACCCGTCTTTACGACCGCCTTCAACTTAGCTGAAGCGGCATTATTTTCTTGAAAACGCTCAATGAAGAGTGAGCTGATTTCATAGATTTTTTGATCACTACCGAGTCGACTACTGACGAGGGTTTTAATATACTCTTCGACAGCAGATTTATCCAAAATATTGACAGTGTATTTTATCTTGGCAGTCAGCTTTGCTTTGCCACCGTTTGCGACTTCACCAATGGCTGGACTAGAGGTAGCCTCGCCTGGAGTTTTCTTATAGCTTGCGTCAATACGCAAATCTGAATCTTTGACTTTGGCAAATAGATCGTCTTTTCCTTCATCAAGCTGTGAAAGTGCAACTTTAGCTTTCTCAACATCGGCGGCAGTGACGATTTTGACAATCTTGTCAGTACCACCAGTGAACGCAGTAGAGTTAAAAGCATCGACGTGTTCAACGGATGATTGCCAGCCCGAGGCGATTGGATCAATATTAAAACGAGTACCACCTTCAAAGGCAACAACATCAACAGTTTTACGGATTTGACAAGTGTTTGTCGTACGGACGGTACAACTGGTTGTGGAGCCATCCCAGCTAAACTCAGTGGTAACTACGGTAAGATAATTGAGATTTCCCTTCGCAAATGCGCTACCGATTGGGACGGTGATGCGATCTGGTGCACTAGGAGTGGCACTTGAAGTAGAGAAACTGAAGTTTGCCGTGAGAGTGAGGCGACCAGTTGCTTTATTACCATCATTTCGCTCGCCCGTTGCATCAAATTCAACAGAGCTTTCTTTTTCCAGAGTTTCAGTCTCGAGTAGGATCTTGCCATCTTTGTTTGAAGCCTGATCAGCCGCGCTTGCAAAGGTAATATTCTCGGAGAAATTATCTGGCGTGGTCTTAATTTTGACTGAAATCTTGGCAGCAGGTGCAAAGACAAAGGCCCAAACACCACCTACAATACAAACAATTAGGCCTGCCACACCGAGAACTAGCCATTTGCGTAATTTATCAAAATTAGGGATCTTTTTGACTGCTTTCTCTTCGCCATCAGACTCTTCTTCTACTTCATTCGCATCTAGATGCATAGTAGCTGCTTCGGCATCAGATGGGGTTTGCCTAATGTTATTAGTTTTTCCTAAAGTAGCTGGTTTTTTAATATTTTCTTTTACAGCTGAATCTTTAGGAATATTTTCCTTTTTATTATTTGAGGCAGATTCAGTAGCTTGAATGGATTCTTCCTGGACATCAGAGGAATCTTCACTCATCTCACTAATTGCCTGTGAGGCAGTCACGGTTTTATGAATGGCAGCAGAATCTTTATATTCACTCGGCAACACCGGTCGTGATTGTAGATTTTTTGAAAATGGCAGACCAGAGGCAGCAGAAAGTTTCATTAATACAGGATCTAATGTAATAATTACAACGGCCTTGTCAAGATTTTTGGCTGTTTTGGCGATCAACTTTAGATTAATCGCACTGCGTAAGACGCTAAGTTTTTTTGGCGGAACGAGAGCGACGACTTTTTGCTTGGAACCCTTAAGATAATTGATAATATCGGTAATATCATCTTCTGGCTCAATGTAGTAGATGTCCTTATTCATGCATCGATTTTACCACATTACAAAACTTTTATGTTAAAATTTAGAGGATGAGTATTTTTAGCTTTGCAAAGAAAAAAGAGGTAAGAAATCCAGCGGAGCCTAGCAATGGCAATACGGCGGAACTAGCTAATCTTGTCTTGAATTCAATTGAGGAAGGCGTAATTATTGTACATCCTTCGGGGGTAGTACTACTGGCTAACCCAGCAGCCATGCGAATGCTCGGCGTAACTGATACTTCGGCTATTTTGAATGTTCAAATAAGCTCTCTTTTGAGACTCGAAAATGGTGAAGGAATGAAACTTGAAGATAGTGTAAACCCGGTACTTTTGGCGATAAATTCCGGCGAAAAATACTCCACACGCGATTTTGTATTGGTGAATTTAATTGAACAAAGAAAACCTGTGGCAATTAGTGTCATGAGCACAAACTCTGGGCAGAATGAAAGAATTATCACCTTAAGAGACATCTCACGTGAGCTGGAAGAGGAGGGTGAGCAAACCGAATTCATTTCTACAGCTTCTCATGAAATGAGGACCCCAGTAGCCTCGATTGAGGGGTACTTGGGGCTCGCGCTTAACCCAAAAACTGCAACCATCGATGAACGCGCTCGTAAATATCTCGAGGAAGCACATACCTCTTCAAAACATTTGGGGCGTCTATTTAAAGATCTGCTCGATGTGACAAAACTGGATGATAAAAAAATTCGCGTACAACTTTCACCTGTTGAGATGACTTCTACCGTACGCTCGATCGCCAATGGCCAAGTGCCACAAATGAGCGAAAAAGGGATTCACTATACTTTTGGCTCGAACGGAACCAGTACGAGCGGAAACGGTAGATTTTTAAACCAGGAAGTTTATGCCAGTGTGGATATTGATTTTTTGCGCGAGGCAGTAAACAATCTAGTGGAAAATGCAATCAAATATACTGCCGAGGGTGGTGGAATTTGGGTAAATGTACGTGGAGATGATGATCGCGTTTTAATTAACGTGACGGATACTGGGATCGGAATCTCTCCTGATGATCTGAAGCATGTATTTCAAAAGTTTTACCGTGCAGATAACTCACAAACGCGTACCGTTGGTGGGACTGGTCTGGGGCTTTACCTGGTAAAACAGCGCGTTGAAGCTATGGGCGGAAAAGTTTGGGCGGAGAGTTCGTTTGGTGAAGGATCAACTTTCTATCTATCGTTCCCTCGCATTACCGCAGAGGAATATCAGAGGCGTAAACAAATCGCTTCAAACATTGAGGCGATGAGCACACAAAAACAAGCAACTCCAACTGTGCCACAAGCTGAAACTCAAGCACCACAGAACCCTATCGCGGCCAGCCCAGCTGATACGCCGGTCGCGCCTACTACGACTAATACCTCTGGGACGGTTGACGCACCCGTGAATCCTGTGGTGCCAGTAACTCCTAATACATTTACGGCAACGGTCGCGCCTGTAGTATCCGCCGCACCTGTGACTACTGCAACACCTGTAGTGCCTGCGGCGCCTGCAACATCTGCAACACCTACAACATCTACAACTACTGCAACACCAGTTGTATCCGTAGCGCCTACAGCGCCAGCAAATTCTAGAGCAGAGTCGCCAGTTATAGAACCAGTTCAACAATCCGTCACAACACCGACGCCGCAGCCTGTTGCAATGCCGACAGTGCAGCCTAACGTAATAGCAACGCAACAACCGATTGTGGCGACGACTCAGCAACCACTTACGACAACACAACAACCGCTTGCAACAATGACGCAACGACCAGTTACCAACTCAGGGCAACAGTTTATCGCAACTCCAGCACAGCAACCAGTACACAGCGATCAACAGAATATCAATTCCCATCCAATGATTAATAGTCAGCCAGTAGCTCCACAGACTCCGCAAAACTTAAATCAGACAACACCCCCAAGCGTTAATAATTTTAATCAAGTACCACCATTAAATAATTAAAAGGAATGATATGGCAAAAATATTACTCGTCGAGGACGATCAGAGTTTAAGAGAAATTTATGGAATTCGCTTGACGGCCGAGGGCTATGAAATTGTACCGGCTGGCGATGGTGAACAGGCGCTAGCGCTTGCGGTCAAGGAAAAACCGGATTTGATTATTTCTGATGTTATGATGCCAAAGATTTCTGGTTTTGATATGTTGGACATTTTGAGGTCTACTCCTGAAACTAAAGACATTAAGGTGATTATGATGACCGCGCTTTCCTCTGAGGATCAAAGAGAGCGTGGAGAAGCTCTCGGTGCTGACCGCTTTCTTGTAAAGTCACAAGTTGGTATTGAAGATGTGGTTAATGCTGTACATGAGGTATTGGATGCTAAACCAGAGAACACCGCTGTAAATCAAGCTGATTTTATTCAACCTGGTACTGCAATGCCAATGAACCAAAGTACTACTGAGACACAGCCGATTCAACCTGTCCAATCTACCCAACCAGTTCAGCAAATTCAAACGGTTCAGCCGGTTCAGACGATTCAAGCCGAACAGACTATGCAAACAGCCCAGCCGGTTCAGAATATGCAAAATATGCAGCCAGCTGAAACTATTCAGCCTATACAGCAGGTTGAACCTATGCAGCCTATGCAGCCTGTTGAATCTATGCAACCAACCCAGCCGGCTCAGACTAGTCAAACTATAGGATCAAATCTTACTAATGACTCATACTCGATAAATTCTGTAACAGACGATTCCGGTATGAATATTAAGGACCAAATGGATCAAATTTTAGGCGGTATGGGAACAGTTTAGAATATCTCATATATGATATATTTATAATATGCGTTTAAATAAGTTTTTAGCTGAGAGAATTGGAATATCGCGACGTGAGGCCGACGACTTAATTGCTAGTGGCCGCGTGACCGTGGACGGTAAGATTGCGGAATTTGGCATGCAAATCGATGACAATACGGAAGTGTTGGTCGACAAAAAGAATGTGGCTTTTTCACATAACTATACATACTTGATATTAAATAAACCTCGCGGCTATGTCTCTTCGAGGAGACGCCAGGGAGATACGCCAACCCTGTATGAACTCTTGCCAAAGAATCTACAAATCTTAAAGACCGTGGGGCGATTAGATAAGGAAAGTTCTGGTCTGATACTTCTGACCGACGATGGCGATTTTGCCTTCCGGATGACGCACCCAAAATTTTTCAAAATTAAAACTTATATTGTGGAACTAGATAAACCACTCGCGCCACTACATCAGCAGATGATTTCGGATATTGGAATTACTTTACCGGATGGTCTAAGTAAGCTTTTTATTACAAAATTAGCTGATAAAAATGGCGAGATTTCTGGAAAACGTTTGCAAGTCGAAATGAGCGAGGGGAGAAATCGACAGATTCGCCGAACATTTGCGGCGCTAGGATATGAAGTAACCGACCTTGACCGTATTGAATTTGGTCGTTATAAATTAGGTGAGCTAGAACGTGGGAAATTTGAGAAAGTTCAAAAACTAATTTAGCAACATCAAAAATAGACCTCTTGGAGGTCTATTTTTTGTAATGAGAACTAGGCTTCGTCTTCAGAGTTATCTTCAAGAGCAGAAAGAAGTGAGTCCTCGGCGTTACCACGTTTTTTCTTCTTTGGAGCTTCAGCGAGTTCAATGTCAAGCTCAATGCCAGTAAGCTTGGAAGCAAGACGGACGTTTTGCCCCTGACGACCGATAGCAACAGATTGCTGATCCTCGGTGACATAGACCTTAGCGCGCTTCTCTTCTAATTCAACCTTCACGATTTCGGCAGGGCTCAAGGCTTCGCGAATATATTCAGACATATTGTCACTCCAGTTGACGATATCGATTTTCTCACGATCACCAATTTCGTTCATGACGGCCTGGACACGGATACCACGACCACCAACAAAGGTACCAACTGGGTCAACACCTGGCACAGTAGAAGAAACAGCGATCTTGGTACGACGACCAGCTTCGCGAGCAATGGCATGAATCTCTACGGTGCCATTTTCGATTTCAGGGACTTCCTGGACAAAGAGCTGCTTAATGAATTCTGCAGAACCACGAGAAACTAAGAGATCAGCACCACGTTCATTGCGCTCAATTGCCTTGATCAAAACCTTGATGCGTGAACCAACTTTATAAAATTCACCCTCAATTTGGTCTTGTTTTAGCATGATACCAGTGGCTTTACCGAGGTCAACACGAACTAGTTTTGGCTCAACACGAGCGATGGTACCATTGACGATGGTATTGATTTTATCTTCGTAAACAGTGAGAATTGCCTCGTGCTCTGCCTCACGAAGACGCTGAACAATCACCTGCTTGGCGGTCATTGATGCAACACGCCCAAAGGAAGTTACCTTATGGGATTCCTCAACAATCTCACCGATTTCTTTACCGCCGGCGAGGTCGGCTGGAATTTCTGTGGCTGGATTATAAGCCAAACCATCTTCGATCACTTCTTTAGCAACAAAAACCTCGGCTTCACCATTGTCAAGATTCAGTACGGCGCGAACATTCATGTCTTTATCACCATTTTCCTTGCGCCAGGCAGCTGCAATGGCGGTTTCAATAATATTAAGGACGGACTCTTCTGGAAGTCCTTTTTCCTCAGCGATCACCTTAACCATTGAGGACATTTGTTTTAGGTCTAAACCTTCCATATTTCCTTTCTATGAAATTTTATTTTTAAACTAAAGCTTGAGTTGAGTCTAAAATATCCGACCTTTCGGCCGGATGATTCAAGTATCAAGTATGTTTATATTATAACAAGCTATAAATAAAATAGCAACAGCCTTATGGGAAAAGTCTGTGATATAATAGTTACAAATAAGCTTATACAATATGTTCGAGATTAATTTAGAAAACGAAAAACCGCGCAAAATTAAACCTGAGAACGTGATTTTGGCGCTTGATATTGGTACGGAGTTTGTGAAGGCAGTGATTGCTGAGCGAACCGAGGACGATAATCTGATTGTGATCGGGGTTGGTAAAGAACATCAGAATATGGGCAATATGTATGCTGGTGCGATTGCTGATATTCCGGCCGTAGTGTCGACTTGTGAGAAGGCGCTTTCTAATGCTGAGGGGATGGCTGGCGTGATTTCGAAGACTTGCGTAGTGGGGATTGCTGGCGAACTAATTAAAGGCAATACGCGAACTGTGAGGTATCGTCGCAAGGATAGTAATAAGCCAATTTCTGACCAAGAAATGCAGCTGATTATTCAGCGGGTACAAGATAAGGCTGGCGAGCAGGCTAAGCAAGAAATTGCACTTGAGACCGATAACCCTGAAGTTGAGGTGCGCCTAATTAATTCTGCGATTGTTTCCCTGTCGATTGATGGATATAAAGTGTCGAATCCGATTGGATTCAAGGGGTCAGATTTGATGATCCAGTTTTATACGGCTTTTGCACCACTTGTGCATATTTCAGCGATTGAAAAGGTTTGTGCAGAGCTAAATCTTGATCTATTAGCGGTGGCAGTAGAGCCATTTGCGGTTTGTCGCGCTTGTCTTGGGAATGAACTAGAGTCGAATTTTTCTGCCATTGTGATGGATATCGGTGGTGGGACAACCGATATTGCAGTAGTTGATGATGGTGGCGTCGAAGGGACAAAGATGTTTGGAATTGGCGGGCGTAGTTTTACTCACCAGATTGCGACACGCACTGGACTAGATTATGACACTGCCGAAGCTGTAAAACTACAGCTTGGTGGAGTATCACTGGACCAGTTGACTCTGAAGCATAAGGAGGAAACAGTGGCGGAGGCTGAGAAAAAGAATGAGATCCAGCAAATTTTAGCCACACCTGAGCGCGCCAAGAAAATCAACACGGCGATTTCTGATAATGTTGAGGTATGGCTAGGTGGTGTTGCGGTCGCTCTTGAGGATTTTCCACTAGTGGAAGCCCTTCCTACCAGAATTCTACTCTGTGGAGGTGGTGCAGGCTTAGCTTCGTTACAGGAGGCACTAGCTACCTCTGATTGGTACACAGATCTACCTTTTTCTCGTCGCCCACTCGTGCATCTACTCGACGATGTTGATATCCCAGGTATCGAGAATGCAACCACTGAAGATCTTGATTATTCTTTTATTACCGCATTTGGTTTACTTCGCGTTGCGATTGATACACTTGCGGGTACAGATGAGCCAGCTGGACTGCGCGCTAAATTAGCAAAGTTATTACAGAACTAATAAATACAGAATTAATTATGACAGATTTAGTATTATCTGCTTAATTATTTTGTGATTATACTCTTATAGATAATATTAACTCACAATTATATGTTTAGGCAACAGAAAACCACCCGTTGGGGTGGTTATTCCGCATAATTTGGCACCTTGCTACCTTCCCGCTGTTGCAGTATTCTCGCCGCCGCTGAGCTTGACTTCTGTGTTCGGAATGGGAACAGGTATTTCCTCAGTGCTATGGGCACCAATTTCGCTTATTGAAAAATTCAATGTGCGCTGATTGATGTCCATTAGGTGTGATGAATTAATAAACTTGCGGTGTTCTGATCGAGCACCGATTACTAGTTAAGTCTATCAAACTATCTGCGTCTATTTTAAATAAACCCTGATAGTTTGAACATAAAAAGGCGATGGATCTATTAGTACGCTTCGACTCCATACCTTGCGGTACTTCCATCTTGCGCCTATCAACCAGATCTTCTCTCTGGGATCTCATAGGGAATTCTAATCTTGGAGTGGGCTTCGCGCTTAATATGCTTTCAGCGCTTATCTCTTCCGAACATAGCTACTCGGCGATGCAACAGGTGGTCACAACCGATACACTAGAGATTCGTCCGCCCCGGTCCTCTCGTACTAAGGGTAGATCTCCTCAAAATTCCTAACGATCATGCCGGATATAAACCGAACTGTCTCACGACGTTCTGAACCCAGCTCGCGTACCACTTTAACCGGCGAACAGCCGGACCCTTGGAAGGTGCTCCCCCTCCAGGATGTGATGAGCCGACATCGAGGTGCCAAACCGCGCCGTCTATGTGAACTATTGGGCGCGATCAGCCTGTTATCCCCAGGGTAACTTTTATCCGTGTGCGCTGTCTTTCCCACGTAAATTGAACCGAAGTTCTGTACAGCGGGTCATTTGCTCCCACTTTCGTGTCTGATTGGGTTGTGGCCCTCACAGTCAAGCTGGCTTTTGCGCATACACTATCACTACGATTTCCATCCGTAGCTAGCCAACCTTTGAACGCCTCCGCTACTCTTTAGGAGGCAACCGCCCCAGTTAAACTACCCGCCATGCACGGTCCTTTTGGCCGATCAGGTCAAAAGTGAGATTACTAAAACATTCAGGGTGGTATTTCACATTTCGACTCCACAAATACTAGCGTATCTGCTTCAAAGTCTTCCACCTATTCTACACAAAATGTCCCAATAATCAATGCAAAGTTGTAGTAAAGCTCCATGGGGTCTTCTCGTCCTGGCATGATCAGACGGCATCTTTACCGCCAATGCACGTTCACCGTGGCCTTCGCCGAGACAGTGCCCACATGATTACTCCATTCGTGCGGGTCTGAACTTACCAGACAAGGAATTTCGCTACCTTAGGACGATCATAGTTATCGCCGCCGTTCATCGGGGCTTCAGTTCGAACCGTAAAGCTCTCCCCTTAACCTTCCGACACCGGGCAGGAGTCAGCCCCTATACATCCGCTTTCGCGTTAGCAGAGACCTATGTTTTTGGTAAACAGTTCCGTGGGCTCTTTAGCTGCGGCCCTCTCATCAAAATGACGATTAGACTACTAGAAAAGACACGAATTTGCTAAAACAAATCCTGATTTGTGTTCTGTCTCAACGAAAAAATTCAGTATTAAGGTAAATAACTAAAATTTATTTCCTTCTCAACACACTCATGGCCGTTCGGCCGAGCTTATGGTCTCGAAGTAAATAAATTATTAGTAAATAAGTAACATAACTCTGAATCTTCTGCTGAGTTTCTAGCAAATCCTCATCTTAATGAGAGGGCAGTCCTTATTCCGAAGTTACG